>BOKZ01000002.1 GCA_016861245.1 Patescibacteria group bacterium | reverse complement strand
TGTGGCAAGAAACTCGTCGTGATTGACGGAGGAGGGTAAGCAAGCGTCTGCGCCCGCGCAAAGCGCGTCGTGTTGCAACAGCGGGTTGGCAGCAAAAGCGCAAAGGAGGATGATTTTGATTTGCGAAAATGCCTGCTGCAGCGCGCGACAAATGGCGAGCGCGTTGCGCGGAGACAAACTATGTCCGATGATTGCAAGGTCTATCGCGTCCGTCGTGCAGCGTTGCATGGCACAGTCCAAATCTTGTACCCAGCCGACGACTTGCCAGCGCTTGGTAGAGAGGGCTTGCGAAACACCTAGATAAAATAAAAAACTCGAATCAATCACCAAGACGCGCGTGGATTTGGCGCCAGCCATGATGCCTCCAAAAAATCTCCCCGAAAAACAGACAAGGCAGACCTACGATTTTGTTGTGATTATACGCGACACGTTTGGGTATGCAATGGCGCGCGTTTGCGACTTGCGCGCCCGTCTTTCAATATTCGTAATCGAAACTATGGCGAGAGTAAAAAAATCATTCTTCAGCGCGCCGTACTTTGAATTGCTGAAACAGCATCTCGAATGGTACGAGTATGTGACAGTGGGATATCAAGTGATTTTTGTGGTGAATGGGGTGGCGTACGGGATGACTTTGTAAAAAGTAACTTGGCGTAAAGTAAACAAGAGCCACAGTACAATGCGCGGCTCTTGTTTCGCGCTGCGATCAGCACAAACTTCCATTCCAGCATTTGGCGGACGAACTAAATCCCGTTGCGCTTGTATAGGCGTTCTTGCGGATGCCACTCGTTCCAGAGGCGCTCTGCCAAACATGACGAGTGGTTTGATAATTGTAATAACAGTCAGGCCAGGGTACAAGTGCTTGCGCCGTGCTATAAGTATTGAATGCAGACTTTATGTCTTGGTTGAGTAAGTGAACCCCATCCCGAGTGGAGTACCGCTTACTATAGGTTTGCATATAGTACACGTTGGCAGAGGTAGACGTATATGATCGAGTAGTTCCACCGTAAAGCCCACACTCTCCAGGAGTACCGAAGGTATTGCCTGTTCCTGCAATTCCACTCCAAAGAGTAACAGATTTATTCTCTGCAGAAGCAACGCGAATGGTTGCGATGACAATGCAAAACACAACTACACCAAGTCCGATGCGTTTGACGTAAGATGGATGTGAGAACATGAGAATAGTCTCCTTGCGCCGTCATTGTTGTTCAAGACTCTGTATGGAAAGCTTTATGGTGGAGACAAACGGCTTGATGTTTGCTCCGAAATTATCTGTGCCGTTGGTAATAGCTCCGGCAAATAGTCCAGTGCGCGATGATTCTTGGACTGAGGATGCATCAGTTGATGGTTTCTTGCCAGCATAAGAATAATAGGGCTTTTTGTGCCAATCTTCGGTCCAGTTACCCTGCAGAATATCAGGATCATCCACATACGTTGCCAGTTCCCGCATCGTGATGTTAATGCCTGCAACGATAACTCCCTTGCGATATTGGTGCGCGATCCATTTCTGATCGACCTTGCCAAGTAGTTTTTTGTGTAAAACAATTGCATCGGGCTGCTGTTGTTCTGTTTGCCTTTTCATGCTGGTAAAATCACTAACGATTTGAAATCCTTCTCCTTGCAAAGCTTGTGAGGACCCGGGGACATCTTCCGATGCTTGCAAGCCATTCTGTTCTGGCGCCAGGTAGAGAATACGATAATTAGATTTTGCGGCAGGGGCGGGTAACGCTGCAGCGGATTGCAGCCACATCCCCAAGACAATGCCGACAATCCCCAGAATACTCAATAGTAAAATTAGCTTTCGCCGCTTTTGCATAGGTCAACCTCCTTTGCATCAAGTATACAAACTTTTCGCAGCAAATATCAATAGTGCATGCACTATTTTTTCTAAACGCGATTCCGCTCAAATCCACCCGCGATGTTTCGCCCGCCAGACTGCCGCCTCGCGATTACTCACCTCCAATTTTCGCAAGATATTTTGCATGTGATTGCGCGCCGTATTGACGCTGATGCGCAAGGTCTGCGCGATTTCCCTATCGCAATAGTCTTGCGCGACGAGTTTCAAAATTTCAATTTCACGCGGCATCAATTGCGGGAGCGCTGAATTTCCCAACCTAACATTGCGCGCGTATCTACCCTTCATGACATCAGTACATGTGGCAAGAAACTCGTCGTGATTGACGGAGGAGGGTAAGCAAGCGTCTGCGCCCGCGCAAAGCGCGTCGTGTTGCAACAGCGGGTTGGCAGCAAAAGCGCAAAGGAGGATGATTTTGATTTGCGAA
>BOKZ01000001.1 GCA_016861245.1 Patescibacteria group bacterium | reverse complement strand
GCACTCCGTCTCCCCCACACCCCCGCCGGTGCGCCCGCGCGAGCGGACAGGTTCAGCCCTTCAACTCTGTTCGAATTTTTTCGTACAATGTCTGCAAAAAACAAGTCCCGCCTTCTGGCGGGTTTTGTTTTTGTGGGTGTCTGGTGCGAACCAGGTTCGACTACGAACGAGCATTGCGAGTGAGGAGCTGAGCGAAGCGAAGATCCTGTCACCCCTGCAAAAAAAGCCCCGAAGGGCTACTCGGGGCGAAGTGAGTCGGCAGGGACTCGGAATTGTCGCGGCGGGATGCCGACAAGTCCCCAGAGATGCGGAACGTACTCAGCGATCGGTTCGACGACCGCGCTTGTTCGCGACTGCGCGATCTTTCGAACGTTGATTCGACCGTCATGGATGTCGCGATCGTTCAGAACGAAGCCAACCTTTCCTCTCGGGGTGCTGTCTGTTCTGCGACACTTAACTACGACGAGGTGCTGGTTTTCAATGAGTTCGCCCTCCCAACTGCAAGGGTGAACTTCTACGGGGACGCTGAAGGTGAACGGATGTGTGAACATAAGAGCTCCTAATGTACTGAGTAAATTATATTCCGACTCGAACAAGTCATCAATAATTTTCAAGGGTGTTTTTGGGCGTTGACAAGCAAAATTCTTCTCCGTAATCTGGAAATAACTAGTAAAAACTTAGGAGGGGACTGTGGATCAGGAAAAACAACAACCAGCTAATCGCGCCCAAGATGCAATCGCTTCGCTAGAGTCTGGGATTAGTGCTTTCGAGACATTCGGTCGTGTTATCTTTTTTGTTGTACTGGTTGAAGTGGCGTTGATAATGGGACTTAACTTCTACCAAAAAAGCCGAATTAACACCTACACAGAGAAAATCGACCAAATAACTGCCGAGATTAACACCCCGGAGTATTCCACAATTAATACTCAAGTTGAACAAGTTCTAGCCGGCAGCGAGAAACTTCGAGTAGCGTTAGACAGTAAGGTTCAATGGAGTAAATTCTACAGCCAACTTAACGCTGTAACACCAAAAGATGTACGGGTTACGTCGGTCTCAATTGCTGATGGCGGTGCCGTTAAATTAGACGGTGAGACGGCGAGCCTAAGTAGCTTGGCGAAGTTGATTGTAGCTTGGAACCAAGGCACGCCGGCCGCTACTACGCCGTTTACTGGAGTTACGCTGGCATCGAACGGTTACGCTGAAGAAGAAGGATCACGTCGGGTAATTTTCTCAGTGACGGGTCAAATTAATACTGGAGGATTGCGATGAAAGGCATGAAGCACATCGGAATGATTCTGATTCTAATCTCAATTCTGGGCTGGTTCGGGCTTGTCCGGCCGCAAATTAAAAAATTCTCTGAAAACTCGCTATTGGCTGAGGCTCGCTCTGAAGAGGTAACGTCGTACCAGACACGACTCGATCACCTAAAACAAATTAAACAACAGGGGGAAGCCGTAACTAGTACGCTCGACGCGTTGTTTCTAGCTATGCCGAAAGAGGCTCAAATCCCGGAGGTGTTGGTAATGATGGAGAGTATCGGCGCAAACACCGGAGTTGTGTTTAGCTCGTTCAGTGTTGGCGCACCCGCCAGCGGCGAGGTACCTGTCTCTATTTCATTTAGCGGCAATTTGACATCGGTAAACGCGTTTCTGGATGCGCTGGCTCGAAATGTTCGTACTGCCACTATCAAGTCACAATCCATGACCTCAGACAGTTCCGGAAATTTATCGATCTCGATGCAAGTCGGGCTAATCTATCAAGGAGAATAATATGAAGGGATTAAAGTTAGATACGATTATCGGTGTTGGACTCCTCATTATTACCGTTCTTGGTTTCTTAATTTCAGTAATTGTTCAGCTACCGAAAAAGGAACAAATCGATCAAGTCGCACAGCCACTACCGACGATTCCAGCCAATATGTTCTCGTCGGATAATGAGCTAACAAAAGCTGTCCGTGCCTTATCGAAGCCTAACGGCGTTCCAGTAACAGTTGATCCTTCGACGATCGGTCGCACGAATGTTTTTGAGAACTTTTAATGCATGCCATTAAATGTTGCTCAGGCTCCTAGTCCGGTAAACACTCGAAATTTTGTCGATTTTCTCGTAAACAGAAACTTAATCAAGCCGGGTTTCAAGCAGATTTTGCGCGGCAAAGACATCCTAGAGGTAGATCGGTATCTTTTAGAAAAACGACTCTTTACGCCAGAAAGACTCCAGGAGCTATACGGCGAGTATTTCCGATTACCGTATTCTCACATTCTCAATACCCCGATACAGCCTGCAGTTGTTAATTTAATTCCAGCAGACGTTGCCAGGCGGTATAAGGTACTAGCCGTCAAGCTCGAAGGAAATGTTTTAACACTAGCAGTTGGCGAGCCAGCGTTTCTTCAGAAAAACGCCCCGAACGCGCTATTAAATCTTCGCAAACAAAAAGGACTTCGAATTCAGTTGATTATTGTACCGGAGGCCGAAGTGATGGCGGCGATTAATAAAATTTATCATCCGGCTCCAACTACATCCGAAGCTAAAACTGAAGCACCAGAACAGTCGCAGGTAACAATCGAATCACTCGGAACGCCACCGGTTGTGCAACCGCACGAGATTACGCATCAACAAGCACCGCGTGCAACTAATAAGGAAGATTTAATTAAAGAAGTCGAACCTCGAAAAACGGTTGATTTACGGGGGATGGAGATCCCACCTGAGACGCTCAACAAACTGCCGTACGCGGTGGCTAAAAAGTACAAGATAATTGTATTTGGCTCGCACGGCTCGAAGAGTAAGTTTGAACAGCCGCTCATCAAAGTAGCGCTCGTGAATCCAGCCGATATCCATGTTCGTGAGATTCTAAGTTACATCGAGCAGCGTAATAAAGTTCTTGTTCAGCGGCACGAGACCACTGAAGAGTCGTTTAACGCCGCACTTGAGCAGTACCCAGAGTCTAAGGCCGAAAAAGCATTAAAGCAAAATCAAGAAATAAAGGAAAAAGAAACGATCGTTGCTGAACCACCAAAACCGAAAACACCAAGTTTAGCTGAAGAAGTCTCTCGAGCCTCACAAATAACTATTGAACCGAATGCGAAAATTGAACTTACAACCGAAAATCTTCAACCAGCTGCTAGTGAGCCAGTACAGAAGCCGGTTAGTCAAAAACTGAGCGATCAAGGGTTGTCTATCTCGGCGGCCGATATTATTAACCGACCGACAGAAGAGTCGGCGAGTGAACTTCAGCAATTGGCCAAACAACAACAGACAACTATCGAGGATCAAAATCTAGATAAATTACTGAAACAACCGGTGACAAGCCCGGAAGATTTAGCTAAGTCATTTCGTACTGGTTTTGTACCGGAAATCGTCGCTGCCACATTGTTTCTAGCGATTCGGATGAAGGCAAGCGACGTTCATATCGAGTCTGGCCAGGAAACGGTGCGAGTCCGCTATCGAATTGACGGCATCCTCCACGACGTTATCCGTGTGCCAGCGTTCTTACATGCGCCGTTAATTTCAAGAATAAAGATTCTCGCCAAGATGAAGATCGACGAACAACGGGTTCCGCAAGACGGTCGCTTCGATGTTGTTATCGACAGCCGCCAAGTAGATTTACGTGTGTCGACGCTACCGACTGTACACGGCGAAAAGGTTGTAATGAGACTTCTGGATAAAAGCGAAGGCATTATGACGCTTGAACAGTTAGGTGTGACGGGCTCTAATTTCGACACATTAATCGCCAACATCAAAAAACCGTACGGCGTCATTCTCTCAACTGGGCCGACTGGTTCAGGAAAATCGACGACGCTATACGCGATTCTCTCGCGCATTAGTAAGCCCGGTGTGAATATCATTACACTAGAGGATCCGGTTGAGTACGAGTTGCCAGGAATTAACCAAGCACAAGTAAAGCCAGGTATCGGTTTCACCTTCGCCGAGGGTCTACGCTCTGTATTACGACAGGATCCAAATATCATCATGGTTGGAGAAATTCGCGACCTAGAGACAGCGGCGATGGCGACGCACGCGGCGCTGACAGGCCACTTAGTGCTTTCAACTCTTCACACTAACGACGCATCGGGCGCTCTGCCACGTCTTATCAATATGGGCGTCGAGCCGTTCTTAATTACTTCCTCAATAAACGCCGTAATTGGCCAGAGATTAGTACGAAAAGTCTGCGACAACTGTCGTGAAAAAGTTGAGATTCCGCCAGCCGTAAAGACGTTTGTTAAAAAACAGCTCTCAGAAGTCCCGTCTGGGCAATTGAAAAATCTCGATCTCGAACAATTGACTTTCTACCACGGCAAAGGCTGCCCGAACTGTACAAACGGTTATCGAGGACGGATCGGAATATTTGAAGTCTTGGCGATGAATGAGAAGATAGAAGAGCTCGCAGTTAAAAAAGCGCCGGCGTCAGAGATAAAACGGGCGGCGATCGATGCGGGGATGATAACTATGACACAAGATGGTTTAATAAAAGCATTAAAGGGAATCACAACCATCGACGAAGTGATGCGAGTGACTACCGCGGATAGTAAAGAATTACCAGGAGGATAAATTATGGCCGAGGCAATGACCACGCAGATGAAGCAACTACTCGATACAGCTATCGAGAAGGGCGCGAGCGACTTACATATAACGGTCGGTCTGGCGCCGACGATCCGAATTGACGGTAAACTGTTTCCGCTCACCGACGCGGGCGTGATTACACCGGAAGTAGCGCAACGCTTACTGCTAAGTATTATGACCAGCGAGCAGGCTGAGCGTCTCCAACAACGTCGCGAGCTCGACTTCTCGTTCGGGTATCAAAAGATGCGGTTTCGAACCAACGCCTTTTATCAAAAAGGTAATGTCTCGGCAGCGCTTCGTTTAATTCCCGTTGCGATAAAAAGCATGGAGGAATTGGGTGTTCCGCCGATTCTCGAACGCTTTGCTGAGCCGAGCCAAGGTTTCGTAATTATTACTGGTCCAACGGGTCACGGTAAGTCTACTACATTGGCAGCTCTAGTTCAGAGTATTAACGCTAAGCGCGCCGAGCATATTATTACCATCGAAGATCCGATTGAGTACGTGTTTGAACATAATAAATCGATGATCGTCCAACGAGAAGTCGGCTCGGACACTAACTCGTTCTCAAGAGCGTTGCGCTCAGCCTTGCGCGAAGACCCGAACGTTGTTCTGGTTGGTGAGATGCGCGATCTGGAAACGATCGAAGCGGCGTTAACGCTGGCCGAAACTGGTCACTTGGTATTCACAACGCTCCACACTAACTCAGCTGCGCAAACTGCCGATAGAATTATCGACGTATTCCCGCCGCACCAGCAACAACAAGTTCGAATGCAGTTAGCAAATGTTTTGTTAGGGGTTGTGTCTCAGCGATTGCTACCGAGAGTGCAGGGTGGAAGGGTTCTAGCAACAGAAATTATGATCGCCAACTCTGCTGTTCGTAACACTATTCGCGAAGGTAAGACGCATCAGTTACCAAATATTATTCAAACTTCAGCATCTGAAGGCATGATCTCGCTCGACAAAGTTTTGGCGGAGTTGGTTTCTCGCGGTGAGATTACAATTGACACCGCTTTGGCCTGGGCAATCGATCCAAAAGCCTTTAAGATGATGGTGTATTAAGGAAAAAAGAGGAGGGGAAGATATCGAGCGTATCGGTTACCGTCAATAACTGGCTAGGTCGGATCACATTTCAGGAACGTTCCTTTGTAGCGCGCCAACTAGCGGTCATGCTCGACGCCGGCTTACCGCTAGCTCAAGCAGTGCGCTCTATTTCTGAGCAAACCGAAAACAAAGCGCTTCAGGAAGCGATGTTGGTTGTTTTGCGCGATCTCGAAAACGGATACAAACTCTCCGAAGCGGTCGAAAAGCATCCGAAAGTGTTTAACCACGTCTTCGTCTCGGTAGTCGCCGCTGGCGAATCTTCAGGTAAACTCGACGTCGCCCTAAACTTGCTGGCAGAAGAGTTAGAGCGAGATTACGGCTTTCGCAATCGTGTAATTGGGTCGCTGATGTATCCGGCTTTTATTATCGCCGCTATGATCGTTGTCGGAATTATTATGGTTACGCGGATCGTTCCGGCGCTTCAATCGGTATTCGAAGAGTCGGGCGCAGAGTTACCATGGACAACTAAAACCGTAGTTTTTATTACTAATAGTTTAATTAACTACTGGTTCTTTTACGTTCTTGGATTAGGCATTCTAGTTTTTCTATTCATTCGTTACATCTCAACCGATGAAGGTCGCCGAGGGTTTAATAATTTTATTCTCAAGATCCCGGCAGTAAATTCGTTGATCGTTAGTCTTGAGATGGCGCGTTTTACTCGAATCCTAGGAATTCTTATTCAGGCCGGCGTACCGATTATTCAGGCGATCGATTCTGTGGCGCTGGTATTAGATAGTATCGTCTACCGAGAGGCGCTGCACCAGGTTGCTAGAAACGTTGAGCGCGGCGCACCGATTTCACAAACACTTATTCGATACCCAATTTTTCCGGCAACGATTACCGAGATGATCGCCGCTGGCGAGAAAACCGGTAAACTAGAACAAGTTCTCGGTAAACTAGCGGATTTCTACGAGGCACAAACCAACCAGGCAATTCGTAATATGTCGGCATTAGTTGAGCCGGTTGTCTTCGTAATCGTCGGTTTAGGTGTAGCATTTCTGGTGTTCTCGATCATCGTGCCGATTTACAACTTAGCCAATATTATTCAGTAATGCTTGACAGACAAGATGGATAGAATGATATTGAATGTAATGGCTTTCACCGATCTTTTCAGAACGAGAGGGGCGGTCGACGAAAGTTCACATTTATATTCCCAAAAGGAGGAGAAATGAAACTAAATATGAAAAAAGGTTTTACACTCATCGAGCTGTTGGTGGTAATCGCCATTATTGGTATTCTTGCGGCATTAATTATTGTCTCGCTTTCAGGCGCACGACAAAAAGCACAGGATACGCAAATCAAGAATAATGTTCGAAACCTTGCCACAGCTATCGAGCAGTATGCCTTAGATCAGCCAAACCCCGTCTATCATGGAGCTGGGACAGGGATCATCTTTAGTAACGCCGGCTTAGTTGCTGCGTTAGACGACTATATGGGTGGCGGTGCTAACTCAACTGTCTTTAATACGGGTACTGGCACGGTCTATACCGGTGCAACTACGGGAGACACTATGTATCGAACAAATGCATCAACTCCATTCACGAGTTGGGCTGCCGGGGCACGCTTGCGAAGCGCCTCAGACAACGGTGCCAATGTTGTTGCAGGTGTTGCTACAACTGGCCCTACGGTCGGTGGTATCGCACTGAACGGATTCACTACAACAACTGCCAAGTACTTTACGGCATTTGGTCCGCAGTAATCTGGTTTGAATTCCAGGGGAACACGTTCCCTTGGATTCAGTTCAGAACGAACTTGAAATATTAGAAATTAGGAGGGATATGAAAAAAGGTTTTACGCTCATCGAGCTGTTGGTGGTAATCGCCATTATTGGTATTCTTGCGGCATTAATTATTGTCTCGCTTTCAGGCGCACGACAAAAAGCACAGGATACCCAGTATAAAAATAACTTAAGAAATATTGCTACGGCCGTAGAACAATACGCGGCCGACCAGCAAAACCCGGTTTACCCGTCATTGACTGAAAGTACTATTTCCGAAGCCAACTTAGGGGCATCGTTGAATGCGTACTTAGGTGGTGGGGCGACGTCTGAGGCTTGGAATTATGATTCGCAAACAACCGCTTATATGTCCTGTTCATCTGATGCAGCGTGGGGAGCTGGTGTGACGCTGCTTAGCGCAACTGATAACGGTTCTAACGTTGTAGACGGCGCTGCATCGTTAGATATCGGTGCCTGCACAGGCTTCCTGACGTTAACCACTGGCAAAGTCTTCACAGTCAGCGGTCCGAACTAAAAAACACTTAGTTAAAAAAAAGAAGAACCCGGATGGGTTCTTCTTTTTTACGTCGGAAATAAGTAATGTAGAGCTATGGTTGAGGTTGGTACGATTATCGCGTTTATCTTCGGACTAGTGTTTGGGTCGTTTCTGAACGTTGTAATTTATCGCTACGACCAATGGCTATCAATTCTAAAAGATCGCTCTGCCTGTACGCATTGCAAACAGCAACTACGATGGTACGATCTGGTGCCACTATTGAGCTACGTTACGCTTGGCGGGAAGTGTCGGTACTGTCGCAAGCCGATTTCGTGGCAGTATCCGGTAGTCGAGTTATCTGCTGCAGCACTCATCGTAGTATTTTATAATCGGATATTCGAGTCTGGTATTTTTACGTTGCCACTTGGTGTACTTGCGTTTATTGGTGCAATTGTAGCGGTCGGTGCGATGATTGTAATATTCTTCCACGATCTCTACGAGCAGATGGTGCCCGATTTGATGGCATACATACTCTTGGTTGGGACCGTGCTGTTCTCTGTTGTGTATTACGATTCGCTCCTGAACACGGCGCTCGGCCTGCTAGTTGGTGTGGCGCCAATCGCGCTGATCGTCTACCCAAGCAAGGGTAAATGGATGGGGGAGGGCGATGTTAAGATCGCTGCGGCGCTTGGCGCCTTAGTTGGTTATCCGAATGCTTTTGTGTTTCTTGTCAGCACTTTTCTGGTTGGTGGCCTATTTGGCTCGCTGGCGATTGCTAGTAAACAAGCCAAGCTGAAAACAGCGATACCGTTTGTGCCGTTTATGATCGTCGGCGCGTTAATCGCTTTTTTCTGGGGTGATCAACTAGTTACCTGGTATCTTGGATTGATCGGCATTCCGACGTACGTCATCGGGTCGTAGCCAACAAATGAACAATTCGCTACGCTAAAGGAACATGAGAGGGGATTTTAGGCTAAGAGTTCGTCGAGGCTTTACTTTAATTGAGTTAATTATCTCTATGGCCATAATCGGTCTTTTAATTGCGCTCATTATTCCCAATATCGATCGATCACTCTCAAAAAACAGCGTTGCAAACGATGCTGAGTTGTTTAAGGCAAAGCTCGAAGAAGTGCGTTTGCTATCCGGTTCAACGCAACAAATCGATGAGACAGGTGGAAATAGCGGTTCGCTTGGTGTCGATGACGTCGGTTATTACGCAATACTGCTCGATAACATTAATACCAACAACTATTTCTCGATCGTTCGTATCTCGTATCCCGCTAACTCCACCACGGCTGCATGCAGACCGTTAGCTGCCAGAACACAAGCTCGGTTACAATCTGGCCCATGTTTTGTCCAACGTGTGACGTTTACTGCCCGGTCTCGGAAAGTTTACGACCAAGACTCGTTCTTTATCGCGTTTAAAGCCCCTACACAGCAGCTTTTCCTTCTTGAAAGACCAGGGAACACCGGTACTATTTGGCAGGAGCTGCCGCCGATCTTTCCAGAAGACATTTTTCATTTGACTTACCAAGATAAAAGAGCAAAAGTTAAATTAGATGACTACACTGGGAGGGTACAGGTGGAGTATGAATAGATTGAAGCGGGCATTTACGCTTTTAGAAGTTTTGGTTGCCGGTGGCATACTCTTTGTTGTTTCCGCAGCCGTTGTTGGGCTGAGCAACTCTATTATCCAAGGAACTGTTATTAGTAGTGATACGACAGTGACAAACCGCTGGGCGGCTGAAGGTATCGAATTTGCCACGAAGATCCGTGATGACAACTCAAGGATACAAGGCTTTTCCCAAGGACAACAGTATTGGTTTCACACGCCAAACCTAACCTCAGATCGTTACGGCTGGCACTATTTAGTAGCCAACGCTGATGGGATTACTTGGAGATTACAGCCGTTGCCGACCGAATATAAAAATGTTTTGGAGTATAAAACGGCCACATTTGATCCGGCGCCGCTAACTGGCGACGAAATTCAAGCTGAGAATTTGCGTGGCTACCGATTTATCTGCGTCGAAGCAGTTGGAGCTATTAGAACGGCGAATCAAAATACCAACAAATTGCACTGCAATACTAACGGCGACGATACAACAACCAAAATTGTCACGGACGGCCCACGTAACGCTTCGGCAACCACTTGCTATCAGGAAGCGCCGACTGTTGATCAATTACGTTTCGATAGGTACTGCTTGTTGACACGACCAAGCCTTAATCGCGAAGGACTTGGTACCGGCAGTCCGAAGTTAATTCTAGATGGCAACGCTGTTAAGGTTCGTTCAGTTGTGCTGTGGAATGATCGCGGTGAGTATCGCTTTACTGACATCGCAACGATGCTAACAAATTGGCGAAGCGTCGGCGATTTGTAATCTATGCAAAAGAAACGAAAAGCCTTCACGTTATTAGAGTTATTAGTTGCAGTCGCAATTTTTTCTGGTTTAGCAATCTTGACGCTAGGTATCTTTGCCCGAAGCGCAGCCTCGTCGCTCAAAAGCGGTGAGACACGTCGCCGAACGGAGGTTGCGCGCTCCGTAATAGATCGAATTACTAACGACTTAAGATACGTCTATTTGAATGAACAAATTACGAACGAGCAGGGGCAGGGCAACTGTGTTCAGGCTGGCGGCGAATTTGTCGGATATGATTTTAGTGACGGTTGTTTAAAGATCGTGTTGAAGTATCCGCGCTCGACCGATTACGTTTACAAGGTTTTTAACGTCGAGCCAACAGGTGATATAACTCTAAAAGAGCATAGGGGCTGTACAGTTCGAACCCAAGGTAATTCCCGGGTGCTGAGCTGTTCGGAGTCGTCACCTGCGGTGTCAATCCTCTCTAACGGATATAAAGTAGAAACTGGCTTAATCGGTACTCCATTTTTCTCTGGGAGTAATCCTAAAGATGCCTCAGTCCCAGATCCTCCAGTTGTGCCTCACTCACCGTTTATACGATTGTCGTTTACCTTCAAGCCGATCGATATCACAGCAATATGCACTAGCGCAGAAGTCCGAGCGAAGTGTTATAGTGTTAGTACAACAATCACAACAGGTGGATCGCGATGAGGGGAATATTTAAACAACAAAAAACCGGTAGCAGTATCTTAATGGTTCTATTGATCATTAGCGGTGTTTTAGTGGTCGTTTTTGCGGCTCAGCGCATAAGCTTAGTCCAGTTTAGCCAATCTTCTCGCGAAGAAGATAATATTTTAGCGTACTACGCCGCTAAAGCCGGGATTGAGGATGGGTTAGCCAGATATCGGTTTAACCGTGATATACAGACATTGAGCGGTAAGGCTTTTCGTTACGGTATAACAAGCGCAAGGTATCCGCAGACTGCCACGTTTGAGGTAGATAACAACGAAGATCTCTCGACTACTGCTGGCTTAAATTACGACCCAAAAGAACAGTACTACGATCTTGAAGTTAAGTACAAAGTCCCAAGTATTGGTATCGCTGCTAACGGCACTCTCGACTGGGCCTCGGCTAAAACGGCGGTGAAAGATACCGCAGTAGAGCTAACGGGCTTTGAGAATAGGGCTGATAGCCTACCATATTATCTGCGTCACGCGTTTCAGTTTCAGTGTAGCGATAACCGAGCGTTTGTTCAGTTAGAACAGATCACTGAAGGCGGGCAAGTCTTAACGCAAAAACAGGTTCGTTGGGGCGGCAACCCAATTTACGACTCGATGGGGGTTAACGAAAACTGGGATATAAAAACCACAAACGACATTACTACCACTTTGCGATTCCGACCGTATTTCTGTGATGTTAAGTTTGCTTTAATTACTTCTACCACTACTAGCGGTAGCGGCGTCGGTACAACACGCGGACCGGAAATCGATTCGCTGACAACCGTTATTATCGCAACCGGGTATTACGGCTCGAGTAAACGAACGCTGGTGGCAGAAGTTAATAGAGTTAGCGGCACGTTAATCGGAATTTACGACTATAACCTCTACGCAGGCGGCGGTAACGTTAGTCGATAGTCGCTCCTAGACGTATTCGAGAATAAACCGTATATTGCACTTAGATGCGATCTATTTCTATACACACCGACGGTGCTTCCAGAGGTAACCCTGGTCCAGCAGCGATCGCTTACACGATCCAAGGACTGAAAGAGTTGTTGGTTGAGCGCTTTGAAAGTATCGGTAAAACAACGAACAATCAGGCGGAGTATCGGGCAATGGTCGCGGCGCTTGAGTATTTAATTACAAATAACATTACCGATTTCACGATCCAGTGCTACTCCGATAGCGAGTTAATGGTAAAACAAATTCAAGGTGTTTATAAGGTAAAAGATGCGCTTCTTAAGCCGCATTACGAAAAGATTCTTGGCTACATCAACCAACTCCAAAAAAGCGGTAATACGATCGAATTTAACGCCGTACGACGCGAGGCGAACCGACGAGCCGATTATTTAGCCAATTGCGCGCTCGACAACGTTCTTCCGTAAGGTTACTACAGTAGTATGCGTAGGTTTTGGAGTCTACCGATCGAGTGGTTCGTGTTACTAATTCCAATTGTTCTAACAATTACTGGAATTATAACTATCTACACGATCACCTTTCATCAATACGGCAATCGCTTGGCGATCGATCAAGGAGTATTTGCCCTCGTAGCCATACTGGCGATGGTTGTAATGATGTCGATCGACTATCGAGCACTACGCTCATTTAACGTTTTGCTATTTGTGGTTGGCATCCTACTTCTTATACCGCTATTACCGTTTCTAGCACCGAGTCTTCCATTTGTTCTCAAAGTCTTTGGCGCGTATCGATGGCTAGATTTCGGTTTCTTCCAGCTCCAGCCCTCGGAAGTTTTTAAGTTAATTGGCGCAGTTACGGGCTCGGCGTTTTTAGCCCAGCATATTGGTGTAATGGGTTGGAGACGGATTGTCGGGTTTTTACTGATCGCAGCCCTGCCAGTTGGTTTGGTGATGCTGCAACCGGATCTTGGCACAGCGTCAGTGTTGTTGATAGTTTTTTTATCGATCTTTCTTGCAGCAAAACCGTCACGCAGGATGCTAGCGCTACTCGCCGGTATTATCGTAGTGGCGCTGCCAGTACTATTTTTCAATTTGCAGCCGTATCAGCGACAACGGGTTGAGACATTTCTTAACCCGATGAGCGACCCGTTGGGCGAAGGTTACAATGTTCGACAGTCACTCATCGCGGTCGGTAGTGGCGGCTTATTTGGCCGAGGTTTCGGTCAGGGCTCTCAAACAGTTTTGAATTTTTTGCCGGTCGCTCACGCCGATTTTATTTTCGCTGGTTTTGCCGAAGCAACTGGCTTTGTTGGGTCGGTGCTAGCTGTTAGCTTATACACGCTGTTGATTTTTCGAATCTTGGCTGTTGCTCGTGAAGCGGACGATCCGTTTGCGCAACTACTTTGTATTGGAATCGCTGCCAAGTTCTTTTTTCAAGGATTCGTTCACATCTCAATGAATATCGGTTTACTGCCGGTAACTGGTATACCGCTGCCATTTATGTCGTACGGCGGTACGGCTTTAATTGTAGATTTCGCAGCGATCGGAATTGTGGAGAGTATCGCAATTCGGCATAAAAAAATCCTATTTCACTAATTGGTTCGCTGCATTGACGCAATAGGGTATTTTTCGTACAATATAATCCGTTAATTATAAAAAGTATGAGCAATTCCGAACACAAATTGGCAGTTGTAACCGCCGGCGGCAAACAGCACGTTGTTCGTGCTGGTAAAAAAATTACTGTTAACCAAGTTGCCGATAAAGAGGGCGCGACAATTTCTCTCAAGGACCAGTTGAGCGATCAACAGATTCAGCTTAAAGTTTTGCGACATTTCTTAGGCGAAAAAGTGAGCGGTTTAAAGTTCAAAAATAAGGTTCGTTATTTAAAGCGCTACGGTCATAGACAACAACTTTCCGAGCTTGAAGTTGTAGCGATCGGTGCCGCTGCTAAAACAGAATCGAAAAAGCCCACAGCTAAAGCTAAGACCACAAAAAAGGTGAAAAATGGTTAAAGTACCAGGAGTCGCATTCGTTGGATCGCTTATCGAGGAAGCGCGAAAAGTTATTTGGCCGAAGCGCGAGACAGTTATTCGCCATACCTTAATGGTTCTTTTAAGTGTGGCTGTAGCGACTGTAATTTTCGGCGCCTTTGATTTAGGATTACAAAAACTAGTGATATTGGCGGTCAAATAATGAGCGATACTATCGATTCAATCCCAGAGACACAAGAGCGACGCCAAAGCGGCGAAGCTGGTTGGTACGTAATCCACACCTACGCTGGATACGAGGATCAAGTCGCTGAGAATTTAAAGCAACGCGCGGCTACTCTAAAGCTGCAAGATTATATTTTTGAAGTAATCGTACCGAAAGAAAAACAAGTTGAAATTAAGAACGGCAAACGCAAGACCGTCGAGAAGCGTAGCTTCCCGGGATACGTTTTCGTTCATATGATTGTAACCGACGAATCTTGGTACGTTGTCCGAAATACCCCGAGCGTAACCGGATTTTTGGGTAGCGGTATCCGACCGACGCCAATTCCTGAATCGGAAGTAGTAGCAATTAAGGCAAAAATGGCAAAAGATGAGCCGGAACACACTGTTGATTTAGCAAAAGACGATCTTGTACGTATTAGCGACGGCCCACTTAAGGGTTACGAAGGTAAAATTACCGAAGTCGATCCAGAAAAGGGCAAGATCAAAGTCTCTGTTTCGATGTTCGGCCGCGAAACTCCGGTTAACCTCGATTTTCTCCAAGTTAAAAAAATCTAATTAATTACATGGCAAAGAAAGTAAAAACAATTATTAAGCTCCAAGCACCGGCCGGTAAAGCGACGCCTGGTCAACAAATCGGTACTGCTCTTGGTCCGCACGGCGTTAATATGATGGATTTTATCACTCAGTTTAACGAGCAAACTCGGGCGATGGGTGATACGATCGTTCCAGTTGAGATCTCAATTTACGAAGATCGAACGTTTAGCTTTATTACTAAAACTCCGCCGGCAGCGATTCAACTACTAAAAGCAGCTGGTTTAGAAAAAGGTTCGCAGACACCGCGTAAAGAAAAGGTTGGCAAGGTTACCAAAGCTCAGATTGCAGCAATCGCTGAGAACAAACTCACAGACTTAAACGCTCGCACCGTTGAACAAGCCTCAAAAATTATTGAAGGTACTGCCCGCTCGATGGGTATTGAAGTCGAGAAGTAAAAAAATACCGCCGGTTAAATTAATACTTGTCAGTACGGAAAAAGCCATCGCTTGCGCGATGGCCTTTCCCTTACCCCTCATCACTCTCGACACCTGCGAATGCAATTTTTCCCGACCGAAATTTATAGGGCCAGGGGTGCCGTAGCGAAGAAGGCAGCGGAGCTACTAACGTAACGCCGGTGTCTTCTGTCGAGTTAGACTCGACAAGTTCGGATAAATTACCATACGCTAATAACAATGTCAACAACCCCACGCTTCTTTTTGGGGATCACTGAGTCTGAATTACTATCTTTGGCAGCGATTGAAGCGATCGGTCCGATCGCGTGGCATAAAATATACGGGCAGTATCAAACACTTCGGGAGGCGCTCGACGACAACGGTCAAAAAGTGCTAACTAGTACTCAATCGACGGCGCTCAAGAATCGGAAACTTGATCAAAAAGGCGAGTTAGGTTGTTTAAAAAAGTACGGTATCGATATCATCCTTCTAGGTAGCCGACAGTACCCGAAACTACTATCCGTGATACCAGATCCGCCGCTCTGGTTGTTTTACCAAGGGGATTTATCAGCGTTGCAACGACCGACGATATCTGTAGTCGGCAGCCGTAAATGTTCAACGTACGGCACTAGCGTTATTGAGATGCTCTTCCCACCATCACTACTCTCGAAGCTGACGACGATTTCAGGCCTAGCGTACGGAATCGATAAAAAAATACACGAGCGCTCGTTGGATTCAGGAGGCCGGACAGTAGCAGTTATGGCCGGCGGCTTAGACGAGATTTATCCAATCGACCACACCCAACTAGCAACAAATATTATCGCGAGAGGCGGCCTATTACTAAGCGAGTACCCTCCGTTGTCTCGACCGAAAGGCTACAGATTTCCGATACGAAATCGTATTATCGCTGGGTTATCACGCGGTACAGTTGTAATTGAAGCGATAATAAAATCTGGTTCGCTCACAACCGCAAAAAGTGCGATCGATTATAATCGTGATCTTATGGCGGTGCCGGGAGATATTACTCGCAGCAGCGCAGCTGGTACTAATTTGTTAGTACAGCACGGGGCTACAGCCCTAATTAGCTCTGATCAATTATTTGAATATTTCGACTTGGAGCGCTCAGAGGTTATTGATAATAGTCTTGACAGTGAGTTACTCCAGGTTCTAGACTTACTCATTCAGGACCCAAAAAATATTGAGCAGTTAGCGGTTGTAGTTAATAAGCCGATTGAGGTAGTCTTAGGATTGGTAACTCAGCTTGAGCTGCTCGATCGAGTATATCAGCCGAAACCGGGATACTATCTTCGAAAATAATGTCAAAGAAATTAGTTATCGTAGAATCACCAGCCAAAGCCAAGACCATCGGTCAGTATCTCGGCAAGGATTTTGTCGTGAGAGCGTCCTACGGGCACGTTCGTGACTTACCTAAAAGTAAGTTAGGGATTGATGTCGACGACGATTTCGAAGTTTCGTATCAACTTATTCCTAAAGCTAAGAAGGTTGTGAGCGAAATAAAAAAAGAGTTAGATGCGAGCGAAGAGTTGTATCTTGCCACCGACCCGGACCGAGAAGGAGAGGCGATTGCCTGGCACTTAGTAGAGCAGCTCAAAACCAAGAAACCGATACATCGAATTAGTTTTACCGAAATTACAAAATCTGCCGTCCAAAACGCGATCGAAAAACCGAGACAAGTTTCGCGCGATCTCGTTGACGCACAACAAGCGAGACGAATTCTCGACCGCTTAGTTGGATACAAGCTCTCACCGTTGCTCTGGAAAAAAGTTTATCGCGGGCTATCAGCCGGAAGGGTCCAATCGGTAGCTGTTCGCTTGGTTGTTGAGCGTGAGCGTGAAATTAAGGCGTTTGTAACGAAGGAGTTTTGGACGCTTGAAGTTCAGCTAAAAACTAAATCAGCGCACTTCCCGGCAATTATTCTTGGAAGCGGCGCTAGCAAGTTAGAGCTCAAAACTGAAAAAGAAGCACAGCTCCTAGCAAAAAAACTCTCCGCAGCCGATATATCAGTTGAGACTATTACAACATCCGAAAGCAAACTAAAACCGCAGCCGCCACTAATCACCTCAACCTTACAACAAATGGCGGCTCGTGTTTGTAGTTTCTCCGCTAAAAAAACGATGAAAATTGCCCAAGATCTATACGAGGGCATCGATATCCCGGGCAAGGGTACGGTTGGTTTGATTACGTATATGCGAACCGACTCACACAACATAGCCGATTCAGCTAAGCGTCAAGCTGAACAACAAGTTAGCTCGATGTTCGGACAGCGCTATATTCCGTCAACGCCGAATACTTTTACAAAGAAAGTTCGGGGCGCTCAGGAAGCGCACGAAGCGATCAGACCAACCGATTTTTCGATCTTGCCTAAGGAGCTAGAGAGCAAGGTCTCCCGCGATCATTACCGCCTCTATAACTTAATTTGGCAGGTCGCAACCGCTTCGATGATGAGTCCAGCTGAAGTTAAAACAACAGCTGTGCGTATTAAAACTTCAGCCGGCGTCTCACTTTCTGCGCGTGGTCGAGAGTTAACTTTTGATGGTTTTCTAAAAGTCTACCCGGATTCCGAAGAGCGATTTGAACGATTACCAGAGCTTGTCGAGGGCGAAAAGCTGGGTCTAAAATCTGCAGATCCGATGCAGCATTTTACTGAACCGCCAGCTCGTTACTCAGAAGCCACACTCGTTCGCGAGCTTGAAAAGCGCGGTATCGGCAGACCGTCGACGTACGCTCCGATTATGAGCACGATTGTGGATCGCGGCTACGTTACTCGCCAAACCGGCCGGTTCTTTCCGGAAAAAGTAGCTGAAGTCGTTACGGATTTACTGGTCGAGAACTTTCCAAGCAT
Source organism: Patescibacteria group bacterium (assembly GCA_016861245.1). Taxonomy (GTDB): domain Bacteria; phylum Patescibacteriota; class UBA1384; order 2-12-FULL-50-11; family 2-12-FULL-50-11; genus BOKZ01. The sequence continues at coordinate 667,142 of BOKZ01000001.1, read as the reverse complement.
CGTCGATTATAACTTCACTGCCGAGATGGAGGAGAGTTTAGACGATATCGCTGAGGGAAAAAAGGAGCTAGTTCCCGTTCTCAGGAGTTTCTATCAACCATTCGAGAAATTGCTCCAGGAGAAAGAAAAAACCATAGAGAAAAAAGCGATCGTTGAAGAGGCGACAGATAAAGTCTGTCCGAAGTGCGGCAAGCCGGTAGTGATAAAATTGGGGCGCTTCGGTAAGTTTTACGCTTGTAGCGGTTACCCAGAGTGCGATTACCGAGCACCGTTTTTAGACGATGTATTCTCACCGGAGCAAGAGAAGCAGATTGCAGAGGAAGTAAAAGAAAACTGCCCTGATTGCGGCAAGTCGCTCGCTATTAAACAAGGTCGGTTTGGAACATTCTTAGGTTGCTCTGACTATCCGAAATGCAAATTCACGAAACCGATTGTTATTAGTTCTGGTGTTACCTGTCCAAATTGTGGCAAGGATTTGGTGCGAAAAACCACGAAACGTGGTAAATATTTCTGGGGATGCAGCGGTTATCCGAGCTGTAAAACGGCGTTTTGGGACGAACCGATAAATAAAAAATGCCCTCGCTGTCAAAATATTTTATTAAAGAAAAAAGCTGGCATCAGTTGTAGTCAGTGCGACTATTCGGAAGAAGAAGGAGCTCCAGCCAAAGGGAAATAACGAGATGTCTGTTCAACCCCGTGTCTAAAGCGTGCTTGGGGTTGGGGTGCAGGGGATAGGGGTAGCGCTTCGCAAATAGCACCCCCTGTCCCCTGCATAAAAAATGGCTAATATAACAAATGATAAATGAGTAAAGTACTACCAAAATCCATTCAAGCACTAGCTGAAGTTCTTGGATCCTTGCCGGGGATCGGACCAAAGACAGCAAACCGTCTCACGTTTTATCTACTAGGGCGCGAATCACACGAGTTACAGCGCTTCGCTCAGGCGTTTAGCGAATTACGAGAGAACTTAACTACTTGTTCTGTTTGCCAAATAATCGCTGAGAGCGATCCGTGTCCGATATGCAGCGATAGTACACGCGACCAACAAAAGTTAGCAGTGGTTGAAGAGGCGCTTGATGTTTTAGCACTTGAAAAAGCAAGATTTAACGGTCGCTACCACGTTCTCGGCGGCCAGATCTCGCCGATCAACCACGTCGGTCCAGAGGACTTAGCGATCTCACAGTTACTCGAGCGACTCAATTCTAACGAAATCAAAGAGGTTATTTTAGCAACCGACCCGTCTTTAGAGGGCGAGGCGACAGCGCTATATATCGACGAGCAAATTAAATCCGCGGTTGAATTAGGAACGATTAAAGAGCTTTCGGTAACAAGATTAGCACGCGGACTGCCAGTCGGTGGTGACTTGGAGTACGCCGACGAGTTAACGCTGAGTCGAGCGCTTGAAGGCCGTCGCTCGTATTCACAAAAAGACCAATAGTTGGATACAATACTAATATGGAAGAACAAACAACCGCCGAAGAATTTATCTGTGAGGATTGCGGAACGACAACACCCGTTGCGAACGAGTCGTGTACCAGCTGTGGCGGGCGACTTGTCCCGGTTGATGCGATGCGCGAACCAACAGACCACGAACTCTCTGCAGAAGACGATGATCTTTCGGTGCCAGTTGATGAAAGCGGTTCGGAGTCGCTTGAGTCACTCGCGGAAAAAGAATTAAACGAAGACCAGCGGTCTTATAACGAAGACAGTTACGGCGACGAGTAGGACCGCAATTTAGTATCGCTTGACCGCTCCTCACTTCCAGCGAGCTCGTCGCTGAATTCTCAGCTGAAATTTGCTTCGCAAAACCAATCTTTCAGCCCGCGTATGTCAAGCGACTACTTAATTGCTTTTTAAGTAAGAATAATTAAGGTACAAAGAAGAGGATGTTTCGGATCTATAACACACTTACGGGTACAAAAGACGAGTTTAAACCAATTACCGACGGTGAGGTTCGAATGTACGTTTGCGGACCAACCGTTTACGACTACGACCACCTCGGTCACGCCCGAACATATTTAGGGTTTGATTTACTGGTTCGTTTCTTAACCTATCTGGGCTATAAAGTTACTTATATCCAGAATATTACCGATGTTGGGCATATGGTTAACGACGCCGAAGTCGGAGCAGATAAGGTTCAAAAGAAAGCCCACGAAACAGGTCAAACGGTACGCCAGATTGTTGATCACTTTACTCAAGCACACTTGAGAGATTTAGAAGCGCTTCAGGTTCGATTACCTAATAATTTCCCTAAAGCTTCTGAACACATCAACGACATTATTGAGTTCGTTGAGGGACTAATTAAGGAAGGATATGCCTATACAACTGCTGCTGGGAACGTCTACTTTAGTGTCGCGAAAAAGAAAGATTACGGTAAGCTAAGCCATCGCGGCTTAACCGAGATACTTACTGGCACGCGAGTAGAAGCTGCTGGAGACAAACGTTCACCGGCAGATTTTGCCCTGTGGAAAGCTGCTCCAGTCTCAATTAACGAGATGACTTGGGATTCGCCTTGGGGTAGAGGTTACCCTGGTTGGCATATCGAGTGTTCTGCTATGAGTCGTAAGTATCTTGGCGACACTTTTGATCTACACGGATCAGGTCTAGAGCACGTGTTTCCTCATCACGAGAACGAGATCGCTCAGTCAGAGAGTTTAACAGGTAAAACCATGGCTAATTACTGGGTTCACACTGGGATGCTGAGTGTAGGCGGTCAGAAGATGAGTAAATCTCTTCACAACAGTCTTACTGTTCAAGAAGCACTAAAGCAGTATAGCGCTAATGAATTAAGGCTCGCCTTTTACCAAACACATTATCGTAAGCCATTTGATTACACAAAAACAGTTATGGAGCAAGGAATCGCTCTGCGTCGCAAGATATTTCAGGCATATGCTATTTCTCCTGAAAAAACAGATATGCAAGTATTTGACGCAATTATAGACGCGTTAAACGACGATCTCGATAGCCCGAAAGCACTGCAACTCTGGGGTGAGAATGCTCAACTTATCAATAAAGCTGATACCGATAACTTATTTGATATCTTTGGTTTAAGGTATATGCCAATTGAAAATAGTGACTCGGCGAAGCGATTAGCCGAAGATCGGGACGCAGCCCGAGCTAAGAACGATTTTCTCACTGCCGACAATCGCAAAGCAGAAATCGAGCAGGTAGGCTACGAAGTGGTTGATACCGTCAATGGTACAATTTATATACCGCGGTAAAAATTTGCCTCACATTCATTGACATCTTAACTAGCATATGCTATTGTTCGTGCACACTCAAAAAGTGTATTGCACCAAAACAAAAAAGAAGTTGAAACAGTCGTGAGATCGCATCGGTAGTGCGCAGCGGAACCTACTTTCTAGTAGTTGTTCTGTCTACCACGGCTTTTTATTTTACTTACGTTTGGATGTTTCGAATTACACCGTAGCGTTGCGCTCCCAGTGGGACGTATCCAACGTAGCGTCGTCGCAACAACCGCTCGTAGGTATCTAACTTCCTTTATATAGTGCAATCGCTTCGCAAGAAGCCTGCCGTGCGACGAATGTCCAAAGAGCTTTCGTTCATAGCGGCACACTTTAACAATCCGTTCTCTCCAACTAGCCCATGAACGAGCGGTTACATTAATACCGCCTGTACCGTGAGCTGATTGGAGTGAATATGCAATACAGAACCCTACCAATAGTTGCAACAGTGGACAGCGAGAAAAACGTCTGTCTGCGAGTCAGAGACTTGCAGTTTGCAGAAGAACCAATTTCCTTCGATGAAATGTCAGAACGGGGCTGGAACCTTGTCTCGATTGTTCCGATTAATGCTGATGAGGCGAATTGGAAAGCAGTGGCAGTTTTTGGTACCCAAGCAGTGGGGGCGTAAGGGTTCGACAGAGAGGGTAAGAGCGAAGTCTGAGCGTGGTAGCTCAAGTTGGGAAAATGCCTAAACAAAAACCAACGACATCGTGTTTCTCTTTTTGGAACCGGGTTCAATTCCCGGCGCCTCCACCAAGATTTGCCTTTGGAGCGGCGGGGATCACACAGTTACGGTGTATTCCCGGCGCCTCCACCAACATCCTCGGCGAGCTCGTCTCGCCATCTCCAACCCGCTCGCAATTAATATCTACCGATGAGATTGCGAGTGGATTGGAGAGAGTAATAGTATATGTCTTTGTAGTTTCTGTTTGTCGGTGCCCTCTCGGCTGGGATTAGGGAGAGCTGTCATTACAGGCTGAGCTTGCTCGACCTCGACAGTTTCCCTCCTTCCCTCTTCCTGGCTGAGATGGCGCTGACAAGAGCGTCACCGCGATCCGCGGAATGCACGCACAGGAGATACAAAGATGAAGAAATCCGCAATTCTGATGGCGGTGGTTCTTGCCATTGCCCCAACGTTCGCAAAGGCACAGTTGCTCGAGTCGTTGCTCTTCGGAGCAATCAGCTCGGGTATCAACGCCCGGATCGCCCAAACGCAAGAACGTCCGATTTCGGCCGTCAAGGTCGTTTTCGACGTTTACATCGTCAAGGGCGATCAACCGACTTACTTTACGAGCTGGGATCCCACCACTCAGACTTCGGTCTGGTTTGGTGACAAAGTTCTGCTGAAGGTGAAAGCCTTCACGAACAGCTCACCAGCTCACGACCACACAATCTACGTCAACGACAAGTTAGTCGAGTGGCGGAAGGTCGAAGGTGGCAGGGTGGTGAGAGGTAGACCCAGCGGCGCTCAGGGCGTGGTTGGCGACTATCCGTTCATCGCCGTCAGCGATCTAGATCTTGGAATCAACCAGATCAAGGTTCGTACGAGCCGTACGGAGTGGGGGAGTGCGACGTTCATTCGTCTCGATATCCGCCAATTTCTCCAAATGGCCGCTGACGAGCAAGCTCGCCTGGCTACGGCCGGCGCGGGTGGAAGTATGTATCCAGTCGTTCAGTCATACACGGCTCAGATGCCGGACGGAACGATTCGGAACTTTACTTCGCTTGAGGAGTTCCAAATTGCCCTGCAAGGTCGACCGGCTAACCAGCCGCCGACTACGCAGACAGGCAACACCGCTTTGCCCGGTGGTTTTCCAACCGGTGCAAACGTCGGTAACGCAGGTAACGCTGGAACGGCCGGTGCTAACCAGCCTCCAGTCGAGTTTTGCGCTGTTACTGTTGGTGCGATGCAGACAAGTTCGGAGCAGAAGTTCGACTTCCTCCGTTCAGAGCTGAACGCCACCGAGCAGCAACTACTCGGAGATGCACGTCGTCACACGTTCGCGCCGGAGGTAACTGAGATCCAGTTATCCTCCCGTCGGAATCAAGTGGTACTGACGTTGAGTGACTCCAGGCAGTTTACAGCGGTACTGAGGCTCGACGACAAAGACCACCCGCTGATGTTGCGCCGAAGCGGCGATCGCCACGAAGCGATAGCCTGGGGAAGTATCAAGCGCTTCCTTGGAGCGACGATCACACTGATCGACGCCGACGGACGAGAGCGAACTCTCGTCTTCCGCTTGAGCGAGGAGAACTAAGATGAAACTGATCCACACCCCTCTCGTCATTGCCGCTCTGATCTGTGCCAGCCTCGCTGGTGCGCAGAGCATTGACCCGTCAACGAGTTCTGGAACTCGGGAGTTCGTCCGAGAGTACCAGGAAGGCCCAGACCTTCTGCTCTCCAAGGACTACCAATGGTCCTACTCGCGACTTCCGGTGAGCAACGAGGGCACGTACCGACGTGCCGGTCGTCAGGGCGAGTACGGTTGGGTTCACTACCGCAACCGTAACGAGTTCAAGTACGAATCGCTCGCTGGTCGCCAGGTTCTCTGCGATCGCAAGACCGATCTGCCGCTTCAGATTGTTGCTTGCAACAACCTGATCTGGCAGCGGTCGGCGGTGAAAACCGAGACTCGAACGCTGACGTACCAACGCACGTTGGTTCGCGAGTACCGAGTGACGGTACCTGGTCCCGAACGACGGGTCGAAGTGCCGGTCTACGTGCCGGTCGATCGGCCGGTCGAAGTGCCGAAGTACATTCCCGTCATGTTGCTGCCCACCCAGCAGCAACACATCGCCAACCTGGGCGCTCCGACGGTGATCTCGCCGGTGATCGGCGGCGTCTCCTTCAATGCCCAGCTGGGCAAGGGCAATACGTTCAACGTTGCAGCTCTTGCTTTCGGCGGTGCAGGTGGCGCGGGCGGGAGCTCGTCTTCGAGCTCAAGCTCTTCCAGTTCTTCCTCTTCGTCGTCATCGTCGAGCTCCAGCTCGGCAGCAGCGGCAGGAGGATAGAACATCCTTTCCGAGGTGCAGGCCTTAAAACCTGTGCCTCGGAACATTTCTTTTCCGACTAATTAGAAGTCGAGATTAGTCTGAAAAGTGAATGAAAATATAAGCACACTTGCCTTAGGGCAAGTGAGATGATAATAGGAGATATAATGAAATATATATTAGTTTCCATCTTAGTTGCCTTAACAGTAGCCTTTACTAGCCCTGCGCTAGTTGCCGCTGCTTCAAGTTCTAGCTCTTCGAGCTCAAGCTCGTCTGCTAGCTCTTCAAGCGCTGCTTCGGCTAGTGTTGGTGGCGTATCAGCTTCTGCTGGTGCCGGTGCTTCTGCTAGTTCGGCTGCTTCAAGCGGCTCGTCTAGCTCTAGCGGTTCGAGTTCGTCTAGCTCAAGCTCGTCTTCGAGTTCTAGCTCTTCGAGTTCTAGCTCAAGTTCTTCGTCTGCAACAAGCGGTGGTAACACCGTAACTCAGACGGCGGATTGTCCGAGTGCCTTTGCTTCAGCCAGTTCCGCTGCTAGCTCGTCTTCGAGCGCCAGCGCTGCTAAAGCTGCTGCGAAGTGTGCTAACAAAGTGGTAGTTAGCAAGACTGTCACCACCTTACCAAAGGCTGGTGCGGAAGCTGCTATCCTTCCGGGTGCGTTAACAACCCTAGCGGTTGCTTTACGTCGCTACATGTTAGCTCGCAAAGAAGCTGACTTACTTGGTTAACAAGTAACAAAAAAAGACCCAGAAATGGGTCTTTTTTTGTTACTTAAAAACTTACAAAAATTTTGTTCAACCAAAGACTCAATTTTTATAGAAGGGGGTAGGGGGTGCTACTTGCGAAGCGCTGCCCCTACCCCCTTCACCCCCACCCCAAGCACGCTTTGGGGAACTAGAGTAAAATACTTATATGAATGATCGTAAAAAAGAACTAGAAGAACTATTGGGGATTCCTTCTAAACAGGAGCGCCTAGCTCGCATTCAGGAACAGATGAAAAATCCAGAATTTTGGAGTGATCATCAACATGCCGCTAAGCTAACGCAGGAGTATAAACACCTTGAAGATATGCTTTTGCGATTCGAATTAGCAGAAAGCGAACGCGAGCTCGATGAGATAGAGCGAGAAGCAGTTTTTACTGGCGAACACGACGACTCGAATGCGTATCTTTCTGTTCACGCCGGCTCTGGCGGCACCGAAGCTCAGGATTGGGCCGAGATGCTCTTACGTCTCTACACTCGTTACTGCGAACGCGCTAACTTCAAAGTGGAGTTGCTAGAAAAAAGCGCCGGTGAAGAAGCGGGGATTAAAAGCGCGATGTTGCAGGTTAAAGGTTTTCGCGCGTACGGCAAGCTCAAAGGCGAAGGCGGCGTTCATAGGCTCGTCCGAATCTCGCCGTTTGATGCTAGTAAATCCCGTCACACCTCGTTTGCGCTTGTAGAGGTTGTCCCAGAAGTTGAAAAATCAGAATTAGTAATTAATCCAGATGAACTAAAGATCGACGTTTATCGAGCTGGGGGTCACGGCGGGCAAGGCGTTAATACTACCGATTCGGCAGTACGAATTACTCACTTGCCGTCCAAGATCGTAGTAACTTGCCAGAACGAACGAAGTCAACTGCAAAATAAGTTACAGGCTATGAAAATCCTTCAAGCAAAGCTACAATTACTCGAGGAAGAACGCCAGCGTGCCGAAGAGCAGAAACACAAAGGCGAGCCGGTCTTAGCTTCCTGGGGAAATCAGATTCGATCGTACGTACTACAGCCGTACCAGCTCGTTAAAGATGTGCGCACTGGCTTTGAAACCAGCGCTGTCGACGACGTGCTCGACGGCAAAATAGAAACGTTCATCGATGCGTACGCAAAATATTTATTACTAAAAAGAAAGGAAACAAAATAATGGCATTACCAAATTTCGGACAGATGAAAGATATGTATCAGCTCCAAAAGAAAGCCAAACAGCTACAAAAAGAGCTTAAAGAGCTAGAGATCGAAGCGCGCTCTACTGATAATCTCGTTGGTGTTGTAGTAAGCGGCGAGATGAAGATTGTAGCCATTGAAATTGCTGATGAACTACTAACTCCGGAAAAAAAGAATGAGCTCGAGGCAAATCTTAAGGACACAATCGGTCAAGCAATGAGCCGCGCTCAGACCGAATCCGCCACCCGAATGCAGCCACTACTCAAGGACATGAAACTACCTGGGATGTAGTTAATGCTAACAATTATCGGGTTAGGTAATCCGGGTGATCGATACGAAGGAACAAGGCATAATGTCGGTTTTGAAGTTATCGAAGCGCTGGCAAAGCAACTAGGTGAGACGCACTGGCATCGTCAAAAGCATTTACTTAATAGCGACGAAATCGCATTCCAGTTTCGTGGCGAAAAAATACAGTTGATTAAGCCAGGAACGTACATGAACGAATCTGGTCACGTGGTTGAGGCGTTAATGCAAAAACACGGACTGGACCGCGAACGTCTCTGGGTTATCCACGACGACACCGAGTTCCGGTTTGGCGAAGTTCGTGTTAAACACGGTGGCACTAGCGGCGGACATAACGGCATTAAATCGATTGATAACGAGATCGGACCGGACTACTGGCGTATTCGTATTGGTATCGGTCGTCCCGAACATCACGATCACGACTTGGCCGAGTACGTATTATCAAAGTTTAGTTCCGATGAGCGTCGGGAGCTTGGTGCGATCGTTGACCGAGTCGTCTCTTATCTGATAAAATCTATGGAAGAACAACTAGAACCGAATACTTTTAATGCCAAAGAAAAAAACAACTAATAACGCCGTCGACCAAGAAAAATCTGCTATCGAAGAAGCAGAAGTTTTAACAGCGCGTGCTGACGAAGCTTCGCAAGATGAGGTCGAAAATAATCCAGACGAAGAAGCCGAGAAAGCTCTGATTGCTGAGGAAGCAGCTGATGCCGATGCAGTTGTGCCAGCCGAAGTTGCTGCCATTCACACAGACAACGAATCTGCTGAGGCAGTAAATAAGAAATCTCCGAAGAAAAGCGCAAAACCTGCAAAGGTCGCCACGAAGAAAAAGCGCTCAGCTAAATATGCGGCCGCAACTGCCCATATCGAAAAAGGTAAACTCTACGACTTAGAAGAAGCGATCGAACTGATTAAAAAGACTTCGTACTCAAAATTTGATGGTAGTGTTGAGTTGCATTTAAAGTTGCTTAAAAAGAAAAGTAAGGGCAGTACAGAATCTTCTAAGAGCGTTATTCATTTACCGCACGGCACCGGCAAAGAGAAGAAGATTATTGTTCTCGATGAAGCCAAGATCGAAGAGATCGCTAAAACAAAAAAGATCGATTTTGATGTTGCGATCGCTTCGCCCGAGCTGATGCCAAAGGTTGGTAAAATCGCTAAAATCTTAGGACCAAAAGGCAAGATGCCAGATCCAAAATCCGGTACCGTCACCAACGATCCGAAAAAAGCGATTGAAGAAATTAACTCCGGCAAAGTTGAGTATCGAATTGATAGTAGCGATAATATTCACCAGATAATCGGTAAAGTTTCCTGGGATACCGCTAAACTCAAAGAAAACGCTGCTGCGATGTTAGGTAGTATTCAGAAGAGTCGAATTTCTGCTGCCTACATTACTTCTACAATGAGCCCTTCGGCAGCCATTGATTTAACGTTTCTGAAATAACGAAATGGGCAGAGGGGCCCGTAAAGAATGAACCGGCTTATTTTGCCGGTCATTTTTGTGCTCTCAATTATTGTTGTTGGGATTTTCCTAAGTGGTACGAGCGAAACTGTAAATACAAAGATTGACCCAAACGACATTACGCCATTTGCAGTTGACGACGCGCTGCCAGCATCGTCGATTATCGATGCTCAAGGGAAGAAGGTTGCGATCGAACAGGTGGTTGGTTCGCCAACGCTCGTAACCTTCTGGAATAGCAGCTGCAACGAGTGCGTCCTATTATTAACAGAACAAAAGAATATATTAACGGGCACTGCTTTAAAGCCAGTATTAATTAATATTCAGGATCAGCCCGATGTGGCGGCAGCAAAGCTAAACGAACTTGGTGTGACGTTTCCTAATTATTTCGATGAGCAGGGGACGACGTTTAGAAGTTGGTCCGGAACTATTCCAGCTAGCTATTACATCAGCGGCAATAGAATTAAATACTTTTTCCCCGGCCGGATGTCGGCCGAGCATTTACGGGCTTTATTGACACTCAACTAGTTTTTTGGGAAAATTACTCTGTTCCAAAGAAAGTAGGTGGCCCTCGTAAGAGACAAGCCGTAAATCCTGCCGAGGACGAAGCCGCAAGCGACGTCTCTTTGGGCGTCAATTTGTTGCATTTACATGTTTCTTCACAGATGTAGTTATGTCGCTCCAGCGGCAACATACTACTTGGCGCTCAGCTGAATTTTGCCTACGGCAAACCAATCAATTCAGCTTCCGCGACACTGTTCAGAACCATATAAATTCAACCTAGAATTATAGAAATAAATGGCATTACTACGAGCACAAAAAGTCGCGTTAGTTGAGCAGCTTACCAGCGAGCTCGAAGCCTCACGCATTAGTATTATCTTTGCGTACACAGCGCTTAACGCTAAGGCGAACCTGGCGCTTCGAGATAAGGCGTTTGAAGAGCAGGGTAAGGTTCGAATGTTGAGTAATAATCTCCTTCGCCTGATCTTAAAAAACCAGAAACGCGAACTGGAAATTCCAGAGAAACAGCTCGCAATTGCTTACGGCTTTCAAGATGAAGTTGTAGCGGCAAAAATGCTAAGCGATTTCGCGAAAGAAACTGAATCGTTAGAGATTCTCGGCGGTTGGATCGACGGCAATTTCTTTGACTCTTCAGCCGTTAAAACCCTCGCCTCACTCCCAAGTAAAGAAACCTTACAAGCTCAGGTTGTTGGCCGTCTCCACGGTTTAATCCAAGGATTGGTTTACAACTTAAACTTCCCACTACAGCAGTTTGCCTACGTGGTACGAGCGGTTGAGGAATCGAAGAAATAATAAATAGAAAGTAAGAAAGGAAAATAAATGAGTAACGTAGAAAAAATTATCGAGCAGGTTGGTGAGCTTTCCGTAATGGAGCTCTCAGAGTTAGTAAAAGGTTTAGAAGAGAAGTTTGGCGTTAGCGCTATGCCAGTAATGGCAGCCGGTGCTGCGCCAGCTGCTGGCGGTGGTGCTGCGGAAGCCGCAGAAGAGAAGTCTGAGTACAACGTTGTCCTCGCTGCTTCTGGCGACCAAAAGATCGCCGTCATTAAGGCAGTCCGTGAGATCAAACAAGAACTCGGTCTTAAAGAAGCTAAAGATCTCGTTGATGCCGCTCCAAAAGAGCTCGGCACAATGAAGAAGGAAGACGCTGAAGCTGCTAAGAAGAAACTCGAAGAAGCCGGCGCTACGGTCGAACTTAAGTAAAGAATTCTAATTTAGAATTCGAAAAAGGAGCCAATTTGGCTCCTTTTTGTTACATTGCATGCAATGAGTTATTCTTGCCGATTTAGTTTTGATGACTTATTCCAAGCGAGGTTTGGGCGGGAGATGAATCAAGACGAAAAAGACGAACTATATGCTTTGTCCCAGAAAAAACGCAATAAAAGAGTAGGGGAGTGGGCAAAAGAAGCGGGGTGGTATACTGAAGACCGAAAAGGGAGCGATGGTGTTATATACACCGCATTTTGGAACGGAGGTGAAAAAAATGAGTGAACACTATGTTTGTCGAGGAACGTGCGGCGGAAAAAGTGATGTCCCAAAGGCCTGCGATACGGATTCTTGCACGATGGTTGGTGCGATGATGGAAGCGTGTAACTGCGTTGATGATTTACACGTAAAAGCTGTTGCCGAAGAGCCAACGGACGAAAACGAAGTGGTATAAAAAAGTCCTCGCGCACTTACGGGCGCGAGGAGGACTGATGCACGGCGAGACGCCGTTTGGCTTCTTGCTTTTTGATGCGGGCTGCGCGGGCATCGACTTTTTCGTCGAGCCACTGGAGCCAGCGAGGCGGTTTCGGGGGCTTGAGCGTGTCGGGATCGATCTCCACGCCTTCGAGTGGTAACTCGGATGGAATGTAGAGCGAGCCGAACAGTTTGTCCCATAGCCAGTAGCCGAATACGCCGCTGATTGCCAGGTTAGTTCTACTGCAACCACGGACGTGGTGCATGAGATGGAACCCGTAGATCGTTCGCCAAGTCTTTGAGGTTTCGACGCGCTTTTTCCAATGCTTGTCGTAATCCAGATGCCAGATGGCGTGGATAATCTCGTAGAGACCGAACGAAAACACAACCGACATGTAGCCGGTTATAACGATCGGTTGCGATCGCAAGAGTAGCTGCAGTGGGACGAGAACAAGACTGAAGATCCCCCAGAAGGTGACCAGGGCGTAGGCCGGAAAGGCCGACGACTGAATTTGGTCGCCGTCTTTGATCGCGTACTTGTTTCGAACTTTACTCCTCGACGCCACTTCAGTGCTACCCTTAAGGTCGGTGACGTGCGTAAGGCCGTGATGCTCCTCGTGCTTCCGATGGAGAAACCAGAGGAACTTCCAGAACAGCCCGTGGAGCGTGTAGCGATGAAAGAAGTACTCGAACAGTCCCATGAACGCGTGAGCGACGACGAAACAGATCACATACTCGTACCAGGGCGAGTTGAACTGTACGGCAAAGAGCTCCGGCGAGATGCGATGGTACAGCCACAGTACGAGGCTGATGCACGCCGCTGACTGCAGCACTAGAAACGTACTGAACCAATTGAATTTGAATTCAACGTGTTCGCGGCTTCTGTAGAGGACGAGCGGTTTGAGCACGAAAGTTAATAGCCACTTCCATGCAGATTTGACTACGTTGATCATGCTTTTCTCCTGTAAATCGGTAGGTGCAGATTAGTCACAGTGTAGGGAAAACCTAACAAAAAAAGAAGCCCCGCGTATTTGCGTACACGGGGACTTCTTCCGTAATTGCGTCGCGTGCGAACCACAAGACAGATACGGCCACAACCCATCTCGGAGAGATCGCAAAATCTCTAACTACCACACGGCAGCACTTTCGCCTACGGACAGCAGTGCATCCTATCTATGCTGCTACTCACCTCAAAATTCCTAACGAACAAACTAACAGTGTGAGTTGCGACGCTCAAGGTAAGTCAAAAGTTGCTTAGTGGCCAACTTTTCAAGTCCTTAATGAAGGACACTTTTAGTATACACAATTTTCAGATAGCGATAGCTGCCGGCGACAAACTACCCTGAAGATGGTAAAATTTATGGATGGAATCTCAGTTACAAACAGTTATATTTCTCTGTCGGCACGGCCAAACTGATAAACCGTATAGTATCGATCCAGATGTCGACAACGAACGGGTGTTAACTGAGTTTGGTCAGAAACAAATTAAAGCAGTCGGCGAGTACCTACATTCGTTTGCGCCAAGTGCTATCTACAGCAGTCCTCGTCGTCGAACGCTTGAAACCGCAGAAATACTTCGGGAAACTTCGGAAGTTGCTGGTAAGGTAATTGAGAGAAAAGAGCTGTTGGAAATATATTCAGACAGCGACCACGCCTCGCTACAGGTACGTATGCCGTTGTTTTTCCAGGAGTTACTACAAAAACACGCCGGTGAGCATATTATTTGTGTTTCGCATCAAGATGTGATCGAAGGCGGCCTACGAGCTCTTGGCGTTAGCGCTGAAGAAGCCGAATTCCCGTGCAAAATGGGGGAGTGCTATCGAATTGTTTTTGCCGGCCCGACATTCGTTCAAGCAACTAAACTGACGCCAGCGCCTCAGCAATGAATTTTCAGGTAACGGCGACGCAGTCGGGCTCGTTGGCTCGTACCGGCGTTCTTGAAACACCAAACGGCAGTATAAAAACACCGGCTTTTATGCCGGTTGGTACGAGCGGTGCGGTTAAAACGCTCTCAGCAGAGGAGGTTAAGTCGCTCGGCGCCGAGATTATTTTGGGTAACACTTACCACCTGCGTATACGTCCTGGCGAAAAAGTAATCGAAAAATTTGGCGGGCTGAGTAAATGGAGTAATTGGAACGGACCGATTCTGACAGATTCTGGCGGCTACCAAGCCTACTCGCTCGGCCGAGCTAAGAATAAACTCTCGAAAATTACCGAAGAAGGCGTAAAATTTCGCTCGCATATCGACGGAAAACTTCTGTTTTTTTCGCCGGAGAATGTGTTGGATATTCAAAGAAGCCTAAATAGCGATATTGCGATGGTTATCGACGATTGTCCGCCGATTGAAGCGACCGAAAAGCGCGTCCGTCAAGCGGTGTATCGTACTACCGATTGGGCAAAGCGATCGATCGAGTACTGGCAGCAACAAAAGATGGGGGAGCAGGGGAGAGCGCTCTTCGGAATAATTCAAGGCGGACTTTTTAAAGAGCTTCGAGAGCAGTCAGCCCGGGAAATTCAAGAACTACCGTTTGACGGTATCGCCGTTGGCGGGGTAGCAATCGCTAGTGAGGGGAAAGAAAAAATTAACAAAGCGGTTGATTACGTTGCTCACCTACTAGATAAATCCCGGCCGCATTACTTAATGGGGGTGGGGGAGCCAGCTGATTTGATTCGGATGGTCGATAAGGGAATGGATATGTTCGACTGCGTTCTACCGACTCGCTTGGCTCGCCACGGCTCGTTTTGGACGACAGAAGATTACCAACTAAAAACAATCAGCCACGCTGCCTACACCGAAGACTCGGCGCCGCTAGATCAGAACTGCCAGTGCCCAACCTGTCAAAAATATACTCGAAGTTATTTGCGGCATCTGTTTATGGTGAACGAGAGTTTAGCGATGCGGGCGTTAAGTATCCACAACCTCTCGGTACTACTGGAATTAATGAAGCGAATTAGAGCGTCAATCGAGAACGACACGTTCAAAACCGAGTTTTCGGACTACGTATCGTAAGACTTACAAAAGAGACGGGGACTGGTATATTTATGTTATGGAGGGTAAACCAAGGTTCTCCGGAGTTGCTCCGGAGTCTGATCAGAGCGTAGGTCCAGAGGTATCGCAGTGGCGAGAACGGCTCAACGAAGGCCCTTGGATCGGTCAACAACCAGAAACCGGAGGTGGGGCTGCTGAACAGACAAGAGTAGTTCAGGAAGTACAACAAAAAGAAGTCGAACCCGCAAAAAGTAGCCAACAGCAGCCTGAGTCGGAGTCCTCGGCGCCGAAAGCTGCCATCGACGAGGCACTTACAGACTCAAAAGCCGATATCGGTGCCGTTCAAGCGATGATGGAGCACTTCTTCGAGGCCAATAAAGATGTTTGACGGCCTACCTAATTACTTATTTTTTACAATTATTGCCGTCATTGCGATTGTACCGATCATCTTGACGCTGTTTTTACGCTACTTCCAGAAAAAAGATACATTTGATGATGTAAAAAGTCTTGTAGCGATGACGGTAACAGTACCGCGCGATACACAGAAACGAACTGATCAAGCTAACGAGCCGATCAAAGACTTTAAAGACTTAATCTCGCCGATGGAGCAGTTCTACTCTTCGTTAACCACCACCATTCATCAGAAACATTTTATTGATTGGTTATTTAGTACGCCGGCGCACGTTAGTTTGGAGATCGTTTCGGTCGGTAACGTGATTCAGTTTTTAATAATTTGTCCGAAGCGCATTCAATCGATCGTTGAGAGACAACTGCATAGTTACTTTCCGACCGCGGAAATTCAGTACGATGTGCCGCCGCCGATTTTTACCGCCGAAGCTCCAGCAGTTAGCGGCGCAGTAATGGAACAAGCTAAAAGTTTTATCTTACCGTTAAAAACTTACCGTTATTTGGAGACCGATCCGCTCTCGGCGATGACGAACGCACTAACGAAATTAAAAGACAACGGCACAGCCGCGGTCCAACTGCTTATTCGACCGATCAACGACTCGTGGCGTCAGCATACCGTCGTGGCTACTGGACACGTTACTAACAACAAAATGCATTTAGTTAATCGCTCTAAAACCGGGCGCGTTGCCGGTATGATCGGCGAAGTTGTACGACCAACTAAAGTGGAAGAAAAGCCACAGCCGCTCAACCCTCAGCAGGAAGAGCTGATTAAAGGTCTACAGGAAAAAGGCGCTAAGACGGGATTTGAAGTAATAATTAGGATTGTGGCGACCGGAAAAGACGAAGCGTCTGCTGACGCTAATTTAAATATTATTATTTCGTCGATGGCGCAGTTTTACTCGCCGCAATTTAATAGTTTGAAATATAAAAAAGTGGCGCCGCAAAAGATTGCCCGCGATTATTTGCTGCGTCTATTTACCGGGGCGCCGCGGATGATCCTAAACGTTGAAGAGATAAGTAGTATTTTTCATCTGCCGAACCGTTCGTTGGAGACACCTGGCGTTAAGTGGTTAGTCGCTCGCTCGTTACCGGCGCCGGCGAATTTGCCAAACGACGGCGTGGTGTTGGGCGAGTCGATCTACCGCGGTACGCGTCAGTTGGTTCGGCTTAAAGACGAAGATCGGCGTCGACACTTATTCATGATCGGAAAAACTGGTGTTGGGAAAACGACGTTGTTTGAGACGATGATTGAGCAAGACATGCACGCCGGTAAAGGGCTATGTTTTATCGATCCGCTCGGTGACGCGATTGAAAGTTTATTAAAGAAGGTTCCAACTCACCGCGCTAAAGACGTTATCCTATTTGACCCATCAGATACCGAGTATCCACTCGGACTGAACTTACTAGAGTACAGTCGTCCGGAGGAAAAAGACTTTCTAATTCAAGAAGTAATCGAAATTTTCTACAAGCTTTTTGACCCTAACCGTACCGGCATCGTCGGACCGCAGTGGGAGCACTGGGCACGTAACGCAGCGCTGACGGTAATGAGCAACCCAGATGGCGGCAGTTTGATCGATCTGCCACGACTCTTCACCGACGACGCGTTCCGGGAAAAATCTGTCGCCAACGTTACCGATCCGGTTGTGAAAGCCTTTTGGCAGCAGCAATTAGCCAAAACCTCCGATTTCCATAAATCGGAGATGTATAACTATTTTATCTCGAAGTTCGGTCGCTTTATGACCAACGATTTAATGCGCAATATTATCGGCCAGAAAAAAAGTTCGTTTGATTTTCGCGAAGTAATGGACGGTAAAAAGATCCTGCTCATCAACTTAGCCAAGGGTAAAATTGGTGAGATTAACTCGAATCTACTCGGGCTTATTCTTGTTTCGAAAATGCAAGTGGCTGCGTTTAGTCGCGCCGATATTCCAGAGGAAGATCGCCAAGATTTCTATTTGTACGTTGATGAGTTTCAGAATTTTACGACCGACACGTTCGCAACAATTTTAGCCGAAGCACGAAAGTACAGGCTCTGTTTAAATATTACGAACCAGTATTTTGCGCAGTTAACCGAAAAAATCCGCGATGCGGTGATTGGTAACGTCGGTACATTAATTGCGTATCGCGTCGGCGCTGAAGACGCCGAGTACCTTAGCCACGAGATGGTCGGCTTGTCCGTTGAGGATCTAACCAACCTTGACCGGTTTCAGGCCTATGTTAAGCTGCTCGTGGACCTGACGCCAACCAAACCGTTTAGTCTCCGAGGCGTAAAGAGCCCAAACAAGGGTACAATAGAGATGTCTAACTGGATTCGCACTGCCGCACGTAAGCAATACTCTTTGCCACCAGTTGACGCAATTTCACTCTAATGTTGTTACTAACGATCAATTTACTATTTACTGCCTTCTTTATCGGCGGCGCTGTTTACTTCTGGCGACGTAGCTCGACAGTCAAGCAAGAAGTAGCCGAACACCTCGGTCCGAGCGATCGGGTACTAGTTTCGATATCGGTACCAAAAAACAACGACCGCACGCCACAAGCGGCAGAGCAGATGTTCGCCGCGTTGCACGGTATCTTTCGTGAAAGCGTTTCACAACAACAACATATTAGCTTTGAAGTAATTTCTAAAAATAAAACCATCACATTCTTTGCTCAAATGCCAGCGGAGTTGAAAGAATTTGTGACGAGTCAGATTTACGCGCAGTACCCGAACGTTGAGATTTCTGTAGTACCGACCGATCAAGATTACGCGATTGCGCCGGAAGAAAAAGCGGTGGCGGCAACTGAACTCGTTCTTAAAAAACCGCCTGTTTATCCAATTAAAACGTTCCAAAACTTTGAAGTTGACCCGCTTTCATCGATTACCGGGGTGCTTAGTTCGGCTGGTGATCACGAGGAAATTTGGGTTCAGTTGATCGTCCGACCGATCGACGACGACTGGCAAAAGCTCGGAGACGCTGAGATTAAAAACGTTAAAGAACCGCCAGCTAAACAAGTTGGCGCCGTCGAGTTGGTCGCTAAAGAAATGAAGAACTTCACGGTCGATTTTATTAAGAGCGTCGCTACTGGCGCTGGCAGCGCTCCGGAAGAGAAAAAAGAGAGTAAAGCAAAAGAATTAAGCGGCCCGGTTCAACAAGCGCTTAAGGGAATCGAAGAGAAGATTACAAAACTCGGATTTGGCTCTACGATTCGCATCGTGGCGATCGCGCCGGAGCAGTACGCCGCCAGCGCCAAGCTAGAGCAAATTGTCGGCGCTTATAAGCAATACAATACGCTTAACTTAAACGGGTTTGCGTCAAAAGAAATCGTAACCGATCACGATGTAATCACGCTCTACCGAAATCGTGATATTGGCGCTGGCGATATGATTTTTAACATCACCGAGCTAGCGTCGCTTTACCATTTCCCGTCAGAAACAGTGGCTACGCCGACGATCGCGTGGGCAGGCTCCAAAAAAGGGGAACCGCCGTCGAACTTGCCGCTAATCGGGACCGTGCCAGCGGACGAGCTAACAGTATTCGCGCAAACAAACTTCCGTAACGAAATTCGCAAGTTCGGTATTAAAAAGAAAGATCGTCGTTTACACGCTTACATCATCGGTAAAACCGGAACCGGTAAGTCGACGCTAATGGAAAACATGATCTACGACGATATTCGCGAAGGTAGAGGGGTCGCTGTTGTTGATCCGCACGGCGAGCTGATCGATCACGTACTAGATTTTATTCCGGAAGAACGCATTCACGACGTCGTTTACTTCAACCCAGCCGATCACGATTTCCCGATCGGTTTTAACATCTTAGAAAACGTTCAACCGGAGATGCAAAACGTTGTCGCCTCCGGTGTTGTCGGAATCTTTAAAAAGATCTTCGGCGAATCTTGGGGTCCGCGCTTGGAGTATATCCTACGTAATTCCGTATTGGCGTTGCTTGAATATCCGAACTCGACGCTACTGGGTGTAATGCGAATTCTTACCGACAACGCCTATCGTCGAAAAGTAATTAGCGTGCTGAAAGACCCGGTCATTAAGGACTTCTTTGTGAACGAGTACGAAAAGTACGAACCGAAGTTTAGGCAAGAAGCGATCGCACCGATCCAAAACAAAGTCGGCCAGTTCCTCTCGTCTTCAACAATTCGGAATATTGTCGGACAACCGCGATCGACGATGGATATCCGGAAAATTATGGACGAAGGCAAGATTCTACTTGCCGATCTCTCGACCGGAAAAATTGGCGAGGATAACTCGGCGCTGCTTGGTTCTATGTTAATTACTAAGATTCAACTTGCAGCGATGGGACGAACAAATGTTGCAGAAGAAGATCGACGTGATTTCTACTTATACGTAGACGAGTTTCAGAATTTTGCGACCGACTCGTTTGCAACAATTCTTTCTGAAGCTCGTAAATACCGACTCAATTTGGTGATGATTAACCAGTACATCAGCCAGATGCCGGAGACTGTCGCAAACGCTGTATTCGGGAACGTTGGTACGATGGTAGCGTTTCGTGTCGGCGCGGCCGACGCCGAGGCGCTAAAAAATGAGTTCCAGCCAGTTTTCGATGTAAACGATTTAGTGAACCAGCCGAACCGCCAGATTTACTTAAAGATGGCGATCGACGGCGTTACGGTGCCGGCGTTCTCCGCCGCAACGCTACCGCCGCCAACCGAAAAAGCGATGCTGAAGGATCAAGTTGTAATTGCTAGTCGGGAGGCGTTTGCTACACCAAAAAGTGACGTCGAAGATTACATCACCGATTGGTCGTCACCGATCAACTTAAGCGAAGAAGAGGATAAAAATCCGCACAGCGTCGAAAACGCGAAAAAGATGGATCGGATTGTCACCCTACCCACAGAAAAAAATCAAACCGAGGCCGAACCTGTTAAATCAGATATCCAAACAGAAGAGCAACAAGAGATCGTAAAGGAAACTGAGTTTATCTTGCCGAAGAAGATGGAGATACTGAAAGATCGTTTTAATCGGCAATGGTACGCGGTTTCTCCAGAAGGGGATATGGTTGAAAAACCGACTGAAGCAGGGGAGTCCCCAGTTTCTGAGAGTTCCTCGCCTGTGAGTCCAGCACCAGAAGCGGCGATTAGCGAACAAGTGATCGAAGAATTACATCTAGACACCGAGCCGCAGAGTGGGGGAGCAGGGGAGAGTGACGAAGAATTGACGCATTTAATTACCTGGGATCAGGCTGACTCGCTGGGTCTGAAACTAGATTCGACGCACGTTGACAGACCTAAAATTAACGACGATTACGAGCCGATCGACGAAATAAAATAACAGATTAATTTTTTGTTTGCTACCTTCTCCCCCGCCGGCAGTGGGGGAGAAGTGTTAAAAATTTTGCAATTTCTACTTTTCTCAGGGAGGTCCCCGGGGGTCACAGCTGCGCTGCACCACTATTTCCGCTTATTTAGGGACCGGCTCTTATGGCTAATATTTTTAATAATTTAATCGCCATCTGTTCTTAAGTGTCGCACAAGATACATTGTACGACGTAAAAATAATTACTATTTCATATAGTCTTGGTATGATTATCTTAAATGAAGCCCATTACTCGATTTATTAACCAAGAGCTCCTCCCCTTTCTTATTGAGTACGTCTTGCTCATTATCGCTGCATTTGTTGTCGCACTGCTGCTGAAATTACTATTCAGTATCTAAATTAACCTATTAAAAACAACTTTACCGTTAAATTTGCGTTTTAAGCGCAGTTTAAATTTTTGATGATTAAGTACTCGTTGAGTACCCAATTTCTACGAGCGTTGTTTATTAAAAACGCGTTGTTGCCACAAAACTAGCAGCGGCGTGGCGGTAAATATCGATGAGTACGTGCCGATGAAAATTCCGACTAATAAAGTCACCACAAAACCACGGATACTTTCGCCGCCAAGAATCGCTAACGCACTTAAGGTGAAGATAACCGTTAGACTGGTAGCGATTGAACGGTTGAGCGTCTCACCAAGCGAGTTGTCGGCAACCTGTTCGAACTCTGCAGCGGCTCCGACTCGGTTTTTCGTTAAGTTCTCTCGAATGCGATCGAACACTACAATTGTATCGTGAACTGAGAAGCCCATGATGGTTAACATCGCCGTAATAAAGGAGCTATCAACCTCGTAGTTAAAGTAGTGGGCGAGAATCGCAAATACGCCGATCGAGATTAACAGATCGTGCAACAGCGCCACGGCGGCTACTAAGCCGAATCTCCAGGAGGAAACAGGGTGGGAGACGCCCCTGAACGAGTAAGTAAGGTAGAGGATAATTAACAGAGTAGCAATTACAACAGCTGTGATCGCTTTGCGGGTTAAATCTTTCGAAACGCTCGGTCCAACCGATTGAAACTGTTTCTCAGTGTATGTGCCGAAATCTGTCTCTAATTTTTTAGAAATTTCCTTATACTCCCCTTCGCTAATCGGCAGGACGCGAACGATGAACGACTCCCCTTCCGCTGTTGTTACAGTCACTCCCCTAGCCTCTGGGTAGCTGGTAATTTTCTGTTTGAGCGCTTCCTGTGTAGGCGTTTTGTCGAATTTCAACTCAAACTGTGCGCCGCCCCTGAAGTCGATACCAAGCGGCAGCTTCCAAACACTTAAGGCGATGATACCGGGGATCATAATTGCCACAGAGATCGCCAACCAAAGTATTTTCTTTCTCCCTAAAAATCGATATGTCATACTCTCTCCAACATCCTTCGTAGGCCGCCGTTAAGGGCAAATAAGCGTAGCAACGAACGACTAACAGTAATCGAACTAAATAGCGAAACAATGACACCAACGGCCAGAGTTAACGCAAAACCTTTTACTACCCCCGTTGTAAAGAAGAAAAGAATCGCACAAGTAATGATCGTTGCCATATTCGAGTCGCGAACCGACGGCCAAGCGCGACGGAAGCTCTCCTCCATTGCTATTTTAATATCTTTACCCAACGCTAACTCTTCGCGCATCCGCTCAAACATTAAAATATTGGCGTCAACAGCCATACCGATCGACAGAATAAAACCAGCGATTCCAGCGAGTGTTAACGTAACTGGAATAAACTTGAATAATCCGAACGTGATAACGGTATAGGCTAACAGCGCCAAGACCGCCACGATCCCTGCAACTCGGTAGTTGATCAACATAAATATTACAACCAAAATCAGTCCGACCAGGCCGGCAACTAGGCTCCGTTTTACCGAATCTTCACCAAGTGTTGCTCCGACAGTTCGCTGCTCTACGAGTTTGATCGGCACATCGAGCGCTCCAGCGTTTAGCAAACTGACAATCTCTTTTACTTCTTGAATACTAAATTGACCAGTAATAACCGCTTCGCCAGCAGTAATTTTATCCTGAACAGTCGGCGCCGACAGAACTTCTTCGTCTAGAAAAATCGCAACGGGCTTGCCGATATTTCTCCCGGTAATGTCGCCGAATAACTGTTTACCTTCGTTATTGAACGTTAGGCTAATTTGCGGCGCGTTAGTGGTTTGATCGAAAGTAACCGTCGCCCGAGATAGCTGCTTGCCAGTTAAACCAGTTGGAAGCCATTTGTCATCGGAGTTCGGATCGGCTTCTCGAAAATCTAGTTGGGCGGTTTTACCGATTAGGTCGGTCGCTTCGTTGACATCAGTAATTCCCGGCAGCTCAACAATTAACGTTTGTTTAGTGCCGAGTTTGCCTGGTTGAATTAACGGCTCCGTTACCCCGGTACTATTAACGCGACGCTCGATTACCTGACGAGTTGACTCAATTGCGTTTGTTCGATCGTCGTCGTTTGTGCGGCTGAGATCAAGCTCGTACACTAACCGCGCTCCACCCTGGAGGTCAAGCCCCTGTCGTACTATTGTATCGCGACCGAGGAACTGTTCGGTTGACGGCAAGCTCACGTACGCGCCGAGCCCAATTAAACCAAGGATTAAAATAAAACCGATCCAGAAATTTCTTCGCATAAGTGTGAATTACAGCAGGTGTTCTCTTCCCTGCTCCTGCAACTGTTCTACAATTTTTTTAACGTCTTGTACACTCCCCTTCTCGCAGATCAGAATGACGTCGTCCGTGTCGATAACAACAATATCTTTCACTCCTACTGTGACAATTAATTTGCTTCCACCCATTACTAAGGTGTTGCTTGTTTTATCTGAGATACTATCCCCTATCACGACTTCAGTACTTTTCCCCTGTTCTGAGAGAATTTCGTGTAGCGTTGCCCAATTGCCGATATCGCTCCAATCCATCTCGACCGGAATCACTGCTAAATTAGAAAGCTTCTCTGAGATCGCTTTATCGATCGGCTCAGAAGAAACACTGTTATATAGCTCGACAGTCGGGTCTTCGATGTATTCGCCAACAGTTCGCAGTATCTCCGGAGCAAGCTGCTCGTAATACTCGATCATTTTGGCGCCGTTAAATAGATAGTAGCCGCCGTTCCATAAGTACTCACCGCTCGTCACAAACTCCTCAGCCGTTATTTGGTTTGGTTTCTCATGAAACGATTCGACATGGAAGATCGCTCGTTTCTGAATCGATTCAAGCTTGTCGCCCATTTTGATATACCCAAGTCCGGTATTCGGTTCGGTCGGTCGAACTCCGATAGTAACCACGTATTCTGGGTGTTGTTCGATAAACGAGAAAACTGCCTTGGTTGCTTCTGCGAAGACTTTCGGCTTGCCGACGTAATGATCGGCTGGTAATAAGCCAAATAAGACGGCTTCGGGATCTTCCTTTAATATACTAAGGGTTGCCAATGCTGTTGCCGGTGCGGTGTTCCGTCCAACTGGTTCGGTAATAATATGAGCAGCTAAAATCTCCGGCAGCTGTTCGATAACCAACTCTTTATACTGCTCGCCGGTCACCACCCAAACCTGTTCTGGGTCAATGATACCGCGAATACGATCGTAAGTTTGTTGTAGTAGCGTTCGCTCACCAATTAACTTCTGGAACTGTTTTGGTGTAGATTTTCGGCTAAGTGGCCAGAGTCGTGTTCCGGTTCCGCCAGCCATAATTACTGCGTGTCGCATTGATGAATCTTACCAAGAAGATCCCCGTTACTCAACGTAGTCGATCCCGGCAGCACTAAGCGATTCGACTAGCTCTTTCGGTAGGTTGGCGCGATAACAATCTGTGTTTGGTAGGCAAAGCTCGGTTGCGTGAAGAAACTGACGGCTGATATGTAGTTTTTTAGCGAGCGTGTCGGTCGATTTTTCGCCGTAAAGCTCATCGCCGATAATCGGATGTCCGATCGCCTTTAGGTGAACGCGGATTTGATGGGTTCTACCAGTAATCGGATGCGCTCGTACTAAACTACACTGTAACGAATCGATACTGCCGATAGCGATTCGCTCGTAATCGGTAATCGCCGCTCGAGCGCGCTGGTCCGTTAGCCAGGCAATGGCTTGGCGATCGTTCTTATTATCGCGCACGAGCGGAAGTTCGATCGTGCCGTTTTGTGGACACTCCCCTATCACCAATGCCAGATAGGTTTTTTTAACGGCTCTCCCCTGCCAGAGTTGTTTCAAGTTTTGTTGTGATGCAGGGTTTTTTGCCCAAATAATAACGCCTGATGTGTCGGTATCAAGCCTGTGAACTACGCCGTAACGACTCTCCAGTTCCCAGCCGTCAGTAGATATTCTTTTGGTTTGTAGTAGCCAATCCAGTAATGTTTTTTGCTTTGATGGCGGCTCTACCGCCATATCGGCCGGCTTGTTTATTACAAAGTAGTCGTTAGTTTCGGCGATGATTTCTGGTTGATTCATAGTGTTAGTGTATAAAAAAAGACCCCCTCACGCACCAAACAGGAGGGCGGTATTGGGGGCTCGGGCGCCAGGGCCCGATCGGATGACCGTTCGACGACGAACACTTACCGCGTGAGACGCGGGGGGACCGTATCGGCTTGTGAGACACTTGGTGGTCTCTACCGACAGGGTGGTTGTCGTCACCTTTCCAGGTACGGTTGCGCTCCTGAAAGGAGCAGCTGCACCGCGACTGTGGGTCGCGGCTCGTCTCCGGTCGCGTTGCCTTTGACGAGGTACGAATATTCTGAACGATCGGTAAATTATTGTCAAGGGGCCGACTTGGAGAGAACTACGAAAAGCATTAGACTAACCCTCGATGAGCGAAAACCGATTTAGAAAAGAGTTGCGCAAACTTAACACTGCTCAGCGACAAGCTGTCGAAGCGATTGAGGGCCCGGTGATGGTAGTAGCGGGACCGGGTACGGGTAAAACACAAGTTGTCGCGCTTAGAATTGCAGCTATCTTACAGAGCACTCAGCTGTCGGCAAAAAATATTTTAGCGCTTACTTTCACTGAAGCCGGTGTTGTGGCTCTAAGAGAGCGTCTTACCAAATATATCGGTGCTGTTTCATATCAAGTAACGATCGCAACGTTCCACGGTTTCGCTAACGAAGTTATCGGCACCTTCCCCCATATTTTTTCAACCGCTCGTACACTCACTCAACTAGATAATCTTGAGCGCCTACTACTACTTGAGAAGATCATTAAAAAAAATCCATCAGTAAAATTACTGCGTCCACTTCGAAGCGAAACGGCGCACGTTCGCGATATCGCGAGCGCGATTAGGACGGCTAAGCAGGAAGCGATCGAGGTTAATCAGATAGTTACGTACGTCCAAGCGCTCGGTCGGAAAAAAGTAAAAAATAAGACTGAAGCTGAACGGAACAAACGAACGAGCCAGATCCTGCTCGAGTTCGCAGAGATTTTAACGGAGTACCAAAAAGAGTTAGAACGTCGCTCTGTCTACGACTACGAAGATATGATTCTACTGGCACTCTCGGCGCTACAAAAAAACGCCGAAGTTAAAGCATATTTTCAGGAACGGTATCAATATATTTTAGTTGATGAGTATCAAGATACTAACAACGCTCAGAATAAATTAGTCGAGTTACTCGCTGATTTTTTCGAGACGCCAAATTTATTTGTCGTCGGTGACGATAAACAAGCCATCTACCGCTTCCAGGGCGCTTCAGTGACAAATATGCTGCATTTTTACCGAAGGTATCCCGATCTTACAGTGATTTCACTAACTCAAAACTATCGAAGCTCTCCAGAAATTCTAGAAACAGCTCACGAATTAATTTCTCACAACAGCCAGCAACTCTCAAAACAAATCCCAGCCGTCGCTGACTCCCTACAAGCAACTGTAAGCCCAGGGTTACAGCCAGATATTTTAGTAGCTACAACCCAAATTGCTGAACATTTTGCGCTCATCGATCGTCTGAACCGTTTGCACAAGGATGGTATCGCTTGGGAGGAGATGGCGGTACTTTTTCGAACTAATAGCGAAGCGAATGATTTTCGTGATTCAGCTGAGAAAGCCGGTTTGGTGGTGGCCGGCCTACAAAGTACGGATTTGCTAAAAGAAAGAGAAGTTCAAGTGTTAGTCCAACTACTACGAGCAATCAACGATCCGAATAACGATGTGGCAGTTGCCAGCGCGCTTCGAGCGCTTGTCGGTACAAAAGAGGCGCTGAGTGTAATTGAGGTAATTAATACTGCTCGCGAAACAAAGAAGAAAATAATCGCTGCTGCCCTTGAAACCGCGAACCAGGGTATAAAAAATGTGGCTGAGCGTCTCGTTGAATGGCACCACCGGCAAGAACTGCTATCGGTGCCGGAACTTGTCGAAGAGGTGTTGTATCGTGGCGGTGTTCTCGACGCTATTCGGAAGCGACCGCAGCACTTATCGAGCCTTGAGTTAGTGGCGACGCTAATTGAAAATTGTCGCGAGTACGCCAAGCGAAATCAAACCGCGCAACTCTCTGATTGGCTCGAATACCTTGAGCTACATCGGACGTACGGTCTGTCATTTTCAGTTAATCGATCCCGCGCTGAAACCGCGGGCGTGTTTATTAATACTGTCCATCAAGCAAAGGGACTCGAGTTTGACGTTGTATTTATTCCTCATGCCACCGATCGCGTTTGGCGCGTTAAGCCGAATCGTTCTACGGTAAAAATTCCTAGTGAGCTGATCGGTGCGGCCGGTACTGATAATGATGAGTTAGAAGATATGAGACGACTGTTCTATGTGGCGATAACTCGTGCAAGAAAGCAGTTAACTATTTCGTATTCGCAAATCGGCGCTGATGGTCGTGATGAGCTTCCGAGCCAGTTGGTTAAAGAGATAGAAACGACTGCTCGATCGGAACCGCTAACGATTAAAGAAACACAACTTAGCCGGTTCATTACTCAACAACTCTTCCCTATTCCCGACTCCTCAATCAACTCCGCCGAACTCTCTTTTATCCGGGAGCGTGTGGCTCAAGTCCCGTTCTCGTTCACGGCATACTGGGATTATAAAACATGCCCACGAACTTACTTACTGAAACACGTATATAAGTTACCGACGCCGTTTACGCCAAGCTTGGCTTACGGTGACTCGGTCCACGCCGCCCTTGAGCGCTTTAACCGAGACTACAAGGCGTTCAAGAAATTACCGACTAAGCAAAAACTACTCCTCTACTTTAGAGAAGAGATACAGAGGAGCATTCCGTACACTAACCGAGACACCTTTCTTGAGCAGGGCATCGATGTATTAAGTGAGTTTTACGACTCTCACGCCCCCACATGGATTAGGCCGCTTGGGACTGAGTACAGTTTTAGACCTCACCAGGTGATGTTAGAAAAAATTTGGCTAAACGGTAAAATTGACTGCATCGAACCGATTAGCCCAACAACGAAAAACGTTCGAATTATCGACTATAAAACCGGTTCACAATCAAGAACTGCAAATTATATCGAAGGGAAAACCCAGGACTCTGACGGTAAAATGAAAGCGCAATTAGTATTCTACGCTATGCTGTGCGAACTCGACCCACTCTTTCCGTATCAAGCAAAAGAATTCGCCATCCAATTTATCGATGATAAAAAGACGTTTCGTTGCGAAGTTTTTCAGATTACTACTGACGAAATTAAACAAATGAAGCGAGATGTTGTAGATTCCTACAACGAGATACTCTCAAGAAAAGATTTTCCTATCGATGACGAAGAGTCAGAAATCGTTCAACTGTTCCAACAATTAACTTAGTACTTTATCGATAGCGTCGGCGAGAGTCTTTTTGCTCTGAGCGCCGACGAACTGCTGTACCACTTCTCCGTCTTTTTCAATAAAGTACGTTGGCATCGCCATAACCTCGTATTTCTGAACTACAGACTGATTTGCAGGATCATCAACGTCGTATTTTGTAACGGTCAGTTTACCGCTATATTCTTTTTCGAGCTCTTCTACGATCGGGTGCATCACTTTACACGGTCCGCACCAAGCCGCCCAGAAATCTATTAGTGTTACGTTGCTCATATTCCTCCTATTTAATCCTCGCCAACTGTAACGATCGGATCGCCCAATTGTCAAACGCGGTTTTTACTGCAGTTTTGTGAGCGTACTGATACATGGCGAAGAATCCGACGCCGAACAACACATCCCCGATTACCATATTCCGCAGAAACGGTAAGCCCATAACGTAACATTGGTATAATCCAGCCGTAGTTTTTGGATACAGCGTTGAGCTTGCCCAGACGCCAAAATTGGTAACGATGAAGAATAATACAGCGTTTACAACTGAGATGATGGCTACAAGTTTTAAGTTCGCAGACTTCTTTAGAAACGATTCAGCCAGAAATACCCCGATTGCAATACTGGCGTAGACGTACGGCATAGTAGCGTGGAAGCCGAGAAAAATATCAGTTACAAACATTGTTAGAAGCGGTAATAAGTAATTCCATGGTCTGGCAACCATCGCACCACCAAATAAGCTACTAGCCCCAATCGGCGTCATATTGGCGGGATGCGGGATTAGTCTACCGAGCGCAGCAATACAGGTTAAAACGATGGCAGTTGGTGAGGTTGACTCGCTTCTCATGTGTCTATCAGGATATCATAGTCGTCGTAATAATAAAGAAGCCCTCGGGATTAACCGAGGGCTTCTTGTTGATTTTCTAAAGACGGTAGTACTGGAAACGACGGGAGGGGATCGACCGTTTCCAGCACTACCGTCCCTATTAACTTAACGCCACCACTATACCGATTTTTCTCCAGAAAGTCAACTCAATTACACCTAATCTTTTGTGTACTTCCAAATCGCCTCAGGCTGCTTTTGGAGGAAATTGTAATATCTCGCAGCTTGAAAAAGGTAATCAGAAAGTCGGTTGAGGTATATGCCGATTTCAGGGATTTTTTGATTGCTGTCTAGGCAATAATAATTCCTCTCAGCTTGTCGGATAAACGTTCTGGCTTGGTGCAGGGTAGCGCCTGCAACGGAGCCACCGGCTAAGATAAAATTTTTCAATTCGGGCAACTGTTTATCCCAGATATCGATTTGGTGTTCCAGGTGCTTAGTTAGAGCCGGCAACTCGGCAATTATTGGCATCTCTAACGGTTTTTCTGAGGCAAGCGTCGCCCCGATCGCCAAAAAGTGGCGCTGAATATTTTGTAATTCGTCGCGTAACCGTTTGTTTTTTATTTGCGCCACCGCCAACCCGAGTGTGGCGCTGGTTTGATCAAGGCCGCCTAGGACCTCGAAGAGACGATCGGCTTTGCTAAGCCGTCGTCCTCCGGGTAACCCGGTCTCACCGTTATCCCCTTTTTTGGTGTAAATCGGTATTACTCCGCCTCGCTAGCTACAGCCACCGGTAGTCGAACCGCACGACAAACAAGTGTAACAGGTACCGGTTTTAGTTGTCATCGATCCACAGGTTGGACACGGCGGAGCGTCTGAGGAGGCTGCTGGTGGCGGTGAGGTAATGTCAGAATCGTCCTGATCTTCTTCTACGTCTTTCTCGCTTTCGCCGAGCTTAATCGGTACAGCGACGCCCGGTCCGTTTGTTTCTAGCTCAAGCGGCGCCTGGCTCGAAGCGGCAGGGTTATCGGATTTAATACCGATTTCTTGTTGTTCGGCGGTGGAGAGGAACTTAATTCCAAGGTAGCGCGCGATATAGTCTACGATCGATTTGGCGATGCGAATCTGCGGATTGGAAGTGAACCCGTACGGCTCGAAACGACTATTGGCAAATTTTCTGATAATAACAGATAACGGTACGCCGTATTGCAGCGCCATCGAGATCGAAGTAGCAAAAGCGTCCATCAAACCGCTAATCACACTCCCCTGTTTTGCCATAGTGATAAAGATCTCGCCGGGTTGACCGTCTTCGTAGAGACCGACAGTGATATAGCCTTCGTGTCCAGCAATACTAAATTTATGAGTGATCGCCTGGCGTTCGTCGCTAAGACGTCTGCGTCGTGGCTTATAAACAACAACAGTTTCTTGCGACCTTTCCTCTTTCTCCTCCTCTTTTTTCGTGTTGAGTGGTTGAGACAACTTCGATCCGTCGCGGTACAAGGCTAGCGCTTTAATGCCTAATTTCCAGGATTGGATATAAACGTCTTTTACGTCTTCTACTGTCGCCTCGTGCGGCATGTTGATGGTCTTCGAGATTGCTCCTGAGATAAACGGCTGAACTGCGGCCATCATATGAACGTGAGCCATCGCTTTAATATAGCGAGTCCCCTTTGATCCACACTTGTTAGCACAGTCGAAAACTGGGTAGTGCTCAACCTTTAGGTGAGGTGCCCCCTCCAACATCTGCGTACCGCAAATAACCTCGTTTGTCTGGGTAATCTCGGAGTCGGTAAAGCCAATATGTTTAAGGAAGGAAAAGCCCGATTTTTGCTCGATCTCAGGAGTAATTCCGAGACGATTAAACGCGTCTTCACCAAGCGAAAAACGGTTGAATGCGTAGGTAATGTCGAACGCGCTTTTTAATGAATCCTCAATCTTTTGGATCTCACTATCAAGTAGTCCCTTTTTCACTAACGAGGCTCTATTAATCGGTGTACTGCCGTCGAGGCTACCAGTACCAACGGCGTAGTCGATAATTTCTTTACGCTGTGTTTCCGTGTACCCAAGATTTTTTAGCGCTTGTTGGACAGCGTTATTAACAATTTTCATCGAGCCGCCACCAGCGAGCTTTTTGAATTTAACTAACGCAAAATCCGGCTCAACACCGGTAGTATCACAATCCATCAGTAGTCCGATCGTCCCAGTCGGAGCGATAACCGTTGCTTGTGAGTTTCGGTAACCGAACTGTTCGCCGAGCGCTACCGCTTCGTCCCAGTCTTGTTTGGCGGCTTCAAATAGATCGGTTGGGCAGTGTTTCTCGTTGATCTTATAAGCAGCGGCTCGGTGTTTCTTCATAACATTTAACATCGGCGCGCGGTTGCGTACGAAACCGTTAAACGGACCCTTAACGGCAGCGATTTCCGCTGACGTTTTATAGGCGTGGCCGCACATAATAGCGGTTAACGCTCCACCGATGGCAAAGCCCTCTTCTGAGTCGTAAGGTACGCCTTTAAGCATCAATAGCGCACCAAGATTGGCGTAGCCGAGGCCGAGCGGCCGATAGTCGTGACTGTTTTTAGCGATCGTTGCGGTTGGGTACGAAGATAAATCTACTTCTATTTCTTGGCCGATAAACATTATGCGGCAAGCGTGACGATAACCAGCAATATCAAACTCGCCGTTCTCGTTAATGAACTTACCCAAGTTAATCGACGCTAGGTTACAAGCCGAGTCGTCGAGAAACATATATTCCGAGCACGGGTTTGAGGCGTTGATTCGATCGGTATTTGGGCAGGTGTGCCATTCGTTAATAGTCGTATCAAACTGAACGCCTGGATCCGCGCACTTCCAGGCTGCCTGTGCGATTCGATCCATTAACTCCCGGGCCTTAAATGTTTTTATAGGTTCTTTAGTAGTAACACTTCGGGTTTGCCATTCGCCGTCATTTTCGTAGGCGTGCATAAATTCGTCGGTAATCCGAACTGAATTATTGGAATTTTGTCCAGAAACAGTGCTGTACGCCTCGCCGTTAAAATCCGACTCGTAGCCAGCGTCGATTAGTATCTGAACTTTTCTCTCTTCTTTTACCTTCCACTCAATAAAGTCCTCGATTTCAGGGTGATCGATGTTAACGACCACCATTTTTGCTGCCCGTCTGGTAGTACCGCCGGATTTAGTTGCGCCTGCCGCACGGTCAAAAACACGTAGAAAACTCATCATCCCGCTTGAGTAACCGCCGCCGCTCAATCGTTCAAAACGACTTCTAAGCGTGGAGAAATTGGCGCCAGCTCCCGAGCCGTACTTAAAGATATGCGACTCAGTTTTTACTAACTCAAAAATTCCCGGCAACGTGTCGGTAACCGATAAAATAAAACAAGCCGAACATTGCGGGTTACGATAAGCAGTTTTTGTTTCTAAAACCTTATCTTCTTTAAAATCCCAATAGAAAGATCCGCCTTGACCCTGTATTCCGTACTGATGATATAAGCCACAGTTAAACCATACTGGTGAGTTGAACGCCGCTCGTTGTGTTAGGAGTAGGTAAATAAGCTCTTCCTCGTAGGCCTGCCGGTCGCTGGCGCTGGCAAAATAGCCGAATTTCTCGCCGAAATCCGCGATCGTATGAGCGATACGAAAAATCGGTTGTTTAACCGATGTCTCTCTCCCCTCTTTCGTTGGTAACCCTGCTTTGCGAAAATATTTATAAGCGATAATATCAGTAGCTAGCTGAGTCCAGCTGCTCGGTACATCGATATCATTAATTTGGGAGATGATATTACCTTTCTCGTCGGAGATAACAGAACTCCGTTTCTCCCATGTAACTGTCGAGAAAACGTCTTCACCCTCTTTTGTGAACCGACGAGTCACTTTCAGCCCCGGTTTTGCTTTTTTATCGCTTGGCAGATCGACAGAAATCTCCACCGGTTTAAGAGCGATTTCGCTCAAACTCACGTCATCACTCTTACGCTTTTGTGCCATCCCTCATCCTCCAAATTAACCTTATATGTAGTGATTCCAGGGAAAATCTTACCCCTCCGTATCTTGCTCACCCTACCACATCGGTCATTAATTGTGTCAAGCAGCAAACCGCACAAAAGCCGAACAACTGTTCGGTTCTTGATCGTAGTAACGAAATTTCCTGGAATCGGTTCGGTTTAACGAAGTTTTTGTCTAATACTCGCGTTTACTCGTTCCTTCGAAAATTGAGTTACCTCAATTTTCTACGGATGAAGGCTGGGACGTCGAGCTCGTCGTCTTTTTCTTCGTCTTTAGTCGGTGCTGGTGGCGGTGGTGTGATTCGCTCGCGGCGTGGCGTCAGATCCATCGGCTCTTGTTCGAGTGTAAACGGCTGTTGCGGAGTGTTTTGAGAGCCGAAAAACGGAATCGTTGACGAGTTTTGAACTTGATTGCCTCGGGCGCCAAATCCGATCATATCTTCGCTAGCGCGGCGTTTTGTTGGCGGCTTGGCTAGTTCAGCTTCGAACCCAGTGGCGATGACAGTAATCTTAATCTCGCCGGACATCGCGTCGTCGACGATCGCGCCAAAGATGATATTTGCTTCTGGGTCTGCTGCTTCAGTAATAGCCTTAGACGCTTCCTCAACCTCGTACATCGTCATATCTGGTCCGCCGGTGATGTTGTAAAGGATGCCTTTAGCGCCATCGATCGAGAGCTCTAGGAGCGGCGAATCGATCGCTTGACGAGCGGCCTCGATCGCACGGTTCTCACCGCTGGCGCGACCGATTCCCATTAACGCTGAGCCGGCGTCGTGCATAATTGTTCGAACGTCAGCAAAGTCAACGTTAATAATTCCAGGAATAATAATTAAATCAGAAATTCCTTGAACGCCTTGGCGTAAGATATCGTCGACGATACCGAACGCATCTGGTAGCGACGTTTTCTTGTCGATAACCTGGAGTAAGCGGTCGTTAGGAATTGTAATTAACGTGTCGACTTTGTCTCGGAGTTCTTCTATACCGATCTCAGCCATTTTTTTACGGCGTAAACCTTCGAAACTAAACGGTTTAGTAACAACGCCAACAGTTAGCGCTCCGAGTTCTTTAGCGATTTGCGCCACCATCGGTCCCGCACCCGTACCGGTACCGCCACCAGCGCCGAACGTAACAAAAACCATATCTGCGCCTTTAAGCACTTCGTAAATTTCGTCTTTATTCTCTTCGGCACTCTTGCGACCAACCTCTGTATCGGCACCAGCGCCTAATCCACGTGTAGTTTCTTTACCGACCTGAACCTTTACTGGCGCGGGGTTATTTAACAGCGCTTGCGCGTCGGTATTAATAGCAATAAATTCGACGCCTCGAACTCGAGCGGCAATCATTCGGGCGATAGCGTTCCCACCGGAACCGCCAACGCCACAGACTTTAATATTTGCGAAGGTGTCTAAGCTTTCCCTGTCCATTATTCTCCACTAACGAGAAATGTCGCGACCGTCAACATTCACCCGTTTTCTAGTTTGTAAAATTCTTAAAAATTCCTCGAAAACGGTCAACTACCCCCCCAAATTTTCCTAAATCGAGCCGCCAAGGTGCATCTTTGCCTCCGGTTTCTTCTGAAGCCCAGAGGACAAGTCCGACGCTGGTAGCGTATATCGGACTATCGATCTTGTCAATCATACCCGAAACTGTCACTACCGGAAAGCCGATCGTGGCCGGTAATCGTAGTGTTGAACGGGCTAATTCTGTGAGACCCTCCAAATCGCTGCCGCCGCCGGTAAAGATTACTCCGGCCGGTAATAGGCCGTCTTTACCGACTTTTTGCAGCTCCTCTTTTAGTAAATGAAAAATCTCGGCCGCTCTGGCATCTACTATCTCCGCAACTTGCTTCCGAGTTACTTTATCCGACTCGCCTGGGTCGAAACTAGATAGATTTATCGTCTCGCTCTCGCGGATTTTTTCCTTTAGTACGCTGCCGTAACGCAGCTTTATCGCTTCAGCGACGTCCAAGTTCGTTCGTAGGCCGATCGCGATATCGTTAGTGATGTGCATCGATCCAACTGGTAAAGATGCTGCGTGAATCAACTGCCCTTCTTCGTAAATAACTAAATCGGTTGAGCCGGCGCCGATATCTACTAACGCTACCCCGCTCTCACGCTGTTTTTTATTAGTTAATAACTTGGCTGAGGCTAACGGGCCGAATACAACACCGTCTAGCTCTAAGCCGGCTTGGTAGATGGTTTTTGTTAAGTTTCTTGAAGCGGCTGCGGTGGCGCTAATCAGGAGCGCTTCAACCTCGAGACGAATGCCGTTCATACCAACTGGATCGCGCTCTTGGTTCTGACCGTCAACAAAATAACGCTCTGGAAACAAATGGAGCAGTTCCCGGTTCTGTGGTAGCGTCGCAGTTCGAGCGGCGTCGATTACTCGCTCGACGTCGCTATGATCGATCTCGCCGTTTGGCTTCGAGACCGCCACCACGCCTTTTGCTGGGAACGATTCGATCGAAGGTCCGGCAACTGACACGTAGCAGTGTGTAATCGGAGAGCCGACCATCCGTTCGACGTCTTCGAGTACCTGGGAAACAGCGCTCACCGTTTCTTCTAAATCAGTGATCACCCCTTTACGTAGTCCGCTATGGGCTACAGCGGAGAGTCCGACGATCTGGATTTCGTTTTCGTTAATTACACCGACGCAAGCAGCTACTTTTGAGGTCCCAATATCTAATCCGACTAACAAGTTATCTCGTGGCATTCCCCTCGCATTTCATTATTTGTGGTGGAACTCTAGTAAATGTAATAAACCGTGACCGGTTAGTACCTCCAGCTCTTTCTCGATCGCCACACCAGCTTGTTTCGACTGTTTAGCGGCGGTGTCGATTGAGATGACTATACTACCGAGTGTTTGAGCTTGCTCGATAGAACGCTCAGACGGCGGAAAGCTGAGAACGTCGGTCGGGTAATCGTTGTGTAGATACTGCTTATTTAATGTTTGTATTTTTTGATCCCCCACCAATACTATCTCAACTCCCACTGTATCAACGGCTTTAACTGGTCGCAAGCGATTAACGATCCGCGAAATTACCTGAGAAAATACCTCCTCGGCGACAATCAGTTCTGTTTCGTTGATAACAGTAACACGGACGTTATAAGTCATAGCTCAACCGAGCTTTGTCAGTTCGTCTCGAACAATTTGCGAAACAGCCGACATATCGGCCTTGCCTTTGAGTTTTTGACTAACGGCTCCCATTGCTTGACCCATCGTTGATAGCGAATAACTACCGGAATTAAGTACTTCCTGAACTTCACGGCGGATCTCGTCTTCGTTTAACTGCGCCGGTAGATATACCGAAAGAATTTCAAGTTCTGCTTGCTCATCGGCCATTAATTCTGGTTTGTTTGCGCTTTCGTAGGCTGCGATCGCTTCCTTACGACGCTTAATTTCTCGGGCTATAACTTGAAGCTCTTCCTCTTCGCTTAACACTGCTTGGTTTTTTTCGATCGACGCGTTTTTGAGAGCGCTTTTCAACGAGCGCAATACTGTTTTCTTGACTTCGTTTTTCTCTCGAAGTGCTTCGGTAAGATCGGCTTCAATTTGACTAGTTAGATTCATTAGTACCCGCGCTTAGCTCGGCGGCGAGTTTCTTTGCCGTGTGCAGCCGCTCGACGCGCATTTCGCGACGGCGATTTCTCAAAGTAGCGGCGGCGCTTAATCTCAGTCATAAGATCAGACTGTTGGACGTCACGGAAAAAGCGGCGAAGTACAACTTCGACTGATGGTGCGCCTTCGCGTTCTCGGGGTGAATAATTGTCAGACATTAGTGAAA
Source organism: Patescibacteria group bacterium (assembly GCA_016861245.1). Lineage (GTDB taxonomy): Bacteria > Patescibacteriota > UBA1384 > 2-12-FULL-50-11 > 2-12-FULL-50-11 > BOKZ01. The sequence goes on along the minus strand of BOKZ01000001.1, from coordinate 630,023 downwards.
TTTTAGCACTATTTTTGACAGATGTTAACTAGTACATCGCCTTCGCGCTCGCACCTCCGAGTATGTGTAGGTGTACGTGATCGATCTCTTGGCCGGCATGCGCCCCAACGTTAAATAGTAACCTGTAACCGCTCTCCTTGACTCCAGTGATCTGAGCAATTTCTTCGCTGCAGGCGAGCATGTCTGCGATCTCTTCCGGCCTTAGTTCCTCTGGCCGTTCGACGTGTCGCTTAGGAATAATTAATACGTGTGTCGGAGCTTTGGGGTGAATGTCGTGAAATGCGTACGAGTGGGCGGTCTCTATAACTTTATTCGAGTGTATCGTTCCGATCACAATTTTGCAGAATAAACAGTTGTTCATACCGGTATTGTTACTTGTATTTTCCCAGCTCGCAATACGGTGTTAACTGGTTGACTTTCTGGTTCAGATATGGTAAGGTACCAACACTTCTTTTGGGAAGTTATTCGTTAGTCGCTAGGTAACTAGCGCTGGTAACGTAACCGAGAAGGCCGCCTCACGGCGGAAACAAGTAAGGAGTTGAGTACAATTTACATTCCTTGTACTCTTGCCCAATTTCGCAAGAGTTGCAGGAGGGTGGTACGCACTGTTAACAAGTCGTTTGATCTTCGCTATCTCGGAGCGCTTTTAATGGTTGTTCCGTTAGTGATGCCAACTGCTGGTGAATCCGCTGATACGCAAGTATCAACACCGGTTGTAATCGAATCGAAACTTCAGCCTTTAACCGCTGAAATCGTCGTGGTTCAACCGAAAACATTGGAGTTACCGACAGTTAAAGCTGCAGAGAAGCCGAAAACAGCCGTTGTAGCAACATCTGTTACACCAAAAACGGTAAGTGAGGCTGATCCTGGTCTAGCTGTTAAGCGTCTGTGGGCTCAAAAAGCCGCGAGCGCTTACGGAATTGACTGGAAAATTCTCGAAGCTGTCTGGCAGGTGGAGTCTGGTAAGCGCTGGCATACAACGATTCGTTCGTACGCCGGTGCCCAGGGTCCGTGTCAGTTTATGCCGGGAACGTGGCGAGCTTACGCTCAAGACGGTAACGGCGACGGTATCAAAGATAGCACCTACGCACCAGACTGTTTGTTTGGTGCCGCGAAGCTCCTTGCAGCCAACGGTGCTGCCTCGGGTAACGTTACGAACGCTTTACTGCGTTATAACTACTCGATGAGCTACGTGAATAAGGTTATCGGGATCGCGAACAGTATCGAAGGTTAAACCTTCGCAAAAAGGACTCATCTGAGTCCTTTTTGTTTTGCACTTTGTTTATTGAGTTGGAGTTGTAGTTGGCACAAAAGTTAGCGCTCCTGTTTGCGGCAGAACTTCAACCCATGTTTTTCCTTGGTTAAGCTCTATCTCCGCTCCTGCCGCGTCGTAAAACCTGGTTCTTTCAGTCCTGCTTGGCTTTTTCCAAGTGCCATCGATACGAGTACCGTCGCGAAACACCGAAGCAACACCAGAACCGATCGTCTGCATCGTCCACTCAGATTCTTTGCCTGTTCCACTGTATGGAGCGTTGGCAGAGCGTTGGACAGTAATAACAACAACGTTGGTGGCGGTAATTTGCTCGCCGCTTAACCGATCTTTATGGGGAAGACCAGCCATCGTTCGCGACCATTTGTTAGTTGCAATATCAAAATCCCAAACAACCTTGAACGGGGCTGTTGAGAAGTCAACTGTGATGGATCCCCCGCCCGTTGGAGTGGTCGGCTTCTTAAACTTCCAACTTGCAAAATCATGCGTTGCCGACCAACCTTTTTTGCCAGTTCCATTTTGATAAATCTTTAAAATATTAGCAAACAACGTGTGTTCAGAAGCAACGCCTCGCTGCGGCTCGCGTACGTAGGTGCCGTCGTTGCTGTGAGGGTAATCTTTGATCGCGTACTGCCCAATTCTGGACAAAGCTGTTGGTGAGCCGCCAGCGTGGACGTACATCGAATCGTACTCGCTCAACCAATCTATAAAGTAACTACGCGCCGATCGAATTGGACCAGCTTTCTCTGGGTAACTACTCGAATATATCGCTACAAAACGAGTAATTCCGCCTTCAGAAACTGCTTCGTAAACGATATCAGCGCTCGTTAAACCAACCTGCGGACGAGCTGCCTGCGAATTTTCGATCATCGCAGCTACCGATCGACGATTCTCCTCACCAATTTTTACCTCTAATCCAGTAAATAAGCTCGGTGCTGTTGTTGGTGCTGGTTTTTCCTGAACGACTGGCTTCGGTTCTTCTGTTGGTGCTGGTACGAAATATCGATACCCAGCCACAATCGCACCAAATAACAGTATTCCTATTACTGGTCCGACGATAAGTAACTTCTTACGATTGTTTTGAAAAAATAATGAAATTCGGCTCACTTCCCTCCTTAACAATACTTACCATACCTGAACCAAAAATAGGTGCCAATACTAGTGACTTTTTGGTTAAAAACTGTATGATTTTTGCACAGGTACTTCGAGTACCGGGAGGAATATGAACATTAGCGCTATTATCGCAGGAAAAGACCTCCAGATTGGAGGACGCAAAGTCTTTGATCGACCGGTTATCGGCAACGATCGTGCGATCATCACCTGTCTCGAGGGTGGCGAGCTTGCACAGCTAGCCAAACAGCATCCGACTGCGATGGTGACAATCTTCGTCCCTCGCCGAGGACTGCCGACGCTTCAGCCAACGCTCAAGGCACTCTCCGATGTGCAGGATCGCTGTTACGTGCGCCTGCCATCGGAGGAGTACTTGGATCGTGTGGGAGATTTCCCACACTCAAGGGTATGCGGTGCCTTAACAATTGGGCACTTCAATCTAGAGGTGGCCGAAACACTCAACAGGGCGGCAGTGCCCCAGGCAGGAGCGTTCCTGCAGAGTGCTGTCGCTGCTGTGATGAACCCCTAGCCCTTTGGGGCGAGCCGTCGAGCAATCTCGACGGCCTTTTTTTTATCTTCAGCGTGAAGTTCGTTATCTAGCACCATCCGCAGTAACTCGTCTTTAATTGGTTTAATCCAAGGCCCTGGTTTTCGGTGAAATAACTCAACCAATTCATCCCCGGAAAGCGGACTCTTTATTTTAGCGATCTCGGCTTCTTGTTCGAGTTGGGTAATTCGCTTTTTTAAATTCTCTCGTTTTTTCCTGTACTCTTGTAATTTGCGTTCGTTTTTGCCGGTACTATCAGCCTCGGCAAAAATGAATAAGTCTTCTAATAATTCGCCCGCATCGCGTACAAACCGTCGGACAGCGCCGTCCGTCCAGCTGCCGTCGTCGTTTGGAATTCGCTGGTGCAAGTACGTTAACTTTGAGACGTACTCAACAAATTCGTTTGAGTACTTCAACCTTCGTAGGATTTGTTTTGCCATACGGGCACCGACAACTTCATGGCCTAAAAAGTGGTACTCGCCGCCGATTTTCTTACGAGTTAACGGCTTGGCGATATCGTGTAGGAGCGCGCACCAGCGCAATTCGAGTTTCGGCGGAGTATTGTCTAGTACTTGTAAGATATGGGCGTAAATGTCCTTATGTTCTTTCGCGTCAAACTCGAGGTCAATTGATGGCAATAATTCTGGAAGAATATAGGTAATGAGTCCGGTTTCCACCAACAGCTTTATACCAGCACTCGGGCTTTTAGCTAAAAGCATTTTTGAGACTTCTTGATTAACTCGCTCGATAGTTAACAAGCTGAACCGTTCGCGTTCAGTAGTAATTGCAGAGAGCGTCTCGTGACTAATAGTAAAACCTAATACTGCCGCTAAGCGGATAGCGCGTAACATCCTAAGAGGATCTTCGCGAAACCGATCAACGGCTCTGCCAACTGCGTGTATTCGTCGGTTGTTTATATCCGCGACACCGTTATGTGGATCGAGAATCTTCGAGTTTTGTAAATCGTATGCGATCGCGTTAATCGTAAAGTCTCGCCGGGCTAAATCTGACTCAATATCTGTCCCAAACTTTACTTCAGGATTGCGTGAATACTCGCTGTATTCCTCGCTTCGAAAGGTTGTAATCTCAACAACTTCGCCGTGGTAGTTGCCGACGATAGTTCCGAATCGCTCCCCGATTTTGTTTATACCCTTCACACCGGCTTTGCGTAGTAAGTGCTCCGTTTCTGAGGGCAAAGCATCGGTCGCGCAATCCCACTCATTCACCGGTTTGTCTAATAGCTGGTCTCGAACTGCCCCACCCACTAAAAACAGTTGATGAGACTCACTTGAATAGTTTTGGGCAAGATCGGATAACCATCTCGGTGCGGTAATCTTCATCCTGTAATTATACTAGCGCCGTCGAATAAAGGAATTAACGTACAGAAAGCTGATTCTCTCGATTGACGAAACGAAAAAATACCAATGTCGAAAGTAGCCAAAGTCCAAGTACAGCATAGGTGATGTCCGTTGGTACGATCTGGAAGAATAACCCAGGTGTTAGACCGAGTAAGGCGCTGCCGATAATCAAGGGAGTTAAACGATCAGTAAAATGTTGGTGCACTCTGCTCAAGTTGTAAACCACCCCAACGGTAATAGTATGCGTTATTAATGCCACCGCTGCGATTGTCCCAAAAACTGATAGCGAGATATTTGTCGAAAACCAGTAGAACACCGCAAGCGTCAGCGCGTAAATTAGTACTCCTGCTAACCAATCGCTGGTAGCGGCCGAGTTTTTTGTTAAGGGTAACCAGTGATATCGCTGCAATTGCGAGCGAGTTGTAGCAGTAAAACTAATCGTGGCGGTAAACGCACAGATTACAGCCCCTAACAGTAGTATCGAGCCGCGTTGGTCGATTAACTCTGTAGCCTGATATATTTTGTTGATGCCGTAGAGCACTAATAGTAGCGCCGCTAAACGATATTGATTTGAGGTACTGCGCAACCAGTGTAAGACCGCGTTTGTAATTTGAACGCTTCGTTGGTCGCCACTAATACCAAATATCCTAAAGGAAGTAAGTAGCCCAGAATACCGATACGCGCGGTGGAATCTATCGGGGATACTTGATACTACTTCAAGCAATGCGATCGAGAACCCGCATAGCCCAACGGTTAGTAGCGTAGCTGTAATAGCTGTATTAATCGTACTGGCTTGTAGGCCAGTACTAATAACGGTGAAAATTTCCGACGAAACTAAGTAGAATACTCCAGCGCAAGCAGCAATATAGAGTAATGCGCGGGCCAGTACGGAGGCGGTAGTCTTTTGTATAAATAAACCGATCGAGGCGGCGATAACTCCCCAGGATATACAGAGCAGTGTGATCGAAACTAAGCGCAGGAGTATATACGGGTTACTGCTCAGTGAGGTGTACGCCAAGTAGTACGGTACCAGCGTAACTATCGAGATGATCGAGCCAAATACTAACGCTGGCATCGCTTCTAACCAAGCGATCGTTTGTCTTGAAAAGTACTTTTGCCAAATGGCCGAGGAGGAAAAGATGACGAGCGCGGAGACTGAAAGTACCTGTACTAACACTGTTAGTTGTAGAACTAACGCTCCGTTGTACTCAGCACGGATAAACCAAATAATCGCTGCCCAAACAGCAAGTATTATCAGCGTTAAAATAATATTGAGCACGCTCACCGTTCGATTCCGCCGAACTAGTACTCTACTAATACCAAGGAGCGCCAACGAAAGATAACTCATTACTCACGCAAATGGCCAATTTTTTCCATTGAGCGCCAAATGTCGGGCAGTGATTTTGATTTGGACCGCGTACTGTTCGCTAGCTCTGTAAGAGTCCCCATCGCCAGCGTGGCACCCTCGTCTAGTACGAGATATTGTTTTGTCAGCTCCTCTAGACGATCGAGGTCGTTGCTCGAAATAACAACAACACGTCCCTCAACTTGCTGGTTTTTGATAATCTGAGTCACTGCTTCTTGGCCGCTCCAGTCGAGAAACTGCCAAGGTTCATCTAAGAAGAGAACTCTCGGTGAGTGAAGCAGCGTCGCGATAAACGCAATTTTTTGTTTAGTTGAATTCGAGAGTCGCTCAATTAACGTAAACATTTCAGAGTGACAGCCTAACTCTTCGGCTAGTTTCAAGATCTGTTCAGTTCGATCCTTCGGCGATAACTCGTAGCTTCCGCTTATTAACTCAAGAAACTCGATGCCGGTGAGGTGTGGCTCGATAATTACGGGGTTCGGTAGATACCCGATCAAATGCCTGTACTTAAGAGATTCTTGTAGAGCGTCCACATTATTTATCGATACACTGCCCGAGCGAGCTAGAGAAGGAGTCGCCAAACACTCTAGTAGTTCGCTTTTTCCCGATGAGTTTTTTCCGATAACTCCTAAAATTTCACCAGATTGCAATTGAAACGACAGACCGTCGGTGGAATGCGTGAGTGGAATTTGTAGATCGCGAACTTTTAACATTACTTCCCTCGACTTTTAAATAAAAAACCGCGCTTGTCGTCGTCGATGTCAACGAATGAATCTAGTGATTCGATTAGTTTACTCGAGGTACTTCGCCCGAACGCTACACCCTCTACCCGACAGCCGCGATTTTCACGCAGGTACGTTACTAACGGGATAAAATCGCCGTCACCAGTAACTAGTACTACTACATCAAGCCGGTCCGCAATTTTTATTGCATCGATCGCAACGCCGACGTCCCAATCCCCTTTTTTCTGACCGTCAGCGAACACCTGAATGTCTTTTGACTTCACTTCAAAGCCGGCTTTTTCGAGTGCGTCAAAAAAGCCCTGTTCTTTCGGCGCTTCAGATTTAATAACATACGCGATCGCTCTAATAAGCTGACGTCCGTTCGCTGCTGTTTCCAGTATCCGTCCGAAGTTAACGTTAGCGTCGTACATCGCCCTGGCGCTGTAATACAAGTTCTGGACGTCGACGAAGACCCCAACCCGCTGATTTGAGTAGTTAATGCTCATTATTCCTTTCCTAATTGGATTTGTATGGTGAAACCGCCGCTGACCTTAGATTCTTTCAGTACAGTTTTTCTACTACTTAGTAATGAAGCAATCTTTTGTGCGTCGCTCTCAAACCCAGTTACGTACCAAATATACGTCTTATCGTATTCGAACTGTGCTTTCCCTGAATCTGTAACGGTAAAACCGTTCTGTTTGAGCGTTGCGACTGTAGTTGACAGAACGTCTGTACCGGCACCGCCATCAAATACATCAACCACCAACTGCTTTTTCTCCGACTGCTGTTCTACAGAACTTTCTGAGTTCGTTTGTACGTTGGACCTTGGTGCCTGCAGCGATTGGTAGTATAGTCCGAGTCCAACCGCAAATACTGCCAGAATCACCACAACAGCAACCCAGCTAACGTTTTTGGATCGTTTTATCGGCTGTGCGCTCTGAATAGGAGGTCGCGCAACGGGCGCCGGAGTAACCGGAGTCTTGATAATAGGTTTTGTTGTAGGAGTTCTACGAAAATCAAAATCCCTCGCCATATTATCCCTATCGTAACCTCGTTCGTCTCAACTGACAAATAGTAAATTCGTGGATCCCCCCTGAGCTGTGTGTTGATCTCGAAGTTAGATCTGCGGTATTGGTTGCCAGGTTTCGTCTAGCTGTTTATCTTTTTTGGGTTTTTTACTCTTTGGGCTACTTGTTGGCGAGAATTTAACAATGATTCGTTTTTTCTTATGATCGTATTCTAAGGTCACAGTTGTTTTTCGGTCGGCGCCGAGTTCTGTTAGCCATTTCTTAGGTAGCAGCAACGCCAAAGAATACTTCCCGAACAAGAAAAACTTCCGAGAGGCTTTTTTGGCCATTTACCGACTCCCCCATTGCTTCATATCTGACATATACCATTAGCCAGATTATTACTCAACTTTTACAGACAGCTGATGTTAGAACTTCCGGATTACGCCGCGTACTTTACCCTGAATACTCACCTTTTTAACTCGGATCGGCTGGTACTTCTTATTGGCCGGTTGTAAGCGAATATGATCTTTCTCACGGTAGAAACGTTTTAGGGTAACTTCGTCTTTATTAATTAACGCAACCACAATATCGCCATTTTTTGGGTTCTGACACGGCTCAACCACCACAAAATCACCATCCAAAATACCGTCATCCATCATCGAATCGCCGCGAACCTTAAGCGCAAACACGTTTTTACCCATCATATCTCTCGGCACCTCAAGCGTTTCGTTAGTTCGTACTGCCTCGACCGGTTTACCCGCCCTAATTGCACCAAGTAGCGGTACGGCGATTGTAAATAAGCCGCTATCTGGCTCGACATCGATATTAGTAACTTTAAGCGAACGGTATCCGGTATCTTGGTTGGCTAAGTAACCTTTGAGTCGTAAATTTTCAATGTGTTCGGCTACAGTTGCAACCGAACTAAAGCCAAAATGCTCGGCGATCTCACGATAGCTTGGCGCGTAGTCGTTTTCGTTAATAAATTGCTCAACGAAGTCTAAAATTAATTTTTGTTTTGGCGTTAACATATATTCACAGTAGCGAACAAAAACCGAACGTGTCAATAGCAGATATTAAACCTAAAACCGCTTCAGGAACGGATTAATCTCGCTAATTTTTGGAACATAGAGTCGATGATTTCGTCCGTCTGGTAAGTTAAATATCTTCTGCTTAACACCGAGCAAACTGCCGCGATAAACGGTGAGCTCGCCGTATTTATGGTTAATTCGATCCATAGCTAATACAACTCGTTCCGCTTGTCGACTTTCCGGAAAGAGCGGTTGAGCGATCTCCGTTTGACGACACAGTTCAGTCACCGCCACTGAAACTAATCGGATAGACTTCTGGCTCGGGATTTTTTCGAGCTGCTTGAGCGCTAACTGGTAAATTCGGTAACCGTCGAGGAAATATTCCTTACCAGTTGATCGCGTTGCCCAGCCAGTTCTGTCGCCAAAGCGCAAATAAACAGAAACGCTTCTAGCCATTAGTCCTTTTTTACGCAACCGTACACCGACTCGTTCAGATAAAAGTAGTAAGACTCTGCGAACGTCGGCGGTATGAGTAATATCGCGTGGCAGCGTATAGGCGTGACTGATCGATTTTTCTTGCGGCAAGTCGTGAAACGAGCGCAGGCGTCTGCTCTCGATACCGTTACCGATACTATGGAGCCAGTTACCGGTGTGATCACCAAAAACACTAACTAGCGTGCTTTTCGGTAACCTCCCCAACTGGGCAATAGTGGTAACACCGAGTTGATTCAAGCGCGGTCGTAGTCGCCAGCCGATGCCGCAGAGCTTCTCGATCGGCGTTCTCTCCGCTATTTCAGCGAAGTCTTCGGGTCTAATTAAAACCAGACCGTCCGGTTTTTGAAGTTCGCTACCGAGCTTCGCGAGCGTTCGTCCGTACGATATACCAACCGAGCAGCTCATCCACTCCCCAACCTGGGTTCGAATTAATTGCTTAATTTGTTTAGCTATTTGTAGCGCGTCCTCCCAGGAACAAGCGTTGCCGAGATCGATGAACGCCTCGTCGATCGAAAAAACCTCGACCGTTGGACTAAAGCGCTCTAATAAACTAAATATTTTGCGACTAGTGTAGACGTAACGGCTGTAATCGGCGGGAATGATAATTAGTTGTGGACAGAGTTTTAGCGCTTCCCAACCTGGCGTTCCAGAAGTAATACCAAATTTCTTCGCCTCGATCGATGCGCCGACGATCACTGTCCGCTCGCTTTTACCCTTACCGGCGACACCGATCGGTTTACCGCGCAAATTTGGGTACGCTTGCTGCTCCATCGCCGCAAAATACGAGTTCATATCCAAATGGAGAATCTTTGATTCTTTCATTTGGAGACGAGCCCGCAGGGCGAGATATCGAGATGTAAAATAATACTCACTTACCCCCCACTCGCGTACACCGCAACGATAACGTCGACAATATCCATTATTCTTACAATACCGAACAAAACCCGAACGTCAATTAGCGTTTTTGACAATTAGTGTAAGATCGAAGTGAATTTGTTCTTTGGAGGTTGGCTGATGCCGATGTATAACGATGTTGTTCGAATGTACGAAAGAAATAAGATTCGAGGCGGACTCTGGTTCCTCTCGATGAGTTTAGTAGCTGCGTTGTGCGGTATCGGGCTTAACAACGTCTGGCTCGCCGCCGCTTCGGGGCTTGTTGGGCTGATGCTAGCTCTCTATCAGTGGCGGCACCCGTTGCGAGTTATTAGGCGCGACGACCCCAACGATAAGCGATCAAGCGTTTGGGAGATCCAGTATCGCGGCTACAGCGCACCGATCGATGAGGCAAAAATCGAAGAGCTCCAGGTGAGGCACTCTCTCGAACGCATCTCAGAAAACTAATATACCAACTGGGCAACCGCCCAGTTTTTTTACTGACAAGCAGGCGCCGGTTTGCTATACTAACCCGACATTTGTACCTGGAGAGTATATGACTTATCAAGACTTCTCAGAGCTCCCGATTGGCACGATCGAAAACGTACGAAACGGTAATATTCATTACCTAATCGTCACTGCCGTGCTCGGAACGGCACTCTTTTGCTTTCTGGGGCCGTGCAGCATCCCGCTGTGGCTTATCTGTTTTCATTTTGCTTTTTGCAAAAGCTGCGCCGTTATCGAGGACTTGTTTGATCCCAAGCAGCCGCGTTACTGGTTAGTAGGCAGTGGGTATCGCGCTGAGCTAGCATACAGCGACGTTAACCGCTTTAGACGCCTTCACCCTCTCATTACCGTTCGTCCGTAATCCCAAGTATTTGCTTGGGTTTTTTTATTACCCAGTACAGACTTTTTCAAGGCGCCACTCGAGATCGATTGGGTTAAAGCGTAGTTGGTAGTCGTTACCGGCTGAGCTAACGCAATAATGATATCTTTGCCCGGCGCCGTCTTTAGAGATATGTAGTAAATTAAATCGATCGACCTTATAGATGCGATCGTTCCAAAGAAAGGTATGGAGTCGTAATCGACCGGCGTCGAAACTAGCTAAAACCTTAATCGGCTCGTTAATCTCTTCAACGGCGGTTGAGAATTGCATATTCCTACCGTACCCGAACAATTCCCGAATATGCAAGTTTTTGTTATACTTTCTCCCAGTACAGAGGTGTACCTATTATGGGAAACAAGCTAATTGCTGTCGTTGGTATGTCTGGGTCAGGCAAGGGCGAGGTCTGTGATTTTTTGGTTTCGGTCGGGTACCAAAAAATCTACTTCGGGCAGGTAACGCTGGACGAGGTAGAAAAACGAGGGATGCCGTCAGGTGAAGCAAGTGAGCGGACGGTACGGGAAGAATTTCGCGCTCGTTTAGGTATGGCGGCGTACGCTATCCTAAACATCGACCGAATCCGGGTGGCGTTCGAGAAGGGTGATACGGTGATAGACGGGCTCTATAGCTGGGACGAACTACTCATTCTTCGCGAAGAGTTTCCGCAACTTCAGGTTCTGTGCGTCTACGCGTCGCCGAGGGTGCGCAAAGAACGTCTTGCTGTTCGCCGGATGCGGCCGCTCACAGCCGAGGAAGCTGAAGCTAGGGATCGAGCTGAGATCGAAAATAGTGCCAAAGGTGGTCCAATCGCCGTGGCCGACTTCACAATCATCAACGAGGTGAATGATAAGCGGCGTCTCCATGACGCCATCAAGTTAATTCTCAGAAGAACCTAACCAGAGCGCCCAATCGGGCGCATTTTTGTTACTTATCCCCAAACAATTTCCGAAACAACAGTTCGATTGTGGATAAGTGGAAAACCGAACAGAAGCCGAAATAGCTCTAGTGAGGCTAGACTTAATCCAATAACTCCAGTACACTAGTAACCCCCGTATCTTCGGGATGGAGGCTGTATTGATTGGTAGTACCTTAGACAAACCCGGGGCGTTATGCCCCAGTCAACAAGTCAAGCGACCGGTTCTAAACGCTGTTCGCTTAACTAGGCGCGAAATTGAGGTCCTGAGCTTAATCGCTCAAGGACACAGTAGTAAAGAAGCTGCAGATGTACTGTTCATCTCAAAGCGAACCGTGGATTTTCACTTGGCAAATATCTACGACAAGCTGATGGTGAATAATCGCGTCCAAGCCTTTAGGGCGGCTTGTCGGCTGGGGCTAATCCCGTTCGAACCAATACTGGCTGCATAAGCCACAATTTTCGCGCACTCGTTGCGCGATTTTTTATATGAAAAGGGACCCCGGTGCACGTAAACGTGTCCTAGGGTCCCGTGGAAAGACGTTGTTAGCGGCGATACTGCGGGATGCCAGTCTCGGCCGAGACTCGAATCAGAAGGTTAGTTCTATTCCGCTCTCGGCGTCGTTTGGTTTCTTGCGATATCGCCCGTTGCTTCTTCGCGGCTTCGTACTGCTCGTTTTCGTATTGCCTCACAAGGAAGCCGAACGGGATCAAAATGATTCCGATCGCGCCAACGAGCCACGGCCACCCTTCGGTGACGTTCGGATCGTTGGGGATGTCCGAGAGCACTACACCACCTGGGTCGAGGTGGTAGTGCCAGACGAGCAGCGCTACGGCTGTGAAGAAAATGATGGTTGACGTCCGTGTTTTCATATGTACGTTGCACCTCCTGTGCAAATCGCAACTACCCTACCATATAGGGGGTAAAAAGTCAATGAGTTAGAGAGTTATTTAACAAGCGCTAGTTTATCGCCTTTTCGCAGTACACGTACGGGAGACTTCTTCGACAGCTTACCGCTTAAGAGTAAATCTGAGAGCGGATTTTCGATGTATTCGGTAATAACACGGCGGATCGGTCTGGCACCGAACTCTGGATCGAATCCGCGCTCGGCGATAAACTCTTCGGCGGTCTTTTCAACTTGGAGATCGATCTCCTCCATAGCTAAGCGAAGTTTTAACTCGCGCAGCTGTCGTTCAACGATCTGACGGATATTCTCCTGGCCGAGCGGTCTAAAGACGATAATCTTATCTAACCGGTTAAGAAATTCGGGCTGAAAACTGTCTTTGAGTCGGTCCATGACGTGTTTTTTAACCAATTCGTACTTGTCTTCTAGGTTATTCTCGTTGGTCTTAAAGCCGATAGCGGCGTGGCGATTCAGTTCTGCCATACCGATATTTGAAGTCATAATAATAATAGTGTTGCGGAAGTTTACCTTGCGACCTTTTGCATCGGTGATGTACCCATCCTCCATTACTTGTAAGAGCATATTAAATACGTCTGGATGGGCTTTCTCGATCTCGTCGAGCAATACTACCGAGTACGGCTGACGACGAATTGTTTCCGTTAGTTTGCCAGCGTCTTCGTAGCCGACGTAGCCTGGCGGTGCACCGACGAGCCTTGAGACGTTGTGACGCTCCATGAACTCGCTCATATCAATTTTAACTAGCGCTTCTTCTCGGCCGTAAACTTCTCGAGCTAGAACCTTAGCTAATTCGGTTTTCCCAACGCCGGTTGGTCCGAGGAAAATGAACGAACCGAGCGGACGGCGCGGATCAGCCACGCCCACTGAAGAACGCTTAACGGCAGCGGCGATCGAGCTGATAGCCTCATCTTGCCCCACAATCGATGCTTTAAGCGCCGCTTCTAGGTTTGAAAGGCGAATTTTGTCGGATTTAGCTAATGACACAACCGGAACTCCGGTCCAGAGCGACACTACTCGGGCGATATCTTCACGAGTAATAACGCGAGCCTTAACGCGCTTTGGTAATTTGGTTTTTACTTTCTCAATCTCGTTTTGTAGTCGAAGTTCAAGCGTTCGATACTCCATCGCCGTTTTGTAGTCAACCATATCTCGAGCTTTAATGTGCTCGGTATGAGCGTGCTTGCGGCGTCTCTCTAACTCCTGAAGTTGGTTAGAAATCTTCAGCTGTTTCTCCTCTAGCTGTGCGGCAGCGGCGGCCTCGTCGATTAAATCGATCGCTTTGTCCGGCAAAAATCGATCTGAGATATAGCGCTTAGATAAGTCGACGGCGGCGTGGATCGCCTCGTCGTCAAATGTAACTCCGTGGTGTTTCTCGTATACGGGTTTGAGTCCCTGAAGAATTAGTACCGTCTCTTCGCTTGAAGGTTCCTCGACGATAATTTTTTGTAGTCTTCGCTCTAAAGCGGGATCTTTCTCGATATATTTTCGATACTCGTCGTTGGTCGTTGCGCCGACGAGTCGGAGCTGACCCTTGGCGAGCGCTGGTTTGATGATGTTTGATAAATCGACCGAGCCTTCAGCGGCGCCGGCGCCAACAATTGTGTGGAGTTCGTCGATAAAAAGAATAACGTTGCCGGCTTTTATTACCTCGTCCATTAATTTCTTCGTTCGCTCCTCAAATTGCCCTCGATACGTGGTACCGGAGATAAGCAAGGCCAGATCAAGGCTTAGAACGCGCTTATCGGCTAAATGTTGCGGTACGTCACCAGAGGCGATTCTCTGCGCCAAACCTTCAACTATCGCAGTTTTACCAACGCCTGGTTCACCGGTAAGGATTGGGTTATTCTTTACGCGTCGAATTAGAATTTGCGTCATCCGCTGAATTTCGTTACTTCTGCCAATAACAGGGTCGAGCTTACCTTCTTTGGCCAGAGCCGTTATATCGGTTGTGAAAAATTCCGTTGCAGTTTTCGGTTTTGGCGCTGTTTTTTGTTGTTCACGACCTAATGAAGGAAACTGACCGTGCTCGATCGGTTCGTCATCTTCGCCATCGTCTGTCATCGTTGCTTCTTGAACTTGTTCGAAGTACTCTTCGAGCTGATCTCGCAACGTCTTCGGATCGATCTCTAATAACAGGAGTACTCTGTAAGCGTTACAATCTTTGGCGCTAGTTAGCGCTAAAAGTAAGTGCTCGGTATCAACTGTTGGTGTTTGATATTGCGAGGCCTTGCGATGTGCGATTTTTAGAATTCGCTTAATATCGGTTGAAATTATTTCTGTCGGTTTGAGCTGTTCGGCGTTTGCGTGCAGAACATAGCTAATACGCTCTGGCGTAATCCCACTTTCACGAAGCCACTCGTAAGCAAGCGTGCCGGCGTTGGCCGACAAACTAGTAAGTAAGTGTTGGGTATCTAACCCGCTGTGAAGCGTCCGAGCGAACAGCTCTGAATCAGTAAGGATCTTCTGAGCGGTTTCGCTTAATCTATTTATGAAGTTGTCCGAATTGCTATTCATGTTGCTGCTAGTATAACAGAGGATTTTTCTATGTCAGGAGGATAATTGCCAATTCTCCCTGTTATTTCCTTATAAAATACGTCTTGACAATGTAAAGCGTGCTTTACATTAACACTGTTATTGAGTTGCTTCGTCGGCTACTTGTTCTTGCTCAGATGCGATATCTTCAGGTGTTTGCTCGAGGATCTCTGAATCAGACGGGACGGCTTTCTCCTCGGCTTTTTGTCGAGCGCTCTCCCCTGTTTTTAGAATATCGATCTCCCAGCCAGTAAGCTTACTGGCAAGGCGAACGTTTTGGCCGTTCTTACCGATCGCCAACGAGAGTTGGTCTTCCGGCACTGTTACCAATGCTGTTGAATCTTTCTTACGAAGTGAAATTTTTTCGATTTTAGCTGGAGCCAAGGCGTTGGTGATCATCTGTTCGATCGACTCGCTCCAAAGAATAATATCGATTTTTTCGTCGCCAATCTCACTCAAAACAGATTGGACACGGGTTCCACGTTGACCGACGCACGAACCGACAGGGTCAAGCCCCGGTTGAGTTGAAGCGACGGCCATTTTAGTTCTAGTGCCAGCTTCACGAGCGATAGTTTTAACTTCAACTGAACCTGATGCGATCTCAGGAACTTCGAGCTCGAACAGTTTAGCGATAAAATCGGCGCTAGAGCGCGTAACGAGAACGCGAGGACCACGTGGCGTCTCTTCAACGTTATAAACCAAGATTTTTAGGCGTTGTCCAGGATAATACGTTTGACCAGGAATTTGATCGGAGGCGATCATTAATCCGTTGAGTTTGCCGATGTTCATAATAACGTTCGGACCTTCAACCTGCTGAACGTATCCGTTAATTAACTGGCCTTGTTTCTCTTTGTACTCGGCGTAGAGAATTTCTTTCTCTGCTTCGCGTAACCGTTGTGAGATAACCTGTTTTGCAGTTTGAGCGGCGATCCGTCCGAAATCTGCGTGCGGCTCTAGCTCGACAGTAACCTCATCGCCAAGTTTTGCGGTTTTCTTAAGTTCTTTTGCCTCTTCAACAGTGAGTTGTGCGTGAGTGTTTTCGGGCTCTTCAACAACCTCAAAGACCTGCCAAATTTTAAATTCGCCGGTCTCTTCGTCGAGTTTCGCTCGAATGTTTTGGTCTGGGTCGCCGTAATCTTTACGGTACGCAGCCGCTACCGCCGATTCAATCGCTTCAATAATAACGTCGTGCGGTAATCCGCGTTCGTCGGCTAGTTGGTTAATTGCTGCTGCAAATGCGCTGATGGCCATTAAAATATCTCCTTTTAGGTAAGTGTAATTTAAAAAGTGCCAGGATTAAATCCTGGACTACATTCGCAATAGTAGCGTACTTTCTCCGAATTTTCAATGGAAAAGCGCTCTTAGAGGAAATACTACTACCGCTTTCCAAATTCGACCGATTCGTGACGGCTGAAGGATTAATCGCCAAAGCCATTCTAGGTGGAGGGTTCGTACAAACCTTGGGGCACGAGGCAAAATGCCGGCGATCATATCGAAAGTCCCGCCGACGCCAACTAATATTTTTGCGCCGGTTGCTACTTTGTGCTCTGCGATCCAGTACTCTTGGGTTGGTGCACCGTACGCGACTAACACGATATCAGCGCCCGAATTACGAATCTCTTCCACCACCCTATTCTTGCCTGGATCGGCGCTACTAAACCCGGCAATTACCAGTCCCGGATACATCGTTTGCAACTTTCGAGCGGCTTTTTCGGCGACACCAATTTTACTACCTAACAAGAACAAAGAGTTATTAGTTTCAGCAGCGATCCGAGCTAATCGCAACGATAAATCGACACCGGGAATCGTCTGCGCTAATCCCCTTCCTTTTAATTTACTAACCCAAAGTACGTTTGTAGTATCTGGTACGACGAGTTCGGCGTTATTGATAACGTTACGGTGCTTAGGGTTACGTTCCGCAGCAAGAATGTGCTCTCCGTTAACGGTTACAACTTGATTCGGTTTACTACCCGAAAGCGCATCTTTTGCAAAACTATCTACGTCGTTCCACGTTAACGAATCAACACGCACACCGAGAATTTTGATGTAATTAGGCTGCCACATTATTCAAAATTTCTAACGTTTTTTCGGCCGACTTTTTCCAAGAATACTCGCTTGCTCGTTTAATCCCCTTCTCACTCATATTGGCAGCGAGCTCTGGGTTGTCGATTATTCGTTGTACGGCAGCGGCCCAACTGAGCGAGTTATCTGGCGGTAGTACAGTAGCCACGTCTTTTGCGATCTCAACAAGTGCGGGTGTGCTACTACAAACAACCGGACAGCCGACCGCCATCGCTTCAAGAATCGGAATGCCGAAACCTTCGTATAAACTCGGGAAAACAAAGGCCTTAGCGTGTGCAAGATGACGTGCAACGTCGTGATCGTCGATGTAGCCAATAAGATGAATCTTTTGTTTAACTTCTTCGGCTAAAGATTGGATTCTAGCGGTAACATCTTCGCTACCCAACCCAGGCTTACCAGCCAACACCAGATGAAGAGTTTTTTCTTGTTTTGAGAGTAACGCAAACGCCTCGATTAAGCGCAACACGTTCTTTTTGGTTTCGATCCGCCCGACGAAAAATATATACGGATATTGGTACGGCGATCCGCTTTTCGGTAGCGGCTTAAAAACATCAGAGTTATACCCGTGCGGTATAACGGTAATTTTTTCTGTCTCGGCTTTGTAGTACTTTTGAATATCGTTAGCTGTTGCTTGAGTCGGAACAATTACTTTTTTTGCCTTTGAGATCGATATACCGGTCGTGAATTCGAGGTAGCGACGGTCAAACGACGAATATGCTTTCGGGTAATACTTATAAGCAACGTCGTGGATTGTTACAACCGATGGCACGTTTGTTAGTAACGGAATAACGTGCGACGGGACAAATAAGACGTCTGGCGGATCAGATTTTATCTCCTTTGCCAGCGCGATCTGCGACCAGAGCCGGCGCTCCGGAATAACTCTCCACTCGCACCGTTCTTCGGGAAACGGGTTTTTGGGAAGATGCGGCGCGTAAAGACGAAACGTATGTTCACTTGGAAGCTGAACAAGTTCCTTTAATAGCTCCCACGAGTAGTGTTCAGTTCCGGTTTTCGCTACTTTAACGGCTCTCGATGCGTCAACGCCGATTATCATGCAACAACCATACTTGAGTTTTCGGAAAATGTGAACCTGTTAGCGCTTCGACCACAGGACAGACCGAACGTATTCGTCTAAATGTTCTGCGGCGATACCGGTGCCTTTGGCGACACATAGTCTCGGATCCTCTGCTAACTGGCAAGGTACGCCGGTAACCTTGGTAAATAACTGATCAAGGCCGCGAAGCATCGACCCGCCGCCAGTCATGATCATCCCCTTATCCATAATATCTGCCGCTAACTCGGGTGGGGTTTTTTGTAGCACCGACTTAACGGCGCCGATAATTTCTTTTAACTCTTCTTGGACGGCGTTCATGACGTCGCTGGAGTTAACGATAATACTCTCAGGCAAACCAGTAATTGAGTTAGCACCAGAGAGCTCCATTGTTTGTTCTTTTTTCTGAGGAACTACCGCACCTATTTTAATTTTAAGCGATTCGGCTGTTGGCTCGCCGATAATCAGAGAGTATTTTTTACGAATATAATTAGCGATCGCTTGATCCATCTTGGCGCCGCCAACTCGAACCGATGTTGCTGCTACCACGTCGCCGAGCGATATCACCGCAACCTCGGTTGTGCCGCCGCCTATGTCGATAATAAGGTGTCCCTCAGCTGCCGCAATCGGCACGTTTGCGCCTAACGCCGCTGCTACTGGTTCTTTAATGAGAAACGCTTTTTTAGCGCCGGCGGCGACGCACGCGTCGATAACTGCTCGACGCTCGGTTGAAGTAGCGCCGACGGGTACCGCCACCATAACATCAGGTCGTAATAGACGAATTCGGCCACTTACGCGGTTAATAAAATAACGCAGCATCGCTTCGGTAACTTTAAAGTTAGCGATAACGCCGTCTTTTAACGGTCGAGCAGCGATAATACTGCCGGGGGTTTTACCGAGCATCTTTTTAGCTTCCTCGCCAAAGGCGACGATTTTATTATCAAAGGCGTCGATCGCCGCAACAGCAGGCTCGTCGATAACAATCCCTTTGCCAGGGACGTTAATAAGGATGTTGGCCGTGCCTAAATCTACCCCGATCCGTCGTAACATATTGTTGCCATTCTATCAGGTATCGCTTATCTAACAACTAGCTAATCTGTGTTTCATATTCTTGTATACTACTACTATGACTCATCGCCGCAGGCAGGTTCAGGGAACTATTTTTTCTACCGTTGGGGTATTAGTTTTTATTGTGATGGCCATAATTACGTTTCTTTGGGCGAACGGGTTAACGTTCGATACGAAAGCACGAACGTTCGAGCAGACGTCGGTAGTTTCTATTGAGACGAAACTATCTGACGTTGAGATCCAGCTAAACGGTAAAACTATCGCTACAAAAGGTCCGTTTCAACAGCGTGGCTTACAACCTGGGCGATACGACTTATCGATTACTAAAGAGGGATACCTACCCTACATTAGGGTATTCCACTTAGATCGCGGCGAAGTCGGCATCGCACGAGATGTGGTATTAATTGCCAAGCAACCACTTGTTTCGACGCTCGAACCGAACGCTCGATTTATTACACCCTCAAAACTCTCCAACGGCTTAACACTGCAAAACGGGGAGTTGTTTGACGGAAACGAGTTTATTACCCGCTTCTCTTCCGAGCCCCTTCAAATACACCGCTATAACTCTTTATATCTCTATCAGCTCGGTAGTAATTTCCACGTTTTTATCCCCGACACGAATCAAGATTTCGTTATTTACTCCCTTGCTACAACCGAATACGTGCCGATTAACTCTCAGCCGAGTTCGTACGCGTTCGTTATAAACGAAAACGGTGTGAAGAAATTAATTAACCTAACAATTCCTACCGAGGTCGTGGCAGAGCCGAGCCAATAGCTGGCTCGCTAACTTGAGTTCCGGTTGGCACCCCTTCGATTAACTCCGCCGTAACAATTAGACGATTACGGGTGGTGCCCACTGGGTAACAAGTAAGTAAAGTAATCTGCGGAGTAGTTGAGCGTCGCAGTACCGATAAGTCGGTCGGAGCGACAACCTTACTAGAGGTTACGGAGTAAACAAGGCGCTGTTTTTTGTAATAGACTACCACTTTGTCGCCGAGTACTAACTTATCGAGTAGGGCAAACACTGTTTTATACTGACCATCGCTCCACGGTAAATCCGAAGAGTGACCAACGATTACGCTATTGCCGATCTCGCCCGGTAACGCCGTTGCCTCGTAATGCGTCACCCCAACGCGAAGCTGATCAACAATTAAATCCGGCGCAACATTTAGTAGAAGCGGCGCAGAGACACTAATTTTTGGGATCTCAACGAGCGGCGCGTAATCCGGTATCTCAACCACCGGCTCTGGTTTCGGCTCATCGATTACCGCGATATTGTTAGTATTTGCCCTAGTTTCGTACTGAAATCTTTTTAAAAAGGCAGAAAAGTTTAAGCCGTAAAAGAATACGCCAAACAATAAACCAATATAAATTAAACTTAAGACTGTTCGTCGAACAAAACGCATTAAGCGCAACGTAGGAGTGTCGGCTCTAAAAATCTTTTTAATGTCTCTTTCGTCAAAGCGGATTTCTTGCATCGTGCCCGCGAGAGGACTTGAACCTCTACAATCTTGCGATTAGTGGATTTTGAGTCCACCGCGTCTACCGTTCCGCCACGCGGGCTAGTGGGTTAATTTTACCGTAATTCTTGGTAGAATAACACCATTAAGGGCCGTTAGCTCAGCTGGTAGAGCGCTACATTCGCATTGTAGAGGTCGTCGGTTCGACTCCGATACGGTCCACACTTCCCTACTCCCGAGACACATAGTACTGTAGAACTATGGCGGAACAGATTGTTGTCCTCGATGAGCAGAAGATGCTCGAAAAAATCCACGACTTACCAATTCAGCTTGAAAAAGCCTGGACGAGTCTTTGGATTAAGGATGTTCCGAAACTAGAGTTTGATCGAATTGTGATCTGTGGCATGGGCGGTTCGGGGATTGCAGGAATGCTCGCGCAAGATCTTCTTCGAAGTAGTAAAATCTCGATTGATACTTGGGCTGATTACGGGTTGCCAGGCTGGGTAACAGACAAAACATTGGTAATTGCTGTTAGCCATTCGGGTGATACTGAAGAGACACTTGATGCCGTAAAAACTGCTTTAGAGCTCAAATCGCCAGTTGTCGCTATCACCAGCGGCGGTAAACTCGCTGAATTAGCTAAAATCCACGATTTTTTCTTAATTCCGATCGAATACGAGAGCGCACCCAGGGCAGCTGTTGGCTGGTTATATGGGCTATTGCTAACGCTTTTAACAAAACTACAGGTCGCGGCGTTAACCGAGAAGCAGTATTTCGCTTCGATCACGGAACTAAAAAACACCGTCAGTAAGCAGATTTTTCCGCCGAAAGCCGAGGAACTAGCGATGACGCTGAGTAATAAAGTCCCGATGGTACTTACATCTGCGCCGTTGGGGTCGGTGATGCGCCGCTGGGTGAATCAGTTTAATGAAAATAGTAAGGTCTTCGCGTTTGGTGCGATGGTTCCGGAGCTTTGTCATAACACGTTGGTTGGAATCGATTTTCCAATCCCCGAGAAACTAACGGTCGTGTATCTAGAGTCAAATTTTGCCTTCTCACGAAATAACGCCCGAAAAAACCTAATTGAAAAGTTATTTAATAAAAACGAAGTACCGTTTATCCCCTTGTCGGTTCGTTCAGAAAACCTGTTAAGCGAGCAACTACTACTCATTTATTTTGGCGACCTGTTAAGCTATTACTTAGCGGGTGTTTACGGCGTCGATCCGTCGCCGGTGGAATCGATCAATGTGTTAAAAGAGGGGTTAAAGAAAATATAATGGCAAAAATTGTAGAAGTTATCGGCGAAGTTATTCACGATTCACGCGGCGACGATACCGTTCAAGCTACCGTTAAGACTGATACCGGCAAAGTCGGTTCAGCAGCGGTTCCGGCCGGCGCCTCAAAATCTGCGTTCGAAGCTAAAGTAGTAGAGCCGGCGCAGGCCGTGGAGAATATTAAACAAAAAATTGCTCCAGCGTTACTCGGAAAAGAAGTCTTCGATCAACGCGGTCTCGACCAGATAATGATTAAGCTCGACGGTACTCCTGACAAATCAAATCTCGGTGCTAACGCGATATTAGCCGTGTCGATGGCTGTGGCTCGAACTGCAGCTATGGAAAAAGGTGTGCCGCTCTACCGATATATTGGAGAATTAGATAATCGAACTGGTTTTACGATTCCAGTCCCGATGTTCAACCTCATTAACGGCGGTAAACACGCCGACAACAACTTAGACATTCAAGAGTTCATGGTTATCCCCGACCGTGTAGATGGGTATCACAACCAGCTTTCCGCTGGAAAGTTGGTTTTTAGTACGCTCGGACAGTTGTTGAAACAGGAGTCAGTTTTTCTGCCAACTGGTGACGAAGGCGGTTACGCACCGAATTTAGACACAAACGAGATGGCATTTGATTACTTAGTTAAAGCCATTAAAGAATCTGGGTATAAGCCTTGGGATGAGGTATCGCTAGCGCTTGATGTAGCTGCTTCGAGTTTGCCGCCAACTTTTGAGATTTCTCCAAAACGGTACTTGGGCATTTTGAGAGATTTTCCAGTTCTATCGATCGAAGATCCGTTTCCGGAGGACGACTGGGCTTCGTGGGCTGAGTTTTATAAAGAGATGGAGCAATCAAACCCGAGCACGAAAAAACTAATGCTTGTTGGCGACGACGTATTTGCTACCAATCCGGATCGACTCAAAAAAGGTATCGAGTCCAACGCAGCTAACGCTATATTAGTTAAGCTTAATCAAATTGGTAGTGTCACCGAGACGATGGAAGTTGTTGATATCGCCCGCCAAGCCGGCTACATCAATATTATCTCTCACCGCTCCGGCGAGACGCTCGATGATTTTATTGCAGATTTTGCCGTTGGAGTTGGGGCTCAATTTATAAAAACAGGGGCGCCGAACGATTCTCACCCGGAGCGAATGAGCAAATACCGCAGGTTATTGGTGATTGAACGAGAATTGTCTGGCAATGCCGCAAAGCAGTAGGCCGAAACCAGTCGTACTAGCCGTTATCGACGGATGGGGCGTTGCTCCAAATTGGGGCGGCAACGCGGTTTCGTTAGCGAAGACGCCGTTCTTCAATATGGCAACCAAATCTTACCCTCACACAATCTTACAGGCTTCTGGTGAAGCGGTAGGCCTACCAGTTAATGAGCGCGGTAACTCCGAGGTTGGGCATTTGAATATAGGTTCAGGACAGATCGTTCTAGAATCGTTACCAGTAATTACAGCAGCAATTAAAGACGGTTCGTTTCTGAAAAGCGAGCCGCTTGTTACAGCTTTCAACCAAGCAAAAAAGAACGGTAAAAACGTTCATATAGTTGGTTTAGTGAGCGATGGCGGTATTCATAGCCATGTCGACCATCTCTATGCATTATTAGATATGGCAAAGACGCTGGAAATGCCAAACGTCTGTATCCACGCGATTACCGACGGTCGCGATACCCCTCCCTTTGATGCAGAGAGTCATTTATCGAGAGTTAACGAGTATTTATCTAAACTCGGGTTTGGGGCTATCTGTACGGTCTCTGGGCGGTACTATGCGATGGATCGCGATCACCGTTGGGAGCGCATCGAGAAAACCTACCGAGCAATGACAGAGGGTGTTGGTCCGGTTGCGCCAACGGCCGAAGCGGCGGTGGCTGCTGCTTATCGCGATGGTTATTCGGACGAGTTTATCCCACCAACGGTTGTCCAAGGCGCAAATAACAGCTATCGGCCGATACAAGACGGTGATTCAATTATCTTCTTTAATTTCCGCGGCGACCGAGCACGTGAGCTGACCCAAACATTTGTTAAGCCAGATTTCGATGGCTTTAACCGCAAAGTTGTGCGTAAGAACCTCTATTTCGTTGGTTTTACGTATTATCAAGAAGGACTACCGATGGAAGTCGCGTTTAAACCGCGAAACGTCAGCCAGCCGCTTTCGCATATTCTCTCAACTGCTAACTTGAAACAGCTTCACGTCGCCGAGTCGGAAAAATACGCCCACGTTACCTACTTCTTTAACGGCGGGCACGAAGAAGCGTATAAAAACGAGGATCGGATCGTTGTTCCGTCGCCGAAAGTACCCAGTTACGACCAAATTCCGCAGATGGCAAGCGTCGAGGTTACAGACACAGTACTGAAAAATCTCAATAACTACGACTTTATTATTCTTAATTACGCTTGCCCAGATATGGTTGGCCACACTGGCAATTTACGTGCAGCGATAAAAGCATGCGAAGCAGTTGATGCCGGACTTACCAGAATTTACGAGGAAATTAGAAAAACTAACGGCCTACTTATCGTTACGGCCGATCACGGCAACGCCGAACAGATGGTTAATCCCAAAACTGGTGAACCAGACACCGAGCATTCCAGTAACCCCGTCCCGTTTCTTATTACCGGTCAGGAGGCGCTTGGTCTGCAAGTACGTGACGGCGGTACTTTGGCTGATGTTGCGCCGACTATTCTAAATATTCTTGGGTTACCGCCATCGCCGGAGATGACAGGAAAAACTTTGCTTGTTCCAGTCCAACAACCGGCCGCAGCGGTGAATCTGTAAGCTTTCTCTGGTATAATTTCCAACATCGGGCCGTTGGCGCAGCTGGTAGCGCGCTTCCATGGCATGGAAGAGGTCACCGGTTCGAACCCGGTACGGTCCACAGATTTACAGCACTGCGATTAAAATAAATATTATTGTAAACAATATATAGATTGCTAAGGTAATATCGATAATTCGTTGTAACATTAGAGCGTAAACTCCTCTGAATGAATTACATTGTTGTTAACGCCAATTGAAACAAATTGTTCACGAAGCGACTTCATCATCGGTGGCGGACCGCAGAGGAAGATCTCTTTATTCGTCAGTTCCCCCACTTTTTTAGAAATAATTTCGGCGCTAATGTAACCGTTTCGCTTAGTTTCGTGAAGGATTAATATAAAATCTTCATTTTCTTTTGCGTAGGCAATAAGTTCTGGAAGAAAGACCGCTTCGTCGATGGTGTTAACTGAGTAGAATAACCAAACTTTACCGCCATCGATTACTTTTTGACTGCGAATCATACTCAAAAACGGCGTAATACCGATTCCGCCCGCGACCCAGATTTGGTCGGCGTGATGATTTTTTTGTATGTAAAAACGACCGAACGGACCTTCAATTTTTGCTTCTGTGCCCCGTTCCAAACTAGAAAGTGTTTCAGTGTAGTCGCCGAGCCGCTTAATTCCTATTGAGAGTTGTTTTGAGCTGCTATCGGAGGTAATGGAAAATGGGTGGAATTCGGTAGTGATTCCGTTTTGGATAAAACTAATAAAAACAAATTGCCCTGGTCTGTACTGCATAGAGCCGGCGGTCGGCGTTAGTACAATCTCCATAATATTGTTTGGGAACTTTTTAATATCGGTAACTGTGTATTTGTAGCGCGACACAAGATACTTACCAAATAGTACCCGGTAGCAATAAGCAATGATTCCACAGAGCAGTATTCCCAACATCCAGTATCGTAACGGCAAGTAGTTCGCGACGTCGCTCGGGACGATAAAAACATGCGCAAAACCGGTAAATAACGCTGCTCCGATAATCTGATGCGTCCACTTCCAGATGTTGTGTTTGAGCGGAAAGTAATAAGTGATAATAAGAACCGTCATAATAATGCCAAGCGTCAAGCGACCGAGGTTTTTCGACAAATCGGAGACGTCAATTAACATTTCTCCCGTGAGCGAGATCGAAATCGGCAGATATTGCGCCATAACAAGAATTGCGTGCAGAAGCAGTAGAACAAACGCAACCCCGCCAAACGTGTGGTGAGCGACAAAGACTTTATTTAATCCACCGAAACCACTTTCCAACCACCGTAACCGCGCAGCTAAAATAAAGTTCCAGGCAAAGAATGACGCGCCGGTAAGCGCACAAATTTGAGAGAGGCTTAGTATACTAACGCTCGCTGAGGTGAATCTAGTGTTTATCGGAGCCGCCAACATCCAGAGAACTATCGGAAAAAGCGCCGTAACAATTACGAGAACCCAACCCCAATTTTTCCTCATCGATAGTTGTTGTAGAAGAAGATCGCAGCGGCAACTAACACTGTAAGAATAAGTAACTTAACAATTTGATTTTTAAGAAAAATTAATCCGACAATAAAAATTATCGCCCCACCCGCTATTGAGCGTAACATCGGTGAATCGAGAAATTGATTAATATTTTCCATTACTCCTCTCCCCTACTTTAACCTCGTTTAAAAACTTCGCAACTGCTAGGCAGTTTTTTTAGTTACAGATATACTTACAGGTAATGGATCGTCACTATAATCATCAAAAAATAGAGCAGAAATGGCGAGATGTTTGGGAAAAAAATAAACTTTCCACTGCCGATTTATCGAGCAAAGACAAATATTATTGCCTAGACATGTTCCCGTATCCTTCTGGTGACGGTTTGCACGTCGGTCACTGGCGAGGATACGTTATGAGCGATTTTTATGCACGCTACCAGATGTTACTGGGAAAGACCGTACTTCATCCGATGGGTTTCGATGCCTTCGGTTTGCCGGCTGAAAATGCGGCCATCAAACATAAGTCACACCCGAAAAAGTTTACCGACAACGCAATAGAATCGTTTACAAAACAACTTAATCAGCTCGGTGCATGTTTCGACTGGTCAAAGCGCGTAGTTACGTCTGATCCAGAGTATTACCGCTGGACGCAATGGCTATTTTTGCAGTTTTTCAAACACGGTATGGCCGAAAAGCGAAAATCGCTCGTGAACTGGTGTCCGAACGATCAGACTGTATTAGCAAACGAGCAAGTAGTTAACGGTTGTTGTGATCGCTGTGGCGCCAAAGTAACCAAGAAAGAGCTCTCGCAGTGGTACTTAAAAACTTCCGAGTACGCACAAGAACTAATCGACGGGTTGGAGCAGGTGAAATGGCCGGAGCGAGTAAAAAGCCTGCAACGCAATTGGATCGGTAAATCAGTCGGTGTTGAGCTCGCCTTTAAAATTAAAGATTCAGCAAGCGAGATACCGGTATTCACTACTCGGATCGATACGATTTTTGGCGTAACCGCGATTGTGTTAGCGCCTGAACACCAGCTGGCAAAAGAGTTAGTAGTACCAGAGCGTAGCGACGGCTTTCAGGAGTATCTACAAACGGTATCTGCTAAAACTAATGTCGATCGCGCCCAAGCTAAAGAGTCGGAAAAAACAGCCTACGAAACCGGTAGTTTCGCAATCCACCCGCTAACCAATAAAGAAATTCCAATTTACGTAGCTGATTACGTGTTATTAGAATACGGCACTGGGGCGGTGATGTGCGTGCCGGCTCACGATGAGCGTGATTACCAATTCGCAATTACACACAAACTACCGATTAAACCAGTAATCGAGCCTGAAACCGGTGAAGTATTAGATAACGAGGAATTTCGTGAAAGCATTATCGCGATCGTTGAAGACCCTACTACCGGCAAATTCTTAACGCTTAATTGGGGAAAAGAGCTTGGAGGTCGACTTTTTATCGGGGGTGGTAGAGATAATAATGAAGATGCGGAAATAACAGCTCGACGCGAAATTGCTGAAGAAACTGGTTACACTGACTTAGAGCTAATCGGGCAGACCGGCACGCTACACCACCATTACCGCGCTTACTCAAAGGGTGTTAATCGGATTATTGACGTTACGGGGCTTCACTTTAGGTTAAAAAGTAAAAAGCAAGACCCAACAAAATTAGAAGACAACGAGATCGATAAATTTAAGATCGAGTGGCTAACTAAATCTGAGGTCGAGCGTTTAATTGTAGACGAGTCGCACATTCTCTCATTTCACTTCCTGGTTAATAAGCAAATTTACACCGACAAAGGTCGTTTGACTGATTCTGGTTCGTACTCCGGATTAAGCAGCGACGAAGCATCAGAAAAAATAACGAACGATCTTGAAAAGAAAAAACTTGGGAAAGCCGTTACAACGTATCGTCTGAGGGACTGGTTAGTAAGTCGTCAGCGATATTGGGGTGCGCCGATTCCGATCGTTTACGATCCACAGGGACAGCCACACCCTGTTAAAGACGAGCATTTACCGCTTAGACTTCCTGAAGACGTCGACTTTCTGCCAGGCGGCGAAAGTCCGATTGCTCGCTCGGCAGAATATAAAGAACGCGCCGAAACGCTCTACGGCAAGGGGTGGTACTTCGACACCGACACTCTAGACACCTTTGTCGACTCGTCGTGGTACTTTTTGCGATACCTATCCCCTACCGACGAAAAGCAAGCGTTTGATAAAAAAACAGTTAATGATTGGTTGCCAGTTGATTTGTATATCGGCGGTATCGAGCACGCGACGCTTCATTTATTGTACGCGCGATTTGTTACTCGTTTTTTGGCTAAGCACGGTTACATTGACGCAAAGATAACCGAGCCGTTCATGCAGCTCTACAACATCGGCATGGTTAACCTACACGGCAGTAAGATGAGTAAGAGCAAGGGGAACGTTGTATCACCAGATCCGCTTATTGAGCATTACGGTACCGACGCACTGCGTGGTTACGAGCTGTTTATGGGTCCGATGGAGATTGACGTCGAATGGAATCCGCGCGGCATCAGCGGCATTCATCGTTTCCTGATTCGGCTGTATAAACTTGTAGAAAAAGTATCCGATTCAGCCAAGCCGAGCGATGAGTTGAATAATTATTTAGCATCTATCGAACCGATGATCGCTGAATTCAGGCTTAATACAGTAGTCGCCGAGGCGATGAAATTAATAAATAATTGGGAGAAGTTTGAAACTATTTCTCGCGGCGATTTCCAGAAATTTATTATTACTCTCTCCCCTATCTACCCGTTTCTGGCGGAGGAACTTTGGGAGAAATCGTTTAGTTCTAATTATCCGGGGTCGGTGTTTGCGGCAAGCTGGCCAAAGGCAACGACTATTGAGCGCTTAAAAACAATTAAAGTGCTCATAAACCAGAAGTTTATTGCCACTGTTGAACTTACCGCTAATGACGAAGAGTCAGCAGTTTCTGCCGCGCTACAAGATCCTCAAGTTGAGAAAACGCTACTCAATCGCCCCATTATTAAGCGTATTTATAAGCCCGGTGAAGTGCTTAATCTCATTGTTTCAGGGTAGAAACTGCTGTATACTATATAAACAATGGCAGAGCCAAAGAAAAAGTTATCCAAAACTCGAACAAATTTACGTCGAGCCCAGTACAAGGCAACTGATTTGGAAGTAACAACTTGCACTAACTGCAAGAAACCTGCGCTTCCTCACGTTGTTTGCCCGCATTGCGGTTTTTATAACGGTAAGTCAGTTACTCAGAGCGCGCCAACCAAACGAATCGTCTTAGATCAAGAATCTAAATAACGATGTCGGTAAACCGCCACCTATCGCGAACGATTGCCATGCAGTCGCTCTACGAGTGGGACTTCCATCAGAATCAAACTATCGTTGAAATCGCTGATCGTGTGATGGAGCCGGTAAAAAAAGATGTGGACGTAGATTACGTTCACCGTGTTGTAGAAGGAACGGTTGAATTTAAAGAAGAGATCGATCAACTTATTGCCGATGCAGCGCCGGAATGGCCGCTCGATCAAATTTCAATTATCGATAAAAGTATTTTGCGTTTAGCGGCCTACGAGCTACTAAAAGACGAGGACATTCCGCCAAAAGTTGCTATTAACGAGGCAGTTGAGATTGCAAAGACGTTTGGTGGCGAGAACTCGTCGAAGTTTATTAACGGCGTACTGGGAACACTTTATCGCAACAGCGACCGCTACGTCGAAGAAGAAATAAAACCCACTGATGAACCCGAAGCTAAGTGACCTCACCGAATTTGAGAAGAAAATCGGCGTCAGCTTTAAAAGCCCGCAGTTACTCCAAATTGCGCTGACGCACCGTTCGTTTTTAAACGAAACGAACGATAAATCGCAAGAACATAACGAGCGGCTGGAATTTCTTGGCGACGCTGTGCTTGAATTGGTTGTAACAGAATACCTTTACAAGAACTTTCCAAATCCTGAAGGTGAGCTAACAAACTGGCGTAGCGCAATCGTTAAGGGCGAAGTCCTGGCGAAAGTTGCGATTGATCTCGGTGTTGGTTCGATACTGCGGATGAGCAAGGGCGAAGAAAAAAGCGGCGGCAGGGCGCGTAATTTAATACTCGCAAACGCTGTTGAAGCTATTATTGGAGCGATTTACCTCGACCGGGGCTACACAGCTGCTACTACGTTCATTCAAGAGCATCTCATAAGTCTATTACCAGAGATTATTGAGAAGAAATTATACATCGATCCAAAGTCGCATTTACAGGAACTTTCACAGGAAGCACTAAGCGTTACGCCCGAATATAGAGTTATCAAAGACGAAGGTCCTGACCATAATAAAACGTTCACCGTCGGCGTATACGCCAAGGCAAAACTAATCGCTGAGGGACAGGGCTCCTCAAAACAACGAGCCGAACAGATCGCTGCCGCCAACGCGCTCGCGGCTTGGCAAAAATTTATTGCTGATAAATAACAAAAAAAGACCCGGTTGGGTCTTTTTTTGTTGAGTTTTAAGTTATTTACTTTTTAAACTCTTCTCGAACACGCTTTGCGAGATCATTCATATGCGACTGACCGCCAAGACCAAACGAGATACCGAACGCGAGCGCAAAGGCTGAAACCGCGCCGATAAACAAGATAACAGTGAACTCACGTGGAACACCAAGTGCGAACATCGAAGCGATTACGATCGCTGCGTAGATCGACCAGCGAACAAGTAATTCGACGCTTCGAGCCATTGTTGAACCGATACTGTCAACTGATACTCGTGTTAACTTACTTAGAATATCAGCAATCTGTGAGCCGATTACGACCAGCAGACCAACACCGAGAACACGTGGTACGTAGCTGAGAATTCCCTCAACAAAATCGCGAACGCCTTCAACCTTTAATACGACTGAGGCTGGAAGTAGGAACGCAAGAATCACAACCCAACGAGTAAACGTACCCGCTACTTCAGCGACGTCTGTTTTCATCTTGGCGCGCTTGAGAACTTCTGTGAACTTACTTTGATCAGACAAGTTCTGTAAGCGGATGGCCTTGAGGATATACGTCACAACGTAACTTAAAATTACACCAACAACTGCTCCGACAAGAGCGATAACAACTGCACCGATTACATTCGGAGTAAAATCTACAATTCTATTCCAAACGAGCTCGATTGTATCACGGACTTCTGTTCCCCAACTATCAATATTCATAAATCTCCTTTCCTGATTACTAATTATTTATTAACACTTTTGTAATTACTTCTAATCACTTATTACTATACTCATTCTAAGTATTGTCAATACCCTGGTTGATTAGTAGCTTTTCTCAAGAACATTGTTCTCAGCCCATTGGAAGAGTTTCTTCATCTCTGCCGCAGAGGCAGTAATAGTGTATTCGTTCGTATTTAATACTACGCCGATCACGGTACCGACCGATGTTTTATACCCAGCCACCAAGCAGTGACCGGCGCCGTGAGTGAACCCAGTTTTTATACCAATGGCACCAGGCATGTAGTATGGAGTGTCGGCTAATAGTAAGCGGTTAGAGTTTTTTAGCTCGTGTGAGTACTTATTATCGACTGAATAGATTATCTCAGTCGGTGTCCGCACGATTTCAGATAAGACCGGATCACGTAGTAATAATCTAGCGGTGTGAGCAAGTGTCCGAGCAGTCGAGCGGCCGACCTCATCGTCTAGTCCTGCTGGGTCGTTGTACTTAGAGAGCATCAGATTATTTTGTTCTGAAAACTTATTCATTTCGCTGACAAACAGTTTATAATCACCGCCGTGCTTCTGGCCGTAATGCTCGGCCAACGCAAACGCTGTGTCGTTTCCGGATTGTATTAATAATCCTTTTAGTAAGTTCTCCACCGTAATTTGTTCGCCAACTGCGAGTTGTATTTTTGATCCTGCGACTAACACAGACGATCGTGTGACGGTAACAACTTCATCTAGTTTAAGTAATTTGCGAGCAGTTAATGCGGTTGTCATTTTGGTTGTTGAGGCGACTGCCACCACTTCGTCGGCGTTATCAGACCATAATTCTTCTCCAGTTTCAGCGTTCATTAGTAACACCGATTTCGCGTAAACAAGTGGCCTACGAGTACCATCCTTAACTGAGAGATAGCTAGTTGTATCGGAGAGTTGTACAGAAATGTCTGGCAACGTAATAGTGTCGGTGGTAGCTTCGATATTATTGGTAGCTGCTGGCACCAAAAATAGAGATATAAGAATAATGAGCACGAGTGGTAAGCGCTTTTTTCTCTTTGGACCGAACTGCGTTTCCGGTGTTAGCATCGCTAACCGATTTTCTTTAGACCAAGTTCCTTTAGTTGTGCGTCATCTACTGGGCTCGGTGCGTTCATCATCAGATCGCGACCATCGCCGGCTTTAGCAAATGCAATGACGTCGCGGATAGAGTTCTCTTTAAGTAAGATTGTGTAAATTCGGTCGAGTCCGGGAGCGATACCGCCGTGCGGCGGCACTCCATACTCGAAGGCTTCTAGTAAATGCCCGAAATCAGCTCGAATCTTTTCTTTGTTGTGTCCTAGAAACTCGAAGACACGCTCCAGAACGTCAGCACGGTGAATTCGGACGCTTCCGCCAGCAATCTCTGATCCGTTAAGAACAAAGTCGTGTTGGAGCGCTAAAGCCTCTTCTGGGTGTTTTTCAAAGTTATCTTCCCATTCTGGTTTTGGCGCTGTGAACGGGTGGTGCGTTGCGTCAAAACGTTTTTCGGATTCCTTCCACTCAAACATCGGAAAATCAATAATAAACGCGAAAGCTAGCTCGTCGTCGTTTGTTTTGTCTTGACGCAAATCCGGCTTATCGGTGCCGTACTGCTCCATTACTTCTTTATACGTTAGTCGCGGAATCGTATTGAACGTTAAGGTTTTCTCCGGAAAGAATTTTTTCACTAGCCCTAAGAATAAGCTTTCTGTAACCTGGAGAATTTCTTCTTGCGAAGTAAAACTTAGCTCAAGATCTAACTGTGAGAATTCTGGTTGGCGATCGCCACGTGCATCCTCGTCACGAAAACAGCGAGCAATCTGGAAATAACGCTCGAGCCCAGCGACCATTAATAGCTGTTTATACTGCTGTGGCGACTGCGGAAGCGCGTAAAAATTACCTGGCTGAATCCGGCTCGGAACAAGATAGTCTCGTGCTCCTTCTGGAGTAGATTTAGAGATATACGGAGTCTCAACTTCAACGAAATCAAGTTTTGTGAGTTCCTCGCGTAAAAACTGATTCATTTGATGTCGCATTCGGATATTTTCGGCCATTTTCTTCGAACGCAAGTCTAAATACCGGTATTTTAATCGTGTTTCTTCGCTGACAGCCCGATCGTTTAACGGCATCGGGAGCGTTTTAGCGACTGATTCAACCGTGATAGAGTCTGCCTGAAGCTCGACAGTACCGCTGACGATGTTAACATTAACCAGTGATTGCGGGCGCTCGGTAACAGTGCCGGTAATCGTAACCACCGATTCAGGAGAGATGGAGTTCGCAACCTCAAGTAGTTTTTCCGTGCAAACTACCTGAACTAACCCAGTTCGATCGCGAACGTCGATAAATACAACTTTTGCGTGTTTGCGCACAGTTTCTGCCCAGCCACGAATCGTTACAGTTTGACCGATTTTGTCTTTAACTTGATTACTTAGAGCTCGTTCCATGTCTAAATTTTACCTGTTATTACTCGTTGTTGAAATGCTTAAGTAGTCTTTGATCGATCGATCGAATCTCCTCATCTACGAAACTGCTTTCAAACTTCTGAAAGAGAAATCGGTACGTAACAGATTGTTTGTTTGTTTCGGGGCTTACGTAGTTGTCAATTTCCTCAACAAAAAGTAGCTCAGGAAAAATTTTCGCTGCCGTTGATGAGTCGAATTCTGTGTCGATAAGCGTAACGTCACGAACGAGCGGCGGAAACTTGCTTACAGGCTGAAATTGCGGCAGATCCACCGGCCTGTTAGTTGGTTTTACTTCTGTAATTTTGTCGATCGGCAGCTGAGCCGATACTGGGTTGGGTTGTTTGACGCCTGAAGCCGTCAGCAGAGTGTCTTCAACCGGCTGAAAAGTAATAGTAACTCCGAGCACTTTGATTATTTGCTGTGTTACATGGTCGTAGTTTTTTTGCCCGGTTAAGAGTATTTCTAAAACAGTCTGCTCATCTGGGTTAAAGATGTTACCAATCTCAAAACAACTAACTCGTTTCATATACGGATTTTTGCTCGCAGTAACGAGTAAACCCTGTAGCAACGATGTGCGCAAATACGGCATAGTGGCGCTAAACGGATTTTTCAATTCTACATCCCCGTTCGATTCAAACGAATACGTTCGAGTCTCAAATAGACCGATACCAGCTAATTTTTGCTTAATCGCTAACTGCTTTTCATAGTCTGGCGATACTTTGATATCGGCCTTTGACAATTCCTTAATCGAGATAGCCTCAAAACCGACAACTCGTAGAACCTCCTCAGCAATATCAGCAACCGTTTCGATACCAGTTCTAAAATTTGGCGGTCGAACGCCGTTTGCTTCGACAATAAAGCCAAGTTTTTCGAGCTTCTTAAGTACCGACGGTTCTAAGTTGGATCCTAGTAATCTATTTACCTGTTCGATCGAGACTGGGATTACGTTGGAGTGAGAGTAGCCACTCGGCGGATTAGATTGCTCTAGCTCTTCCGTAACGCCGCATAAATCAAAAACTAAATACTGAAAATTCTGACAATCTTTTCTGTTGCTGGTTACGGTAACATCCAGTTCTTCACCCGTTACTACTGCTTCGTGTCCAATAACACTCAGGCGGTCAGCTAGCTCTTGTTTGCTCCACTGTAAATTCTTAATTGCTTGTTGAAATTCAGAGTAGTTGTACTTCATTTCACTTGCCCAATATAACGATAATCGCCGCTAAGGTTATTTCTTACATCGTCAACACCACCGGCAACATTCAACATTCTTTCTAGACCAATCCCGAAAGCGTAACCTTGATAGACGGCCGGGTCGAGTCCGTAATATCGTATAACGTTCGGGTTAACCATGCCGGCACCCAACATCTCTAACCAATCGCCACCGGACCGTTTAATATCTAATTCGATACTTGGCTCGGTAAACGGGAAGTAGCTATTTCGAACCCGAAATTCGATCGACTCCCCTACTAAGTTTTTCAGTAGTCCCTCTAACGAAGCGATGAGGTTGCCTAAATTTATTTCTGTATCAATTACTAACCCGTCAATTTGGTGAAACGTGTGATTATGTGTAGCATCGGTAGCTTCGTTACGAAAGCAGCGCCCAGGAAATAGAAAACGGACTGGCGGCTGGCGATCCTTCATCGTACGTAAGTATAAAGATGTCATATGCGCTCGTAGGCTACGACCGTCGTTTAAATAGAATGTGTCGAACTCTGCTCGAGCAGGATGGTCGGCAGGGATATTCAAACTATCGAAGTTTTCTTCGGTTGTTACTATCTCAGGACCAGTTATCACCTCAAATCCGTACGGCCTAAAGTACTCAACAATCTTTTCGGTTACAACGGTTAGCGGATGTAGATGCCCAGTCATATCTTTGCAGTTCTCCTTCGCCAAACTAGTTCTGTTAGCACAGCAATAATTAACACGATTATTGCTGTTGCCGGCGTTACTATCTCATAGGCACTCATTAGTAACAAGGCAACGAACGTCATCGCACCAATAAACGATAATCTGAGATTTAGTAGCGTCGCTTGCCACGGCGCGACAGAACGATACCGCCAGTACTGCAAACCGTAAATAAGTAAGTAAATAAGCCCAAAAACTGTTACTAATACCGAAGCAAAGAATCCGACGATTAGTTTCGGTGAATCGGGTGCGGTGTTGAATACTAAAGTAATCGTTGTCGCTAAAGCGAACAACGTCACCGAAAACAGACTAAAAAGTAGTATTTTACTTTTCATCTATTACCTCCGAAAACAATTCGTCGATATGATCGAGATAACGGTCGTCGAGAACAAACTCAAGACTTGGCATATAACGGGTATTAACGTAGCGCTTTAACTCCTGTGAGATATCACCTTTTTTCTTATTAATTTGTTCGATCCCCTCTGTTGAACCCTTTATCCACACTTTGCCGTGTTTCATCGACGGATCCAGTAAAACATCTGTGACAATTAACGACTCCCCGGGAAAAACTTTTAATAGTACTTTGCCGAGGGCTTTTTTATATGACTGATTTTTCTGTTCGATATCACGTTTCATTAAAACACCAATAACTCTTTCCACTTGTTATACAAATCCTTAGTT
Source organism: Patescibacteria group bacterium (assembly GCA_016861245.1). GTDB lineage: Bacteria > Patescibacteriota > UBA1384 > 2-12-FULL-50-11 > 2-12-FULL-50-11 > BOKZ01. The sequence continues at coordinate 593,550 of BOKZ01000001.1, read as the reverse complement.
GCAAACAGATCACCGGCGTTATACTCAGCAATTTCCTTATACTTTCCGCTGCGGAAGTACTCGCTGACTTTTGAGCCGTCAATCTCGTCGGATTTTGGACTTTCAATACCGAAGGCTCGGCAAACCGTGTGTAACCCTCCGAGTCGCATTGCTCCGTAGAAAGTGAGCTGATCGTATAAGTCGACGTGAATCGCGCTCGGTGACTGTTGATAAATATAACGGCCACGCATCAAATCTTTTTTCGGTTTAATTCCGTGAATCGCAGAGCGAATCATTAAATACGGGATATCAAAAGAACGACCGCTATATGTAACAAAATGAGTGTAACGATCGCTCAACTCCCAAAATCGCTCCAACATCTCTTTCTCGGTACAGCTGTGAAGCTTTAATCCTTTATATTCACCATCAGGTACTTTTTTGCCGGGCGTTTGGTAGTAAACAGCGCCTTTACTGGTTGACGTATCGATCAGACCTAAGGCAACGATCTCACCGGTCAACGGCGAGATGCCGAGCATTTCTTCAGCGTACTCCTCTGCAGATGTCTCAGAGTTTGGCAGCTGGTACTCAGCTCGTTTAATTAAAATTTTCTTAGTTTGTTCGTCGATGTTCTCCCAAGGCTCACCGGCTGTTTCGATATCAATTACTAGTGCGCTCATACCTGTATCCTATCTGAGTTTTTAGACAAAAAAAACCGCCCCGAAGGGCAGTTTCTTACCGTTTTGCCCACTGAGGAGCTCGACGTGCTTTCTTCAAGCCTGGTTTCTTTCGTTCTTTAATTCGGCCGTCTCTGGTTAGATAACCAGCTTTTCGTAGACCAGATCGGAAGTCTTCGTTAAGGTCTACCAAGGCTCGAGCGACACCTAGAAGGATCGCGTCTGTTTGGCCGCTGGTACCACCACCCCGAACAACGATCGAAATATTTACTTTACCCTTACGATCAACTGTTTCGAGTAACCGCTCTAATTGCGGAAAAACTGGTTTCTCAACACCGTTAACAGTAAACGTGCCGTTACCAGAAGTTAAGCGAGTTTGAGCAACCGCGGTCTTGCGGCGACCAACACCGGCGAAAAAGTTAGTTTTTGTTGCCATTATTTCTTTTCTCCCACAATTACTGTTAAACGCTTTATCCACTGATCGCGTAGTCGATTATCTGGTAGCATGGTTTTTACAGCCAATTCGATGATGCGCTCTGGGTGTGTTTTCTTGAGTTCGGCGTAGTTCATCTCTCGCAGTCCACCCGGATAGGTCGAGTGACGGTAATACATCTTTTGCTGTTCTTTCCGACCAGTTACGCGAATTTTCTCTGCGTTAACTACAACCACACGATCGCCGTGATCTTGGTGAAATGTGAAGCCAACTTTGTTTTTTCCGCGCAGCAATGTAGCAATTTCTGTTGCTAAGCGACCGAGAATTTTTCCTGAAGCGTCGATCTGATGTGTTGTTCGTTCAACTTTTTGCATTACTTAGCTTCCTTTGTTGCTACCTTCGCTGTTTTAGCTTTTGTGGCTGTTACTTTCTCAGCCCTTACTTCCAGTGGTCGGATTAAGGAGATCATAACCATCTCAGCTGCGTCACCTTTACGTGGCATCATTCGGAACGGTCGAACAAATGTGGTCTCTTCTTTCTTGTATCGAGGTAAAATCTCCTCGAAAGTTTTTTTAACAGCATTTTTGTCAAACAATGTTTGATGTGCCAGGCGTTTAGCCGTTAGATCAGCTACACGAACCTTATTGAAGAAAGAGTTGATAAACGGTAGAACTGCCTTGGCTTTGGCCTTTGTGGTGGTAATGGATTCGAACAATACGAGCGAAGTTAGCTGATTTCGCATCAGTGTGTTTTTGAAATCAGCTTGTGCTCGGATCGTTCGTTTCATAGTTACTTAGCGGCTTTTTTGGTTGCGCGCTTCGCCTTTGGTTTTTCTTCTTCCTCAGCGCTAACTTCTTCTGCAGGGATCTCTGCTTGTTCGACAGCGGCAGCTGGAATACCAGAAACCACTGAGAAATGCTCAACTAAAATCGCTGAGGAGCTTTCGAGCGCTTGGTGCGGTGTAATCGTACCGTCAGTATCAATCTCAAGTACGAGTTTGTCGAAGTTCGTCATTTTACCAACACGTGTATTTTCTGTTTGGAAGTTAACTCGTGTAACTGGAGAAAACGCGGCATCGATGGCGATGACGCCGATCGGTAGTTTTTCTTCCTTGCGAAGTTCGGTTGGGAGATATCCGCGACCTCGTTCAACAGTTGCTTCAAGTAAAATCTTGCCGCCTTCTGTGAGCTCTGCAATTTCAAGATCTTTGTTAACGATTTTGACGCCAGTTGGGCATTTGAAATCGCCGGCTTTTACTTTTTTGGATCCTTTGGCATCGAGAATAATAACTTGAGGTTCGTCACCGTCAAGCTGTAAACGGATTTGCTTAAGATTAAGAATAATGTCGACTACATCTTGTCGAACGCCTTTAATCGTTGAGAATTCATGGCTTACACCGTCAATCCGAATCGAAGTGATTGCTGCGCCTTCGAGAGACGAAAGCAAGACACGACGAAGCGCGTTACCCATTGTTAGGCCAAAGCCTGGGGAAAGCGGTTCGATCACAAAAGTTGCTGAATTACCTTCAGAGCGCTCTTGTTTAACCTGCATTAATGATACTTCTGGTAGTTTATATGACATACGTCCTCCAAATATTTTGCCTAGTTATTATATCGTTTTTTATCTTATGGTTCAAATCCCTACACCCTATTATCGTGAGTAGAACTCAATAATTTTCTGGGTATCAAACTCAATCGGTAAGTCGGCAGCTTCTGGTAGACGCTCAACTGTGATTCGACCAGTTTTCTTGTCAACTTTAAGCCAATCGGCTTGTGGGATTTCTGGGTAAAACGTAACCTCGCCTTTTTTGTAAAATTCGATTACATCGCCAACGTTTACCTGTTGTGATGGGACGCTAACGCGATGACGATTAAGTAATACATGACGGTGGCTAACAGTTTGACGAGCCTGAGCTCGAGATTTTGTTAAACCAGCTCGGAATAACACGTTATCAAGTCGTCGCTCTAAACTTTGTAGTAAAACAACACCAGTTTGCCCGCGGAATTTAGTGGCAGCTGTAAAGTAGCGACGAAACTGCGCTTCACGCAAACCGTAAGCGCGTCGGGTTTTCTGCTTTTCAATGAGCTGTTGACCGTACTCTGTGATTTTTTTCTGTCGGGCTTTTTGTTGGGTTGGTTTTGCGGCTGTACTCATACTCTCCTCGCTTTTTTAGGTCGGCAACCGTTATGTGGTAACGGTGTTACGTCTTGTATCTTACTAACTTTTAAACCTGAGCCTGAGAGAGCTCGTAGCGCTGCGTCGCGGCCGTTACCTGCGCCAGAAACAAACATATACGCGTTTTCGGGCTTGTAAGGGGCTAATTGCTCAAGAAGTTGTTTCATGGCTGTAGTAGCAGCGTACGGCGTTCCTTTTTTCGTACCCTTAAACCCAACCTTGCCTGAAGATGTCCAAGATAGTACTTCTCCGGTGTGGTAAGCACTAGCGGTAATTATTGTGTTATTAAATGAAGAGTAAATCGAGATACGAATATCTGATACTGGCTGAATTTGCTTGCTCTTAACTGCTTTGTTGGTTGATTTTGCCATTTAGTTTATGTCTTTGCTGCTGATTTCTTACGACCAGATCCGACAGTAACGCGTTTACCGCGTTTGGTACGGCTGTTAGTTTTAGTTCGCTGACCACGTACCGGTAAGTTACGAGCGTGGCGGGTGCCACGATACGAAGCGATTTCTTTTAAGCGACGGATGTTCTGATTAACAACCTGACGTAAGTCACCCTCGACTGTCATTTCTTTCTCGACAATATTACGAATCGCATCGACGGTTTCTTGAGAAAGTTCAGAAAACTTCGGGTTACCAGTTACCTTAACTTTCGCAAGAATATTCATCACATTACTCGGACCAACTCCAAAAACATACGTCAAGCCAATCTCGACTCGTTTATGGTCTGGTATGTTTACTCCGGCAATTCTTGGCATATTATCCTTGTCGTTGTTTATGTCGTGGATTTTCGCAGATCACCCGAACGACCCCCTTGCGGCGGACAATTCGACACTTGAGACATCTCTTTTTCGCACCTGCGTGCACTTTCATGATATTGTCTGCGATTTACCGGTTAGGTAAGTCGCTTGGTGATCCTTCCTTTTTCTAAATCGTACGGGCTTAACTCTACGGTTACTCTGTCGCCGGGTAAAATTTTAATCCTGTGTTTTCGAATTTTCCCCGAGACGTAACCAGTAACGGTCTGCCCGTTATCGAGTATGATGCGAAACTGAGTATTTGGCAGCGCCTCGTCAACGAGACCATCAAGCGCAATTACTCCTTCTTTTTCCGACATCTGGGAAAAATTATACCTAATTTACCCTTATGCAGTCAAGACAACGGGTCCGTCTTCGGTAATTAGAACCGTATCTTCAAAATGAGCGCACGGCGAACCGTTGCGAGCGATGATTGTCCAACCGTCTGACAAGACAGCGATATCAGTTTGATCAACAGAGGTAATGGGTTCAATTGCGATCACCATACCTACCTTTAATTGCGTTCCGCTCCCCTTGCGACCGAAATTTGGCACCGTCGGCGGTTCCTGGAGCGTTTTCCCGACACCGTGACCAGTCAATTCCTTAACCACGAAAAATCCGGCATCTTTAACAGTTTTCTCAACAACTGCGCCGATATCACCGACAGTATTACCGACTTTTGCTTCATTAATTGCTACCGAGAGTGCTTGGTTTGTACTAGCCAACAACTGTTGTAGCTTTGGCGTAATTTTACCAACCGCGTGCGTTCGAGCTGTATCAACCATCCAACCGTTGCAGCTAACCCCTAGATCAACGGAAATAATGTCACCCGCTGCTAAGGTGTAGTCGTGCGGTAGCCCGTGGACAATCTCTTCGTTTACCGATAAACACGTCGCGAATTTGTAGCCTTTATACCCGTAAAAAGCGGGCAACATCCCACTTTTTCTAATTCGTTCATCCACATACTGCTCTATCTCCAGAAGATTCAAGCCGGGCTTAATTTTTTTTGCGACTTCGCGATGGATGGCGGCAGCTAGTTTGCCGGCTTGCGTCAGCGAGTCTCGTTTAAATTTATCCATTAATAGCAGTTAGCACTTGCTTATGTACTTCTTCAATAGACGGCGTACCGTCGATAACATGCAGGGTAAAATGCTGTTTAAGATATTCTAAAACCGGCAAAGTCTCTCGCTTGAATACTTGTAAACGCTTTTCAACAATAGCGGGCTGATCATCGCTTCGAACTACCTTCTTGCCGTCAACAACTGAAAAGCGCTTCGAAAGTCGTTCCTTAGCGATCTCATCAGAAATATCAATAAATAGGCCAATTACCTGCCATCGGTGTTGCTCGGCCAATTCCGTGAGTAACTCAACCTGGGTGATATTTCTTGGAAATCCGTCTGCCACTATCCCGTTACTACAGTTATGCGTTTCCATAAACTGAGAAAATAGCCGACGCAGTATATCATTACTGACTAACTGACCGTTTTGCATCTTGGAGCGAACAATATTTGCCTCGTCTGAATCTGTTTCAACAAAGCGTCGCAATTCGTTACCAGCGTCGAAATACGGGATAGAGAGTTTCTCGCTCAATAACTCGGCTTGAGTACTTTTGCCCGAACCTTGCGGACCAAAGACAAGATACACTGGAATATTACTGTTCATGTCTTTCAACGTATAAAACTACCCAGAGACCTTTTTCGCCTTTGGTTTTCGGCTGTATCAGCCCAATGACATTGGTTTGGCGCTCAGATTTTGCCTCAACTAATGCCGTTCCTTTACTTCTATCCTCTTCAATCAGCGAGAAACTATCATGCTCGTTAACGGCAAAGTACGGCACGGCGTGCTTTTTAGCGACTTTGATCGGATCAAAATACTCACTCTCTTTAGCGTCACGGAGTTCGCGATTCATTTCTGTTAATTTATCTTCATTCAAAACGAAGTTAACCCGAAAATAATCAGTATTCTTGTTGTATTTTGGAATGACTAACGGAAAGTTAGCTTGAATAACGTTGGCGTCGCTTAAGCCGTTAGCCTCGACAATTAGCGTCCAGGGCATATTAAATTTATTGCCGATTGCAAAGAGCGTTTCTTTCGGACTAACGGTGTAGACATTAGCTGGGTACGACGGTCGCCCCTTTGGCTCAGCCGGTTTGGTAGCGGCATCAACTTCGTCAGGAGTGTTAGCGTCGACACTTTTCGGTAGCTCAGCGTTAAACGAGTTAACTTGCTCAGTTTTCTGAGTTTTCTCCACCCTGGTTTTGTTGTAGAAAAACAACGTTGATCCAGTTAAAAAGCCAAAAAGTAAAACGGTAACGATTAACGCACTTGTTGGAATATTCATATACTAAATCCTAACACGCTTTTACAACCGACGCTTGCTAAACAGTATCGTACTTTCTCATTATCAGCTGGCTGGAGAGCTGTCGGCTGGTTTCTATTACTACCGACACAACGATTAGCAAGCTTGTGCCGCCGAGTACCAGCGTTGAGATATCGGTTATCGACTGAACGACAATCGGTAAAACAGCGATCGCCGATAAGAAAGTGGCACCGATAAAGGTGATACGACCGATTGTATACTTTAAAAACGCCGCCGTTTCGCTGCCCGGACGAATACCTGGAATAAAACTACCCTGCTTCTGCAAATTCTCTGCTACCTGATTTGGTTGAAAAACGATGTAAGTATAAAAATATGTAAATCCAAATACCAAAAGGAAGTACGATAGTCCGTAGTACAAATTATTCGAGGATAGCTCGGTAACTTTATTAGCAAATTCGACGATCTTGTCTGATTTTGCCGTAGAAAGAAATCGAGCAATTAGCGTCGGAAACGTTAAGAAACTTAACGCGAAAATAATCGGAACAACTCCGGCGGTATTTACCCGGAGCGGCAAGTGACTATCAACGGCTCGACCGGAACCGATCGTTCGACGTGCATACTGAATCGGTACTTTTCGCTCCGCCTCATTAACCATAATTATTACCGCAATAACCAATAATCCGATCGCGCCGAATATTAGAAGACTTATTAGATTACCCGACTCAATAATATTGGCGGTGTTGCTAATTTGTTGCGGTAAGCCTGCGACGATACCAAGAGCAATAATTAACGAGATTCCGTTACCGATACCTTTCTCCGAGATAAGCTCGCCGAGCCACATCACGAAGATACTTGATGCTGTGATAGTAATAAGAATCTTAATAATATCTTCAGTAGTTAATAGGGTTAGAATATTCTGACTCTTTAGGAGGGTAATTGTGGCGTAACCCTGAATTAAAGCAAGCGGCACGCTGAGGTATCGTGTGTATTGGTTGAGCTTCTCGCGACCGCTGTTACCTTCTTTACTAATCTCATCCCATTTCGGAATTGCTTTAGTGAGAATTTGGACGATGATAGAAGCCGTAATGTACGGTCCGACACCGAGTAAATCGATAGAAAGACGGCTAAGCGAGCCTCCGGTAAATAAACTAAGAAAACCGAATACTTGGTTCTCTTGTTGTCCAAGAAACGCTGCAAGTTGATCTCGATCGATCGCTGGCAACGGAATATGGGCAACGATACGAACAAACAAGAGAATCCCTACTGTGAAGAGAATCTTTGTTCTGAGGTCTTTTGACTGCCAAACTTGGAGCAAATAAGACCACATCAGTTATTTTAGGGCTGCTGAGGTTTGTACACCTTCAAATGTGAGCTTGTGCGCCAGCGGTGCCCGAACAACAATTTTTATTCGTGACTTAAGTTTGTTAGCGCGAATTAGCTTTTTCTCAAGCAGGGTTTGTGGCGAAACAGTCTCACCCGATTTATAAAAAGCGTTAAGAACTGTAGTTGTAATAGTTACTTTCTCAACTTTATCGAGAGAAAATCCGCGCTTTTTAGCTAACTTTCGAAATAGCGGGGTCTGTCCACCTTCAAACCACGGCTTAATTTTTCGACTAGCTCCAGCTCGAGATTTCTGACCCTTCGTACCGCGACCGGCGGTTTTACCTTTAGTCGAGCCGATACCACGACCAAGTCGTCGAGATTTAGTGTCGCGCATGTCTTTAAATAGCTTCGTTACGCTCATTTTTGACCTCGCTTAACAGGGTTAATTTTTAGCTGTTGTAGTGCTAGAAACGTTGCTGTTGCGTTATTGATCGCGTTGGAGCTACCAAGTGATTTACTAACAATATTTTTAATTCCGCAAAGCTCAACGACCGAGCGAACAGCTCCACCAGCGATAATTGAGTGACCCTTCGGTGCTGGTTTTAAGATCACGCGGGTAGTTCCGAATACTTGCATCACCTCGTGAGCAATACTGTCGTTAACGATCGGCACTTCGATCATCGATTTATTTGCTTTGTTTTTAGCTTTAGCGATTGCGGTCTGTACGTCGTTTGCCTTCGCAACTCCCATACCAACCTTACCGTTACGATCGCCGATAATGATCAGCGCTCTGAAACGGATCCGACGACCACCTTTAACGGTTCGCGAAATTCGATCAACTCCAACTACGCGCTCCAACATCTCTGGTGCTTCGGTGATAATTATCTCTTCGCTGATATCGTTTTTATCTCGTACCATTTTATATCGTTAATCCGTTCTCTCGTGCTGCTTCGCAAAGCGTCTTAACCGCGCCTTTGTACGCAAATCCGCCGCGATCGTATACAGCCGTCTTTATCTTTTTCTCAGCCGCAGCCTTAGCGATTGCTCCACCGACGATCTTGGCTTTCTGTGTTAGTGATCCTTTTTCTTTAAGTGAAGAAGCACTGGCAAGTGTGACACCATTCTCGTCGTCGATCAACTGCGCAAAAACATTTTGCAAGCTTCGATAGACTGCTAAACGAGGCCGGCTGGCTGTGCCAGAAACTTTGAACCGCAATTTAGTGTGAATTTTATTTCTGTTTATCATTTTTACGCCGCTGCCTTCATCGCCTTACCTTGTTTCATACGAACGTGCTCACCTTGGTAGCGGATACCCTTGCCCTTGTACGGTTCAGGCTTGCGGACTTGACGGACCTCTGCGCAGAACTGACCGAGACGTTGTTTATCGGCGCCTGTAACTGTAATCACGTTCTTCTCAACTTTAGCTTGAAGTCCTTCGGGAATCGTCATTCGGACTGGGTGAGTATACCCGACTTGTAATACTAAGTCGTTCCCTTCGATCGCTGCTCTATAGCCGATACCAACTAATTCTAATTTTTTAGTAAACCCAGTTGAGACACCTGTAATAATGTTGTGAAGAAGGTTACGAACCGTACCGTGCAATGCCCGATACTGCTTTGCATCGCTCAAACGAGCAACGGTCATTTTGTTATCTTTCTGAGTTACGGAAATTCCGTGCGGCAACGCGATCGAAAGTTCGCCAAGTGGGCCCTTTGCGGTAATACTCGTTGGCTCAACCGTAACAGTGACGCCGTCATTAACTACAACTGGTTTAATTCCGATTCGTGACATTACCAGACCTCACAAACTAATTCGCCGCCGACTTTTTGTTTTTTTGCTTGCTGACCAGTTAAGACACCTTTTGGCGTTGAAATGATTACCATACCAAAACCGCTACGTGGTGTTGGTATTTCGCTTGATTTAACGTAACGTCGGATGCCAGGCTTGCTGATACGCTTAATGTGTGTAAACGGAGTCTCGCTATTTAATACGATATCCATCTCGTTACCGTCGCGATCGATCGAAATAATAAAACCTTCTTTTTTAAGAATCTCAGCGATATCAGTAACCATTTTACTATAACGAACTTTCGCCACTTTCTTGCCGGAGAGTGAGCTGTTGCGGAGTCGGGTTAAAAAATCGCTAACAGTGTCGTTATACATGAGCGCCTCTAAAAATATTCATGGATTTCTGCAAAGGTTTCTGAGCGAAGTAATGATACATATTTATTTACCACGATGCCTTTCTGATACCTGGAATTTCACCGCTACTGGCACGCTCACGAAAACAAATTCGGCAAATCCCAAACTTACGCAGATAGCCGCGGTTACGTCCACAAAGTGCGCAACGATTGACGATGCGGGTTTTGAATTTTGGAACTTTGCCAGTGGTGTATCGTTTACTTGCCATAACAGATTCAATTTTACTGGATTCTCATCGGAAAACCAAGAGTCTGAAGCATAACGAAACTCTTTTCTGGATCCGAATTTTTTATCGAGACAGTGATTGTTAAACCGAACTGCTTCTCCATTGCGTCGTGACCGAGTTCGGCAAACGGAACTTGATCACGTAGACCGATCGTTAGATTGCCTTGTTTATCCAAACATTTCTTTTCAATTCCTTTAAAATCACGAATTCGTGGAAGACTAATATTAATTAAACGATTAAGAAAATCGTTCATCTTAGCTCCTCGAAGCGTTACTCGCATACCAACGACGTCACCCTCACGGATCTTAAATCCAGCGATCGCTTTCTTGGCTTTTGTTGGTACAGCTTTCTGCCCGGTGATGATTGTCAGCGTATCTTGGATATAGCTAACCATCTCTTTATTAGCCCGGTGCTGACCAAGCCCGACATTGACGCTAACCTTCGTAATTCTAGGTAGCGCCCAAACGTTCGGTACATCTAGCTTCTGCTGGAGTTCTTTGACGTTTGCCTGATAATTTTCTTTGACGTTAATAATAGACATTATTTCTTCTCTTTGTTCTGCCGAACAACTTCGTTGCTAAGCTTTGTGACGCGGTTTTTATCTTTTGGCGTTACGATATAACCAATTCGGGTTGGTTTATTCTTTGCCGGATCGAGCAACATAACGTTTGAGATATGTATCGGTGCAGTTTTCTCAATAACGCCGCCTTGCGGATTTTGCATCGACTTTTTTAAGTGTTTTTTAACAATATTTATTCCTGCCACAACAACTTTTTGCTCGGTAGGGAAAACATTTTCAACCACGCCAACCTTGTTTCGGTCCTTGCCGGCAATAATTAGTACTTTGTCGCCTTTTAGAATTCTAGCCATTAGAGTACCTCCGGCGCTAGCGAAACGATCTTCGCGTATCCACGATCACGAATCTCTCTGGCAATCGGACCAAAAATTCGGGTTCCTCGCGGCGTTCCGTCGGGGTTAATAATTACGACGGCGTTGTCGTCAAAGCGAATCGTCGAACCGTCTTTGCGGCGATACGGTTTACTCTGTCGAACGATCACCGCTCGAACAACTTCTTTAGCTTTAACGTTACCGCGCGGCATCGCCGATTTAACAGAGGCAACAACGATATCACCGAGCTCGGCGCCGTCGTGGATACCCTGACCGACAACTTTAATTACTCCGACCCACTTAGCACCGGAATTGTCCGCAACTTTTACGCGACTCATAAGCTGTAACATTACTTAACCTCAACCTTTCGGGTGATCTCCCAACGCTTATTCTTGCTCAGCGGTTTGGTCTCAACGATCTCTACTTTATCCCCCACCTTGTACGTGTTTTCCGGGTTATGGGCCATAAATCGTTGATGACGCTTATAGCGTTTTTTGATGATCCGATGAATCTTCCAGAGAGCAACCTCAACAACAGCAGTATTCTGCATTTTGTCGGAAACAACGGTGCCAACCTGGGTTTTTTTCATTTTATTTACTTAATCCTTCGGTAATCTTTTCGTCGAGAACGGTCTTCATCCGAGCGATATCGGTTTTTAATACAGAGAGCTCTCGGACGTTTTTGAGCTTTCCTAATAATTTATCCTGCTGTAAGAGCACTAACTTTTTCTGGCTCTCGGCTATTTTACCAGATAGCTTCTCTGTTGATAAGCCTCTGATATCTGATAATAAATCTCTTCGCTTCATTTGGAGTCCGCCTTAATGAATTTAGTTTTAACTGGTAGTTTATTGGCCGCCAAACGCATCGCCTCAGCTGCAGTCGCTTCATCAACACCTGACATTTCGTATAGGATAGTACCGGGCTTAACTACAGCAACAAAATGATCAAGCGCGCCTTTACCGCCGCCCATGCCGACTTCGGCTGGCTTTGATGTAACAGGTTTGTGAGGAAAAACACGAATCCAGATTTTACCACCACGCTTAATATAGCGAGTCATCGCTCGACGACCGGCTTCAAGCTGTCTTGAAGATAACCAGGCACGATCCATAGCCTTTAAGCCGTAAGTTCCGAAGCTTACAGTAAAGCCACGCGTGGCTGGGCCAGCGTAGGTTCCCTTAAAGACTTTTCGGTGCTTGAGCTTCTTTGGTAAAAGCATTAGTTCTTCTCCTCCTGCTCTTGGTCGACAAATTTACCGCGATTAACCCAAACTTTAACGCCAATTACCCCATAAGTGGTACGAGCGTGGTAAACGTCGTAGTCGATATCGTACTCGTAACGCGAAAGTGGGATCGATCCGTCTTGGAATTTTTCGTCCCGCGCGATTTCGGCGCCGTTCAAACGACCGGAAACAATAATCTTAATGCCTTTAGCAACCTTGTTACTCATCGTTCGCTCGATCGCTTGCTTACAGGCTCTTCGATACGGAATTCGACGTTCGATCTGATTACCAATATTCTGACCGATCAACGTCGCTGATAGTTCGGGATGACGATCTTCAACAATCTCTAACCGAATTACTGGTAAGTTTTCAGGGTAAAACTTTTTCTGAAGTTCGTCTTTAAGAGTAGAAATACCTTGGCCGCCGCGACCGATCACCAGACCAGGTTTACTCGTCGCCAATTGAATTGTTAGTCGATCTCGTGAGCGAATAATTTCAACTCGGCGTAAGCCTGCGTTTGAGAGCTTAGCTTTAATGTAATCACGAATTTTAAAATCGGCGACTAAGTATTTTTTAAAGTCACCCTTAGCGAACCACTTACTCTGCCAGTTAGCGGTGATCGGAAGTCGATTGCTGATAGGATTAATTTTCTGACCCATGATTACTTTTTCTCACCTTTCTTGGCGACGGCTTTTTTAGCAGTCTTTGGTTTTTCTTCGATTTTCTTCGGTTCAATTTTTGGCACATCAACACTAAGGGTTAGGTGAGCCAAGTGTTTTTGGTAGCGGTTCGAGCGACCACGAGCGTTCGGTCGCATTCGCTTAATCCGTGGACCTTCGTCGGCCATAATCATCGAGACGATCATCTCTTCTGGTTTAAACTCTTTAGACTCTGCTGCTGCGCGCGCCATTAGTAGTGCTTTATAAATAAATTGAGCGGAATCCTGTGGCATCAGCATACTTTTGTTAATCGAACCCTGAAGAGGCTTACCAACAAAAAGGCGTGCGTACGGACGCAATTTTTTAGCAGAATGTCTGATGTAGCGTAATTTAATAGTTACAGCCATGGTTATTTCTTACCTCCGGCTGGAGCGGCGCCTTGCTCTTTTGCCATTTTACCGCCGTGACTACGGAATTTCCGAGTTGGCGCAAACTCACCGAGTTTATGACCGACCATCTCTTCCACAACAGTTACTGCTTGATGAGTCTTGCCGTTATGAACACCAAACGTAAAACCAACCATCTCTGGAAAGATCGTCGACGAACGCGACCACGTTTTAATTACCGTGCGTGAGCCAGCTGGCATATTCTGAATTTTTTTGAGTAATTTTGGATCGCAGTACGGACCCTTTTTCAGTGATCGACTCATCTACTTTACCTCTTGGCCTTTCGGCGGCTAATAATAAACTTCTGGGTTCGTTTGTTACGACGGGTTCGGTACCCGAGCGCCGGTTTACCCCATGGAGTTTTCGGATGTTTCATACCAATCGGGCTCAAACCTTCTCCTCCACCGTGTGGGTGAGAGTTCGGCGACATCGCCTTACCACGAACAGATGGACGAACGCCCATATGGCGCATACGACCGGCTTTTGCAATGCGAACGCGGTTATGAGTTGGATTAGAAACCGCACCGACTGACGCCATACATTCTAACAGGACTTTACGCATTTCTGAAGAAGGCATCTTGATATACGCAAACTTGCCTTCCTTGGCAGCTAGCACCGAGCTAGAACCGGCTGAACGCACGATTTTACCGCCTTGTCCCGGGTTAAGCTCGATATTATGAATAACCGTACCGACCGGTAAATCAGCTAGTTTCATACGAGATCCGACTGTAAACTTCTTAGCCGGTCCTGAGGTAACGGTATCGCCAACTTTCAAACCTTCTGCAGCTATGATGTAATTTTTTGTCTTCGCCTCACCGACTTCGATTAACGCGATAAACGCTGAACGGTTTGGGTCGTACTCGATTGCTGTTACAACTGCCTTACCTTCAAACGGTAAAAACTTAAAATCTACAGCTCGATAAAGCTTTTTTGAGCCACCGCCCTGGTGACGGACGGAAATTGTGCCTTTATTGTCGCGTCCGCCGTGCTTTTTCAAACGAAACGTTAGCGACTTTTCTGGTCGTTTTTTAGTTAGGGTACTAAAATCGCCGTAACTCATGTGGCGAATCGCCGGACTGGTCGGTTTAATAGCGCGTGGCATTACTTAGTCTCCTCTACTTTCTCTTCCTTTTCTTTTGCTTCTTTTTGAACTTCAAAGCCAGCGATTTTTTGCTTCGGAGCAAGTTGGATATAAGCTTTGCGTCGAACGCTGCGTACCCCGGGTTTTCGTTTAAAATTAACTGTTTTAGCTGGTAAATTAACAATTCGAACCGACGTTACATCAACATCGTAGAGGTGTTTTAGCTCTGCCGCGATCGAGTTTTTTGTCGCGTATTTAGCTACAGCAAACACGTACAAGCCGTTATCAAAATTGCTTGCCGATTTTTCTGTTAAAACTGGGGCGATAATTGAGCTCATTATTTCTTTTTAGCTGTTATTTTGCTTTTTGGTTTTGGTTTCGATTCAGCTACCTTCTCGACTAATCCGAACTGCTCGGCCGAGGCTTTGTCGACAAGGATGGTCTTTGCGTGGGCGATATCTAATACCGATACGTTATCTGCTAAAATAACTGAAACAGTTTTTAAATTGTTAGTGCCGGCTAGTAACTCTGGCTGCACTTCTTTTGTAATAATTGTTACCGTGCTCTGGGCGCCATGCTCTTCTAGTAATTTGAGCGCTAATTTGGTTTTTGGCTCTTTGAGTGCTAGTTTGTCAACGATTTTTAGTGCACCGTTTTCCAATTGGTACCGAAGTAACTGAGTAATCGCTGCTCGATTCATTTTTTTCGGTAAATTGAGTTTGTAATTGCGCTCTCGGCTTGGGCCGAACACAATTCCGCCGCCAACCCAAATCGGGCTTCGGCTTGAACCAGCACGGGCGCGACCAGTACCTTTCTGCTTCCATGGCTTTTTACCGCCACCAGAAACCTCGCCGCGTGTTTTAACGTGCGACGTTGCCTGCCGAGTATTCGCTTGCTTGGTGCGCAAGGCTTGTTTAATTAGCGATACGTTTAATTTTGCCTTGGCCATTATTTATTCTCCTGTAATCGGACGATAACGTTAGATTTTTTTGGTCCTGGCACTGCACCAGCGATCACTAATAAGTTCTCAGCTGGCTCGACGGCGATAACCTTGTTTCCGCGAGAAGTAAACTGAACGTTACCGAGATGACCGGCCATTTTCTGACCTTTCGGTACGCGCTGCGGTCGTTGTGCACCGATCGAACCCGGTCCGCGATGGTTATCACCACCGTGAGTCATCGGTCCACGGTGGAAGTTATGACGTTTAATCGTACCGCTAAAACCCTTACCTTTAGTGGTACCACTAACTGTCACGACGTCACCAATTTCAAACTGTGTTACATCGAGCGTTTCGCCTTCAATATCAGTAACGCTTTTTAACCACATGCCGTCGGTGATGCCGGCTTCTTTAGCTAATTTTTGTTGTGGTTTATTAACTTTGCCACGAACGTTAGCCGCAACAAAAACGCGGCTTTCGCCGTGTCGTAGAACTTTATTTGGCTGTGCCTGAATAACAGTGGCCGCAACAAGCTTGCCCTTGTTATCCCAAAGCTGTGTCATACCAATTTTCTGTCCTAAAAGAATTTTCATTTAGAAATAAATATTTAACACTCAACTCGTAACAGGTTGAATATGCTTACCAATTATGAGGCCTTTTCGAGAGTAAGTCAAGAAAATAAGCGGGCGCGGCGATTGCGGCGCCGCAACCCGCCGGAGCAAGTGGCAACTATGCCAAGCAGCCGCTCTTGGCCCACTTGACGGTCCTGGCGACCGTTTTGGAAAAATACTGAATTTTTTTATCTGTTGCAATACCTGGATATCTTTTGAAGATCGTGCCAAAATTGCACTACAGGTTCGAACCTGAACAATAAGGAGAAGCCTCATGCGACTTTCCCACCCAATCCAGATCATCGGCTGGGGCGATACTCCAACCGAAGATCGTTTTTCAGTCGACAACCCGACCGTTTTGCGGGCAATCGAGCGCAAGCTCGAACCGTTAGTTGTCGGTTCTCAACAATCCGAGCACGAGCGCGAGAGGTACAGGCTTGAGCTTGAAAAAGTTCGGGCTCATACTACCGAATCCGTTACCAAAAAACTCGGGATCGTCACCAGACAATACATCCCTGAAGCCGATTCAACACAACTAGCACGACAAGCAGCTGAACGAGCGATCGCTGTAGCCGAGCGTAATAACCCGAATTTCTCGAGAGAGAAAATCCACCTCATCGTTAGTGGCGGTTCTACACCAGACGATCTCTACCCGAGCTGCGCTGCCAAGTTGCAGTACTTGCTTAACATCCCTGATGCTGAAGCGTTCGATGTTTCAGCAGCCTGCTGTTCTGGCACACAAGCGTTCATCGAAACAGTCCGAGCACTCCAAACTGGCTGCGATATGTACGCTTTGGTTGCAGTAGGCGAGACCATCGGTTCGCGTTGCAACGACCATATGGACGAGAACGCTTTGCTTTGGGGCGATGGCGGTAGCGCAGTTGTTGTATATGCCAGCTTCTCTGATAACAGAAACTTCGGTGTACAAGATTTCATCTCTAGAGCTGATGGCAGCCTATCTGGCACCACTCGCAGTCGCGGGATCGGCGTTCACCCAGACCACCGTCGTTTTCCGGCATTGAATGCTTCTATGGAAGGTAGGGGTACGGAGATCTACCAGTGGGTGATCGGACCGATCGCTCAAAAACTCAAACAATTCCTAATTGACTCGCGTATTTCTGTCGACGAACGAACGTTCCTACTGCCACACAACGGCAATTGGAGAATGGTTCGACGACTCGGCGAAGTTATTGGCATACCGCCCGAGCGGGTGCTTAATCGGATCGCTGAGCGCGGCAACCAATCTTCTGCCTCGGTGTTTAGTACGCTTGCACACTACGCCGAGCTTGGTTACTTCCAGCGAAACGACCAGCTGATTTTCGCCACATTCGGTGGCGGTGTCGTTTACAACTTCATCGCCTATCGTTGGCCGTAAGACCTCCCCGCCTCACGGCGGGTTTTTTTGTAGTAAAATCGTTGATTTTCTTGGTAAAATCGAGTATATTCTCTTGCACGCGGAGGGTAACAATGGACCTTACACAACACGACATCGATTTATTCACCTCGACACTTGGTCCGTGCTTTTCGGACGTCGACCGACTCATTATGTTCGAACGCGCCATGGAACGCTGCGGACACCTGACCGGACCTCGATTTGTGCCGATGCTTGGCAGATTTCTGGATTACGACCCAGAACTCTACCGTGATGCGGCGGCGCCGTACATCGAAAAGTGCGACAGCGACGACGTTAAACTATTGTTCAGGCAGGTTGATGACCATGAGATCGACGACGAAGCAGTCGGTCGCTCGCTCGACACTGTTTTCAACAAACCGCTGGAGAACTGGAAGCTCTCACATAACATCCGAGCGACGCTTCTGGCACTCGGGTACGCGAGCTATGTTCGACCGAACGCTCGCAGCGCTTCCGATCCGTTCGAAATCTTCTTGATCTCGTTTCTCGATCCCGGCCCGTAAGGGCCGCTTTTTTATAACAGCAATTTTGCAAATTTTTCTTTTACTTTTTTAAGTTTTGGGTTGATCACAACTTGGCAATACACGGAATTTGGATTATTAGAGTAATAATTTTGGTGATACACTTCGGCTAGAAAAAATTTCTTTAACATCTCAACCTCTGTTACGATCGGGTCGCCAAACTCAGTTTGATTATTTAAGTTATCGATAAATTTTATCGCAATATCTCTTTGCTTTTCGTTTGAACACAAGACAACCGATCGGTACTGCGTCCCCACATCAGCGCCCTGCCGATTTAAAGTTGTCGGGTCATGTGTTGCAAAAAATACAGTTAGTAGATCTTCGAACTTTATCTCTTTTGGATCGTATTCTATTTTTATCACCTCGGCGTGATCGCCGATATTTTCGTACGAAGGATCTAACGTAGTTCCACCGGCGTATCCTGACTCAATCGATTGTACGCCTTGGAGCTGTTTAAAAATTGCTTCAGTGCACCAGAAACAGCCGCCTCCAAAGACGATTGTTTCGATCTTCATTGCAATTTTTATTCCGTAGTTATGCCGTCGAACTCTTCGTTATCGTTTTCGGAGTCGTTTTTGGTCACGTGGACAACTCCTTCGCGGTGGTGCGGAGGGCTATATATCGTATACAGTTTCAATGGCTCGGTTTCCGAAGTGTTGATAACGTTATGAGTAGCACCAGCCGGAACAACCACAGCGCTCCCGTCAGTCAGTTCTGTTTCTACACCATCAATTACAACCTTGCCGACGCCGTCATCAACCCGGAAAAATTGATCGCCGTCCTCGTGAACTTCTTCTCCGATTTCCTCACCAGGTAACAGACTCATCAGCACCAACTGAGAATGCTTGCCGGTATAAACAACTTTGCGAAAGTTGGTATTCTGTTGTGTCTCAAGTTCGATATTCTCTACGTAACCGTTCATATAATTTTAAGAACGAATTACTTTTTTGAAGACAATACGCTTTCAACAATATCTTTAGTACCATCTACGCCACTTGAAACGGCACCTGAAACAGTTTCCACTGCGGTCTCGCCGATTTCGCCTGCACCGTCTATCACACCAGTGACAGCAGCCTTGGTAGCTGAGCCTACATCGCCGCCAGTTCGCTTTACTCCTTCGATTGCTCCTCTAACGATACTAACAGCGCTCTCACCCAAGTCTGCACCGGTATCATGGGCAACTTTAATAGAAGTTTGAGCAACAGCTCCCACACCTTCTTCTGTACTTACAACGCTGTTTGAGACAGAAGAGACAACACCGTTTACAACGTGTTCTGTTGCCTTAACTCCAGCCACGCCCGCATCGGATACTGCAGTTAGTGCTGACTTTACTAGCTCAGCAGGTAGGGCAATCGCCTCTTGACTAACGTCCTTTACGCCGCCTAGAACTGCTGTTGCAACACCACTAACAGCCTCGACTAACGCTTCTCCAATTTCCCCCGTTCCCTTCACTGTTGCTACGACAGCGTTCTTCATATCTTCTGCTATAGATGTCATATTACCTCCTCTTCTACACTTTTATAGACCATACCCTCGTACCAAGTGCTGGTCAATGACGAAATTGTAAATCAACTATTTTTCGATAAAATGCGCATCAGCACCTTGGAGTTACATTATGGTTTGTCGGTATTGTCAGAAAGAACCAGATATCGTCGTTGCTATTCCCGAAATCTGCGAGCAAGTTGATCTCTCGCAGTCGCCGTTCTCGTGTGTATCATGCGCGCTCGAACAAGGAATCTATTGCCCCATTCATTCGCAACCGCATATGATCTTTCAGCCACACGGGCGCACTGCTTGCCGGTTTTGTATCGAGCACGAGGCGATGGCTCTGTATAGAACAGTAGACGATCTTTTAATCGAGCTACGTTCGATTAACCACGGTGAGATCGTAAAACTCCTTGCAGCTAGCGCCGTTGTAATGATGAGTCTCGGTCTCTCACCGGCCATGACGATCTGCCGCTGAATCGCAACAAGAATGGTTGTTTACAGAATGACCCGAGAGCAAATTATCGCCGAAGCGATCGAACGAAACAAGCTCGACCTCGTTGTCCCACCCGAGATCTACGCCGATCTCTAAGCCCCGCACCGTCGGGGCATTTTATTATTCAAAAGCGTCAAGGGTGGATTTTAACTCGTCGACCGCAACTTTTAACTCCTCGACATTAACGGTATTCAGATCGTTTTTTGCTGCAACTAGCGTCTCATCAACAGCATTTTTGACGGTTTTTTGGGACTCTGGCGTCTGCGTATTTAACTCCTCTGCTTTCGGATACAAGAAGTACCAAATTAAACCTGCTGCAACTACTGACACTACGAGCGTCACCACTAACCAGACTTTTGAGTGCGGCTGCGATGCCGGTACTGGTGAATTAGATATTTCCATTACTACCCTCCGTAAGTTCGATTAAGCGCTCGATATTGGCTTTCAGGCTCGTAAACGCGCTAATTATTCCTTCGCTTGCCTTTGTAGCCTTCAGATTATCTCCGCCAACCCTAAAGGTTCTAATTGAATCGTACGCTTTGTTAGGATCGGTTTTTGAAAGCGTTAAAAACGATTCCATTTGAGATTGTGTTTTGGTTAGAAAATCGGAAAGGATGACTAGGTTAAGCTTTGCGGCGTTAATATCAGCAGTAATTGCAGTTAGAATCGGTTGATTCTCGGTTGTCGGCTTAATTTTTGCGATCGCTTCTTCAACTTTTATTATTTTGGCGCTCACATTGTCCACGCTCACAATTAGTTTTGATTTTGTTTGCTCTAGCTGTGCAGTCATTAGTTTAATATTGCCGGCCACCACCGCTGCCTTACATTCTGCGGTCGGCCCTGGTTTTACTGTCGACACGGTACCAGCCGCTGTTTTAATTTTAGTTAGTAATTCCTGAATCTTGGCTTCGTGAGCGGCTTTCTCTTCAGTAGTAAATTGCGAAGTATCTTTCTCTTGTAACACCAATAACTCTTTTTTGAGTACTGTAATTTGATCAATTTGCACCTGCTGCTCTGCCGTCGGTTTTAAACAAGCGTCTGGCGCCTTAAATCCGCCGCTCCCCTCGTACGTAAAGTATTTCTTCGTACCGTCCGGAGCCGTATAGACTTCTGTTGCATTGGTAATATCGTTAGTTGTGCCAAGCGTCGCAGCTAATATCACCATTAATACTGAGATCGCCCACGTCGCTACGTGTGCCTGCGGCCTAATTTGTTCGTGCATTCTCCCTCCACCCATTTTTATACAGTCAACGTGCTTTAGGCTCTATTGTCAAGAAAAGCCCCGCTGTGGTTAAGCGGGGTTGTCGGATAGCATTCGGCGCAAGATCGTTTCAGCTTTCTCGAGGTCTGCCTCGAGAAGCTGCATACGCCTGGCACTGAATTGGTCGACACGCAGAAGCTGTTCGCCGCCGTCAACGAAGTAGCAGAGATTCCGGGATTTCGTTTCCTGATGTTGGTGGTAGTCGAGTAGTGCTAGATAGACGCGCTCGCAGAAGTGCTCGCGGTCTTTACAGCCGGGGAAGCCGGCTTTGCCACATCCACAAACCCACGGAAAATTCATCGGGAAACGTTTCTTCGGTCTCTCGAACTGTCGCTTCAAAGCGACGAACAACTCCCACGTCGTTGGTCGCCCGTTAGCCGAAGATTCGCTGGAGGAATCCACCGGCCGCTCTCTTGCCCTGGGCAGGGCAGAGCTCTCGGGCTCGCATCGTATGGGTGTCGGTGAGTCGCTTTCGGGCCTGCCCCTCGTTGAGCAGTTCCGTCGACCCGGGTTGAATCGAATAGATGTCTCGCACCAACGAAGAGCTAGGCTCAGCGTGAGTGCGTTCAAGAACGTTCGAACCATTCATCTTTTGTGCCTCCATGTAGGATTCGCCTGACCGAAGCCAGGACACGGAAATAATACTCTTTGAAGTATCTTCAGGCAAGATATTAAAGAATTACGTCGCGTTTGGTTTCGTTATATCCTTAATATTGGATTCGTTCATTTTCCACAACCCGTCTTCACGCAGTAACGTCCAAGTTCCCTCAAATTCTCCCGTTTTCCATTCCCAGGCATCTTCTTTAGAAGTCTCGGTTGCGTAAAAATGTACTCTTATAGTGTTATTTTTCTGCGTCTGCTCAACAGATACCAACCGGATAAATATCGTCCGTTCCAGCCCAGTTTTCCAGTTCTCAAACGGCAGCTTTGCTTTCCGTGCAAAAGAATAGTAGTCGTATGCAGTTTCTAGCTGGCCGGCGCTCAGTGTTGAGTAGTATTTCGCTACAACCTCAGCTTGCTCAGATGGGTAATTCTGCTCGATTTCCTGAATTGTTGCCGATTTTGCAGCATCTAACATGCTGGCAATTCTTGTACTTAACTGCGAGTACTCAATTGCGTATCCTAGATTTTCTTGACCTCGTAGTGTTTGAGTATTCATACCAATCACCTCCCCGCATTTATTCACGAGCGGTCCGCCTGAATTGCCTGGGATTATGGCGGCATCTGTTTGAATGTACTGGCGATCGTCGTAATCATCTTTAGTTATTGCCGATACTATACCTCTTGAAATAGTTAAATTTCGACCAAACGGATAGCCAATCGCGTAGACCTCGTTTAGAACGTCAGCTGGTTTTTCAGATTGTGTTAGTTTCGGTACTTCCAAAAAGTTCACAACCTCAATTAAGGCGATGTCTCTCAACGAATCAGTAGCGACCACCCTTGAGCCGACAGTTATATCGCCGTTATCAGACTGAATTTTTGTAATCGTATTGTGATCAATTACATGGTTATTAGTTACAATGTAATTACTATCAACAAAAAATCCCGACCCTGTCCCGTCTTCTCCCTCAATTAGTACAACGGATTTAGCGGCGTTTTTTACGTCTGCTTCAGTACAAACTACAACCTCTTTATTCGATTTCAGGTACCCAAACACAAACAACGAGATGTTAGCCAGTAGTAACACTACGATTATCGGGATTACAAACAATAAGTTTCTAGCAAACCAACCGTTTACTTTATAAAAATTGAACTGGATGGGTTTAAAGTTGAAATTTCGATACACAATATATCCAACAACTATTAGCGCACCGATAACGGTATAAACTATCGAATACGTAAAAGAAATTAACACAGCAACTACGGCAGACAGCGCTAACAGAGTTTTCACCACCGTTGATAATAATTGTTTACGGTTTGGAAGTATTTTCATCGTCTGCTTACAGGAACATACCCGAACGACTCATTCTTCGCTTATTTTCCGCCTAATAAACGCAAAATCCCAATCTTTACTCTCGAATTCTTTTAGCGCACGTCTTATTTCATCACCTTTGTTGGCCGATTCTTTAATCAAATCCTCAAGCTCAGCGCGCAGTATCTCTTTCCCTATATTCACTACATTCTCGAAAGCGTTTGAAGATCGATAAGAATCAACAAAAACTTTGATCCCATTTTTGTAGGAAAAACCGTTTTCTCCAATTGATTTCCAACCGCTTCGACTTTGAATGTAATTAATTAAGTGATTATTCACGCACTGTTGGAAGCTACTGTCTGAACTTTGTTGCGCTGCTTCGTGTAGTAACCTGTGAAGCCGACTTTGAATTTCCTCTGTTACACTACTTACTGGACTAGATGGCTTACTCATTTCCGTGTTTTTATAACATAATTTTTAAAATGGGCTTGTTTCAGCCACGTTTTCTGAAGTGCTATGTGTAAGCAGTTCGCCGGTGTGACGATACTTACACCACTGGCAATTCTCGTTTTCGGCAGGTAACGGGCCGGCCAGCAACGTATCCACTTCTTTCATAAATTCTAAAAATTCGTTGTGATTATATTCTACTTCTATCCATTGTGGCGGAAAAGCAAGTTTCGCCACACCGTTTTCGAATACCACAGACTCCGGATAAAAAATTAGCAAGGCTAATTTTGAGATATTTACCGGCTCGCCGCTCTCCGGATTTTCCAGGGCGTATTTGTAGCTCCAAAGCTGGCTTTTGTACATATCGCTCTTTTCGTCGCTGGGCTTGGAGATCTTCAAATCCACAATCATATAGCTCCCATCCGGCAATTCCACTAGAAGATCGTATTTGCCGCCGATATACACCGACGTGCCGTCGATCATCTTGGATTTTACAAAACCCTCTTGTTTAACCACTTTCCCTACCGGCAGATCTGGGGAGATGTCGCGCAGATCTTTACCGACGATATCCCCTTGCATAATCGAGTTCATCGTCGAAAATACCCCCGGCATCGGCATGCTTGGGTGTTTGACCTTGTGCTTAATTTTCAGGCAATAGCAAAGCTTGCAGTCCTGGTACATATACGCAAAATCCGATGGGGAGAGTTTGAACATTTGGCTTATTGTACCAGTAAATAAAAAGCATATGCTAATTAGTTAAAAACAGAATATGAGTTATAGCGTATATGGTGCCTTAGATGTGTTGAGGGTTGATGTATCTAAACGGTAGGTACTTTGGTTGGTTGGGTGAAAAGAGATTTGGTGCGGGATTTTTCATCGCCATGGCCAGAATTATTCCTAACCCGACAGCCAGAATTGCAAATACTATCATCCACTCGACTCCGCTCGAGGTAAACCAACCCCAATTCATTGTTTCAGTCTAGCAAAACTAGCGATTTTTTCGGACGGCGGGACCTCAAATTGGGTGGTGGAGGTCATAGATTGCTTTGCAAAGATTCAAAATGCTTCTTGTCTGATTCCTCAACCATTTTCATTAAAACTTTAATCGCATTTTGAATCTCACTTTTATCTTTGTGCTCGATTGTGCTTGCGGGATCTAGTCCGTGCGAAAATTCTTGAATAAGTTTATACACCTTATCTTTTTCAGTTTCGCTGACGGTTTTTGTATCAAGCTGGTCAACCCTACTTTTCAAATCACCTGTTGTCGGTATTTTGAAATTTATGTAAATCTCTAAAAACCGTCGCGCAATATTTCCGATAGTGTAAAAATCGGCGTAGTCCGGCGTACCTTCTGTAATAAACTTATTCAATCTTGAAAACAAGAAGTGATATTCTGATTTGAATTTTCGCAAAGTTTCTTCAAGCGGAACAATCGAAGCACATCGTTTATCATTTTCGATGATATTTTCAACCATGAAAAACTCGCATGGAACCGGCTTCTTGTCTGCTTCATTAGCGATTTTCTTATTATCGCTTTCAACTTTACGATTTTTCTGCTCAAACCAATCTTTGACGAGATTGAAAAATTCAAAGTTATGCGTGGAAACGATTAACTGCTTTGCGTCTTTGAAATGATTTTTTATCAGAGAAAAGCAGTGGTAAATAAAGTTTGAATCAAAGCTGGAAATCGGATCGTCAATTACGATTATTCCTTCCTTGATCTTAAATCCTTTTTCCTGTGTCTTGACGATAAAGTATGAAAAGGCGATAGCGTTCTTTTCGCCTTCGCTAAGATTGTGCGCCACATCTCCGTCGCGCTTGATAATGTAGCCCTTTTTCGAATCGTCCAGTTCAAGCAGAATTTCCTTTCTACCAAAAAATTCCTCGAGGTGCTTATTTATTTTCTGAACCGCCTTTCCTATGTTTGAGGTTTCTTTTTCCAGCTTGGAAATCTCTTGAGTATTATCATCAACTGCTTTTTTCGCCTCTTTTTCCGCTTCAATACTTTTATCAAACTCTGATTTTAACTTTGAATATTCCTGCTCGTCTATTGCAACCGCAATAAGGTGTTTTTCCAATTCTTCCTTTGCTTTTCCGACTTCCTGCTCGTGATTATCTACTTTGGTATTGTGTTCTTTTATTACCGCGTTTATTTCGTCAATTTTCTTATCGTATTGAGCGGGAAAATCATTTGGCGATTCGGGATCACTTACATCCGAGAGCGGATTGTCGTACTTTTCTTTCAGCTTTTTTACCGCTTCATCCACCCACGCAATCAATTCGTTGATAATTTTGTTCAGCTCCTTTGCACTATTTTTATATTTGTCTTGGAAATCTGAATAAAGCCCTTGATTCTTTTCCGTAATTTTTTCCCGCTTCAAATTTTCTAGGCCCGATATAAAAGAGCTTATCTCGCCTTGTAGCTTCTCATAATCATTACTGAAATGCTTTGACAACGAATTAAGGAAACCGGCCGAAAACTCATTTTGGCAAAACAGGCATTTTTTCTTTTCATCTTTTGTTTTGTGCAATTCAAAACCATGTTGCGCCCACTTATTTAGTTCCGGATCGTCCTTGAAGCGGTCAATGGTCTCGGCAACAATTTTTCGTTTGAGGATATTTGAAATCTCGCTAGATACTTCGGAAAAACTTTTCAAACTTTTCCCGTCATAAGAAAAAGAGAACCCATATTGTTGGGGTGAGGTTTGCTTGTTAAGGGGATCGCCGCCTATAAATTTCTTTTTCTTTTCAAATTCTTCATCTGAAAGTTTGGAAAATTTATCAATCCCGACGTTTTCAATCGTTGTTTTAACGCTTCCTTTGTCGTAATCTCGGTATTTGTCATTAACTTTCAAATTGCCAACAATATCTTTTATTGTGCGGGCGGTTGATTTTCTAAAATCATCTTCTGCTTTTTCACTTTTTTGACGATCCTTTTGGGCCGATTCGTATTTTTCTGACAAAGGCGTAACCTTACCCTGTAACTCTTTCAACTTTTTACTGCTTTCGATGTCTTCTTCGCTGACATAGACGATTGGTTGGCTTGGATTCGTGGGATCAAAAGAAACATTGTCCTCAATAAAATCTTTATTAAAAACCTTTATTTGCCGAGTGCATCCATGGCAATTTGAATGGTTAATTGCTGAACCGCCGTTCGTTTTTATTTCAAATTCGCCGTCCTTGGGATACTGGACAAATTCCGTTGTTTTCTTCTCGCAAGCGACAAAAGCGCGCGAAAAAGTTGTTTTCCCGCTCTTATTCCAGCCGTAAATCAAGTTAAAGCGCGCGAGGTCTGGTGTGTCTGCGCCCCAAGAGAAATCGCGGAATATCCCGAATTTTTTAAGTTTTGATACTTTCTCAAACATAGCTAAATATCAGATAGGGCCTCGTCAATTTTTTGCTGCATAAGGTCAACGAGGCGGCGGTTAGAGGCGATGATTTCTTCTTCCTTTTCCGCTTCGGCGACGAGCTGTTTTTGGATTTCAATCGATGGTAGTGGAATTTCAAGTGCCTTTATAATTGTTTGGGAAATATTTGGCTGTGCGCCACCACCGCTTAATTTCACCATTTCGCCTGTCTTTGTTCTCAAATACATATACAAAAATTCTGGAATAAATTTGTCGTTCGGCAAAATCCCACAGACCGCCTGATTGGTTGTTGATTCAAATTTAAGTAATCCAACCTTTCCTGCCGTTGCTCCATACATTGCCACCAAAACAGTATTTACGGGGAAAATCTTTGCTGATGAATTTTTTAGTCCTTTTTCTGTTATCATTTCTTCTGATTTGTAGATCAAACCTTGATCAACCTCACCACTCTTTAGCCACGGAATTGTGCCATTTTCGTAATATTCTCGCTTGTGCTTTAGAGGCGTACCGCCCGATGTTGTTTTGCACACGTCGCCAAGTTTTACCCATTCAACATCTTTTAATTTTCTAAGCGACTGACCAAAATAGCGTCTCTCTCTCTCTCTAGATTTTTGATAATTTCTTTGGCGTGCTTGATGGAATTTTCCTTTGTTTCAATTTGCTCCACAATTTCGTTTTGAACGTCCAAAGGAGGAAGCGGGATTTTTATTTTGGAGTATTCGGAAATCCAATATCGTTTGTGTTCGTTGACGGTAAAAGCAATTCTCTGCATTGAGTGAAAAAGGAACTTGATATTTGTCTTACTTTTATCCGCAAGTAAAATCTTCATTGCTGACGATTTTACTTTGAACGGGAAATCAACAAACTTTGAGGCAGTAGTGAAATCGTCAAAAATAATCACCGGCAATTTTTCTTGGGGGAATATCCCGTTTTTTTCGTTCGTATATCCCAAAATAAATGTCTTGCCCGCCGTCAAAACTGGAATAGTATATTTGTCATCGTAGTCAACTGATTCAACAATATATTTTGTCGGCTGTTCGTAATCCAAAACTTGTCCCAATTCCACCATCGGCCATTTCTGGTGCAATCTTTTGACATTTTCCCGATAAAACTCGCCTGATAATCTGTAATTTCCACTTTCAGAGATTTTTTCTTTTTTTATCCAAAGAGCGAGGCCGCTCTCGTATTTCTTGCCATTCTTCCACGCATCCAAAACAGCCAAAGCTTCCGGCAGGTCATCTTTATCAATCTTTCGCCGTTGTGCGCCGAGATCAAAGCCGTCGTTCTCTACTTTTACGAACAGGATTTCATTGCTCTTTTTGGCAAGCTGATTATCAAAAAAGAGAATACTCGTTTTTACATTTCCTTTGCCGCCGGGTTTGGCAAAAACACCTTGCGGCAAGGAAACAACGGCATACAAACCGTCTTCAACCAATTTCTTCCGCAATTCCTTATATGCCGAATCATTTCTGAAAATTACTCCTTCGGGGACAATAATACCGGCTCGTCCTTTGATGTTGAGGTGCTCCAAAATATAATCAACGAACAACACTTCACTGCGCGTGGCTTGCACGGAAAAACGCTTGTGGGGACGAATCCCGCCC
Source organism: Patescibacteria group bacterium (assembly GCA_016861245.1). Taxonomy (GTDB): domain Bacteria; phylum Patescibacteriota; class UBA1384; order 2-12-FULL-50-11; family 2-12-FULL-50-11; genus BOKZ01. The sequence goes on along the minus strand of BOKZ01000001.1, from coordinate 565,071 downwards.
TTTGGTGTCATAAACGGCGGATTGGCGAGAATGACGTCAAAGGTATCGTCCCAGCGATCCTCATACGTCAGCGTGTCGTATTCGTATATTTTCGGATTGGGGAAATGGTGCAAATACATATTCACGATGGCAATTCTCATCATTCCCGGATCAATATCGTAGCCCACAAAATTGCTCATCATCTTTTGCTTTTCTTCCGGTGAGAGGCGTTTTTCCGCGCTCGTCGGCTCGCCCGTTTGGTCGTGCTTGCCGTCGTGCTGGCGTAAAATATGTTTGTAAGCGGAAATCAAAAATCCGGCCGTGCCACAAGCAGGGTCTAAAATAGTTTCATTTTTCTTTGGCGCAACAACTTCCACGATAAAATCAATGATGTGGCGCGGCGTGCGAAATTGTCCGGCTTCCCCCGATGTGCCGACGACATTCAGCAGGTATTCATAGGCGTCGCCCAAATCCTCGCTGTGGTCAAAAGTAAATCCTTCAATTTCTTTCAGAAACAAATTTAATGTTTGAGCGTCGTTATAGGGCAACGCCGCGCCCTTAAAAATATCTTTGAAAAGCTGGGGGATGTGCGGATTCTTGGACATATTCGTAATGGCCTGCACATACAGGTCAAGCCGTTCGGCACCGGAAAGCCGTTTGTCCAAGAGTTTGGTCCAGCTGTATTTTTCAAAACCGTTTGCAAAAAATCGCGTTTGTCCGCCAAGCTCCTGCGATTCCTTGTCCATATCATCCATGAACTTGTAAACCAGCGCGGTGGTGATCTGCTCCACTTGCGCCTTTGGGTCAGGCACTTTGCCGACAAGAATTTGCCGGGCCGAGTCAATTTTTCGTTTTGTGAGTTGATCAAGCATAGTTATTTCATGTATTGATTGACTGGCACATAATCTTTTACATATTCCGGCACGGTATCGCGCCAGCCGTTGAGTGCCTTAAATTCCTGCATGGAAAATCCCGGATACACATTCAGCTCGGCAAAATGTTTGCTGTTTATAATCTCGCGGAAACGATCATCTGCAACATACGCCTTCAAGTAATTTCTGATATACGGCACATATTTACTTTCGGGTTTGTAGATTGAGATAAACTTCTCAACTTCTTCTTCTAGTTTTTCATCTTTGGATTTGAAAGCGTCAATCAAGCCGAATACCCGCTCCAAAAATTCACGCCACGACAAACGGCGGTCAAGGTTTTCGCTTTTGCGTATTTTTTCAAGATTCAGAAATAATTGCGGTTTGTCTTCGTATTTGTCACGCAAGATTTTTACCGCTTTTTCCCATTGCTCTTGATTAACTGCTTCTTTTACTTGTTCGTCATTCTGGATTTTCTTTCTCGCTTCTTCAAACAACTTGCGGTCAACCTTCATTCCTTCGGTGCCGATTGGTATCTCGGTCAGCTGCTTGATTTTATCGGGATCGAAAATTTCAAATTCATCAATATTAACGCCCACTCCTTCGCCCTCGCCGGTTCCACCCTTTTTGATAATCGGCAGGCGAAGTGCCTCGTCGTAATCAAACTTTTCTTCAAAGTATTCAAAGTTGGCGAAGAAATCGAAAAACTTAAATTTATCTTTATTTACTTTTCGCACTTCGCCGTCTCCATTTTTGTATTCAAAAAAGAACTTGCGAGTGCCGCGTCCTTTCATCTGAACAAAATCCGTTGGCGAAAAGACGGGACGCAGTAGGGCAAGGTTCAAAATATCTTCACAATCATAGCCGGTCGTCATCATGCCGACGGTAACGCATACCCTTGTTTTGCTTGATTTGTAGCCGGGTAAAAATTTCGTGTGTCCGTTGAGATTATTGTTGGCGAAATTGATCGTCATTTGCTGGGAATCCTGAATGTTTGAGGTAATTTGAACGGCAAAATCAGAATTATATTTGTCTGGCCATACTTGGTGCGCCATCTGGTTTAAGGTTTGTGTAATTTTTGAAGCGTGTTTTTGGCTCACGCAAAAAATAAGCGTTTTACCCATCTCGCCGCTTATCGGGTCTTTCAAGGCGTTTTCAACAATGGATTTGCAAAACACCTGATTCGTTTTGTCTGAAAAGAATTTTTTCTCAAAATCGCGTTGGAAAAAAGTTTCTTCGGTTTCTTCGCCTTCCTCGTTTTCCACCATAACGGCATAACCCTTTTCCGAAAGAAGCTCTGTTGTGATGTCGGTGCGCGCGTCAACAGCGATAGGATTGATGAGGTAGCCATCTTTTACTCCATCAAGCAGAGTGTATCTGAATGTTGGTTCGCCGCTCGGACAGCCAAAGGTTGTGTAAGTGTCCAAAAGTTGTCTGCGCTCCCACGCTCGCGGGTCTTTTGACGAAAGTTTTTGCGGATCAACATTTTTTAGATAATCTTTTGGCGTTGCAGTAAGTCCGAGTTTATAGCCAACAAAATATTCAAAGACAGCGCGGCTGTTTCCGCTGATTGAGCGGTGCGCTTCGTCGGAAATAATAAGATCAAAATCTGTCGGCGAAAAAAGTTTCTTGTATTTGGCTTGCGAGGCAAGACTTTGAACGGTTGAAATAACGATGTCCGCTTTTTTCCAATCATCGCGATTTTGCTTGTAGACAACAGCCGTGTAGTCGTTTTTAAGGTAACGGACGAAATTTTTGTATGCCTGATCTTCAAGTTCCAAGCGATCCACCAAAAACAAAATCCTTTTTGCACTTCCGGTTCGTAAAAATAGTTTGATGACGGCACCAGATACAAGTGTTTTGCCTGTGCCAGTTGCCATTTCAAAAAGAAAACGGTCGTTTCCGGCTTCCGCACTTCTTTGCAGGGCTTGGATAGCTTTAAGCTGATACGGACGCAAAATGCGCAAACCCTCGTCGTAGAGAAATTGCGCTCTTTTCGCTTCATCTTGGTAACGAGGATCATCTTTGAAATTTGGATTTTGCGTCGTGGCAATGTAATCCTCTTCAACCTTGTTGTCGGCGAGGCGTTTGTTGTCCGGCGTAAATTCCAAGCGGTGCAAGAGTGATTCTTGTGTCGGAAATTCTGTGATAATTTCCGGATTGCCTCGCTCTAAATCCCAAAAATAGTGAAGATTGCCGTTTGAAAGCAAAACAAAGCGGGCATTTTGAGATTTAGCATAGCGGCGCGCTTGTTCCTTGCCGTCGAGCGGGTCTTTTTCCTCTTTTTTCGCTTCCAAAACGACAAATGGAAATCCTCGCTCATCAAGCAGTAGAAAATCAATAAATCCGCCTTTGGTACATTCAAAATCCTCGCCAAAAGCGTCAATATCTTTTTGGGTAAGTTTTACATTCGGTTCAAGCAAAATGTTTGCTTGTCCTTTTTCATTATCAAAAAATCGCCAGCCCGCTTGTTCAAGCAGTTTGTTTATTTTTATTCGCGACTTTGCTTCCTTCATTTCCTCAGTATTTTACTACTTTTATGGTTTATATTACAAAAAGCCCGCTCACCAGAGCGGACTTTTTGCGTTTCAGATCAATCTTGTTATGTCTTGATTTCGATGTCGACACCAGCTGGAAGATCGAGGTTCATCAAGGCATCAAGGGTTTTTGGATTTGGATCCAAGACGTCGATGATGCGTTTGTGAATACGGATTTCGAACTGTTCACGAGCATCCTTGTGAACAAACGTGGAGCGATTGACCGTTACCATCGATTTCTCGGTTGGTAACGGAATAGGTCCGGCGATAATGGCACCGGTCCGCTCGGCCGCCTCGATAATTTTCTTGGCGGAACGATCAATTACTCTGTAATCGTACGCTTTAAGCTTGATGCGGATACTGGATTTGGCAGCTTCGCGAGCGGTCTTTTGGGCCATTAAAGTACAATTCCTTCCCTACTTATTTGATAATTTTGGTGACAATTCCGGCACCAACCGTCTTACCACCTTCGCGGATAGCGAAGCGGAGCTTCTCTTCCATCGCGATTGGCTGGATGAGTTTAACTTTGAAGGTTGTGGTGTCGCCTGGGACAACCATCTCGGCGTCGCCTGGAAGCTCAACTTCTCCGGTCACATCAGTGGTTCGGAAGTAGAACTGAGGCTTGTAACCCTTGGTGAACGGTGTGTGTCGTCCGCCTTCTTCCTTTTTAAGGATGTAACACTCAGCTTCGAACTCGGTGTGTGGAGTAATCGAACCTGGCTTACAAAGAACCTGGCCGCGCTCAACATCTGTGCGCTCTAAGCCACGAACAAGAAGACCAACGTTATCGCCAGCTTGACCAGAATCGAGCTGCTTGCGGAACATTTCTACTCCGGTAACAACTGTTTTCTTAGTGTCATTCAATCCGACAACTTCAACTTCTTCACCAACTTTAACGGTACCGCGCTCAACACGACCGGTAACAACTGTGCCGCGTCCCTTGATTGAGAAGACGTCTTCAACTGGCATTAAGAAAGGTTTGTCGGTTTCGCGAACTGGCTCTGGAACGTAAGAGTCGAGCGCTTCGATAAGATCGAAGATTGCTTTCTTAGCGTCGGCGTCGCCTTCGATAGCCTTAAGAGCTGAGCCCTTAATAATTGGTGTGTCTTTGCCTGGGTACTCGTACTTGTTTAAAAGATCGCGAACTTCTTCTTCAACGAGCTCGAGAAGATCTGGATCAGAAACTTGGTCGCACTTGTTTAAGAAAACAACAATGTACGGAACGCCAACCTGCTTCGCAAGCAGAATGTGCTCACGAGTTTGTGGCATCGGACCGTCTGGAGCAGACACCACGAGAATAGCGGCGTCCATTTGAGCGGCACCGGTAATCATGTTCTTAACGTAGTCGGCGTGTCCCGGACAGTCGACGTGAGCGTAGTGTCGTTTCTCTGACTCGTACTCAACGTGATACGTCGCGATAGTAATACCGCGCTGCTTTTCCTCTGGGGCGTTGTCGATCTGATCGACTGCCTTCTTCTCTGCCCAACCCTTGTCGGCGAGTGTGTTTGTGATAGCTGCCGTTAACGTAGTTTTACCGTGGTCGACGTGACCGATGGTACCAACGTTGACGTGCGGCTTTGTGCGTTCGAATGTTGCTGCCATGCGTACTCCTTTTACTTAAACCTTATATTTATGTTTTTATTATTAGTTAGTTTCTGATACATTTTACTGCTTAAACCATATCCCGGTCAAGGGCAGTGGTTACGCAGCGGCTTTAGCACCAGATTTGCCAATTATTCCCTCGGCGATATTGCGTGGAACCTCTTCGTAATGGTCAAATTCCATTGTGAAGCTGGCTCGGCCTTGGCTCATGCCGCGTAGATCGGTGATGTAACCAAACATCTCAGCGAGCGGAATCATTGCATCAACTACTCGAGAGTTGCCGCGGTCTTCAGAGCCCATAATGCGGCCACGGCGACTATTAAGATCGCCGACGATCGAGCCAAAGAACTCTTCTGGAGTTGTAACTTCGACTTTCATAACTGGCTCAAGTAGAACCGGGCCGGCGGCTTTGACGCCGTCTTTCATCGCCATCGAAGCAGCGATTTGGAACGCGACGTCTGAAGAGTCGACGTCGTGGTACGAACCATCGTAAACGGTAACTTTAACGTCAACGAGCGGATACCCGGCGATAACACCTTTGGAAACAGAGTCTTTAACGCCTTTTTCGACAGAAGAAATAAACTCGCGTGGGATCGCGCCACCGACAACTTTATTCACAAACTCAAAGCCCTTACCGCGCTCTTGCGGTTCGATCTCGAGCCAGACGTGGCCGTACTGACCGCGACCACCGGTTTGTTTAACGTACTTACCTTCTTGTTTAACGACTCGGGTAATCGCTTCTTTGAAGGCAACCTGCGGCTGACCTTTCGTAGCTTCAACACCAAACTCACGTCGCATGCGATCGACAATAATATCCAAGTGAAGCTCGCCCATACCTTCGATCAAGGTTTGGTTAGTTGTCTCGTCTTGGCTTAAGCGAAGAGTCGGGTCCTCGGCAGCTAAGCGTTGTAGCGCCACGCCCATTTTTTCTTGATCGGCCTTGGTTTTTGGCTCGATCGACATTTTAATAACTGGTTCCGGAACGTTAATTCGCTCGAGAATAATCGGAGCGTTCTCGGCGCAAAGCGTGTCTCCTGTTGTTGAGTTCTTCAAGCCAACCGCGGCGGCGATTTCGCCGGCGTAAACTTCGGTAACGTCTTCGCGTGAGTTAGCGTGAAGACGAACAATGCGACCAACGCGCTCTTTCTCGCCTTTGGAACTATTTAATACATACGAACCGGCAGTAATTTTGCCGGCATAAACGCGGAAGAATGTTAGCGAGCCAACAAACGGGTCGGTTGCAACTTTAAACGCCAGGGCTGTGAACGGCTCGGAGTCGTCGACTTTTCGCTCAATAACTTTCTCTGGGTCTTTAACATCGGTACCGTGCGGCGCCGGGACGTCGAGCGGACTCGGTAGGTAGTCGATAACCGCATCAAGCATCGTTTGAACGCCTTTGTTTTTAAGCGCCGAACCAGCTAAAACTGGGAAAACTTGAACAGCTATCACAGCTTTTCGCAGCGCCGCCTTTAACTCGGCTACCGTTAGCTCTTCGCCGGCAAAATACTTTTCGAGAAGTACTTCGTCTGTTTCAGCAATCTGCTCGATGAGCTTACTTCGATACTCCTCGACTTCGTCTTTCATATCCGCCGGGATGTCTTCGACGATCGGATCCTTACCTAAATCATCTTTCCAGACAACGGCTTTATTTTCGAGTAAATCTACCACCCCTTTAAGTTGGTCTTCTTGACCGATCGGTAGTTGAATCACAGCGGTTTTAGCGCCTAAACGATCTTGGATCGTTTTAACGACAAATTTAAAATCGGCGCCGATACGATCGAGTTTATTAACAAAGCAAATTCGCGGAACTTTGTACTTGTCGGCTTGTCGCCAAACAGTTTCGCTTTGCGCTTCTACACCCGCAACGCCGTCGAAAACGGTAACAGCACCGTCTAGCACGCGTAGTGAGCGCTGAACTTCGATAGTAAAATCGATGTGACCCGGCGTGTCGATAATGTTGATTGAGTTATCTTTCCAAAAACAAGTAGTAGCCGCGGCGGTAATAGTGATACCGCGCTCTTGCTCTTGTTCCATCCAGTCCATCGTGGCCGCACCCTCATGCACTTCGCCGATTTTGTAGTTTTTACCGGTGTAAAACAGAATACGCTCTGAAACAGTAGTTTTACCGGCGTCGATGTGAGCGATAATGCCGATATTACGGACGCGCTCGAGTGGATATTGTCGTGCCATGTATCTCCCTTACTGATTTAACTTATTTTCGCTTTTGTCGGTGACGGCTAGGAAGATGACTATCCCGAGCAGGATTATTGCAACTACCTTTGCCCAAAGCGGTTCAACGGCGATAAAAAAGAGCATAAACTCCACTACTAGCAATAGAATAGCTGTGATCGTTTTCATTTTCATTTAGTAGCGAGCGAAGTGAGCGAATGCTCGGTTGGCTTCGGCCATTTTGTGTAAGTCTTCGCGCTTTTTCATAACTGAGCCAGTATTCTCAAGAATGTTTTTCATCTCTTGATACAACAGCTCTTCCATCGATTTTCCCTGCTGCTTGCGAGCAACTTCTAACAGCCAGCGGATTACCAACACATTTTTACGGCTTGGCTTAACTTCAACTGGAACCTGGTAGGTTGCGCCGCCAACACGACGAGAACGAACTTCCAAAATTGGAGCGGCTTTATCGATAATATCTCGCAGCACAGTGCGTGGTTCGGTTTGCTGTTCTTCGGCTAATCGCTCTAGGGCGCTGTAAACAATACCTTGAGCTGTAGTCTTTTTGCCGCCCCACATCACTTTATTTATGAGTTTCGAGATCAAGACATCTTGATATTTTGGATCAAGAACGAGGGCTGGTTTTTTGATTTTACTTCGTCCACGCATTACTTTTTCTTAGCTCCGTACTTACTGCGACCTTGTTTGCGGTTTTCAACGCCTTCGGCGTTTAAGACACCGCGAACGATATGGTATTTCACACCAGGCAAATCTTTAACACGACCACCACGGATTAGTACCAACGAGTGCTCTTGAAGGTTGTGCTTGATTCCTGGAATGTAAGCAGTAACTTCTTGGCCGCTGGTTAAGCGAACACGAGCAATTTTTCGCAAGGCTGAGTTCGGTTTTTTAGGGGTTGTGGTGGTAACTTTCGTACAAACACCACGAAGAAACGGCCGGCCTTTAGTAATTTCGACCGGTCGGTTTTTGAGACTATTAAATCCACGATGCATCGCTGGTGATTTTGATTTCACCTTAATCTGTTTTCGTGGGCGCCTAATTAACTGATTGATTGTTGGCATTAGTTGATAGTTTACTCTTTTTCCTTCTTTGGCTCAACCGTTTGCTCCTCGGCGGTAGTGTCGATGCCAACTGGTAACGGCTGTGGAATTGTGGCCTGGTAAGCGTCGTTGATGACACGAACATCGGCTTCATCCATAAATCCGGTTCCGGCTGGGATAAGTTTACCGATGATAACGTTCTCTTTTAGACCTCGAAGCGGATCGACAGCGCCTTGAATAGCTGCTTCGATCAAAACGCGGGTTGTTTCTTGGAATGAAGCGGCTGATAGGAAGCTATTTGTTTGTAACGAGGCGCGGGTAATACCCAAGATAATCTGTTCGTATTGAATATGTCGCTTGCCTTCTTTGGCAAGTTTCTCGTTCATTCGATCGATTTCGAGCTTGCTGACAACTTGTCCGCGAAGAAGCGTTGAGTCGCCGCCGTCGATTAATCGAACACGCGAGAACATACAACGAGCGATAATCTCGATGTGTTTTTCGTTAACGCCTGCGCCGTGCGACGAGTAGATATTCTGGACTTCTTTAATAATGTAGTCCTGAGTTTTGCTGACGCCGCGCAGATCGAGCGACTGGTTCGGATCGACGTGACCCTCGGTGAGCTGCTGACCGACTTCAACGGTATCGCCGTTTTTAACTTTAAGACCAACATCACCTGAAACCAGGTAACTCGCCTTGGTTGGTTCGAGCGAAGTAACAGTAATCTTTTTACCCTTAATATCGACTCGTCCGCCGATCGAAGCGCGCATCGCTTTTTTATCTGGTGCGGTTGCGATCGCTTGCTTGGCCTTGATGATATCTTTGTCTTTTACGGAAGCGGTGTAATCTTCGATTAGCTCGAATTCCTCGGTTGGAATATCGGCTGAGACAACGTCGATATACAAGCGCTCTTTGGTTTCGTGGATAACGACTTTACCGGCGATTTCAGACAATACAGCGGAGCCGTGCGGCGGTCGTGCTTCGAAGATCTCTTCGACGCGTGGCAAACCAGAGGTAATGTCACCGACAGAAACGCCTCCCATGTGGAAGGTTTTCATCGTCAGCTGTGTACCTGGCTCACCGATCGCTTGCGCTGCCATAATACCGACGGCCGCGCCTTCGGCTACGAGCTCGCCTGTTGATAGATCGCGTCCGTAACACTTCTGGCAGATGCCCCACTCGGCTTTACAGTGAAGTACAGATCGGACCTTAACCTCAGTAACGCCGTTTTCGATAATCTCGGCGATATGATCTTCGGCAATGAGCTCTCCGGCTTTAAGGATCGCTTTGCCGTTTTTACCTTTAATTGCCTCCAAAGTAACTCGACCAACGAGACGCTCCTCGTAGGTTTCGCCGTACTCGGCCGACTCGGACTCAACAACGGTCATGCCATTGGTAGTACCGCAATCTTCTGTGGTAATTACTAGATCCTGCGAGACATCAACGAGTCGACGCGTTAGATATCCAGCATCTGCAGTTTTAAGTGAGGTGTCGGACTTACCTTTACGCGAGCCGTGCGTGGAGATGAAGTACTCAAGGACAGAAAGACCTTCTTTATAGTTAGAAGTAATCGGAACATCGATAATCGAACCAGATGGGTTAACCACCAGTCCTTTCATACCAGCTAGCTGCACTAACTGGTTGGAAGAGCCACGGGCACCGGAAGTAACCATCGTCCAAATCGACGAGTTCTTGTCGAACGACTCCTTAACTTCCTTCTCCATCTTGTTACGGATTTCAGTCCATTTCTCGATCGAGAGTTTTTTGCGCTCTTCGTCGGTAATAAGACCACGTCGGTAACGCTTGGCAATCTCTTCGATCGCATCTTCACCTTGTTTGATCATCGCTTCTTTAACTTCTGGGATGTTGATGTCGAAAATTGACATCGTCATACCTGATTTCTCAGAGAAGCGGAAACCGAGCTGCATTAAATCGTCAGCTAATTTGGAGGTAGCGTCGCGACCGTGAAGTTTGTAGATCTCACGCATGACAGATTTGATTTTCTTGGTATCGAGCGGTTCGTTCACAAACTTATAGCCTTCTGGGAAGACGTTATTGACCATCACCCGACCGACAGTGGTTTCAAGACGCTCACCGCTAGCGGTACGGACTTTAATCTCGGCTTGTGGGTGAAGATCTCCTCGAGCGTACGCTTGCTCCACTTCGTCAAACGATGCGAAGAATTTACCTTCGCCAGCAACACCTTTTTTGGCGTTAGTAAGGTAGAAGAGGCCAAAAACAATATCAAGTCGCGGCGAAACGAGCGGTTCTCCTGAAGAAGGTTTAAGTAGGTTGTTCTTAGCATTCATTAACTCGCGCGCCTCGTAACGAGCCATCGCAGAGAGCGGAACGTGAACAGCCATTTGGTCGCCGTCGAAGTCGGCGTTGTAAGCCGCACAGACAAGCGGGTGTAACTGGATCGCTTTTCCTTCGATAAGAATTGGCTTAAAAGCTTGAATTCCTAAACGGTGGAGCGTTGGAGCACGGTTTAACAGCACGTACGAATCTTTCGTAACTTCTTCGAGAATCTCCCAAACTTCTGGAGTACCGCGTTCGATCAATCGAGCAGCGTTTTTAACGTTGTGCACGTACTGCTCGTTAATAAGTCGTGAGATAACAAACGGCTTGAAAAGCTCGAGCGCCATCACTTTTGGCAGGCCGCACTGATCGAGCTTAAGATTTGGACCGACAACGATAACCGATCGACCGGAATAGTCGACGCGCTTACCTAAGAGGTTTTGTCGGAATCGTCCCTGTTTACCGCGAAGCATGTCTGAGAGCGATCGTGGCTGACGTCCAACTGTTGTAGCTTGGGTTTTTCGTGCAGAGTTGTCGATTAAGGCGTCTACCGCTTCTTGTAGCATCCGCTTTTCGTTTCGAGCGATAACGTCCGGCGCACTTTGGTTCATCAGGCGCTTTAGTCGATTGTTTCGGTTGATAACTCGTCGGTAAAGATCGTTTAAGTCTGACGAGGCAAATCGGCCGCCGTCGAGCTGGACCATCGGGCGAAGATCTGGTGGCAGAACTGGAAGTTTGTTGATGATAAACCACTCCGGTCGTAAACCAGCGAGTTTAAGATCGGTTAACATTCGCAAGCGCTTGGTTAAGCGGCGAATTGCGTTTGGTGCGGCAACTAATAGTTCTTGCTTAACAATCGAGATCTGTTCGTCGAGATCAACTTTTTTCAATAACTCGAGGATAGCCTCGGCGCCAATACCAACTTTAATAATATTACCGAAGCGAAGCGATAGCTCGTGATACTTACCTTCGCTAATAACTGCGTTAGCTTCGAGCGAGTTTAACTCAGATTTGGTAGCTTTATAATTCGCTTCCAATTGCTCGAGGCGTTCTGGAGAATCTTTAAGCTGCTCTTTAGCATTCTTAAATTCGCCATCCAACTGTTGTAGCGCTTCTGTTTTTAACTCTTCATTAACTGAGAGAATGACAAAGCTGGCAAAGTAGACAACTTTTTCGATATCCGTTACCGAGATGTCCAGAAGTGTGCTGATACAATACGGAACGCCACGGACGTACCAAATGTGCGCTACCGGCACTGCTAAGTCGATATGACCCATTCGTTCGCGTCGAACGCTGGAACGAGTAACTTCAACGCCGCATTTATCACAGATAACGCCTTTGTAGCGAATTCGCTTATATTTACCGCAGTAACACTCCCAATCTTTGGTTGGACCAAAAATGCGCTCGTCAAAAAGACCGTCGCGTTCTGGTTTCTGGGTTCGGTAGTTGATTGTTTCAGGTTTGAGAACTTCGCCGTAGCTCCATTTCTCGATATCAAGCGGGCTGGCAACACGAACACGCAATCCTTCAAAGTTTAGAAGACTAAACTCTGGCTTGTCGGTCCGGGTGCTCATCTTTAACTCGGCCATTATTGGTCCTCCTTCTCTGCAACCGGTTGAGCGGCTGGTTCTTCAACTTCTTCGGTTTCAACAGTAGCCTCAGATACTTCAGCGTTAACGATCTCATCGATAGACTGGGCTGGAGTACTCTGGCTCTGTAGAAGTGAACGAGTTGTTTCTATTTCTTTCAATTTGTCTTCTGTTTCGATTACTTCGACGTTTAAGCAAAGGCTCTGAAGCTCGCGAACTAACACTGCAAACGAGGCTGGAATTTGAGGTTTCTGAATTTCTTCGCCCTTAATAATCGCCTCGTATGCTTTGGCGCGTCCGATTACGTCGTCGGATTTAATCGTTAAGATTTCCTGGAGCGAGTGAGCAGCGCCGTACGCTTCGAGCGCCCACACTTCCATTTCACCGAATCGCTGACCGCCGAACTGTGCCTTACCACCGAGCGGCTGTTGCGTAACCATCGAGTACGGACCAGTTGAACGAGCGTGCATCTTGTCGTCAACTAGGTGGATCAACTTAAGAACGTACTTAGTTCCAACCGTTGTTCGCTGATCGTACTCGGTTCCGTTACGTCCGTCGCGAAGCTGAATCTTACCGTCATCGGGTAGCTCGGCTTTTTTAAGTTCTTTTTCAATTTCAGTAACAGGTGTTCCGTAGAACGCCGGTGAAGCAACCTTATAGTTGAGCTTGTCAGCAGCCCATCCGAGATGAGTTTCAAGAATTTGTCCAAGGTTCATACGCGAGATAACACCGAGCGGGTTGAGGATAATATCAACTGGTGTTCCGTCTGGTAGGAACGGCATGTCGGCTTCCGGCAGAGTTCGCGAGATAACGCCTTTGTTACCGTGTCGGCCAGCCATCTTGTCTCCAACTGTAATCTTTCGAAGCTGTGCTACCGAAACTTCAATTTGCTGATAAACACCAGCTGGTAGTTCGTCGCCGTTACCTTTGGAGAAAACTTTTACTTCGACAACTTTGCCGCGCTCACCGTGAGGCAAACGAAGCGAAGTGTCTTTAACATCTTTAGCTTTTTCGCCGAAAATCGCGCGAAGTAGTTTCTCTTCGGCAGTTAGTTCCGTCTCACCGCGTGGGGTGATCTTTCCGACTAAGATACTACCGCTACCGACTTCAGCGCCGATACGGATAATGCCTTGTTCGTCAAGGTTCGACAGCGCTTCATCACCGACGTTCGGGATATCACGCGTTACCAGCTCTGGTCCGAGTTTAGTGTCGCGGACTTCACACGAGTATTTCTCAACGTGAATCGAGGTAAAGCGATCTTCTTTAACGAGGCGTTCGGAAATAATAATAGCGTCTTCGTAGTTGTAACCGCCCCAGCTCATGTAAGCGACGGTGACGTTTTGACCGATTGCTAATTCTCCGTCGTCAGATGCGCTTGAGTCGGCGATCACCTGACCGGCCTTGACTTTATCGCCGAGCGCCACTGCTGGTCGCTGGTTAATACAGGTACTTTGGTTAGAGCGAACGAACTTTAAGAGTTCGTAGGTTTTATCGCCATTTTTGGTTTTGATTGTAATCTTCTCACCGTCAACGTAGGTAACCACGCCATCAGCATCGGCTACCATTAGTTGTCCAGAATCTTTAACTGCGCCTTCTAAGCCTGTTCCGATAATTGGAGCTTGCGGCTTAACGAGTGGTACGGCTTGGCGTTGCATGTTCGATCCCATCGAGGCTCGGACAGCTTCGTCGTGTTCGACAAACGGAATTAAGGCAGTTGAGATCGAAACGACCTGTTGCGGTGAGATGTCAACGTAATCAATTTTTGTGACAGCTTCGATAACCGGCTCACCGTTGCGTCGGGCGACGATTTTATTGCCAGTAATGTAACCGTTTTTATCGACTTTGGTTGAGAACGGCGCTAGCGTGTACTTCTCTTCGTTATAGGCATCGAGATAATCAATTTTACTAGTGATTTTGGCTTTGCCATCTTTAACTTCAACTTTACGGTACGGAGTTTCGATAAAGCCATACTCATTTACTCGAGCCGAAGCGGCTAAGTAACCGACCAAACCGATGTTCTGACCTTCTGGGGTTGTGATCGGGCAGATACGTCCGTAGTGCGATCGGTGAACATCACGAACGTCAAAACCGGCGTGTTCGCGTGAGATTCCACCAGGACCGGTAGCTGAGAGGGTTCGTTTATGTTCCAGCTCCGCCAACGGGTTGGTTTGGTTCATAAATTGGCTCATCTGAGATGAGGCAAAGAACTCTTGCAAAACGGCAGCAACCGGACGGCTGTTTATAAGCGTAATCGGATTGACGTCTTCTGGATCAACCACTTGGCTCATTCGGTCTTTAATAATACGTTCCATTCGGAGCAGTCCGACGCGGAGACGGTTCTGAACTAGCTCACCCACGGCGCGAACACGACGATTTTTAAGGTGATCAACGTCGTCGCCCTCGGCTTTTGGAGTGTTATTCAAACGGATAACTTCTTTGATTGTTTCGATAATATCCTCAACGCGCAGAACTCGATTCTTGGCGGTGTTTGGAATATCCATTTCGAGACGTTGGTTAATCTTATAGCGTCCGACGCGACCTAAATCGTAGCGCTTAGCGTTAAAGAAGATATTCTGGATAAATGTCTCAGCGGTTTCTGGTGTTACTAAATCACCAGGTCGAATTCGCTTATAAACCTCGACAACTGCTTCTTCGTAGGTCTTAGCTGGGTCGCGTGCGAGCGTCGATTCGATAAACGGATGATCGTGGTTAGTATCGACATCTTTGAACAACTTTTTAATTTGTTCGTCGTCGAATTTGCCGACAGCTCGGAGGAAGGTTGTAATTGGAATTCGACGCTTACGGTCGACTTTCACACTAATAACATCGCGCGAGTTGGTTTCAAACTCTAACCAAGCACCGCGGTTTGGGATGATTTTAGCACCAAACAACTTGCGGCCGCTTAGCTCCTCGGCTGCAAATAAGACACCGAACGAGCGAACGATCTGTGAAACAACAACGCGTTCAACGCCGTTAATAATAAACGTGCCGCGTTCGGTCATGAGCGGATAATCACCGAGGAAAACTTCGGCAGTTTTTACCTTCTTGGTGAGTTTATTGGTTAATTTAATCTGACAACGGAGCGGCGCTTTGTAGGTAAGGTTTTTTGACCGTGCTGTTTTCTCGTCGTACTTGGCTTTATCGAGCGAGTAATCGGTAAATTCTAAAGTGAAAAGTTTACCGGTAAAGTCTTCAACTGGTGAAATCTCGTTTAAGAGCTCACCGATCCCCTCTTCAAATAGCCAGTTATAGCTTTTGAGCTGAACCTCAATGAGGTTCGATAACGTATTATTGGTTTCTAGTGGGCGAAAATTTGTACGCAGCTTGGCCTCCCTTGCCTTAATTATTATTAGATGTGACAAAATTACTCCGAGCGGAGCAAATCACTAGCCGACTGTTCTGTCGATTTATCACTTCCTTTATTACCTCAACTAACTTATCGTTAGTCTACTCGGTATATATACCTGTTGTCAAGGGTTAATTGGATTGGATAGCTTCGCGAAGATCGTTGAGGTTGATCTTCTCCTGGGCGCTAATAAATAGTGCCTGCGAAAAGCTCTTTTTTAAGCTAGAGAGTTCTTTGGGATTTAGCAAGTCTATTTTATTCAAAACGAGTATTTTTGGTTTTTCCAATAGAATTGGGTCGTATTCCTTAAGCTCAGTGTCGATTTCGGAAATTGCAATTTTAATATCTGATTCGGTTGCGTCGACAACATGGATAATTTGGCTAACTCGACGCAAGTGCTGGAGAAATTTGTCGCCAAGACCCTTACCGCGATGGGCGCCTTCAATTAAACCCGGCAAATCGACGAGGGTGATCGTCTCGTCACCGCCTCTCATTACTCCAAGCACTGGCTCAGTCGTGGAAAATGCGTAGGCGCCAATTCGAGCCTCAACTCCTGTTAAGGCAGAGATAATCGAGGATTTACCGGCGTTTGGCTTCCCAACCAAGGCTGCGTCAGCAATCAGCTGGAGCTCGAGCCTAATTTTCTTTACTTCACCTGGCTTGCCGTCAGTCTGTTCTTCGGGTTTTTGGTTGGTAGCGGTAGCGAAGTGCGGGTTGCCGAGGCCACCAACTCCACCTTTAGCTACTCGATAGCGCTGACCGACTTCGGTAATATCCGTTAATATCTTCCCTGATTCGTCGTCGATCACAACCGTGCCCTGTGGTACAAGCAGCTCTAAATCTTCGGCAGCGCGTCCGTGTTGTCGCTTACTGCGACCGTTTTCTCCATCGGCAGCCTGAAACACCTTTCGGTACCGAAAGGAACTAAGGGTGTCAACGTTATTACTTCCAACAAAGTAAACGCTACCGCCGCGACCGCCGTCGCCGCCGTCCGGACCGCCAAACGGAACATATTTTTCTCTTCGCCAGGCGATAATGCCGTTGCCGCCGCGGCCAGCGCGAACTGTAATCTCTACGCTATCAATCAACATACGACTATTGTACTTGGTATGAACCGCGCTGATAAGGCTAGGAGACGGTGGAGAAGATAATTGAGAGTAGTTCTTTAAATAGAACAGTCGGATCAGCCGCGAACGCGCTGTCGTATTTAACTCTAAACGCGACGTCATCAGCGATCGAAGGCAATTGGATACTGCCTCGAGTTACAAAAATTCCTCGAGCTTCGTAGGCGATATCGGGATTGTTTAACCCATCGCTGAAAATCAGATCACCGCCCCGAGCAACGTACGCACCGCAGGCCACTTTTCCTGTACCTGCCGCCAGGTTAATCGTAATTGTGCCGGTGGCAATAATACCGAACCGTGCTCCAGTCGCGCAACGCAAACTGTTGTTTATCGTTACATTACCGTTAACCATAATCGTGCCCGAGCCGTTAATCGTGACGTTAGTGAACGTTGTGTTACCGTTTATCTTCCAGAGTTTCCCTTCCGGTGGCGAACTGAGCGTAGTCGTGCCTGAGTTCCTTAAGTTACGATTACTTGCATTTAGATAGATGTTACCGCCGCTAAAATCAGGGGGGTTATTCGTCGCTTCTGCTGCCTTTGAGCTTGCATTATTATAAATACTTGCGATCTGAGCGCCGACCGTGCCCGGTGGATCCCATTTCAAAACCGTAGAGTTGTTAGTGTAATTCTGAACATTACCAGCACCACCAGTAACTCCTGAGTTAACTGCTCCACCAACCGCGATCGCTTTTGGTGAATTCTCGTCAAAGACGAAGCCGCTGACTGTTCCTGTGCCAGCGACGTTACCTTCAACCGAAATCCCGCCGAAGACAGGGATGGATTGAATGAGTATGTGGTTAGTAGCCGGGTAGCCTGGGACAGTGAGTCTGGCGGTTGTTTTCATACATAGAGTAGTACCACTCACAATGT
The DNA here is from genome assembly GCA_016861245.1 of Patescibacteria group bacterium. Taxonomy (GTDB): domain Bacteria; phylum Patescibacteriota; class UBA1384; order 2-12-FULL-50-11; family 2-12-FULL-50-11; genus BOKZ01. The sequence continues at coordinate 547,630 of BOKZ01000001.1, read as the reverse complement.
TAATAGCGCCACACGTTCTGTCGCTTAGATAAATTACATTGTAATCGTTAGCTGTTGGGTTTGCGCGCAACCAGTCAGCGTAGTTTTTGGCGTTTGATCGCGTCAGTGCGGCGTAATCTAATTTATATTCGTAAGGTTCGTACGGCGCAGAGGAGCAGTCGACAACAACGCATACGGTACCAGCCGGTGGAGGAGTGCTCGCTGAGGCCGAATACAATTGATGTAACTGCTTAATGTAGCGAGCGATATCACCACCGCCACCTAAAACAAAACCACGCACCGTAATTACGTAATTGTGCCTTTCGGGGAAGCTATTCGAAGTATCGCGTGTAGTAGTAACTGAAATATCACTTGGAGGTGTGTCGTTGGTAACTTGGCCGGTAACACTGTTAAATGTAAAATCTTCGCGAACGCCAGGCGCTACACCAATTCTCATTCTGTTTGGCTTAACAATCGATAGTGGCGGTAGAACTATTTTTAAATTCATTCCTCCACGTAAAGCGTAGTAGTTCGAGGCGGGCGGTGGGGCATAGGCCGATACTGAATCGGTTTTACTTGTAAGCGCACCAAACAAAATAGCCGCACCTAGTAATAAAATACTCAACCAAATTCTCTTCATCGAAACGTTATTTCTCCCTGAATTCGTGGCAACTGAACTATCCCATTAATGATGGGTAGCATTATAACTTGACCTTGATCGGCATAATCTGGAATAGTTGTCTCAGCTATTGAGTTGGGAAGTGGATTATTATTAATGTCGTGATCGCTGGTTTTCATGATAATTACGGGGTCATTATTATTAATTAGTGTCTGTGGCGAGAAGATCTTGGTAAATTGCCAGGCAGCGAACGTACCGATCAAAACCACTAGCGCGCCTAAGAAAGCGTAGCTAGCGCTTTTGGCTAACTTAATATGCTTAATCCCCTCAAGGAAACGTAACCGCTTCATCTATTTTCTAACGTAACACCAATTGCTGACGGAAGAAAGCTCACCAAACTAACACCGTCAATCAGTGTGAAATTTGTGTTTTTAATATTAACTGAGTAAGTACCAGCCGATTTGTACGCCGAAAGATCAAGGTTGAGCTTTATCTGAGCGCCGGTTAAGCCGTTAAGTATATCGCTGGCGCCGGAAACTACTGCCGTAATTGCGTTTGGCGAGATACTCGCTAGCTTCAAAGCCGGGTCGATTCCAACGTACACTATCTCAGGATTAATTGATTTTGTCGTTTCTGTTTTGGCCAGCGTTACGGTCACTTTAACTTTAGTGACGGTATCAGCGACGGTGATACCGCTTGGTAGGTTTAGAACCAGTTGCTGCTCGGTGTTTTCTGAAATACCGGTGATCGTCAGCGGCGCTGTCGGTACATCGGTTAGAAGGCTCAGCTGTTCGACTGGACCAGTAACAGAAACAGTTGACGGAGAAACAGTAACGGACTTGACCCAAAAGCCGGTAGCAGGCTGACCGCTCAACACTGGTTTGATGCCAACGGTTTTTACTTTTCCGGCCTTAACGAGCGGAATCGTTAACGCAACCTCGGCCGGAGTAAAAGTCACTCCCTCAAGTGTTTCGCCCGAGGAGTTCTCCACACGGAGTGTGGCTTTTTGTTCAATCGGTTTTACTTCGCCGTTTAGTTTCACGGCGACAACAGCTTGTGTTAAATCGTTGATTAAGGATTTAGCGCCAGATATCTCAACTTTATCGGGAGTAATTTTCGCTTCACCCGGCACCAAATCGTCACCAGCTTTCCCAGAGTATTTGACAGTTACCGGCACGGTCTTGCGGATAACCGGCTCGACGCTAACAAAAGCTCGTGACGGCTTAATTTTTAATATCTTAACACTGGCGACTTTCGAGGTGACGGTCACAGCCAAATCATACGTTCCTTCAGACTGCTTAGCGACGTCAACGGTAGCCGAGAACGCTTCGGGAGTAACCGAACGCCAATCTTCTCTCGGTGCAGAAATTAAAATAGTAACGCGTTGATCGCCACTAACACGTGCAGACATCCCGTCCGGCACGTTAACAGCTTTTATCGGTATTTCTTGTGAGAGCTGGCCGACTTTCGTCGACGAACCGACTGTCATCCCCACAAATAGTAAAGCCAAACCGATACTTAACAGTATCCGAATCGCGGGCGAAAGCGGGACGGTTGGTGGCGCTTGAGTATTTTTATCTAGTACTGCTTGCCACTCTTGGTGAAATAATATCGGAAAACTTACTAGGAGAACGACCAGCGCTGCTTGAGCAAGTAGGTGTAGCGCCGGCAAAGCGACGTAACTGCTCGCAACTAGCACAACGCTAGCAGCTGCAACCCAGCCAAAAAATCGTAGCCCCTTCTGGGAGTTAATAACTTTAAAAACAACGTAGGAGAGCAAACTGACGATGACTACATCGAAAATCATCCCCAACAGTCGTGACCCATCGGTTAAGTTTGATTGTAAGTAGCCGTACCAAACCTGCTCTAAGAAATCGATAATCCCCTCCTGTTACCCTTAGACTAGCTACAAGTTAGTTGGGACGCAATATTACTCTTCTCGCGTAATCGAGAACACCAGCATATCCCCTTCGGCGATGTCGCTAACTTCTTCAAGTGAAACACCGCACTGGGTACCGGTTTCGGCGCGTTCGACAGTTAGCTTACCGATTTTTATTTCCTTAAGCTTGGCGGTACCGATCTCTTCTTTTTCGCGCAGAACCGCAACGTCGGCCTTTGGCACGACTACCCCCTGTGTTACTTCGCCGCCGACAATCGCGTTTTTCGCTTTACGGCTAAAGACCGCTAATACCTTCAGGCGCGCTACCTCTTCTGTTACGAAAACAGGTGTAGCGATTCGTTTCAGCTCACTATTTAGAAACTCGATAGCATCGTAAATAATCCAGTACTCTTTAAGAATTACGCCCTCTTTTTCTGCGATATCAGCAACGCGCTTAATCGGAGCGCTTCTAAACGAAATGACAGTTGCGCCAGAAGTTTTCGCTAAATTAATATCGTTTTCATTAACTTGTCCGATGCCGCTGGAAAGAACTTCGATTGTCGCGTCTTTAAACGAGAGTTTAGATAAAGAGTCTTCAAAGGCTGCCAAACTTCCGCCAACGTCCGCCTTTAGCACTACTTTATAGGTGTTAGCGCCTTCTTTCGCGCCGTGTTTTTTATGTTTAGCATCACTTTGTGTCATAGAACGAGCAACTTTCTCGTTCGGTACTACCTCAATTCGCTCCCCAAAGCTCGGCACGTCTTTTAAGCCTGTAATGATGGCGGGTTTTGACGGACCAGCCGAACTGATGCGGTTGCGAAGATCGTCTTCTAACGAACGAATACGGCCGTAGGTTGAACCGATTACCAATACTTGGCCGGGATGAAGCGTACCGTTATACATTAGTACTGTTGCGACCGGGCCGACTTGTTTATCGAGGTTAGCTTCGATTACTATACCTTCCGGCACAGCGTCAGGATCGGCTTTCAACTCAAGTAGATCGGCAGTGAGCGCGATCATCTCTAGAAGCTCGGGTACGCCATGTCCTGTTTTGGCTGAGATCGGCAGCATGACAGTCGAGCCGCCCCATTCTTCTGGAGTTAGGTCGTTTTCGGAGAGTTGCTGTTTAACTCGATCGATATTAGCAGTAGGCAAATCAGCTTTATTAATTGCCACAATCATCGGTACGTTGGCTTTCTTAGCGTGTTGAATAACTTCCAGGGTTTGCGGTTTAACACCGTCGTCAGCCGCAACTACTAATACGACGATATCTGTAAGCGTTGCGCCATGTTCTCGGAGCGCCGAGAAGGCCTCATGACCTGGGGTATCGACGAATGTAATTTTGCGTTTTTGCTTCTCGCTGGTAGTAAATTCAATTTGATACGCGCTGATGTGTTGCGTAATTCCGCCAGACTCACCAGCAGCGATGTTCGAACGGCGAATATAATCTAGTAATGACGTCTTGCCGTGATCGACGTGACCCATAATTGTAACGATCGGGGCACGTTCGACTGCGTCTTTGCCCTGCGCAGATTTATTAATTTTGACCGTTTTTTCTTCAAGCGAAGTAGTAAAGCCCATCTGTTCGGCTAGTAACGCTGCCGTCTCGTAATCGAGCGCTTGGTTAATGGTTGCCATCACGCCGTTACTGATTAGCTTTCCGATTACGACTGTCGGGTCAACTTTCATGGCGCTAGCGAGCGTCCGAACCGAAATTTCTTCGGGTAATACTAGTGTGTTTTTTTCTGTCATTATGATGGCTCTTTCTCGGTTTCTTGTTCCTGGTTAACAACAGCGAGCGTACTTACTGTATCGCCAGCGTTTGTTCGCATGAGGATCACTCCGGATGCTTGTCTTGAAAGATGTTTGACGTCGTTAACGGGAATACGGATAACTTGACCACCGACGCTGGAGATTATTAAATCGTTTACTCCTTCTTCGATCACTGCCCCAGCGGCGAGTTTGCCAGTTTTTTCTGTGATTTTTGCGATTCTAATACCGCTACCGCCACGGTGTTGGTTTCGGAATTCTTTTAATAACACTCGTTTTCCGATACCGCGCTCGCTAATAACACAAATTGATTGCGAGGCGTCGTTAAGAACTGTCGTCTCGATCACGATATCGCCACTTTTTAGCTTAATACCGCGTACGCCTGAGGCGCTACGACCCATCGCCCGAACTTCCGATTCGTTGTATACAATCACCTGAGCGTTTTTAGTTATTTGAGCGATCTCATCGTTACCGCTAGTTCTTTTTACCCATATAAGCTGGTCTTTACCTTTTAGACCTACGGCTGTAACGCCGCTTTTACGAACGTTATCAAACGCTTTTCGCTCGACTCGTTTGACGGTACCTTCGCGTGTTGCGAAGAAGAAGTAATCGAATTGATCGCTCGCTTTCACACTTACGATCTCTGTTACTTTCTCATCAGGTAAAATCCGGATGATATTCGGCAGCGCTACTCCCTTGCTTTGGCGACTTGCGGCTGGGATCTCGTAGGTTTTTACCTTAAACGCCCGACCCTTGTCGGTGAAAAAGAGAATATCGTCGTGAGTTGAAGCAAAAATCATATCCATAACAACGTCGTCTTCGCGCGTCGTCATCCCGATAACACCTTTACCGCCGCGTGACTGGCTACGATACGTGTCTGGGGTTAAGCGCTTAACATAGTTGTTGGCGGTAAGCGTAATTAAGACGTTTTCTTCTGGAATAAGGTCGAGTGCTGTCATAGCGTTAAGCGCTTCTGGACGAATTTCTGTTCGTCGCGCATCGCCGTACTTTTTCTTCATTTCCAAGAGTTCTTCACGAATAATCGCTTCAACTCGCTCCGGCTTAGCCAAAATATCTTCGAGATCGGCGATTAGCTTCATCACAGCATCGTATTCGTCGTAGATTTTTTGACGCTCAAGGTTCGCTAGTTGCGAGAGACGCATGTCGAGAATAGCGTTAGCTTGAATCTCGCTTAGTTTGTACGAATTCATAAGCGCCGCCTTAGCGGCATCTCGGTTAGCTGACTCGCGGATTAATTTAATAATCGCGTCCAAATGATCGAGCGCGATTTTTAATCCTTCTAATATGTGAGCTCTGGCCTTGGCGATTTTGAGCTCGTAGTTAGTGCGGCGCGTCACAACGTCAGTGCGGTGGCCTAAGAATTCCGTTAGAGCTTCAGTTAGGGTTAGAACTTTCGGTTGAATACCGTCGACAAGCGCCACCATATTGTAATGGATTACCGTTTGTAATTCGGTTAGCTCGTATAACTGGTTTAAGATTTTAGAAGAAACGGCGCCGGTTTTTAGCTCAATCACTACTCGGACACCTTCTTTGCGATCGGATTCGTCGCGAATGTCGTGGATACCCTCAATTTTTTTAGCTTTAACTAATTCGGCGATATGAACGATAAACGTTGCTTTGTTAGTCTGATACGGTAACTCTGTAACAACGATCTGTTCTCTTTTTTTATCTTCGACAATCTCCGCGCGACCGCGAATCAATATCCGTCCGCGCCCAGTTGCAAACGCTTCTCTAATATCGTTTTGGTTATAAATAATACCGCCGGTTGGAAAATCTGGTCCCTTTACTGCTTCCATCAGCTCTTCTAACGAGGCGTTTGGATTTTTCTGTAGAACAAGTAGACCGTCGATAACTTCAGCAGGATTGTGCGGCGGTATATTAGTTGCCATACCGACAGCGATCCCTTGTGAGCCGTTGATTAACAGATTTGGTAATCGCGTCGGTAGAACTACCGGTTCTTGGCGTGTACCGTCGTAGTTGTCACGATAATCGACAGTTTCTTTCTCGATATCAGCTAATAGTGCTTCGGCGGGCGGCGCAAGACGCGCCTCGGTGTATCGCGATGCAGCCGGAGAGTCGCCGTCCATCGATCCAAAGTTTCCCTGACCGTTAACTAACGGTAAGCGCAAACTCCACCACTGAGCCATACGAACCATCGCGTCGTAGACCGCTAACTCGCCGTGCGGGTGGTAGTTACCTAAAACTTCACCGTTGATCTTGGCTGATTTTCGGTGTTTTGCGCCCGGCGTTAATCCCATATCATGCATGGCGTAAAGAATACGACGATGCACCGGCTTCAAGCCGTCGCGAACGTCAGGAAGAGCGCGAGAGACGATAACGCTCATCGCGTAATCGAGATAGCTCTCACTCATCTCGTTATTAATTGTTCGTGCTCTAATTAAACCGAACGATGTTTTTTCGGTTGAATTTTCCTCTACAACTTCTCGTGGCTGCTCCACAACGTCTGGTTGTATTTCGGGAGTATCAGAATCTACCGTATCTTCGATCGGCTCTTCCGGTAGTTGCTCAGCTGAATCGTTTCGTAGTTCTTCGTCCATGAATTAATTATTTATTTCGAAATCTTGTATTGAGAAAAGACATAAAGATATCGTTATTTTTCTCATCTATATGTCTATATTCTGTGCGGTTGCGGCTCTACTTTGAATAAATCGCTTACGCGGCGTTACATCATCACCCATCAGATCCGAGAAAATTTCATCTGCGCGCTCAGCATCGGTGATATTTACACGAAGCAAGACCCGGTTCTCAGGATTAAGCGTTGTCTCCCACAGCTCTTCTGGGTTCATCTCGCCGAGACCCTTGTAACGTTGGATGTTTAGGCCGGGAAGATTCTTGTCCTCGCTCGTTTTGAGCTTGGCGATAATCTCATCTCGCTCGGCGTCGCTGTGAGCGTACTCGACTTTATTGCGGAATTTAACGCCGTAAAGCGGCGGCTGAGCGATATAGAGATAACCTTTCTGGATAATCTCCGGATAGTGGCGATAAAAGAATGTGAGAAGAAGTGTACGAATGTGTGCGCCATCAACATCAGCATCGGTCATGAGAATAACACGATGATAACGAAGCTTCTCCATATTTATCTCGTCACCGATCCCAACGCCAAGCGCGACAATTAATGCCTTAATCTCATCGCTAGCGAGCATTCGATCGAGCCGAGCTCGTTCAACGTTTAAGATTTTTCCTTTAAGCGGCAAAATTGCTTGAAAACGACGGTCGCGGCCTTGTTTGCCCGATCCACCTGCCGAATCACCCTCTACAATATAGAGTTCTGATTTAGCCGGATCTTTCTCAGAACAATCAGCTAGCTTTCCTGGCAGCGTCATGCCCTCAAGCGCGCCCTTACGAATAACAGCGTCGCGAGCGGCTCGAGCGGCTAAACGGGCTTTGGCTGAAACGCTAATTTTTTCGATAATCGCTTTAGCTTCGCTCGGATGTTCTTCGAGCCATTGCCCCAAACCCTGGTTAACAACGGTTTCAACTTGGCCACGCATCGATGGCGTACCGAGTTTTGATTTTGTTTGACCTTCAAATTCTGGTTCCGGTAGTTTGACGGATACGACCGCGGTTAAACCCTCGCGGATATCTTCGCCGGTAAAGACGACATCAGAATCTTTGCCAGCCAGTTTTTTCGCATAGTCGGTGATGACGCGAGTAATTGCAGCACGAAAACCAGTTAAGTGCGTACCGCCTTCGATGGTGTGAATATTATTAGCAAAGGTGTATACGTGCTCGTTGTAATCGTCAACATAAGTAAATGCGACTTCGATTAACGAATCTCCGATCGTTTTTTGAAAATAAGCCGGCTCCGCCAAGAGCGACTTTTTATGTCGCGTTAAATGACCAACGTAGGCGGCGATACCGCCCATAAAGTGAAAAGTATAACTTGCCGGATACTGGGTATCGCCCTGTTCCAGTGCGTCCTCAGCGCGTTCGTCCACGATTTCGATCCGGATACCTTTCGTTAAGTAAGCCTGCTGCCGAATGTGATCGATTACAGTTCTACGCGAAAACAAGGTTTTAGGAAAAATTTGATCGTCGGCTTTAAATGTAATTTTTGTACCGTTTTTCGAAGTCTCCCCGACTTCTTTTACTTGATAGTCTGGCTTGCCGCGAGTGTACTCTTGTTGATAAATCTTTCCGTTTTTATAAACCTCGGCTTTTAATTTTTCTGACAGCGCGTTAACGACCGAGCTACCGACGCCGTGCAAACCGCCCGAAACTTTATAGCCTTCACCACCGAACTTTCCACCAGCATGAAGCTTGGTTAATACTGTCTCCAGTGCGCTCACTTTAGTAACCGGGTGAATATCAACCGGGATTCCGCGACCGTTATCTTCAACAGAAACTGAGCCGTCGGCAAGTAAAAAGATTTTGACCGTATCAGCATGACCGGCCATCGCTTCGTCGATCGAGTTATCTAAGATCTCCCAAATTAAATGGTGAAGGCCTTCGACACCGGTTCCACCGATGTACATTCCCGGCCGTTTTCGGACCGGTTCTAACCCCTCAAGCACAGTAATTTGTGACGCAGAATATTCGGCACTCATTAGATCCACTATACCAGTTTCAACCAGTTAGGCAACCCGTTTGTAAGTAATAAAAAGCGGCGAACAAGTCGCCGCGGGCTTACCACCAAATCGGTTCAGGCTGGATAAAGCCGGTGTTGATGAATTGATCAACCAGACGCGCCATCGTGCAATTGCCGGTCGTCTCAGCGAAGTGCAGAATCGGCCAGTACGACCATTGGCGAGTATCCCAAGACTCTTGGAAGTTGAGCTCAACGTCGCGTTCGCGGTTTAACACCAAATGAATCTCTGCAGATTCGAACAGGGTTGCGAAGTTGAGAGCGTCGAGCATCGGTGATCTGCCGATATAGAGCAATAGCAGATCCGGTGATTGTACGGCGATTTCCGGATCACGAACTTGTTGAATCATCCAGTCGCGGTTCTCAAATCTACCCGCTCTCGGCTGCTGAGCAGCCAGAAGATGTTCGGCAGAGATGGGGATCACCACTCGTTGCTCAAGCTCGATCGACTTGTTGGGGAGACTTTTAGCTAATGTCTCACCGATGTAGTTGTGGCTAATTGCCACAAGTTTGCGTTTTTTCTCCATAATGTACACCTCTTATGTGCCGTAAGGTTGTAAATGAATTATAAAGAAGAATTTGCAAGCTGTCAGCTAGGTAACTGAGCGCTAACAATATCTCGAATGCGATTTTTAAACTTCTCGACGTCGAATTTCATCGCGTGAGCGCGGATTGTTGCTGGATTGTATTTAGAGATATCGAAATTTTTAAGAACCTCGCACAACGAATCGACCGATTGCTGGTTAAAAAATTCGCCCGTTACTCCCGCCACAATCGACTCGAGGGCGCCGCCCTCACCGTAAGCGATAACTGGTCGGCCGCTCGCCATGGCTTCTAGCGGCGTCATCCCCGCGTCTTCTTTTGGTGGAAAAATTAGTCCAATTGCATGCGAGTAAAGTTCAACTAGTTCGTCGTCGCTGACTCGACCCGTGAATTCGACTGTTGGCCCAGCAAGCGATTTTAGTTCTTGCATCTTTGTTCCACCGCCAACAACTTTTAGCTTTAGCCCTAGTTTATTAGCAGCCACTATCGCAAGATCGGTGCGTTTGTACGGCTCGTTGCGTCCTAAAATCAGCCAATAGTCGCCGATCTGTTCGGCAATTTTGTACCTTGCAACGTCAACCGGCGGAAATAACACTTCATCTGGTACTCGTCCGTAGTATTTTTTAGTTCTTTCGGCGATGTAATTAGAATTTGCGATTAAATAATCCGGTCGCTTACTGGCTTGTAAATCCCATTTAGCCAACGAGTTTGTGATCGCTCGTACCACCGGCCTACCAATCAAAGGTAGTGGAATTGGGGCATTAGCTAGATACTCTTCTTTGTCGCTGGTTAGGTATCGTGTCGGTGTGTGAAGATAGCAGATATGCTTCGTCGGCGGCTTGGTAATCGCGCCCTTGGCGTAAGCAGAGGAGTCGGATAGCACAACGTCGTAGGTAGAAAGATCAAACGACTCGATCGCTCGTGGCATTAACGACAGATAATACTTAAACGCAGCTGGCATGCCCGGATAATCTTGAAGAAAACTCGGAATAACGGTTCTCCCTGGCAAAAACTCATCAATTAACTTCTGGTCTTTCGCAATTAAGTAGATCGGCGCATTGGGATAAATGTCGCTGAAATACTTCAAAACGCGCTCACCGCCGCCCCACTGTGTAAAAAAGTCGTGAACGAGCGCTACTTTCATCGGCTAAATAACTGTTTCCCCATGTACAGTAACGTACCAAGAATAATTCGAATGTCGAACCAAATCGACCAATTCTGGATGTAATAAAGATCGTATTTCGTTCGTTCGGGAATTGGGGTGTTGCCTCGTAAGCCGTTAATCTGTGCCCAGCCTGTTAAGCCTACCTTAACGTGATGTCGTTTAATGTATTGTGGCACCTCTTCTGCAAATTGCTTAACGTATTTTGGCTGCTCGGGACGCGGTCCGACTAAGCTCATCCGACCAACAAAAACATCCCAAAGTTGTGGGATTTCATCTAGGTTAGTTTTGCGTAATATCCGGCCGATCGGAGTAATACGAATATCGGTTTTTTCGTCGGCCGCCCAATCTTTAACGTGCGGGAATCGTTCGCGCCAATCGGCGTACATACTTCTGAATTTACCGATCATTATCTCGCTCCCATCCTGACCGATCCGCCGTTCGCGATAGATTATCGGACCGGGTGACGACATTCGCACTAAAATAGAGAGCACCGCAAACAACGGTAAAGCGACGATCAGTGCGGGAGTGACAACTAGTAAGTCCAGTAAACGTTTAAACACTCTCCCCCACCCGTCAAGCGGCGATGATTGGAAGTAAATAATTGGCGAGCCGGCCAGTACACCAGGCTCAACCCTCGATGCCTTCACATCAAGCAAAGTCGGTATTTGGGCAAAGTTAACGAAATGGGACTCAGCCCAATCGATAATCTTAAAAACTTCTTTTTCGTCGAGATCTGGCCAAGCAACTACCACTTCCTCGAACCGATCCTTACGCTCGATCTTATTTAGCTGGTTAATAAAGTCGCTAGTAACAACTGCTCTTACCTTCCTGTTATGAATGGGTTTCTGGACTTCAATTACGAAACTATCTTGAGGCGATTTGGCAATAATGACCGTATGTATAAAACCGTATCCGTATCGGTGTAGAAACTTACGAAACGAATCAAGTAACGACCGACCGATCAAGACAAATGTTACTGTTAACAGCGCTCCGTAAGCGATGATTAGTCGCGGGAAAACTAAAGACTCGGGCGATCGAGATAAATATAGATAAATGAGTATCACACCCCAACCAGACAATATTGCTGTAATAATTCGTGCTACCGCCGTCCAGCCCTTAAGTGGATTACGGAGCCGGTACAGGCCTTGATACGCCATCATCAGAAGCCAGATCGGGATAAACTTTAAGACGAATGTGAAATAACTCGAGAGTGGCCAGAGATAAATTTCGTGCCCATCGGCGCGTAGATAATACGCGATATACATCGCTGCCCAGAGAAGGATTGCGTCTGCGACCACCGAGAGTACCGCAAAATATAGGTTGAATTTTTTCATTCCTAACACTAGTAGTATATACCCGTTACAACAAAAAATCCGCAGCTAACTGCGGATTTTTTGCGTGAGAACTCACAATCTTACGCCTTCTTCAACATCGGAAGACCAGTTCGTGCGTTTTCCATTACCATGTATCCTGCGGGGACTGCGTCAAGAGCGCCATCGCGGACATCCTGAGCAAAGAAGTAGATCGTCTGCTGACGACCTCCTCGTAGAGTTACGCTACGGTGATGGAGGTAGTAGGTCTTGCCGGACTTTTTTGAAACGGTGCTAAATGCCATTATTCGTTCACCTCCTTCCCCGCAGTGTTATTTCTTAATTTGTCGGTAGTAACTGCTGTCGCTACCTGTAGCTCAAGGTAGATACCCTAATACAACCTGTCAAGGGTATATGTTGTTTTACAGGTTAAAACAGGGTTGTTACAATCGACTAACTAATGAAGTTTGAGTTAAACAGTAACGTTACACCAGCCGGCGATCAGCCTAAAGCAATCGCTTCGCTTAGTGCGGGCATAAAAAATGGCGAAAAACATCAAACGCTTCTTGGTGTAACAGGTTCTGGTAAAACATTTACGGTTGCTAATGTGATCGCCGCTACTCAAAAACCGACACTAGTGATTGCTCATAACAAAACATTAGCTGCCCAGCTAACCAGCGAATTTCGTCACTTTTTCCCCGAGAACGCTGTCGAGTACTTCGTGAGCTACTACGACTACTATCAACCAGAAGCGTACATGCCGAACTCGGATACATACATCGAAAAGGAGGCTCAAATTAACGACGAGATAGATCGTCTTCGTCACGCTGCGACTCAGGCGGTGTTAAGCCGAAAAGATGTCATTGTGGTCGCTTCGGTTTCTTGTATCTACGGCCTTGGCTCAGCTGAGGAGTATCAAAAAGCAACAATTGTCGTACGTAAAGGAGAGACAATTAGCCGTGACATTTTAATAGACAAGCTTATTTTCTTGCAGTATCAGCGCAATGACATCGAACTTTCGAGAGGAAATTTCCGCGTTCGCGGCGAAAACATCGAGATTATGCCGGCTAACTCACAACGGATCATTCGTATTGGTATGTTCGGCGATACGATCGAGGATATTATTGAAATCGATCCAGTCACAAATCACGAGTTAATAAGTTTACGCGTTGCTGTTATTTACCCGTCACGTCACTTTGTTACTCCGCCAGAACAAATCGAACGCGCACTCAAATCAATTGATAGTGAGTTAAAAGATAGGTTAAAAGTCCTAGAAGCCAACGATAAGTTGCTCGAGGCAGAGCGCTTAAGACGACGAACAATTTACGATATGGAGATGATCCGCGAGGTTGGGTATTGCAACGGTATCGAGAATTACTCACGACATTTTGACGGCGGCGAACCCGGTCGAACGCCGAGCACCTTGCTCGATTACTTTCCTGACGACTTTTTAACAGTAATCGACGAATCTCACGTCACAATCTCTCAATTGAACGGGATGTACAACGGCGATAGAGCTCGAAAGGACGTACTTATTGAACACGGTTTTAGACTTCCTTCCGCACGCGATAATCGCCCATTGAAATTCCCTGAATTCGAGCAAAAAGTTAACCAAGTAATTTACACCTCGGCAACACCCGCGCAATACGAGCTAACAAAGTCTACTAATGTTGTTGATCAAATTATTAGGCCAACTGGTCTTCTAGACCCAGAGCTGTTAATTCGTCCAGCCAAAGGTCAAATCGACGATCTATTGGGACACATCAAAGACCGCGTTGAGAAACAAGAACGAGTATTAGTGACTACACTCACAAAAAAGATGGCCGAAGAGCTAGCCGATTTCCTACAAGAAAAAGAGTATAAAGTTCGCTATCTCCACAGCGATATCGAAACGTTGGAACGGGTTGAGATTTTGCGCGAATTGCGTAAGGGTACCTTTGATATTTTAATTGGTGTCAACTTACTGCGCGAAGGCTTGGATCTTCCAGAAGTTTCGCTTGTAGCAATATTAGATGCCGATAAAGAAGGATTTTTGCGTAGTGAACGGAGCTTAATTCAAACGATCGGTCGCGCCGCTCGAAACGTTCAAGGCCAAGTATTACTTTACGCCGATCAGATTACCGATTCGCTCAAAAAAGCAATCGACGAAACCAACCGCCGACGGAAAATTCAAGAAACGTACAACAAGGAACACAACATCACGCCACAATCGGTTAGTAAAGCGATTACCAGCATCATAGAACGCGAGATCGGTGAGTCGATCGGGCTAGATAAAATCGAGAAAGAATTAGCTCGAGGTAATATCGACGCTATGATTAAAGACAAGGAGCGACAAATGAAGCTAGCAGCCCAAGAACTTCAATTTGAGCTCGCCGCTATTCTTCGAGATGAGGTAATAAAGCTAAAGAAAATGCAAAAAGAGCGCGAAAAAATGGGTAAAACCAGCGGTAATCCCCTTGATTTTGAGCAACAACTGAAGTAGAATATAGCCGTTCCTTTTTGGAGGCAACAATGCAACTTACCAATGGTCCGAACTGGCTGGCGGCAAGGCTACAGACTGCTAACCAGCAGCTTGCAATTCTCGCTACCATGCCACTAACGAAAGGGGCTCGCGAGTGTGTCGAATCTTGTCAGATTGAGCTGATGGGACAGACCGCGATCTCCGAAGCCGACGTGATTGGCTGCCTCGAGCAGCTCCAACCAGTCATGGCTTCACTCAAAGCTGATCTCTCGCTTGAGGCCGCAACGGCCTACCAAGTGCTCGCAACTACCGTGTACGGACACCGCGGTAAAGCCAACTAAGCCCAGGGATGGGCTTTTTTTATTGACAATAGTATTGATATAGCGTTTTCTAATTGTAGAAAAGGAGGAAGACATGGGAGAGACAATGCAACCAATGCCTGAAGAGGTATCTGAAGAAAAGTTCCAAGAAGCCGAAGAAAAATTGGAGGCTTCAGGAGTTACGCCCGAAAGCCCAACGCACAATCAAGAGTTGATGCGTCAATGGGAAGAAGATAAGAAGCGACGCGATAAAGGCTACCCAGACACACCTGGTACTTGGCAGACTAAAGAACAAAATCAGTAAAACTGTTCTTTGCACAAAATAGGGTCGGAAGGCCCTATTTTGTTATTGATAATAATCATTCGGTATTTGTTTGGTACAATAACGAGATGTCTCAGAAAGATGTCATCTTTATCAAGGGAGCTCGCGAACACAATCTCAAAAACATTGACGTTGAATTACCACGCAATCAGTTAATTGTATTAACTGGCCTATCCGGATCGGGCAAATCTTCGCTTGCTTTCGATACAATTTACGCCGAAGGTCAGCGTCGTTATATGGAGTCGTTATCCAGTTACGCCCGGCAATTTTTAGGGCAAATGGAAAAACCTGACGTCGATTACATTGAAGGGCTCTCCCCTGCCATCTCGATCGATCAAAAAACCGTTTCCCACAACCCGCGCTCGACAGTTGGTACTGTCACCGAAATTTACGATTACTTACGACTTCTTTATGCCAGAATCGGCGTACCGTACTGCCCAAAGTGCGGCCGTAAAATAACAAGACAAAGCGTCGATCAGATGGTCGACTTGATCACTGGTTTGCCGGAAGGTACTCGAATTATTATCTACGCACCAGTGGTTCGTGGTCGTAAGGGTGAGTACCATCAATTACTTTACGATTTATTTAAAGGCGGATTCGGTTCTGCAAGAGTAAATGGCGTAACTTATAGCTTATCTGACCGAATCGAGCTCGATCGATACAAAGCTCATACTATCGAGGTTTTAGTTGATCGCTTAATTATTGGTCAGTCTTCGCCGTCGCGTCTAACCGATGCCATGGAAACAGCAATGAAATTAAGTAAAGGATTAGTGGCTGTTTCGGTGCTTGGGGAAGACGGCCAACCAAAAGACGAGATCCTGCTTTCTGAAGAGCTATCTTGTCCGTACGACGGCTTTAGTCTAGGCGAGATCTCCCCGCGATCGTTCTCGTTTAACAGCCCGTACGGTGCGTGCGAAGACTGTCACGGACTCGGATTTAAAAAAGAAATCACCGAAGAACTTATTATTCCAAATAAAAAACTTTCAGTTTCCGAGGGAGCGATTATGCCGTGGACGTATTCAGCAACAAACTATTACGGCGTACTCCTTCGTAACGCCTGCGAGCATTTCGGACTTGATTTTGATGCTCCACTCGAAGGCCAGGACGAGTCGAAAATAAAAAAATTACTCTACGGCACTGGCGCGCCGTTCCAAATGAAACTTCGCTATTTCAGTGGTGGAACAGCACAGTATTTCAACGTTTGGTACAAAGGACTAGTCCCCCACCTTGAAGGAAGGTACCGCGAAACCGAATCCGATTCGGTACGAGATGAGATAGAAAAGTATATGCTCACCAACGAGTGTCAAACTTGTAAAGGTGCTCGCCTCAAAGAAGAAGCGCTAATCGTAAAAGTGAACGAAAAAAATATCGCCGAAGTCTCGCAGCTCTCAATCGATAATGCGTACCAATTTTTTAAGAACTTAAAACTAACCGGCCGCGAGCTAGCGATCGCAGAAAAAGTGGTTTATGAAATAACCAATCGACTCGAATTCTTAAGTAAGGTCGGGCTTACTTATTTAACGCTCGATCGTTCAGCAACGACATTGGCTGGCGGCGAGGGTCAGCGAATTCGCCTTGCGTCGCAGATCGGTTCAGCGTTAGTAGGGATTTTATATGTATTGGACGAGCCAACGATCGGTCTTCATCCAACCGATAACGACCGATTAATCGAGACATTAAAAAAACTGCGAGATTTAGGTAATACGGTCGTAGTTGTCGAACACGACGAAGAAACTATAAAAGCCGCCGATTACGTGGTTGATATCGGGCCCGGCGCCGGCGAACACGGCGGACAAATTGTAGCCGCCGGAACCTTAGAAGAAGTACTAAACAATCCGAATTCTATTACTGCTCCGTATATTAACGGTAAAAAGGCGATCGCAATTCCAGAACGGCGCCCAATAGAAAAAAGACATCCGTATATTATTGTTCACGGCGCGAGCGAAAATAATTTAAAGAATGTTTCTGTTAGCTTTCCACTTGGACGATTTACTGCCGTGACCGGTGTTTCAGGTTCTGGTAAATCAACTCTTATTACCGAGATTCTAAGTAAAGGTGTCTCGCGCTCGCTTGGAGTTCGGAGCAGCGTTCCCGGCAAACATACCGGTATTACCGGCACCGACCAAATTGATAAGATTATCGAGATAGACCAATCCCCGATCGGTCGAACACCGCGCTCAAACCCAGTTACTTACACTAAGTCTTTCGATTTAATCCGTCAGCTTTTCGCCGCTACTCCAGCGGCTCGAAGTCGAGGCTACAAACCTGGGCGCTTTAGTTTCAACGTCGTCGGCGGTCGCTGCGAGAATTGTCAGGGTGACGGACAAATTAAGATTGAGATGAATTTCTTACCAGACGTCTACGTTACTTGTGACGTATGTAAGGGCGCGCGCTATAACCGTGAAACGCTCGAAGTACTTTGGAAGGGAAAAAACATTAACCAAGTTCTAAATATGACTGTCGATGAAGCGATCGAATTTTTTGAGCCGGTTCCAAATCTTGTAGATAAGCTCGTGACGATGCAGCAAGTTGGGTTGGGATACGTTCGGCTTGGTCAAAGCGCCCCGACACTTTCTGGCGGCGAAGCACAGCGTATTAAGCTTGCTGCCGAGCTATCTCGTCGTGACACTGGGAGAACCCTTTATATCCTCGACGAACCAACCACTGGATTGCATTTTGCGGACATTGAAAAATTACTGGCAGTACTGCAAAAACTAGTAGATCGCGGTAATACTATTGTGGTGATTGAACATAATTTAGACGTAATTAAATCTGTCGACTGGATTATCGATCTCGGTCCAGGTGGCGGCGTCAACGGCGGTGAAATTGTCGCCAAGGGCACTCCAGAACAAATTGCTCGTGAGCCTAAGTCGTTAACCGGCAAGGTATTAGGAAAAATACTATAAAAATGCGGGGCATTCGCCCCGCGGAATCGGAATTGGTTAACGCGCCGCCACTCCCTTGTCGGCGTACATGCCGAGCTCGGCTTGGCGCAGCAACTCAGTGTAGGTTTCCGGCAGCTCCCCCGAGTGGATATGCACACCGAGCGCAAAACCTGTCGGCAACATCTTCTTGCCATCCTTAATCGCGTACGGCTCCCCGCACACGATCTCTTGGATTAGCGGCAGCCGAGTGTCCATGAAGTAGCTTTTTAGCTCTTCGTTCGGAAGCCAGACCAGCGCGACAAACTCGTCGCCCCCGATCCTAGCAACAACGTCGTCTTGCTTGAGTTGACCACGAAGGCGGTTGCACATCGCTTTCAGCACTCGATCACCGACATCGTGACCAAAATCGTCGTTGACGACTTTGAATCTGTTAGCATCGAGGTAGAGCACGATCAGCACGCCTTCGGAGCTAGATCTCGACCGGAGCTGCGAATACGCGACCACCAATCCTCTCGGGTTGAACGTGTTTGTCAGCTCATCTCTGATGCTAGCAGTGTAGACCGCCATAACATCCGAGAGTTCTCTGGGGACAAACAGGAATCGGCGATCACCGAGTTCGATCCGAGCATACGACGGGTCGTCTTGGATTGCCAGGACCTCGTGCGCCAGCTCTTCATACGACGCGCCATCCTCGATTCCCCGTATGCGCCGCAGCGCACTGGAAAAGTGGTAAACATTGACCGTCCCGTTGATGTGGACGATCGTGCCTGGGATGTTCATCCCGGTTAGGATTTTCTCAATACTCATAGGTACACCTCCGTGTGACACGGTCCATCGATTATATGGTTTAAATGGGCCAATGTCAACGGACTATCACCTTATTTTCAGGTATACTACTCTGGATGAAAATCAGCGATCAGCTTAAAGAAATTCCAGCAAAACCTGGGATTTACATATTTTACGACGAGACCGATTCGGTGCTCTACGTCGGTAAAGCGATCAATTTGCGAAACCGGGTTCGGAGCTATTTTTCAACTACTCACTCTGATAGACCGTGGATCGCAGTCATGATTGGTTTAATCAAGCGAATCGAAACTACTATTGTTACAAACGAGCTTGAAGCATTAATGCTCGAATCGACATTAATCAAACAGTATTTGCCAAAGTTTAATATTAAACTCACAGACGACAAAACTTACCCCTTTGTTAAACTAAGTCGCGGCGAGTTAATTCCCCGCTTCTCAATCGTTCGCCGTCGTACCAGCAAAACCGACGAACACTACTTCGGACCGTATTTATCGGCACGATCAGCACAATTCACACTTGAGTTTTTGCGAGATCTCTATGGTATTCATATCAGCGACAAACCATTACAGGTGAATAAAACTAGAGCATGCTTTCACTGCCAACTAACTGGGCACCCCTGTCCGTGCGCTGGCGAAATTAGCCAAGAAGCGTACGAGGAGAAAGTAGATAAGGCGACATTATTTCTTAGAGGTAAGCGTAAAAATATCCTTCACGATTTACAACTGGAAATGGAACGTGCTGCTGAAACAAAACAGTTTGAGCGAGCGGCAAAACTTCGTGATCGACTCCATGCCAGCCAACAGATCACGACGCCACAGTCGGTGATCTCGACGCACAACGAAGACTACGATGCCCTTGGAGTCTTTAGCTCGAGTACTGCAGCTGTTATTTGTGTAACTCATATCCGAGACGGTCGTGTTAGTGGGCAGCAACACTTTTTCGTTGAGAATTCTTCAGGGGAATCTGATAGAAAAATCCTGCGCGACTTTCTAACTATGATGTATCCGACGCTCCATACTATCCCGCAACTTGTTGCAATTTCTGAAGAGCTAGAAGATCAGCAATTGATCGAGCTATTGCTTTCCCAGCAGAGCGGGCGTCGAGTGGAGCTTCGAACGGCAGAGCGCGGTGAGAAATTGCAAATAGTACAGTTATCTACTAGAAACGCCGAATCAAAGCTTCAGCAACGCCTCGTAAACCAGGATAAGGCTTTCGAAGGGTTAGTTGCTTTGAAAGAATTACTAGGCTTACCGGAGATACCGGAACGGATTGAGGCTATCGACATCTCAAACCTCGGAGCAAGCGAACCAGTTGGTGCTGCCGTTTGTTTCCTTTATGGTCAGCCAGAAAAAAACGAATACCGACGTTATATTATTAAAACCGTTCAAGGCCAGAACGATTTTGCGATGATTCGCGAAGTAGTTTCACGTCGGCTCAGCGACACTAGTCGACCGTTACCGGATTTATTAGTAATTGATGGCGGTCCTGAACAGTTGAAATTTGCCGTCGCTGCTTTAAACCAATCACAGCATGATTCTGTTCGAATTATTTCACTTGCAAAAAAACCGGACCGAATATTTATACCAGACCGTAAAACTTCGGTATCAGCGAAACGACTTAATAAAGGGGTGCTGTTGTTAGCTCGCATTCGCGATGAAGTGCATCGGTACGGTCTTAGTTTCCAGCGCGCGAGGCAGCGGAAAAAATCGCTAAAGCACAGCGAATAGCTATTCGACGATAACGATACCGGTTCTGCTCGGCATTAGGTGGTCATGGTACCGCCACGTCCCGACCTTGTCGAAAACGAATTCGTACGACGATCCCGTCGCAATTCCAGTTTTGGCGTCAAATTCTGGGTAGATTAAATGACTTGGGTGATCATCGGACGCGACCCACATTTGTTTACCGCTCTCGTTTTTAAAAGTAACCTTTTGCCCTTGTTTAATAGCTACAGTCGCCGGTGAGTAACCGTTTGAACCGTACAGTACGGTAACTTCAGTAGATTCTTCGGTAGTTAACGGGGTTTTCTCGTCGGTGTTCTTCGGTTCGACATCTGACAGCTCGTTTGTATTTGTCGTCTCAGCCGGCTCCTGTGACTGCGATTTAAGCAGGAAGTACCCACCAACCGCTAAAATAGCAATAAGTAGTACCAATAGTAACGCTCTTTGCACTTCTCCTCCTTTTTAGAGTATGCGAACACAATTCTTTGTTAAAAGTTAACGGAAAATTTGTGATAAGTAAATTGATTTAACTGTGGACGGTTGCTATACTATATGCCAATCGCATCACGCGAGGTGAAAATTATGGCCTACCGGCTTCACAACAACGATGCGTTGGTAGCGGCCGCAAGGTTCATCGCCAGCGCCTTTAACATCACTACCGTGTCAGACAGTAGCCCTCCCATCGCCGACAAGTGCTTGTGGGAACTACAACGAGCTGCCAGGGAGCGAGGAATCGTAGTTATAAGCGACCAGCGTACTGGAGACTTGAGCTTCACCCTCGTTACCGGTCTGGGGAATCGACTGACAATCAGGCTAAACTTTTGGTCATCGGAAGCACCGACAATGGTTACGGTCGCAACCGGGAACAAAAGTTACACCGTCGTCTATTGCTGGAACGGTAAAGAGATGACGGCTGAGCCAAAAAGTCAGCCACCGGCATGGATACGAACGCTCGTTGATCCCGAAATCCCATTTGGATCAGGTTGGATATGGAGGATTACAGCAGGATGCATACAAAAGGCGTCACGGATTATCGGGTTCCAAAGAACCTGAGAACGCCCAACCGCCCGGCTCTCAGCCGAGGCGGTTTTTTTATTTACTGCCAGTAATAGAGAATGGCGGCCATCACTTGGAGAGTGATGAGCTGGTATAAACCGTTTACGATTAGGAGTTTCGAAGATTTACCTTCGTACATAATATTCATCGCCATAACTGTAAAGACGAACCCCAGCCAAATAAAGAACGCCGTAGTAAGATAATTTGCAAACGTGTCTGCGCGCACGAGCTGAGTAAAATGCGAAAGAATATAAGCTGTGAGCAACGCCAGCGCAAACGTTTTCAGAAACATCGACGGCTGCCAGCCTTTAGCTATATCCTCCGGCGTTTTTTGAATCGCTGTCATCCACATATTTCCCATTACTTTCGGCATGTACCAAATAAAACCAATCACCATCGACGCAACTCCGCAAGCAAGTATTGCCCACCAATTAATTGCGATATTTGAAGCATCAACCATTTTTAACTCCTTTGAATTTTATAGTAACAAAACAAAAAAATTGTGCCACATGGGCACAACGGCAGAGAACTAAGACGCAGCCCATTCCATTAGTTGACCAGCAAACTCCTTATCTGCCTTTTGAATCGTGATGAAGTTCACCAAGTTGGTGTTGCCCCGTTCACTGTTTGGGAAGATCTGTAGCTTTTGCCCACCTACCTCGACTTCGACGCCGATGACCGGGAATCCTTCGCGACGAATCACTATGTATTCCTCTGAAGCCCTAATCGCTGCGACGAGCTCGGACTGATCTAGGTTTGATTGCGGAGTCATGATTACGCGGTCAAGGCCGATTAAAACTCTCGTTTCGACATCGGACCGAACACCACGAAATGCGTTGGCAAGACCGTTGAGCGTTTCTTGATTGAAACGTAATCGTTCTCCATCCATAGGTTCCTCATGTGCGCGCATCGCCGAAGCGATACGCCGTCACTGTAACAAATAGTCTTGTACGTATAAAGACAGCCAAGTACTAACGCTAGGCGCGCAGTTCTTTGAGTATTGTAACGTTCTTAAGATCGGGCCCGGTGTCGGAAAATCCCGGTACTTCGAGATATCCGGCGGTGCTCGCCCACCGCGGATCGTTTAGCAATATTCGGAATGGCTCGGCACCCATTTTGCCTTGCCCGATATTCTCATGACGATCTCGCTTTTCTCCAAGACCAAATTTCGAATCGTTCAGATGCCAGCAAAATACCTTGTCTAAGCCGATAAGTGATTCGACTTTCTCAATATATTCGTCGTATCCTTCCTTGGTTGTGATATCGTAACCAGCAGCAAACGCGTGGCAAGTATCCAAACAAACTGCAACTCGATTCTTGTCGCTCGAGTTTTCGATCAGCCAAGCTAAATCTTCTAATGTTGCGCCGATCGTCGAGCCGGCAGAGTTCTCGTACACCAATAATGAGTCATCGGGTGTTGCGTTAAGTATCTCTTTAATAAGCGTTTTAATTTGTGTCGCATTTTTCTCTATACCGCCGTTGTAGGTTCCGGGATGAAATACCGTGCCTCGAACACCGATTTTCGGTGCTAGCGTTAACGTATCTATAAGAGCGGTTTTGGTTTTTTCTACATTTTCAGCGGATGCGCCTGCTAAATTTGTAAGATAAATACCGTGAAATACTATTTCTGAGAATTTTTTTGGCCATTCGGCTTTAAAACCAGCACAGTCATCGTCCGACCAGCCTCGTATTTTCCACTGCAGCGGTGCTGACGGAAATATTTGCAACGCTTCTGCTTCTATTTCTGTCCCGACTTTGAGCGCGGTTTTCAAGCCGCCAGCTGTCGGAACGTGGGCGCCAATTACCATCGGCTTCGCCTCAGAAAATTCTTTATCATTTGATGGCCGTATTAAAGGCTTTTTCGATTATTGACCAATTAAGATTCTTGAAGAAAGCATCGATATAATCACGTCGCATAATCCCGTGATCAATAAAGTAGGCGTGTTCGTAAACATCGAGCGCCACTAACGGTAGACAGTTCCAAACCAAGTAGGTGCTCTGAGTGTCTCCGGCAACATTTACAAGTTTTTGAAGGTCTTTATCCCAAACCAACCACGCCCAACCGCGCGCTGCCATCGCAGTTGCTTTCATTTCCAACTGCCACTTCTCAAAACTGCCAAAATCTTTCGTGAGCTGCTCGGACAATCTGCCTGACGGTACGGCACCGTCACCTCCAAGATGACCAAAATAGATCTCGTGGTTTTTAACGCCGTTTAGCGCAAATGAGTACTCTGTTTTTAAACTCCTTACTTCACTATAGGACGGGTTAGCCGCATCGAGATCAGCTGTTAGTAATTTCTCTGAAATTTCATTGAATTTCTTAACGTATCCTTCGTAGAGCTTGTAATGTTCGGTCATCGTTCTCTCACTAATTCCGTCTAGTTGCCTAATTGATTCGAACGTTTTAGCTTCTAACATTTTCCCCTTTCATTATTGCCTATAATACAACCATAACGTCTTGAACCCAAATAACGGAACGGCTATACTGTTACAATTAATTTTGGAGGTTAGAATATCCGAAATAACGAACCTTTAATCATCGGCATCGATCCAGGAACACGGTATTGTGGTGTCGCCATCCAGCGACCAGACGATGTGATGTTTCACGGACAGATCGAGCTAACTCGCGACTTCCACGTTCGCCATTGTAGTTACGCTGAGTTCTGTGCGGCCGTTGCCTTTTCGACACCTGGAAACGTCATTCAGCAGGAGGCGATCAAGGTAGGACAGCGCGAAAATGGCGTCGTATTGGGGTACTCCTACGTCGAGCAACCGACTCGTCGTATCGTTCGTCGGGAGTCAAAATCGAAAAAACTCAGCCAATCGCCGTACTTGTCGAACATCACTAGATACTGGAAGCGGTATCTGTCCGAGCTCTCACCGTACCTCTTGGTGGATATGGTAGACGCCACGAAATGGCAGCGGACGATTCTAAAAAAGTCGTACGGCAATATCCGCGGCCAAAAAGCACTCGAGGAGTACGCCGTATCTCACGCTTCAGATATCGTCGGACACCGGGTTAAATCGCCGCACGTCGCTGACGCCATCTGTTTGGTAGACTTTGGACGCCGACGAGTCGTATCCGAGCTTGCCGCATCGTAAGATGCGGTTTTTTTATTGATTGATTTCGGCCACAGTTAAGACAATCTTTTCTATGTCGCTCTCGATAGTACCGCGGCCGAGAGTAATTCTTAACGTACGATTCATCTGCTCGTTCGTTAGCCCGATCGCCTTTAAGACGTGTGAATCAGTTAACGATTTTGAACTACACGCGGAGCCGGAAGAAACGGCGACACCACGCTCGTCCATCGCTCGAACAACGTCGCTCTCACGACAATTAACAAGCGTGATCGAGAGATGATTTGGTAATCGTCGGCTTTGATTGGCGTTAATAGATATACCCGATTGACGAGATAGCTGCTCTTCTAGAGTATCGCGAAGTTTTTCAATTCGTCGGCCTTCGCTATCACGGTTCTCAGTCACGATCTCCAGAGCCACACTAAGACCAACTATTGCAGGAATATTTTCCGTACCTGAACGAAGTGACTTTTCTTGGCCGCCGCCGTAGACCAACGGAAAAATATCAGTACCTTCTTTCACATATAACGCCGCTATACCCCTTGGACCGTATAGCTTAGTGCCGTTGAACGTTAGACTATCAACACCGAGTTTCTGAACATTTAAATCAACATACGCGGCTGCCTGACAAGCATCGGTATGAAATCGCGCCGACGAGTGCGTACGGACAATTTCTGAGAGCGCCGGTATATCCTGAACGACACCGATTTCA
The DNA here is from genome assembly GCA_016861245.1 of Patescibacteria group bacterium. GTDB lineage: Bacteria > Patescibacteriota > UBA1384 > 2-12-FULL-50-11 > 2-12-FULL-50-11 > BOKZ01. Next base: position 522,376 of record BOKZ01000001.1, on the reverse strand, counting down.
GAGTTAGCTAAATGAATCGATACCAGTATCGTCTCATCGGTCAGCGCCGCTTGTAACTCGGTAGGATCTACGACGCCGTTAGAGTTAACTGATAGATAGGTTACTTTAAAACCATCTCGTTCAAGCGCTCGACAGGCGTTGATAACACTTGGGTGCTCAATCGAGCTCGTTACGATATTGTTTCCTCTCGCTTTATTTGCTCGAGCGATCCCTAGTACGGCCAGATTATTACTCTCCGTTCCGGAAGCTGTGAAGGTGACTTCGGCATCTGAGCAATTAAGAAATTGCGCAACTGTCTGTCGCGATTTATCTAGTAATTGGCGCGACGCTCGGCCGTACAAGTGCCGGCTCGACGGGTTGCCGTACTGTCTAGATGCTTCGTTCATCGCCAAAATAACTCGATCGTCGATCGGAGTAATGGCGGCGTAATCGGCGTAAACAGCTTTTGACATGCCCCAAATTTTACTCTGTTGGTGTTAAAAGATCAATTAGTACGCAGCATCAGTTAACACCATTACCGGAATTAAGTCGCGCAACATGTTGTGATAACGGTTAGCGTCGCCGACGCTCCCTAAAAGTTTACCGAAGTGCATCGGAATAACCATTTTCGGCTTTAATACCTGTGCCGCCTCAATCGCTTCTTCGAGCGTCATCACGAACGTTCCCGAAATCGGCAGAAAAGCTAAATCAAGTTTTTTCAGACCGTCCATCTCTGGGATCCTGTCGGTATCACCGGCATGGTACATACGAAAGCCGTCTACTTCAACAACAAACCCAACACCGCCCATATCTTTGGGGTGAAATACTTCGTTTGGCGTTCGGAATTTATTGACGTTGTACGCCGGCAACGCCCAGTAGATACATTGCTTAAGCTTGTGTTTTTCTTTGTCTTTTAATAGCTCTAATTGTTGACCAAACTCTGATAATTCTTGTTCGCAGCAAGCCGGAGCGATAACGCGTGTCGAATTCTTTAATAATTTGCGAATCGATACGGGGTCGCAGTGGTCGAAGTGCTGGTGACTCACAAAAATGTAATCGACTGGTTGCTCTTCCTTTATATCGTACGGATCGAAGGCGATGCGTAGTTTCTTCTCGGCAAACTCAATAACGAAGCCCGCATGACCGAGTGCCGTAATTGTTGCACCTTCGAATGTTCCTTGTTTCATTTACCCACCTCCATCGCCATCTCTACTAGACGATTTGAGTAGCCAAATTCGTTGTCGTACCAGGCAACAACTTTAACTAAATCGCCGTCAACAACCTGTGTTAAGCTTAAATCGACAATAGCTGAGGCACTTGAACCGATAATATCCGTTGAGACGATCGGTTCGTTGGTTACTTCTAATACGCCGCGAAATCGTGTCATCGCCGCGGCATCAGTTAATACTTCGTTAACCTCCTGAATTGTTGTCTTTTTCTTTAAGACGAACGTGAAATCGGATAACGATCCAACCGGCGTTGGCACTCTAATAGCCAAACCGTCGAATAACCCTTTGAGTTCGGTTATAACTTCCGTTGTTGCTTTAGCCGCACCGGTAGTGGTCGGCACGATATTTTGAGCGGCCGCGCGCGCTCGACGTAAATCTTTATGCGGGCCATCCTGAAGATTCTGGTCCTGCGTATACGAATGGATGGTCGTCATCATCGCTTTTGCGATCCCGAAGTGGCTATGAAGTATCGCAGCAACAGGTGTAATACAGTTAGTGGTACACGACGCATTATTAATTATCGCTGCGTCACCTACTTTGTCGTCATTAACACCAATAACGTGCGTCGGTACGTTTTCTGCCGGTGCCGAAATAACAACCTTGCGTGCGCCAGCCTTAATATGGCCGTTAGCGCTATCGGCATCGGTAAACCGTCCAGTGCATTCGAGTACAACATCAACTTCAAGTTCGTCCCATGGCAACTTTGTCGGATCTTTCTCGGCGTAAACCCGAATCCTTTTGTCGCCGATTATTAACTCGTCTGAATCGCTTTTGGCTGCGTGCTCGAATTGACGATAATTTGAATCATATGTGAAAAGGTGAGCCAGTGTTTTCGGATCCGTTAGATCGTTCACTGCTACTAATTCTGCTTTGTTTGCGTATTGTTTTAACAATATTCGTGCCGCCGTACGCCCAATTCTTCCAAACCCGTTAATCGCAATTTTTACCATTTACGCCTTTCCATTACTCCCAAATAATTGAATTTTTCCGCTTACTACTTTTTTTACTGCTTCGATCGAACTCTTGAGAATATCTCTGGGATCGTACAAAGCTTCGTTTTTTAGCGTAGCACGGATCGCGTCGTTTACCGCCAGTCTCAGGTCTGTGTCTATGTTAATTTTCCGAACGCCTCGACTAATCGCATCACGAATTTTCTCATCTGGTGTTGAGGAAGCCCCGTGAAGCACGAGCGGCACCGAAACAGCGGCGTCGATCTCCGATAACAACTTCATATCAAGTGTTTCGTCTGGTAGCGCCTTCCCGTGACTATTGCCGATTGAAACGGCAAACATATCGCAACCAGTTTCTTTGGCAAAAATTGCTGCTCGCTTTGGATCGGTAAACTTCCAGCCTTTTCCTTCTATATAATCCTCGCGTCCCCCGATTACATCTTCTTCAACTTCGACAGTCACGTTTCGCTGATGCGCTCGCAGGGCAAATTCTTTAACAAACGGAATGCGTTCGCCCTGCGGCATTTTCGAGACGTCGAGCATCACGGAAGAGAAACCGATCTCGATCGAACGCCAAACTAACTCGAAGTTCCGACCGTGATCAAAATGCACCGCTATTGGCACAGATGCGCGGTCGGCCAACGTACGGGCGATACTAGTTACGACTTCCAAACCCATGTAATCGATCGTCTTCTCGCTAATTTGTAATATTACGGGCGATTTTTGCTCCTCAGCCGCCTGAATAATACCAAGTGCCGTTTCAAGACTGGTGATATTAAAACCACCGATCGCGTAGCGCTCTTGATCGGCTTTAGTAAGAATTTGTTTGCAATTAACGAGCATGCTTTCGCTCCAATACTCTCTCAACGGCTTTGATAATATCGTCAACCGCCAGACCGTAATGATCCATTAGTGTATTTGGTTCGCCCGACTCACCGAATGTATCGTTAATACCGACTCGCTCCATTGGTACCGGAAAATGTTCGCCCAATACCTCAGCCACTGCGCTGCCAAGGCCACCAATTTTTTGATGTTCTTCTGCCGTGACGATTGCGCCTGTATCTTTCGCGACATTGATAATAGTCTTTTGATCAAGTGGCTTAACCGTATGAACGTTCACAACGCCAACGCTGATATCACGAGTTGATAGACGTTTCGCCGCCTCGATCGCTCGAGCCACCATTTGGCCGTTGGCAAGAACGGTCACATCATCACCGGAAATCATCGGTAAGGCTTTGCCTAAGATAAACGGGGTTTTCTCGGTTGTAATTACAGGGTTTTTTTCCCGACCGAAACGGATATAACACGGACCGACGTGCTCAGCGATCGCTAACGTCGCTTTTTTAGCTTCGATACTATCCGTTGGAACAACCACCACTAAGTTTGGTAAAACTCTTGTTATTGCTACGTCTTCCAATGCTTGGTGCGTCGCTCCATCGGGTCCAACGGAGATTCCGGCGTGCGCTCCGACAATCTTTACATTAGCTTTCGAGTAACAAATCGAGACACGCACTTGGTCCCAATTCCGTCCAGGCGAAAAAACGGCGTATGAGGTAATAAAAGGAATCTTGCCAGCGAAACTCATCCCGGCAGCAACCCCCGCCATATTCTGCTCCGCCACACCCATCTCCACAAATCGCTCAGGGTATTTCTCGGCGAACGCTTGTACGCGAGTACTCTCGAGTAGATCACCGGTTAGCGCTACAACATTTTGATTAATTTTCCCCAATTCCACCAACGCTTCACCGAAGCCATCACGCGGCGGTATTAAATTTGAGAATGAGCTAGCGAGATCCGTCAAATACCGCATTACTCGTGCTCCCCAATAATTTTACCGCGTAGCGTCCGGAGCTCGCGAAGCGCTATTTTCGCTTCATCTGCCTTCGGCGGTTTACCGTGCCAGCGGTAGTCGTTTTCCATAAAGTCTACCCCTTTACCTGGGACTGTGTGAGCGATAATGACAGTTGGCTTCTCAAAGACCGCCCGGGCGTGACGAAGAGCGGCGATGATCTCGTTAAAGTTATGACCGTCGATCTCCAGGACGTACCAACCGAACGAGCGGTACTTATCCGGTAACGGTTCGAGCGGCATCACGTCCTCAGTGAATCCGTCGATCTGAATATTATTCCTGTCAACAATCGCAGTTAGATTATTTAATTTGTTCTTGCCGGCAAACATAATTGCTTCCCATAACTGGCCTTCGTTATGCTCGCCGTCGGAGAGAACCGAGTACGTCCGCCACTTTTTATCGTCCATTTTTGCGGCCAGTGCCATCCCCACGGCTTGGCTTAAGCCTTGCGCTAACGGTCCCGAGGATGTCTCGATACCCGGTAACGCCAGATTGTGCGGATGTCCGTGCAATCGAGTGCCGTACCGGCGCAATGTCATTAGTTCGCTGCGTGGGAAGTAACCGCGATACGCTAACGTTGCGTACAGTACTGGGCAGATGTGGCCACACGATAACACCAAGCGATCGCGATCCGCCCAATCGGGCTTGTTCGGATCAATATTCATTACCTCAAAGTAGAGTGCAGTAAAAATATCTGCCATTCCTAGCGGCCCTGCAGAGTGTCCGGAGCCAGCTTCAAGCAACATCTCGATTATCGATGTTCGAATTTCCGTTGCCTTAAGCTGCAGTTCTTTAACGGTCATGAATTATTTGCTTCAATTGCTCATAATTAGCTTTCCAAGTATTACCGCGCTCGAAAATGGCAGCGCTACTCACCAAATAGTCGGCTCCGGCAGCGATTAACTTCGGCGTTGTCTCGAGGCTTACACCGCCATCGACAGATACAATCAGCCGTCTTGCAGGATTTTTCGCTAAATATCTAATCGCTGGGTAGACTGTGTCGATAAACGGCTGACCGGTAAGACCGGGCTGAACGCCCATTAGTTGAATATAGTTAGAGACTGGGTAGAAATTGCGCAACTTATCTAAGTCTGTGTCTGGATTAACCGCCCAGCCAAGCAAAATATCTAACCGTCTCGCTTGGTCGGCTAATTCGATGAGGTCGAAATTCGACTCGATATGAATAATCGCACGGGTCACTTTTTTTGCCGCTAATTCGCTTAAGTACGATAACGGCTCACGCACCATCAGGTGTGCTTCGGTGTATTCGATTAACAGCTCTGGCCAATCTCGAATTTCCAGCGACTTTCCTTGACAGAAATCGTTATCGATCACGTCGATATGGAGCGAGTTTCCGACTTCTTTTGCAAACTCTAGATGCTGAGAAAACACATCGATATTGGTTGTGAGTACTGCTGGGATAATTGGTGATTTTGATCTCATGGCTCAAGCTGGTTTATCCTTCTTTTGTGTCGGTCTTCATGGCTAAATGTTGTCGATAAAAACGCTGAGACGATCTCCCACGCTGTCTCTTGATCGATAAAACGAGCGGGCAATGAGAGGATGTTGGCGTCGTTATCTTCACGGGTTTCTTGAGCGATTTCCTTACTCCAGACCACCGAGGCACGCGCGCCTTTGTGCCGATTGGCTGCAATCGCCATACCCTGTCCCGAGCCGCAAAAAAGAATACCTCGACCCTTATGCTTTACTACGGCTCGCGCGACTTTATGAGCGTAACCAGGATAATCGACAGGCTCGTCTGAGAACGTACCAAAGTCTTCGAACGCAACATTACGAGTAGCTAATTTATGACGAATAAATTCCTTCATTTCGTACCCGGCGTGGTCAGCAGCTAAAAATAGCATTGCGACTCAGGTGTGATTAACTTGATTAACACGATCGCCGCTTAACATCCCCTTAATGTTATCGACCGTCGTTTGAGTAATATTCTGTAACGCTTCTTTACTATTAAAAGCGTTATGAGGCGTGACGATTACTTTCGGGTGTCTCATTAAGGCATGATTCGCTAACGCCGTTTGATAATCTTGGAGTTTGAAGTAGCTGGAGAAAAACTCTTTCTCTTCTTTCAGTATACCTTCGTCTTCTAGTACATCGATGCCGGCCTGTGAGATTACACCCTTCTCGAGCGCATCAAGTAACGCGTTTGGGTCTACTAGGGCGCCGCGAGCGGTATTAATGAGTACCATGCCCGGCTTCATCTGCGAAAATTGTTCTTGGCCGATCATGTGTTTAGTTTCTGGTGTGAGCGGAACGTGTAACGTAACAACGTCGGATCGATGGAGAAGTTGCGGCATCTCCATAAATTCGACGCCGTATTTTTCTGTTAGCTCAGTATTTGGGTGCGGATCGTAGGCGATAATCTTCATCTCAAAGCCGTTGGCAATCCGCGCCACATGAGCCCCGATCTTGCCGGTACCAACAATACCTATCGTTTTTCCTTTTAAGTCCCACCCTGTTAAGCCTGTGTACTCGTAAACACCTTCTCGGGTTCGATCGACAGACTCAACGATCCGTCGCGAAAGCGCCAAGAGTAGTGCGGCGGCGTGTTCAGCCACGGTGTTTGGCCCGTAGGCTGGCACGTTGCAGACCGGGATAGAGCGTCTGGTTGTTTCTTCGAGCCCGATATGGTCCGTCCCAACCGACATCGTGGCGATGCCTTTAAGGTTTGGGAGTTGGTCTAACATTCGATCCGAAAGATCAGAATAGATAAAACTGACGATGTAATCGGCAGGTTTGGCTTCGTCAATGTTGTCGTGCGTTAAGCGGTGTGGGTAAAACACGAGCTCGCCTTCGCCACTTAATTTCTCCCGAAAAAGTTCTTGTTCGTACTGGTCAACTTCAAAAAAGACAATCTTTCCCCTCATTGGTACTAATGTACGAGATTTTTCTTGAGAAGAAAAGTGTTACAATTTCCCCAAATTGCGGGAGTAGTTCAGTGGTAGAATGCTTCCTTCCCAAGGAAGAGGTCGCGGGTTCGAACCCCGTCTCCCGCTCAAGATAGCAAATACCCCAGGGTCGTCGCCTGGGGGTATTTGCTAGAGTTGAGGTGGAACACTACGGTTCACGATGTCCTGCGCTGCCTCGTCAAGTTGGATGATCGTCCTGATGCTTTTCGAACGCTACCAACACTACATTAACCATGGGCTTACAGTACCCTCATCGCGCACGAGTATCATTGGCAAATAGGCCAATAATTACCAAAATCCCGTGCTGGTTTCGTTAATAGTTCCAAACTCTAGGCTATGTAAAGGCTCCTTTACACACATGAATTGATCGTTCATACTAGATTAATGCCAAAAAGTACTAAATCGATCATCGAGGTAAAAAACCTCACAAAAGTTTATCCTGGCGGCACAAAAGCCGTCGACAGTGTTTCGTTCCAAGTTCGTGAAGGCGAATTTTTCGGATTTTTAGGGCCAAACGGCGCCGGTAAATCTACAACAATGAATATGCTGGTTAATCTAGTTAAGAAAACCAGTGGTTCCGTTAAAATCGACGGATTTGAGGTAACGGAACACGCAGACGAAGTTTATAAGCGGGTCGGTTTTGCGATGCAAGAAGTTGGCTTAGATGAAGTTGCGACAGCCCGCGAGATGATGGAGCTGCACGGTCGCCTCTACCACTTGCAGCCGGCTGAAATTAAGGAACAGATTAGTAAACTCCTAAAGCTTGTTGAACTGGAAAAAGTTGCCGACAAGTTTACCTCTACATATTCCGGAGGTATGCGACGTCGATTCGATCTAGCGCTCTCGTTAATCCACAAACCAAAAATTTTATTTCTCGACGAGCCGACACAAGGTCTAGATCCGCACGCTAGACAGCTCATTTGGGGACACATTCGTGAATTAAACCGTCAGGGTATGACAATTTTCTTAACCACCCACTTTATGGAAGAGGCGGAACAACTCTGTGAGCGCATCGCCATAATGGACAAAGGAAAAATCGTCACGATCGGCACACCGGACGAGTTAAAGAAAAAACATCAGTCTAAGAATTTAGAAGAAGTTTTCCTAAAAACAACGGGTAGCAACCTAGCCAACGAGGAAGTAAACGAAAATGCGAGCGATCCGTATATAAGAGCGAGGAGATGATAAACACATTTTTTTCTGACTGGTTTTACCTTTCGATCCGTAACATCAAACTGATTTGGCGGCCGATTATGGCGTTGATCCCGTCGTTGTTTATGCCGATCTTTTTCTTTGTGGTCAACTCACTTTCGCTAACCGCTTTTTCTCAGGTGCCCGGATTCCCGGACGTTTCCTATAAAGACTTTATCGCTCCGGTTGCTATTTTTACTGCAATTTTCTTCTCAGCTGGTAACGCTGGTATCGAGTTGGTTCAAGACATCACTGGCGGCTACTTCAAGAAATTGGTGATTATGCCGATCAATAAATTGTCGATCGTTTTAGCAAAGCTAGTTGAAGTAGCGTTCCAAGCAATAATGCAGGGATTAATTATGTTAGTGCTGCTATTGCTTTGGGGTGTAAATTTCGAGTCTGGTGTACTCGGTGTAATAACGATCTTCGGTATCCTGATGTTGTTTGCTATGGCCTGGAGCTGTATCGGTATGATCATTGCCTTACGCGCACAGAACGCTCGTCTAGTTCAGTCCATGTTCCTGCTAGTCTTCCCGTTACTATCAATTACAACCTCGGCTGCGCCTCGCGAGCTACTGCCAGAGACGTTCGCACGAGCAACCGATCTTAATCCAGTAACCTACATTATCGAGGCGATCCGCGCTTTGGTGCTTTACGGCTTCGGTGACCCAGCTATTACTCAGGGCTTCATTGCTGCAGGGGTAATGTTTGTCGTCCTCGTTAGCTTCACTGTTCTATCGTTCCGTAAAGCGCTTAAATAAAAAACCTGCCGCACCGCGGCAGGTTGGACGTTACCCGAGAGTGTATTCGGCAGCGACGACGCGTTCGATTCGGGTCATATTGAACGTGTCAATCAAGAAGAGTAGGCCGTTCTCGTAACCAACCACCAATGGGTCTGGTTTTGGCGGCACGACGACGTTGATCTCCCACGGCTGCGGTGCTTCGGCGATCAGGAAGATTTGCTTGCCAAAGTGGGCGCGTGCTGCCGCGATTTTCTCGCGTGTTTTTTTCGGCATTAGTAAACCGTTGAGCGTCGTTTTGATCGAGATCAGGCCGCCGTACGGCGCTTGTTTTCTTAGTACCTCGCCGACCGACTCGTAACACGGGGTGATAATCTCTTGACCAAAATCGCCGTAGTCAACGTCGCTTCCAGTACCGATCGGCCGGTAGTGCCAGCGGTCGCGGTTGGCGCTGATCTCAACCTCTCCGGCTCTGTCGATCGGAACGATCACCAGCTTCGGAAAACCTTGCTCGTCGCGCCACGTTAGCGGTTCGGCGCTTAGAATTGGGTAGTTGTGGATGCGCGGCAGAAGTACGCGTCGCGCGTGCTCCGCGTATTCCAGTCGCCACTCCAGCTCGGTTTGTAGCTGATCGGTATCTACCGTTTCTACCCCAAAGACCGGGGCGTGGATCTGTGATCGCAAATCGGCAGCTCGACGAAGTACTCCTTTTAGCGTCGATTCTAGGATCGCCAGATCTCGACTGCGCGGCAATTCAGAGTCTTTGCTTGGCATGATCCGAGGAATGAAAACCTTACCGACGCCGAGGCGGGCAGCAAGTTTCGGGGCTGGAAGAGTTTTGCTCATCGCGTTCTCCTTAGTGTTAATGTGCAACTGCGTTAACACGTTCGGTTCGATGGTCGCCCGATAAAGAGGTTCAATCAAGTCGATATCGAGTTAAGTCAAAATAGTTTACCCGTGAAATTACAGGGTAATTGCGCTATAATTTTCGTATTGTGCCGGAGTAGCTCAGTGGTAGAGCAATGCTTTCGTAAAGCAGAGGTCGCGGGTTCAAATCCCGCCTTCGGCTCAGATATAATGAGTCAAATAGACGCGTTCAATCCACAATTATTGACGGAAATAGACGAACTTTTTGAACAACTTAAGAGTGGTCAGGTTGTAGTAACAGATACTACCGCAACATCAAAACACTATACATTTATCGTCAGAGTGCCACATATTGAATCAAGACTTGAGGAGATTACTAAAACACTTATTTCTCTAGATTCAACTCTGATTGTCAATAAACCTGGCCTAGCTCATGTAACCGTATTTCATTTCCCTGATATTGAGAAGTTATCTGAAGCGACACAGATTATTCGAGAGGAATCGGCGAATGACGAGAAGATAAAATTACAAATCTACGGCCTTTTTACGGGGCCTCTTGCGATTGGCTTGGCTGTTTTTCCGCTAACTAAAACATTAGTACAGATAAGGAAAAAACTATACGAAATCTCCGGTCAAGATTTTCCCAATAATTACCGCGGGCTTTTAGCATGGATTACCGTTGCACGATTCACCAGACCACCCACAATGGAGCTGATAAAGTATTTGGACACCCTAAGACACGAAGATTTCGGGACGATTACTGTCAACGAAATCGAAGTCTACCAATCGCAGGACAAAAACTTGGAAACAGGAGAGTTGTTAGACAAGATTGTCTTGTCTAAATAATTACTCAGATTTTTCTTCGTTCGATTCGCCTTCTGCGGCTTCGCCTTCAGCTGGAGCTTCTTCTTTACCAAGCTCCTCAACAGCTGCAGCTTCGGCTTCGGTGGTATCGGTTGCTAGTTCTGCTTCAAGCTCTTCTTCAGAGATCGGAGCAGCAACGGTTGCGATAACTTCTTCAGGATCGAGCATAATTTCGATCGTTTCTGGTACTTTAATATCGCTCACACGAATACTGTCGTCAAACGTCGCCAACGCCGAAAGATCTACCTCAACCGCCGGAATGAGATCAGCTGGCAGACAGCGAATTTCAAGCTCGTCCTTGTTAATAATCAGGTTACCTTCCAGCTCTTCGACGGCCGCCGAAGTACCCGTAAAGTGGATCGGAATTGCGGTTTCGATTTTTTCGGTCATTTTTACCGCGTAGAAATCGGCGTGGACCGGCCCGCCGTGGAGATAGTGCTCCTGTGGCTCGTGTAACAACACTTTAATCGCCTTATCTTCGTCGATCGTTAAATCGATTAGCGCGCTGGTACCGGCTTCTTTATAGGTTTTTCTGAACTCGCGTTCATCAATAAAAATTGGCGTCGATTCTTGACCGTGTCCGTAAACGACAGCCGGTAGTAAGCCCTTGGCACGACTACGCTTTACTTTCTTACCAACAATAGTTCGGCGTTCGGCTTGTAATTCAATCTTTTTTGCGGTCATTTTTTTCTTTTAGTAATTCGTTAATACTTTCTTCGACGTTGTCGATTTTTTTGTGAATCGTTTTTAGTTCTTTCTCGGTAATCGGACCCGCCTTAGCCACTTCTTTTAAGTTGATTGGGACTAAGAGAATAATCGGTGAGTGACCGCGGCTACAAACCACAGACAGTTCAACCGAATTGTTACCAAGATACGAACGAACACGGATATCACGCAAATCGAACGAACGTCCACAGACAGGACAAGATAACTCACGTTGTGTTTGTCGAATCTCGTCTTGTAGTGAACGCATACGTGCGTCTATCTTACCTAAACAACAGGGTAGATGTCAACGTGTTTGCGTCTGTTGCGATCGTCGCCAGGCGGTAATTTCGGCGTGATGCCCGGAAAGTAGAACTGGCGGTACCGAAACCTTTTCGTAGACTTCTGGCCGAGTGTACTGTGGAAAATCGGTAACGTCGTTCTCGAACGTTTCGTGCTCTAACGACTCGGCGTTACCCAAAACTCCTGGTATTAACCTGGTAACTGCGTCTATTAGTACGAGTGCCGGTAGCTCACCGCCGCTTGCAACGTAGTCGCCGATCGAGATTTTTTGATCGACATATTTTTCTATTCGTGCGTCAAATCCCTCGTATCGGCCGCACAACAGTACTAACTGCTTTTTTTCTGACAGCGTTTTAACTAACTTCTGGTCGAGCCTGTCGCCATCCGGTGAAAGCATGACTCGATGAGCTTTGTGACGCGGATCAACCGCTGTTAACGCTGCGTGCGCAACGTCAACTCGAAGTACCATACCCGGACCGCCGCCGTACGGTGTGTCATCAACTGTGCCACGCTTATCGATTGCCCAGTTACGCAAGAAGTGAGCCGTAACTTTTACCTTATTACTCTTCTGCGCCCGGGCGGGTATCGAATGAGACAACGCTTGGTTGATCATCTCCGGAAATAGCGTAATAACATCGATTTGCATAGCTATAGTATACCTACACAAAAAGCGCCCCGATATCTCCGAAGCGCTCTTTGTTTATTTTTAGATTACGCCTGTGGCTTGCTCGGTTCCGGCAGCTTTTTCTTCCGGAATTGCGACCTCTTGGCCGTCTGGCTCAACGATTTTTAAGTTAATCCGTGCGTTGCTACGCGCACCAAAGACACGAAGAAGCGAGCGAATTGCTTTTGCGGTTCGTCCATCACGACCGATTACTTTCCCCATATCTGCCTGATTTACCGTCAATTGGATTAAAACGCCTCGTTCGTCGAGTGTACGAGTAGTAACCACGTCATCGACGTTATCAACAAGCGGCTTAACCATGCTTTCTACGTATTCTTGATCAGTCATTTCTGCCATTTGGATCTCCTGTCAACTCTCCACAGTTCGACCTACTTGCTGCAACTTGTCATCAGTTGTAACAAAGTTATCTCTCGTTGTAAATTACTTACTCAGCGAATCGATGGTTAGCGTCGCGCCGGGTTGGGGCGACTCGCTAATAATTTTTCTAGCGATCTGAGTTTCGAGTTCTGATTTGATAACTCGTGAGAGAGCTCGAGCTCCGAACACTGGATCGTAGCCCTTTTTTGCGATTTCCGTAATCACCGCATCGCTAACCCTAACTGTTATACCCTTCTCTCGCTCGATACTCTGAAGCGTTTCGTTGATTCTTAATTTTGCGATCGCTTCAATTTGGCTTGCCGAAAGCGGCGAGTAAACAGCAACAGTGTCGAAACGATTAAGAAGCTCGGGCGTGAACACGCGCTCAGCGATTAACTGATCGATTAGCTGTTTACTGAAAGATTTTACTGTTTGGCCAGATTCAACTTGCTGTTTAATAAAGTTTGAGCCGGCGTTGCTAGTAGCAATAATAATTGCGTTGGTGAAACGCAATACTTTACCAAAGTTGGTGGTTAGCCTACCTTCATCGAGAATTTGGAGTAGGGTGTTTTGCACGAGCTGGTGAGCCTTTTCGAACTCGTCGAACAAAAGAACCGCTGACGGATTTTTTTCGAGCGCAACTGTTAGTGTACCTGGTTGTGAAACCACGTCAGTCCCGAGCAACTTTTGCAAGCCGTCCTCGGCCCCGTACTCCGTCATGTCAAGCTGAATAAGTTTGTCTGGGCTGCCAAAATACATTTGGGCAAGCGTACGAGCTGTTTCAGTTTTCCCAACCCCGGTCGGCCCGAGAAATAGGAAGGTTCCGAGCGGTTTTTTCCCCGTTCCGATACCTGCTCTAGCCCGCAAGAGGGCGTCACTCACCGCCTGAATCGCTTCATCCTGGCCGATCACTCGCTGATGGAGAATATTTGGCAGATCTTGGAGTTTCACTTTCTCCGACTCACCGATTTCTATCGGCACTCCACTTTTTTGCTCAATTACCTTCGTGACAGCGCTTGGCTCAACGACCCGGCTGTTCTCACCGTGATTGCGCGCCGCTACCTCCTCGGTAATCATTAGTTCGCGCTCAGGTGAAGGTAAGTCGGTTAAATACTGGCCGGAGAGCTGCGTAACCGCTCGCAAGGCAGTATAGCTAAAGAAGACGTCGTAACGGTTTTCAATTTGGGCGATATGGGAGAGTATAATTAGCGGTAAATCGGCGCTGGGCGGCGGCGCGATATCTATTTTTGCCCAAATTGAAGCGAGCGTGGCGTCAGGTTTAACTTGCGTGACGTAAGTTTTGGTTTGTACCGTAGCGACGATGTGGATCCGCTCGTCTTGAAGATACTTCGCTAGCACCTGGCTCAAATTTACGGTACCAACGTTATTGTCCGAAAGTAGCGATTCGAGTTGATCGATAAATAGTACAATTCTTCCCGAGCGACTGATCTCCGTAAAAATTTGATCAAGTAATTGCTGCAAGTGTTCGACGCTATCAGTTGCCGCAACTAACCGCGCGGTGTCGAGAAGTCGTACCTGGATGCCGTCGAGCGGCGTATTTGATTGGTAGTGCAAAAGCTTATCCGCAACGTGATAAAAGATTTCTTTGCGCCCGCTCCCCTCTTCTCCTACGAGCAATACGTTATGGTTCGATTGTTTTTGGAGCTCAGAAATTACCAAGTCAACAACGCTCGATCGAGAAAACAACGGCGTTTGCTCAGTATGGAATTTAATCGAGGGAGTAACTTCTTCTGTAAATCGATCAAGCGTCGAGGTATAGCTCAACGCCCAACCAGCAGCAAATCCGCCGGTTCTAGCCTGTTCTGGATGAAGCCAAAACAACTGTCGAGCGCGAAACCGCGCGTGTCGATCCCGATAGTACTCAATTAACTGCTCAACTTCTTCAGGAGAGATTTTTAGCGCTGTAAAATGTGGCGCAAATTCCTGGTGACGTAGCGTAATCGAAAGAAGGTCAAAAACCGTCCCGACCGAGCCAGCGTTAATCGTTTGCCCAACTTCCCGGATTAGTATAGAGGATTGATCACCGTTCGACACCTTACTCTCAAAAAGTTCTACTAACTTAGCCTCGGAGAGCTGCAGACGCAATAATACTTCCAGGGCGTTGGCATCACGGCTGATACGCCGCCAAAAACCGCTCCAACCGCCTTTTTGCATTGCTAGTACCGCTTCCCAAACCGCGAAATCCAACCTGTTCTCTGGCAACTCAAGATCTCGCGAAGTTAGCCCGTAACTTGGGTTAACTTTAAGGAAGTTAATATACCAACCGTAGCCAAGAAATAGAACCGATGGCGTCGTAAATAAGACTGCTAGCCCGATAACAGCCGGGGAAAGCTCGAAAAACAAGGCCGCGATAATTAGCAGCAAGCTCACAGCGCCTAAGAAGTGCGAAAATATTCTAATAACCAATACAGTTGTTGAGTCGAAAAAGAGAATCGATTGCGTTCGCAATTTTTGTTTCATTGATAACTCACAATCACTGCTACTGCTGGTAGTAATAGCCAGGCAAACGGAACCAATATCCAAATCGCCAAGCCAACCACAGCCAGGATTATAAGTACCGCTAAAATTAATAGAACTACCGCGATTACAACAGTTCGTACTAAAAATCCGACGACTCGACTGGCAAAATTTAATTCGAGTATCTTTACTTGATCAGAAAGCGAGGCGTTTTCAGCCGCGAGACGATCGTCTTTCCACGGCGCAGTCCAAGTTTTAATAAGTATCGGTAATGAAAAGAAATCAGTAATCCGATTAACGGCGTACAAGACAATCTGTCCGCTTTGAACAATTCCTTCGCTATACCACCATCGAAAAAATCCTGTTACCACTTCCCTCCTGATTTTAGTTTAGCAGCGCGTTAAGCCGCTGCCCAGCAGTTAGGCTTGAGTATCGCTCGAGTCTTCGCTCGCTGGAGTATCTTCAACTACTTCTGTCGTTGGCTCAGTCGCTGGGACAGTCTCGCCAGTATCTTCGGAAGCTGGATTTTGGGTAGCTTTTGGTTCTTTCGGTTCAATCGCCTTTTTTGGTTGCTTCTTCTTTTTTATTACGACAACGGAACCGTGCTTAACTTTTTCCTTTTCAAGAATTCTAGCAACAGTATTAGAAGGCTGAGCGCCTTTATTCATCCAGTTAACTACTTCTTCCTTCTTTAGACCTACTGCCTTGGTGTGTGGGTTATAAAACCCTAAATCAGCGGTAAATTTGCCATCAACCGGAAAAGAGTGTTCTGCAACAACAATTCGATACGTTGGTTTGTTTTTTTTGCCGACGCGGCGTAAACGAATAACTAACATTACCGATAAATTTTACCGTACCAGGGTTCTCGAGTCAATTGGCTTTGGTACCCACGCAAGAAATCCTCCCAACTCACGGCGGTTTTACCCTCCAGCTGTACCCGTATCGGTAACACAGTGCTGTCTTTCACCGTTGCTTCAAGAATAATTAAGCGCTTCCCGTTCAACGTCGTATACGTTCCCGGCCAGGGCAAGAATGCTCTAATTTTTCTAACAATCAGTTCAGCTGGTTCCTCCCAATTTATCCGACCAAGCTCTTTAAAAAGTTTGGTTGTCCGAGTAGCCAGCGCATCATCTTGAGCAGTAATTTTTGCCTGACCGCTTAAATACTTTGGCAATAATTCAACTAATAGTTGAGATCCAAGCTCAGCCAACTTCTCCCTGAGTACTGGCGTAGTATCGTTGGGTAGGATCGGGGCTGTTCGCTGTGCGATGACTCCGCCGGCATCGACAGATTTAGCCATCGACATAATCGTTACGCCAGTTTCGGTTTCTCCGTTTAATATAGCGGATTGAATCGGCGTTGCGCCGCGGTATCTTGGCAATAGCGATGGATGAACGTTTAGACAACCAAAAACCGGTTGACGCAACGCCTCCTCGGGTAAGATTTTTCCGTAAGACGCCAATACCAAGAGATCAGGTTTAATCTGTGCAAGCAGCGGCGCGATCTCTTCTTTAGTTTCCGGATTAAATACAGCAATACTGTGTTGCTCGGCGAACGTTTTAACTGGTGAGACGATACGATTATCCCCACGTCCGCCACGTTTATCAGACTCGCAAAAAACAGCCACCACCTGATAGCCAGTTTCGACTACCCGTTTAAGAACTGGCAGGCTGAAATCGTCGCTGCCAAAAAATACTACTTTAGCGAACGTATACGGCTTTATAGTGTTGGTTTTTTCAGCCCGATCAGTAAAAAGGACCCCGTTGAGGTGGTCAATCTCGTGCTGGAGCACGCGAGCAAATAGTCCCTTGGCTTTAACAGTTACTTTTTCCCCTCGAAGGTTTTGCGCCTCAACCACGACTGCGAGACTGCGACGAACAGGTAACTCAAGACCAGGCAGCGACAAGCAACCCTCAGTCATAACTTCTGTTTCGCTTGAGCTTTTAATAATTTTAGGGTTGCAGAGCTGCGTTCGAGGAATAGCTGGTGTCTCATCGTCCTTTTGCGGTGTGAATTCGAGAACGATTAGTTGCTTATCTAAGCCAACTTGATTAGCCGCTAATCCGATACCGTTTTGGCGATGCATCGTAGCGACCATCTCGTCGGCTTCTTTTTTTAATCGCTCGTCAAAAACCGTGACCTGCTTCATCACTTGGCGTAAGATCGGTTCGTAAATTATTCGAACATCCATAAGAGTAATTTTACTCTAACAGGAGGAGATAATCGAGCGCTAGGGCTCGTTTTCACAACAAGTTGTTCAAAATCGAGACTAGCATCCGTTTTTCACAACAAGTTGTTCAAAATCGAGCGCTAGGGTCGTTAGTTAGTCTGCGCTAACTCGCAATGTCGACATCTAAATGCCAACTTGGCGGTAATTGCTCACGGATTAGTTGCTTCTGTTTGGTTGAAAATTTTTTTGAAGAAAAAACCGATAACGATAGTTCGTAACTTTTGCCACGAACGAGCGAAGATTTTGGTAGGACAATGTATCCTTTTGACTCAAGTTTTTGTAATAATTCTTCCTGTTGATGCTCTAGTGTGCGAATCGAACCGCGACCGACAACCTCGATAATCTGCCCGTACGGCGGGAGCGATAAGCGTCGTCGTTCTTTCAGCTCTTCTTCAAAAAAACGACGGAGTTTTTCGGCTGTAACGTTTCCCCAGCAGTAGTGTTCAGGGTAGAGCGTCTCAACCACAATCGACGGTACTTGGCCTTGAATCTCGATGATAGTGTTAAGCAGACGCCAGTTGCCGTCGGGAAAAACACCAGAAACTAATCGATCCCAACCGACTAATACAACTAAGCCAAACCGATGAATGGGGTTGCTGAAAAACTTTTCATTAGTGACGAGTATTTTACCGCCGTTATCTAGGTCTTTATCGCCTAATTCAACTACCACCGACTTCGGGATGTGCTTTTTAATAAACGCTTGCAGCTGTCGAACCCCAACGCCGACTTCGACTAGATTCTCGCTCTGGCAACTCGGGCAGACAGTTAATCGCTGTTGTGTATAACCGCAATACTGACACTGGTGAGTTGTAGGTGAATTTAGCCCGATCGGCCGCGCGCAGCGCGGACATTGAAGCGTGCTTTGGCAATCTGAGCAAAAGAACGCCGGCGCCCAGCTCCCGGATGGGGTGATAACAGCGACATTTTTTTGCTTCGACAACACCTTGTTAATTTGATTAATCGTCGTCTCGCCGATGCCCTGACGCGTAGTTTGTTTAGTGACTACAAACGATACGGACGACGGCGAGACAGAAACAAGTTTTGCTTTTTTCTCACTCACATTTATTATCTCCTCGAACCCGAGCACTCCGTTACCTAGTACAAGTTGGTGCTCCTCGTACTGCGCTCGAGTTTCAGCGATCGTTTTTGTAGTCATAAACGGACGACGCATCGACTTTCCACCGATGTGATACGGTTGGTCGACGATAATCATCGAGCCTAGCGGCAATTGGGAGAAGGCGCCAGATAACGTTTTTAACAAGCATCGTTTTCGCAACGCTGGAGTCTGTAATAACGAACGCTCAAACGAAGCAAGGTATTCTTGTTGTGAAAAAAGTAAAAGCACTCTTCCCGGGAACGCTTTAATCAACGACATATATTGTTCTTGACGCTGCAGCCACGCTGCTTGGACGTAGATCGGGTCTTTGCTTTGACCAACAGAACCGCTACTTGCCGACGGCGTTGTTTCTCTTAACAAGTGGTAGGCAACCTCTGCCAAACTCGCACCGTAATGCTCTGAAAGTGATTGCATAACTTTAATTGATGCTGGAGCGATCATTCCGCTGCGATCAATATTAAGAATCTCCCGAAGTTTCGATTTAATTTGAATTGGAACGCTCTGACGCAATCTAACCACAACACCGCGTACGGTTTTACGCCGGAGCGGTACGGTAACTAGACTACCCAACCTTATATAAGGTACAATTTGAGCACTAACAGCATAGGTAAGTTCTTGTGTGTTCGTTCTAGTCGCCACGATTACCTCTGCGTATAACATCACCTGCATTCTAATGGAAAACCCTTCAACAACAACTGATCACTCGGTCTTGCCACTCGTAGCGCTAATCGGACCAACAAACGCCGGAAAATCTTCGCTTTTTAATCGATTAACAGGTTCGTGGCAAGCAGTTACTGCCAAAGAGGAATCGACGACTCGGGACAGGGTGTACGGCGAGGTAGAGTGGCAAGGGCAGTACTTTAGTTTGGTCGACACCGGCGGCTTAGTTGACGACGATTCTGAGCTGACGCCACAGATTTTCGAGCAGATGCAAAAGGCAACTGAAGAAGCAGATTTAGTGCTTTTTGTGTACGACGCCGCCACCGGTCTTCACGATCGAAATAAAAACTTCCTTAACCAACTCCGAGGAAAGCGAACCGTTTGGCTGGTAGCGAATAAAGTCGATTCGATCCACAGGCTTCATAAGCTCGAGCGATTATCAGATATCGGACTGCCGTACTACGAAGTTTCAGCTAGTAGCGGACGCGGGACCGGCGATCTACTCGAAGCAATTTGTAACTATTTACCAAACGTAATAATCCCGTCCCACCCGCAACCAGTAATCGCGTTAGTTGGAAGACCGAACGTCGGAAAATCTACACTACTAAACGCATTAACAAACACTCAACGGGCAGTAGTGAGTCCGCTTGCCGGTACAACCAGAGATATTGTCACTGAAAAAGTAACGATCGGCTCTCAGGAGTACGTTCTCGCCGATACCGCCGGAGTTCGTCGACGCGGCAAAATTGACCGCGGACCCGAGGCGTTTAGTGTTAAACGAACACTAACAGCGATAACTCAAGCCGATATCGTGATCGCTGTGCTCGACTCAACGGCCGGCAGTACTAGAGGCGACCTCCATTTAATTTACTACGCCAAAGAGCTCGGTAAACCAGTTCTGGTTGTGTTTAATAAGACCGATCTCTTGGAGAACCCGAACGTACCAACGCATCGACATCTCTCTCGTTTCGACCAAGTGGCGATCTCGGCTATTAAAAAAGACGGGATCAATCAAATATTAGACTGGATTCAAACGCACACTCCCCGTTAAAACGTAACTGGAGATTGAGACGGAGAATTGGTGTAGAGCGTCGCCGCTGATCGCCCAATGATCATCTGACGATCAACCAACCAACCATCGCGCGAATCCGAGGAGTGCGAACGGTTATCGCCCATCACAAAATATTTATGGTTCGGGACCGTTACTTCGTACGGCAAATCCGGCGATCGATTGACGATCGTTTTTGTACCTTCTTCTAGGTATTCTTCAGAAAGTTGCTTGCCGTTAACGGAGACGACCCCGTTTTCAATTCGGACAGTATCACCCGGTACTCCGATAATTCTTTTAATGTAGTTGATGCTCGGGTTATTTGGGTACCGAAATACCACAACTTCACCGCGCTTCGGTTCGCGAAAACGGTACGAGACTTTCTCGATAAATAGATACTCGCTGTTGTGATAGTTTGGTTCCATACTCGATCCCTCAACGATAAACGGTTGAAATAGAAAGTAGCGAATGATGACCGCCGAGATAAAAACGATGGCGATCACTCGAAAAACTTCAAATACCGATGAGTATCGTGACATTACTGAAAAATTGTACCGGAAATTAATTGTATTACCATTGTGCGCGGTAGTGGATTCGAACCACTGACCCCTACCGTGTGAAGGTAATGCTCTGCCGCTGAGCTAACCGCGCTTGATCAAAATTATACCTGTATTCTCTGAGATTCTCGAGTAAATTGTTTGACCAGCGGGCGGGAATCGGCAATACTGTCAAGGTAATGCTCCCAATATTATTCGAGATCGGTCGATTCAAGTTCTACTCATTTGGCACTTTTATCGCCCTTGGAACGATTATCGGCGGAATATTAATCTTTCGCGCAACAAAATATCGAAAGTTAAAAACGCACCACCTTTTTGACACCATTCTTTATACTTTACTGTTCTCATTGATCGGCGCCCGATTGACGTACTACTTCATCTACTCAAATCAATTCCAGAATTTTTGGCAGGTATTGTACTTTTGGCAAGGTGGGCTTGTCGCGCTCGGTGGGATTGTCGTCGGATTTCTGACGTACCTTTATTTTATTCGGAAGGAGAAAGACTCGGTATGGCAGTCGCTCGACATCGCGGCGCTTGGTTTGCTCGCCGCTTGGGCAGTTGGTAAATTTGGTTGTTTTCTCTCAACTTGTTCGATAGGAAGACCGACTGACAGTTTTTTGGCAGTCAACGGGGTGTTTCCGATCGATATCTTCAGCGCGGTTTGGGCGATCATCGTTGGAGTTCTTCTCTTTCGAACGTGGCTAACAAGACGATTGAGTAACGGCGTAGTTTTCTTTCTGGCACTTGAAGGGCTGTTTCTGGGCGAATTACTAATTAAAACCCTTCGAGCGGATTTTGCAGGTAGCAACGGCCGCGTTGAAGCGCTCGTCTACCTCGCACTAATTGTGTTGGTTTATATCCTGTTCTGGAAGATGCACGGACCGCGCATCGAACGAAATAACGTCGGGTTAGTAATTAAAAACTTTATCTTCCGACGACGCCGAAATTAGTCCTGAAGCGCTTTTTTAGCCTTTTCGGCGATAGCCGCGAACTGCTCAGGCGCTGAAATCGACAGCTCCGCTAACACTTTTCGATTGAGAGTGATCTCAGCTTTATTTAAACCAGCGATTAGCTTGCTATAACTTAGGCCGTTAACTCGAGCGGCAGCGTTTAATTGGACGATCCAGAGTTTGCGAAAATCTCGCTTTTTATTACGACGATCGCGATACGCAAACTGTCCGGCCTTCAATAACGCTTGTTTTGCTTGTCGGAAGAGATTATTCCGACCAAGTTTATAGCCTTTTGTTAGTCGTAATAATTTTTTGTGACGTTTCTTAACTTGTAGACCTCGTTTAATGCGTGCCATGTTTACTTGCCTACAACCTTTCGTAATTTCTTAGCGTGCCCGTTTGATACAACTAAAGTGTTACCGGCGTTTTGCTTGGCCCGTTTAGATTTGAATCTGGCTCGGTGTGCGACCGACATTTTTCGACCAACCAACAATCCAGACCCAGTGGTTCGGAATCGTTTAGTAACTGCTTTATGAGATTTAATTTTTGGCATCTTTATTTCTTATTCTTTAATATAACGGCGACTTTATTGCCGATGTGGGTAATCGGTTGTTCGGCAGTGGCTCCGACAAGCTGCTGAAACTCCTGTAGAGTTTGTTTAGCTTTGTCTGGAAAAATATTCTCACGACCGCGAAGTGTGATGAAGACACGAACGAAGTTGCCCTGTTCTAGGAACTGCTTAGCGCGCTTAGCCTTGGTGGTTAAATCGTGCTCGTCGGTCTTGAAACCGAGTCTAACTTCTTTCATCTCGTTCCCTTTGGTATTTTTACCAGTTTGACGAGCGTGTTTCTCTTGTTGATAACGGTATTTGTTGTAATCGAGGATCCGCGCGACCGGAGGTACAGCTTTGGGGGCGATCTCTACAAGGTCTAGATCGTACTGCGCCGCAAGATAGCGGGCTTGATCGAGTGAGACGTCGCCAGCTGATCGTCCGTCCTCCATAATTAGGTGGACTTTGTCTGCGGTTATCTCTTCGTTAATTCGAAGTTCTTTTTCTATTGCTAGGCTCCCACAATCAAAACTACCGTCACTTCGTGAGGTTTAATGTACATTACCACTGGGTAAAAACTTGACACCCATGTTACTCAAGAACTGTACCACGTTTGGTAATCAGTTTCAAGGACTCGGGGACGTATCGTAACTGGAGTGGAGCGGTCGCAACTGCCTCACCGGCGACGGTCAGTTTTAACGGCGGAT
This sequence comes from Patescibacteria group bacterium, assembly GCA_016861245.1. Lineage (GTDB taxonomy): Bacteria > Patescibacteriota > UBA1384 > 2-12-FULL-50-11 > 2-12-FULL-50-11 > BOKZ01. The sequence continues at coordinate 499,436 of BOKZ01000001.1, read as the reverse complement.
CCGTGACGATGCGAACGTTTTTTCCATGAAAATGGCTTCTTGAAGTAACGCTTTGCGCAGTCGGGCCAAAAATGCCTAAAAACCGTTTTACTTCTGTTGTGTGAGTACTTTCGAGATCAATCTCTAAATTGCGGTTAACACGGAGTTTATTGAAGTAGGCGTGAATCCGGACTTTGTTGTCACAAACGATCGTGATCTTACAAAGCTGTTGTGTCTCGATTACACCATCGAGAAATACTAGTGTATCGGGTTCGATGAACAACGTGGGCTGCAAACTAATCTTGCGTTGTTTAAGCGACTCAGCGGCGCCTTTAATATCGGCGCTGCCGATTAGTTCGACGATCTCGTCGCTGGCGCCGATCGGGATAATTCCCAGCACCGCTCTTCCGAGTAAGGAGGTGGCAATTTGATTAATGTGAGCGTCGGATCCGACAGCAACAATTGTCGAATATCCCTTTGAGATCCCCATATTCGTAAGTTCGGCCGGAGTACGAGCCGGACTCGCGGTTACCATTTCGCCGGCGATACCAAAATTCGTCAGCAGATCACGCAATCGCTGATAATTCTGACGGATCGCACGACTCGATGGGGATTCAAGGATGTAGTAGTACATCTACTTCGCCGCCAATGGCAGCAATTACTCCTCGTCCGGTGTTAGTTCTGCCGCTTCCTGAGCTGACGCCTCGGGCTCGGTCGATTGTTCGATCGATTCATCTTTTTGCTCTGTATCTTCAGGGGCTTTTATCTCTGGTTCTTCGCCTTCGTCGGCGCCCATTGCGACCTTGCCGGCGATCACCGCACCTGAGCGAACCACTAAATCGCGAGTAGCGATACTACCGAAAACTTTCCCGGTCTCAAGTATCTCTAACTTTTCCGACGCGTCGATCGAGCCGCGCACCACGCCGGCGATTGTTATTACCTTACCGCGAACAGGACCCTTTACTTGAGCGGTTTGACCGACTGTCACAGACTTATCTGAGACTACTTCGCCGTCGACCATACCGTACACTGCGATATCGTTCTGATCTTTCAGCGTACCTGATAGTGCGACGTTAACGCCGACGACTGTACCAGGACCGCTTACACCATCATTCGGACCAGTTTTTAACATTACTTCCTCCTTCATTACTCCTTTTTTCTCTTTCACAGTTGTAACTGTTGGCTACCAAATTGCAAGACCCTCAGACCCTTGTATGACCACCGTAAAACATGCTACACTTGCCAACAGCACAAACTAGTTCATATTTATGGAAAAAATTCACGTTGTTGGCGCCAGAACCCACAATCTAAAAAACCTCACCGTTGAAATACCAAAAAACCAGATCACTGTGATCACTGGCCTTTCCGGTTCTGGGAAATCTTCGCTTGCATTCGACACAATTTTCGCTGAAGGTCAGCGCCGTTACGTCGAGAGCCTCTCGTCGTACGTCAGACAGTTTATGAGCGACATCGAAAAACCCGACTTTGACTACATCGACGGGCTTGCCCCAGCGATCGCGATCGATCAAAAGACAGCAGCACGCAACCCTCGTTCAACAGTAGCAACGACAACCGAAATTTATGACTTTCTCCGCTTGCTTTTCTCGCGCCTCGGTAAACCGTACTGCCCGAAATGCGGGATCGTCGTTAAACAGCAAAATCCCGAAACCATCGCAAAATTGATTTTAGAAGAATTTACAAACGACGATACGTTAAAAGTAAAACTGTATGCCGTCATTATCCAGGGTCGTAAAGGCGAACATAAATACCATCTTAAACAAGGTAAAAAAAGCGGAGTATTGAAGGCACGCATCGACGGCGTTGAGATGGACATCGACGAAGCGATCGGCCTAACGATCGATAAAAATAAACGACACACTATCGAGTTTTTAACTGGTTCGATGGACTTTCCGGTCAGCAACGATCAGTCTCGTGAGGTAGTTTTTGCTGATTTACTTAAAACTGTCGAGCGCTCGCTAAAAATTGGTAGCGGTTTGGTGATCGGAGTCTCACCGATCAAGGAGAAAGAACGATTCTACTCCCAAAAATACGCCTGTCATCAATGCGGTTGGCAATTCCCCGACATCGAGCCACGCCTCTTTTCGTTTAATAACCCCGAAGGTGCGTGTCAGTCTTGCCAGGGATTAGGAGTACGGCTCGTAGCAGAACCAGAATTGGTATTACCGAACCCCCGTTTAACTCTAGCAGAGGGCGCGATTCGTCCGTGGAGTCGAACGACATCGCAGACTAGCTGGTACCAGAAAGCGCTTCACGACCTATCCGTTAAGTATAAATTTAGCCTCGACACACCGGTCGGCGACTTACCAAAAAACACGCTTGATATCATTCTCAACGGCGAAGCTGGCGAGAACGACGATCGATTCGAAGGAGTATTACCGAACCTTGAACGCCGATATCAGGAGACCGACTCAGACTATCTTAAAGCCGAAATCGAAAAGTACATGGTCGAGAAACTTTGCCATATCTGTAACGGCCAACGTCTGCGCGTTGAAGTGCTCTCAATTAAAATTGAGGATAAAAATATTATCGATATTACCAGTCAGACAATCGAGGAAGCATTGGCGTTCTTTAAAAAACTCCAAAAGAGCACAGTTAGCGCCGATCAGAAGATTTCAGAGCCGATCACAAAAGAAATCACCTCTCGGCTTGAGTACCTCCTTGAAGTAGGCTTGGGGTATCTCACGCTTAATCGCACTAGTTCCACCTTAGCCGGCGGCGAGGCGCAGCGAATTCGTTTAGCTAACCAGCTCGGTTCTGGCTTGACAGGAGTGGTTTATATCCTCGACGAGCCTTCGATCGGCTTACACGCTCGCGATCATGAGAAATTACTAAAAACAATCGAGGAACTGAAGGAGCGCGGCAATACCGTTATAGTCGTAGAACACGATCGCGAGACAATGCTTCGAGCTGATTATCTTATCGACATGGGACCAGGAGCCGGAGAACAGGGCGGCGAGATAATCTCGCAGGGCACACCGAAAGAAGTGATGGCGGACAGCAACTCGATCACCGGTCAGTATCTGTCAAACCGAAAGCTAATTCGCCTCCCACAACACCGACACGATCACGCCGAGCAAGTTTTAACTGTCCACGGCGCGACGGGGAATAATTTAAAAAACGTCACCGCCAATTTTCCTCTCAACAAACTTATCTGTGTTACCGGCGTCTCCGGTTCGGGTAAATCGACGTTAGTTGAAGATACGCTCGCCGTTGCCGTTGAGAATCATTTTCGCAGCTCTTCGAACGAAGCAGCGCCGCACGAAAAAATTACAGGGCTAGAAGCAATAGATAATATTATTAATATCGATCAATCACCGATCGGCCGCACGCCGCGCTCAAACCCAGCAACCTACACCAGCGCGCTCGGCCCGATCCGCGAGCTATTCGCCAATACCAGAGAGGCGATGGATCGTGGGTACGACCCATCTCGATTTAGTTTTAACCTGCGGGGCGGACGGTGCGAGAACTGTCGCGGCGACGGTCAGATAAAAATCGAGATGAACTTCTTGCCAGACGTTTACGTTACTTGTACCGAGTGCAAAGGGAAACGCTACAACACCGAAACGCTAGAGATTCGTTATCGCGGTAAGGACATTAGCGATATCTTGGCGATGACCGTCGACGAGGCGCTCACCTTCTTTCAGGATCAAATCGAAGTTCGAGAGAAACTTGATATCTTGCAGGCTGTTGGATTAGGGTACGTTCGCCTCGGTCAACCAGCAACAACGCTCTCAGGCGGAGAGGCGCAGCGAATTAAACTTGCCGCTGAACTAGCTAAGCGCGATACCGGTAAAACACTCTATATTCTTGATGAGCCAACAACCGGGCTTCACTTCGAAGACATTCAGCGCTTACTGCAAGTGCTCTACCAGTTAGTTGATAAAGGCAATACCGTAATAGTTATTGAGCATAACACTGACGTTATCCGCTGCGCTGACTGGATTGTTGATCTCGGTCCAGACGGCGGAACACGAGGCGGCGAAGTAGTAGCTGAAGGTACGCCAGAAGACATCATTAAGTGTGGACAGTCGATTACAGGTCGGTTCTTGAGGGAAGAACAACATGAGCGCGAGCAAAAAGTCGCTGCTTAGACCTGATCCGTCGCTTATCAACGAGTTAAAAAGCATATATCAATTTGGAAGAATTGTTGGTTTAGACGAAGTTGGGCGCGGTGCGTTAGCTGGACCGATCGTCGTCGCGGCGATCGAGATTAACGTTGTACTGCCGAACGTCTGTGATTCGAAAAGGTTATCTGTTGTTTCCAGAACAGAACTCACTCCCCTGCTGATTGCCAACGCAACACAGGTGTCTCTCGGACAAGCCAGCAACGACGAGATCGACAGTATTGGGATTACGCAAGCGCAAGAATTAGCATATGCTAGAGCCCTAGAGAATATTAATGCCGACCTTTTTCTAACCGACTTTGTTCGATTGCCTAAAAAATACAAAACTATTCGGGCAGTGCGGGGCGATTCACTTTTCTACCCCGTCGCTGCCGCTTCGATCATCGCCAAAACTTATCGGGATCAGCTTATGAAAAGCTACGGTCGTTTCTTTCCACAATACTATTGGCAAACTAACGTCGGATACGGCACAGCCAATCACAAACGAAAAATAGATGAGATCGGACCGTCACCGTTACACCGAAAAACGTATCTTAACTGGTTGAAAACATAACTTAATTCTGTTAGTCTTTTGTCGAAGTCGAAACGATCGCGTGTTGTTTAACATGAGGAAAGTCCGGGCACCGTAGAGACGCGCTCCAGCTAACGGCTGGCTGTCGCAAGGCACGGGAAAGTGGCACAGAAACCAAACCGCCCGCCAATTGGTGGGTAAGGATGAAAAGAGTGAGGTAAGAGCTCACAACTTCCGTAGTAATACGGATTGGAAGCCAAACCCAGCGTGGTGCAAGTTGAGTGGGCCCTTCGTAAATTAAGTTCAACGTTTCGAGAGAAACACCGAGCTCCGCTGCGGTCTCGCAGTTACGAATGGTCTCAACGCATCAGAGAGATGATCGTATAAACAGAACCCGGCTTACCGACTTCCACGAAGCGCTTCCGCAAGGAAGCGCTTTTGTGTATTTTTACAAAAAGCAGGAGGCTGCGATGCGCACATTAAAGCGGAGATGGACATCACCAAACGAATGGCTTTTGAAGGAAGCGGCGTCGATCCTACACCCCCAACGGCACAAGATGATTCGCGATAAAGGTGAGGGGAAGGTTGAAGTTATCGTGCACGATAGCGCTTCACGATTTGTTTGCGGCGTCGTTGAGATGACAGAATTGCGAACAGCGTCAAAGGGCAATAAGCGCTACAAACATACTATCGGCCAAATCGAGATCGCTTTCGTCATTACCGCCACTGATCAATTTTTACCAATTCCGGTAGAAATCGAATGGATAGACGAAGACCCAGCGGCCTAAAGGCCGCTATTTTTTACCTGACATTTTGCCAATTTGCAGATATAATTAGCGAGTATTCCCGGGTCGTCTAACGGTAGGACACTGCCCTTTGGAGGCAGGTATCTTGGTTCGAATCCAAGCCCGGGAGCGAGACCAACGGTCGCGCGATCGGGTTTGGATTGCCTAAATGGGATATTCCAAGCCCGGGAGCGATTTGTACATGGATAGGTGAAAAGATGACTCAGTTTTGGGACGTTCCTTTCGCTCACAATGTGTTTGGCATTATTGGCAGGCCTGGCAGCGGCAAGACTACTTTAGTTCGTCGCTTTATCCAGGAGCATCAACCGTACGCCGGAATGATCCGGAGTTTTACCACGAGAGCGCCACGTGTCGACGACGATCCGAGAGAGTACGAATATCTGACCGAAGAGCAACTCTCAGAATTGCGCGAAACAGGTGAGATCACGTGGTGCGTCGAGGCACACGGTTATCACTACGGAAACGTTTTCTCCCAATTTCGTACAGCACTACTTCAGTACGAGTATAGTCTGATCGTCGTCACACCCGACACTGTTCCGATCGCTTGGAGAGTTTTGCCGCAAGATCGTCAGCACTATTTCTTCTTACTCTCGCCCGACGATTACGAGCTGTACAATCGGATGATCGATCGCGGCGATTCGCCGGAGGTCGCCCAACGACGCGTCGAGACCAGTAGTAACTGGAACGACGAAGCTCTAGCACTCCAACGCGGCGGCTGGCCAGTTAATTTCATTGAAGCAGGTTCGAAGGAGTTTCAATACCAGCAGTTTTGCGACGCCCTCAATGTCCCCGTCTAACCACGGGGTATTTTTTTGTGAGTGATTCCAAAGTAAAATATATGTCTATGCTGGATATCGAATTTACAGAAAGTAAAATTTCTTCCGTCGCCGCAAAGCTGTTAAAAGAACTGAAAGCCGGTGACATCTTAGCGCTTAAAGGGCAACTCGCAGCCGGAAAAACAACGCTAACTCGGGCCATTCTAGAAAAGATGGGTTACACCGGGCGTGTCAGTAGCCCGACATTCGTTCTGGAACGACGCTACCGTGTCGATTACAAGAAAATCACCGAGGTCATCCACCTAGACTTATATCGACTCAATACCACTGAAGCTAAAAAATTCGACTGGTCGGAGTATCTTGACCAGAAAGATAAGCTAGTGATTATCGAGTGGCCGGACCGGGTTGAAGAGTTACTGCCGAAAGATACCAAAGAAGCTACAATCGACATACATGACCAACAAGTACGACATCTCCGATTTCCCACGAATTCTACTACTCGACACTAACGACCCTCACTCAACGAGCGCCGCGCTGGTTACAGCGAACACGGTGATTTGTAAGACTGAGCAAAAACGAGCTCAAGAATTATTAGTATTACTTGAAGAAATTTTCAAAGAGGCATCGAGCAACCTCAGCTCGGTAAGCGCTATTGGCGTGGTCGGTCGCGACGGCTCGCTAACTGGTCAGCGCATCGGTATCGCCGTTGCAAATACTCTAGCTTGGGTAATTAACGTGCCGTTATTTACCGTGTCTGGCGAACTATCTTCACTTTCACAGGAAATAAAAAACGGGAAAAAATTTGAGATTACTAAAACACTGCACGCAAATTGAACCTTATATCTAGTCGTAAAGTGTGGTAAATTAACCTAAGTCTAATGCTATTTCGACGAAAATTTTCATCAGGACCAGAAACTATTAATCGAATCGTCAAACCGCGCAACAAAAAATTGCGAGTATTTTTGTGGACGCTGTTTATTTTGGTGCTCGGAGTTGTCGGTTGGATCGGAGCGACAGGTATTATTGCACTCAACAATATCTCAGCAAAAAACACCGACGATAAGCCGTCGTTTTTTAAATTCGGTGGCAACACTACTCCAGACCAGCTAGTCAACGAGGGTGACGGCCGAATTAATATTCTAGCGCTTGGCGTCGACAACGCCGCGGGTTTGAGTGACACGATCCAAATTATCTCAATAGACCCGATTAATTCGTCTCTTTCGATGCTCTCCGTCCCGCGCGATTTATACGTGACAGCGCCGAAACTCGGTAAAACTAAAATTAACGGAGTATACAACCAGTCTCAAAAGAAATGTACAAAGAAAACCAGTACGTGTGATCCGGAGATCGACTACGGAGCAGAAGCGTTAAAAGACGTGCTTGAAACCACACTTGGTATCGATGTCCACTATTTCGCGCGAATCAATTTTGAGGGTCTTAAAAAACTAGTAGACGCTGTTGGCGGTATACAAGTATACGTCGACAAACCGCTGAGCGATCCGAAGTTCCCCAATAAAACCAACACTGGATACGAACCGCTCTACATCCCGGCTGGGATGCAACGAATGAACGGCGATACTGCCCTGAAGTACGCTCGTAGTCGACAAACCACAAGCGACTTCGACCGATCCCGCCGACAACAGCAAGTAATGTTAGCAATCAAAGATAAGCTGGGTGTTATCGATATTATTTCTAATCCGAAAAAACTAACGACGATGATCAGTATCGTTGGCTCAAACTTACGAACCGACATGACAGTCGAGGAAATCACCAAGCTCTATTCGTTAATAAAAACGGTTGATAGCAAAAAAATTACAACTAAAGTGCTAGACGCCAGCGTTGATAGCCCACTCAAGTCTAGTACCAACGGCGGCGGCGCTTACATTATTATTCCTAAAAAGGGAGTGGACGACTTCAGTGAAGTTAAGGAATTCGTTCAGACCGTATTCCCAGAGCCGTACATTATCAAGGAAGCGGCGAAAGTCTACGTAATTAATGCAACCGGCAAGGAAACTAACACGAAAAAAATCGTCGATAGCCTAACAAGACTCGGTTATACCGTCGTAGGCAGCACCACTTCACCAAATACCCAAGTAAAATCGGCGTTAAGCGAGAGTAAAAACGACCCGTACACGATGAGCCTGCTCAAAAAACGTTTTGCAATCACTAGCACCTCGAAAGCACCAGCTACCGAGATACAAGCAGATATTGTAATAAACGTCGGTAGCAGCTACCAAGTAAAGTAAGATGAACTCCCTGAGATTCTTGCGTCCGCATTTAGCGGTATTTTGGGCGATATTGGTACTCGGCACTGTTATTACCTGGCGATTTCTACCAACCACAACCTCTCAAATCGCTTATGTATTATTGTTTGTTTTTTCGACCATCAACATCCTACTAAAGCAGGGGCGCATCGCCGGACTCTCAACGATGTTTTTGGTACTTGTGAGCGTCAACTACTGGCTGCTCGACGAATCTATTAACGGAGTTATCGGTAACGCTGTTTTAATCTTGGCTGCGGTGCTTATCGGTAGAGTTATCGAGGAGACCGACGATCACGTCAGGACGCCGATTACTTTTTGGTTACTACTTGGCCTAGGACTTTCTCAAGTTAACACCATATTTAGCCACTGGCCTATCTCCTTCTTTAATCGAGCACTCTTAAGTGGTATCTGCTTCTACTTATTCTGGCGGCTAATCGAGCTACGCGACAGCTCGGGCTCGTTCCAGCTTGTCCGGCATTTTTTGTTTGTGGCGGTAACTGTTATGGTGGTAGTAGGTAGTATTATATGGGCAAACTTTCCGCAATTAACCCCATTCTAAAGAAAATATCTGAGTTTCTTCAGAGCGCTTTACTGATTCTAAAAAGAGTCGGTCGTGCCATTTACGTCCTATACGAAAAAGTATTCGTATGGCTGAGATTGCGCCTGCCGTTTCTTGAGGCGCTAGTTCAGCGCCACATTCATAACCCATCAACTATCTTTATTGATATCGCGATTTTTATCTTGTCGATTTATCTACTCTTCGGCGCCGCAGGTTACTACAATATCTACCAAAAGAAATCTGAGAGCGCCTTTAGCGAGACGATTAGCTTGCTTTATCCTATGCCGGCTGTTCGAGTGAACCAATCGTATATCTGGAGCCACCACTTTTTACAACGACTTCGCTTCCTAATCACCTTCCAATCTCAGGCCTCGAAAGACGTCGCTAGCGCTATCCCAACTGACGCACAGCTTAGGGAAAAAATCATCGCCGGGCTAGTCGAAGATAAGATTGTTTTTCTCGAGGCTCAAAACCGAGGCGTTAGCGTCTCACAAGAAGAGCTCGACAAATCGTACGAGCAGCAGAAAAAAACAACGGAAAATTTCGAGAAACGAATACACGAACTCTACGGCATGAAGCCGGGCGAATTTAAGCAAGTGCTCGCCGAACGAATCTTGAAAGAAAAAGTTAAAGCTAGCGTTTTAACCCGTGTTAAAGTGAGACATATTCTGACAGCCACAGAAAGTGCAGCAAACGAGGCCAAGAAACAAATTGAAGGCGGAAAAGTCTTCGAAACTGCTGCTCGCGAATTTAGCCAAGACGCACAAACAAAAGAAGCCGGCGGCGATTTAGGCTACTGGACAAAGGGCGAGCTCAGCGCCCAGATCGCGCCTGGCTTCGAGGAAGCTGCGTTTAACGGCGAGGTGAATAAAATATTGGGTCCTGTTCAGAGTAAATTTGGTTATCACATTATCCAAGTTACGGAGAAAACCGGTAATAACTACCAAACTTATGAGGAGTGGTATGCGAGCGTTAAGCCAAACTATAAAATTAAGATCTACGTCCCGATTTAGTCTGGCTTCTTGAAGAATTGATACCGGCTCGAGTATAATGAGCATTGCGACTTTGCAGTGGTAGCTCAGTTGGTTAGAGCACCGCCCTGTCACGGCGGGGGTCGCGGGTTCAAGTCCCGTCCACTGCGCAAAGGAACGTCGGCAGATGCCGGCGTTTTTGTTATTGTTGGCCAATGGAAGTTAAGATCAAACGAATCCGGACCGCTCGTCATCTGCGACTGCGAGTTTTGCCAAAAGGCGAAGTGATCCTAACCTGTCACCCGTTCACTCCGCAGCGGACGATCGATAGTTTTCTTGCCGAGCACGAATCTTGGATTACAGAGAAGCTCTCGTTAATTCAAAGCCGCCGTGAAGCGCTAATTACCCAGCCAAAAACCCTGTTAGTCCGCGGTCGCGAGTATCAATTTAAATTGCAAGTAACCAACAACGTCTCACCAACTGTTAAGATTGTCGGCAACGAGATTGTGGTAACGGCTGGGAGCGAGGAACACGAAACGGTCCGTAAGATCCTTGAAAAGTGGTACGTAAAAACAGCAAAGAAATACTTTTCCGAGCGAGTACTCTTACTTTGCGACGTAATTAACCACGACGTGTTAAACGTAACAATTCGTTCACAGCGTACTCGTTGGGGTTCGTGCTCAAGCCGCAAAACAATCTCGCTTAACTGGCGACTTATCCTCACGCCAGACTGGGTTTCGGATTACGTCATTTACCACGAGCTGGCGCATTTATCGCAAATGAATCACTCTAAGAAGTTTTGGGACCTAGTTGAGTCTTATTATCCGCAATACAAGAAAGCGGAACATTGGTTGACCGAGCATCACGACTTACTGCAGTTTTAAACGTTGAAGAGAAATTCTATTACATCACCGTCCTTGACGGTGTATTCCTTGCCTTCGCTTCGGAGTTTGCCGGCTTGTTTGATAGCGGCTTCTGATTTTAATTCTTGTAAATCCGTCACGTTATATACTTGAGCTCGGATAAAGCCCTTCTCAAAATCGGTATGAATTTTACCCGCTGCCTGCGGCGCTTTAGTACCTTTGGTAATAGTCCATGCGTGCGCCTCTTTCGGGCCGGCGGTAAAGAAGGTCTCAAGATTTAGCAATGCGTATCCGGCTTTAATTACTTCGTTTAATCCTGAAGTTAAGCCCAGTTCTCGCCTAAACTCTTCTTGCTCTTCAGGCGACATTTCAATAATTTCTAATTCGCTTTTAACTGAGATCACAACTAGTTTTGCGCTTTCTTTGTCGGCGTGTTGACGAACTTTTTCCACCCGATCTTGCTCCGCGTTCTCACCGACGTTTGCGATATAGAGTAGCGGTTTAGCTGTTAGGAAGTTATACGAGACTAACTCTTGGCAAAGTTCCGGCTCTACTCGCAACGGGCGTTCGGCTGTTAGGAGCGCTATTGCTTTTTCTATTTGGTGCAATAGTTTCTGCGCCTCCTTATCTTGTCTTTTCGCTCGTTCCTCAAGAGATCTTTTAGCCTTTTCGGCTTGCTCAATATCGGAAAGCAGTAATTCGGTGTTAATAGTTGTAATATCATCATCCGGATCCACCCTGCCAGCGACGTGAATAATTTGCGGGTCTTCGAAGCACCGTACGACTTCAGCAATAGCGTCGCAGGTTCGGATATTACTTAGAAATTGGTTGCCTAGGCCCTCGCCCTTTGAGGCGCCTTTCACCAGTCCGGCGATATCAACAAATTTTATCGTTGCCGGAACGCGCTTTGCCGATAAAAACGTTTCGACTAAAAAGTCTAATCGCTCGTCAGGAACTTCAACAATCCCGACATTCGGTTCGATAGTGGTAAACGGAAAGTTCGACGCTTGGGCGCCAGCTTTGGTTAGCGCGTTAAAAAGCGAGGACTTCCCGACGTTTGGCAATCCGACGATCCCGATTTCAAGCGACATTTACAGCGGTTCGGTGCGTCATAAAATACTTTGAACTCATACGAGTATTTTACCTAGAAAATCAGTTGCTTGACAGAGAAGAAGTAGATCAGTATACCTAGAGAAGTTCTTTGACTAATAAGGTTTGTTAGTGAAAGCCATGAAATTTGGCTGCTGTGCCGCAACGGTTAAAGCCCGATCCTAGCAAAACTTCACTCAAAGTTCCGAGCAGAACATAGTAACCCTCGTTACTGCTCGCGAGGGATTTTATTTGAAAGGAGTTCGATGAAACAACAGCGAACACTACTCTATGCCGCCATGGCGATTATATTAGCATTTGGTTTGTACTTGGTGATTCCAAGATCAAACAGTACCGCAACTCCGGTTGGTCAGGAACAGACCACAGAAATTAGCTATAAAGGTGTCGACGGTAAGAATGCGTTAGAGCTACTTGATGCCAGCTACGAAATTGAGACACAGAAATTCGATTTTGGCCAAATGGTTCAGTCGATCGACGGTCGAAAAGCCGGTAGTGATGAATTCTGGGCATTTTACGTCAACGGCGAGATGGCACAGGTCGGTGCCGGCGATTATCAAACGAAATCTACCGACACTATCAGCTGGAAGCTCGAGAAAATTCAGTAACACTTGACAGTGCCCACCGGCTCAGTACCATGAACGTATGGATACTGAGCCGGTGCTTCAAGAAGAGAAGTCGATGAGCAAAGTAGTTTTTTGGCTTCTCGGTTTGTTGGTCGTTGGTGCGATATTTGCTGCTGCTGCCTTTATGTACTATCGAAACGGTGACACCGACAATTCTAACGACAGTGTCTCAACCGAGCAGTCGACAACTAAAAACGATATTAATACAGAGATTAGCCAGTCTGAAACAGACCTAACAGCGCTGGGTAACGAGCTAGACCAAGAATTGGCTGAGATAGATGAAAGTCTGGCTTCAACCGAGGACGATACGAGCGACTTGTGATGAAAAGAGCATTAATTATTATTGCCGTAATCGCGCTCATCGTAATGTTGCTGGCATCGCCGCTAGTTTTTGCGCAAGAATCTCAAGGCACTATCAAGACAACGACCACAAGCGACTCTGTGAGAGCTAAATTTAAAACTGATCTGGAAGCAATGAAGCTCGAGCGTAGCGCGTATAAAGAAGCGCGTAGTACTGAGCGAGCCGAAGCGCTAAAAACAAGAACGGTTACCTACGCCGAAAAACAAATTAACATTAGATTAAAGGTGCTCACAGAGCAGGAGCGACGGCTCTCGGGCGCCAACTGCTCGAAAGTTACTTCTGTCGATGTTAAAACACCAATCACTGCCGCTATCACAGCATTAAGAAACGACCTTAACGCAGCACTTGTAAAAATTAAAGCGGCTGGAACAGCCGAGGTAGCAAGGACAGAACTAAAATCAGCGATCGAAAAAACTAGGGTCTTTATGTATATCAACCCGGCGATTAGCGGTTTATGCCGGGCTGGTAAAATTTTGGACAAAATCAACGATCGATTTGATCCACTAATTGTTAAACTAAAAGAGAAGCAAGTTGACACCACCGTGTTAGAGAAGGAATTAGCTAGCGCTGAGAGCTCACTAATGGCAGCAATCGACACGTATAAGAAAGTTCTTTCCAACCCCAGTTCTACTAATAACAAAGATCTACTCACCAGCGCCAAGGCTCAGCTAAAAGCTGCTCGAACCTCTTTGTCTAACTTTAAAACCGAGCTGGCTAAGATTGCTGACGAGTTGAAAGCCGATAATAATTTACGATCCAACCAGCAGGGCGAGACAAACTCATCGAGCTCTGAACCGGTGCAAGATAACTAATCTCGAAAACGCTCTCGAAGGTTCTTCTCGATATCCCGCTCTTTAATCTTCTGTCGTTTGTCGTACTTTTTTCGTCTGCTTGCTAGCCCGATCGTAAGTTTTGCCTTACCACGAACGAGATGAAGGTCGATCGGTACGATCGTATACTCGCCAGCGCTTAATTTACCTAATAGTTTTTTAATCTCTGTTTTATGTAGTAATAGTTTTTTTGTTCTTGTTGGATCTCCGCTAGTAACGTGAAAGTTGCTCCCGACCCACCACATCTCAACCATGCCGTTAGTCAACAGCGGTTTAACATAGCTTCCAGCGATCGTTGCTCTTCCTTCGCGAATTGCCTTAATTTCTGGGCCGAGTAAAACTATTCCTGCCTCAAGCCGGTCGAGTATTTCGTAATCGAAGGTGGCTTTTTTATTGCGATGCACTGCCTTCATCGCTCTTATTCTACCTGAAAATTCTCAGATTTCCTGATAGAATACCAGCAATGAGTCACAAACCAACTATCTCAGAGCTTGCCGCCGAAGAGTCACGACGGCAAAATTCAGTTATCAATTTAATCGCCTCTGAAAACTTTGTTTCCGATGAAGTAAAGGCCGTGCTTGGCTCCGATTTGACTAATAAATACGCCGAGGGCCAGCCTGGCTGGCGATATTACGGCGGTGTTGAGATTGTCGATAAGATTGAAAACCGCGTTAAAGAATTAGCCCAAAAAGTTTTTAATACTAACTACCACGTCAATGTTCAGCCTTACTCGGGTTCGATCGCGAATTTGGCAGTTTACTTTGGGTTTCTCCAGCCACACGATCCGATTATGGGATTAGAACTCTCACACGGCGGTCACTTAACGCACGGCCACCCAGTTACTATTTCGGGCAAACTTTACGACCGTTACGCATACTTTGTTAACCAAAAGACTGGACTGCTCGACTATGATCAGCTCGAGAGTGAGGCGAATGAAGTAAGACCAAAACTGATTATTTCTGGCGCTTCCGCCTACTCGCGAGAGATCGACTTTAAACGCATCTCCGAAATTGCTCATACTGTCGGTGCGCTCCACTTAGCCGATATCTCCCATATTTCTGGCCTGATAGCGACCGAATTACATCAGTCGCCGTTTGGTCATGCAGATTTTGTGATGACAACGACGCATAAAATACTTCGCGGTCCGCGCGGCGCGATACTCTTTTGCAAACCTGAGCACGCCAAAAAAATTGATAAAGCCGTCTTCCCGGGATTACAAGGCGGACCGCATATGAACGCTATCGCCGCAATTGGAGTTGCACTAGAAGAAGCACTACTACCAGCCTATAAAACCTACTGTCAGCAGGTGGTCGCCAACGCCCAGATGCTTGCTGAATTACTTACAAAAAAAGGTATCAATATTGTGACCGGTGGCACAGATAATCACCTCTTCCTTGTTGATTTAAGACCACAAGGGATAACGGGCGCAATCGCTCAGCAGCGATTAGAGGAGATTGGTATTATCGTTAACAAGAACTCAATCCCGTACGACGATACTCCGCCGCAGGACCCAAGTGGGATCAGGATCGGCACCTGTGCGATCACAACCAAAGGTATTACTAGCCAAGAGTTAGAAAAACTTGCCGAAAAAATCGTCTCGGTACTAGCTTAAGAATCTACTCGTTCGAGGCGAATGGTCATATTTGCCTCGTCAGCGATAACAGCGCCTTGTCGAGTTTTGTAACCGTCTTTAGCAACTATAACAGTATAAACACCCGGCTTTACTAATAGAACGAATCGACCCTTAACGTCGGTAACTGTCGAGTGAATATGTGCCATAGTCTCGCCGGATTGATTCGTTAGCTGCACGACCGCACGAGCGAGCGGTGCGCCCTCTGTATCAGTTACCTGTCCGTAGTGTCGTTCTCGACGGTATCCCAGTAATTTCGACAGCCACAATACCGAATACAGCGATGCGATTAATGTTCTTAACGTCGTTGGATGATCCGCAACGAGCATGACCGAAAGGATTGTCCCTCCAATCAGTAATGGCCAGTGAATAACGTTTAGAATCTTAATCGCCGCAACCCAGACAAACGTCTTATTCAGGAGTCGCAGCTGTCTCTGATGAACTGGGGTTAGCTGAATATCCCCGGTTACTATCGGTTGTTTCAAGTTATCGACTGAGAATTCTTTACTACTAAAGGCTGCGTACAACGGGTCGATAATTGTAATTCGGTAGTCCCCCACTGTCTCCACTAAGAAACCGTAACGCCCTGTCTTATCAGTTCGGTACTGGTTTATTACCCGATCATTATGAACGTCTACTAGTTTAACTAACACCCCAGCAACTGGAACGCCGGTTGTTTTATCTTTAATAACTCCCCAGAACTTGCGTCGTTTGCGAGGCGTATAGCCGAAGAAGAACCAATGAATGAAAGTGAAACCCCGAGTTGAAGATGTCAGAAGAATATTCTGGACGGCAGGCAGGATTGGTAGAACAGACAAACCACTCACCACTGCCAGCGCACCAGAGATTAAGTCGTTCTGTTCGTTTGTCTCAAATTTTAGCTCTGTCGGTTTAATCACAACATCTGAGACTAGCGCTTCAAATAAGCCGTTAACGATTACGTCCTCGTTGGCTGTTTGACCCTCGACTGTTCCGATAATCGAACCGTTTATAACATCATTCGACGAAACCGGTTCGTCGATCTCGACGTTGCCCGTACCCTCGCCATCAGCGTCACCGTCTTCATCGGTATCAATTACAACATCAGTAGATAAATTACAGTGTTCGGCGTTGGTTAGCTGTATCTCGCCGTCTCGAACACTACCGATTATCTCACCGCTAATCGGCGAGTTATTATTGTTACTTGTTAGCGTGACCGTTCCACCGATCAGCCTACCCTCAACCGAGCTGGCGCTGAAAGTGCCGAATACTCGATCATTGTCTAAAAATCCTTTTGCTCTCCCCGTGACGCTACCATCTGGGCTAATTGTTAACTGGACATCGCCACTAAACTTTTTACCGTCGATTGTCAGCTCGAGCGTACCACGAAGCTTACAGTCGGGTTCTTGTTTAGGACTATCTGGCGGACTAATTACCCCACCAACCACGACAGTAAGGTTAAATCCCGGGTCGTTCGCGTTGAAGAGCGTTAGTATCGCCGACTCTATTTTTTGTCCTTTAACTGTACCAGTGATCGTTCCAGTTACTGGCTGTTCGTTGTAAGTACCTGAGACGGTGCCGTTTATTTGATTGCCTTTCACTGTTCCAGATACGGTAACTTCTAGCGGTAATCCGTTAACTTCTTGTGTAATTGTTCCAAAGAAGGTGCCTTCAGACGGCTGAATTAACACGATCGTTAACGATGGTTGGTTAGTAACACCTGGCTGGCTTGTGCCACCGGCACTAGCCGCGGCTGTTACTACGATACTCGAAAGAGTACCGTTGATCGTTGGCGAGCTGACGTCCGTTACAGTTAGTGAATGTGTCCCACCAGTCGCAAAGATTACGCCGTTCGTAAATGTTCGAACACCTTGATCGCTCACTGAAAACGCGTAATTACTCGGTAGCGTTGCAGCGGCGTCGCTTGAGCTAAAGGTAATGGTTCCGGTGTAGCCGGTTGCTGTGTTGTTGTACTGATCTTGAACCGTTACCGTCGGGGACGCGGGGGTATTAGCTGCAATCGGTGACGTGATATTGCTAACTTTTAGCTTCGTCGGTTGTCCGGCAGTTACATTGATATTCTGGATCGTCCCAGTGATCGTACCGTCGCTGGCAGTGATTGAATGCACGCCCGTTGTTTTTAAGACGACTCCATTGGTAAACGTTTTAACGCCGGCATCGCTACCAACAAACGTGTAGTTAGTTGGAATGGTTGCAGCAGCGTCGCTCGAGCTAAAGGCGATGGTGCCGGTGTAGCTTGTGACGGTATTATTATACGCATCCTTTGCCGTCACAACTGGCGAATGTGCCACGCCAACAGTTGTAGGTGTGGCAATCCCCGTAAAATTGAGCGTACTAATCACTGCGGGGTTCACAGTAATATTAGCTTGCGTACCAGTGATTGAACTAGTCACTGTATCCGTCGCAGTAACTGATCGCTCTCCAGCAGTTTTAAGTGTAACACCATTAGTGAATGACTTAATTCCAGCATCACCACCAACAAAAGTGTAATTATTAGGCAAAGTTGCAAAAGAATCATTAGAAGTGAATGCCACCGTACCGGTGTAGCCGGTAGCGGTATTGTTGTACGGATCTTTCGCGGTCACAGTCACTGTGTTCGCAGTGCCAGCTGTTATTGGATCATCTATCCCCGCAACTGTCAGTAATGTGGCAGACGACGGACTAACCGTGATATTTGAGTGTATGCCATCAACCGAACCGTCATCTAGCTGGTCAACCGTTACTGTTTGCGTACCGGCAGTCTTCAAAATCACCCCAGCAATAGTTGCCTGACCAGCATTGGCAATCGTGAATGCGTAATTCGAGGGTGAGTCGGCCTGGGAGTCACTTGAAGTAAAGACAACAGTCTTGGTGTAGGCATAATTTCTATTATTTGATCCGTCACGGGCTTCAACAACTATCGAACTTACTGTCCCTGCCGTTCTAGGAGTAGATATACCAGAAACAACCAAGTCCGTAACCGCACCGACAGTCTGATTTGTACCAGCGCCACAACCCGAACCACCAGCCACAGAAACTGTTCCAGAATATGTACTAGTCTGGTAGTGTCTCGATACCCTACCTCCACCCCCACATCCACCACCGCCAGTGCCATTGCCCCCCGCTGCTGTTATCGGGCCTGATCCAGTAATCGTTGTGGCACTAATCCAAATGCCCCCACCCGAACCTCCGCCAGGTCCATTTCCACAACACCCCGCACTGGCATTGTCTGCAGAAGCAATAATCGATCCGGTGACTGTTAATGTTCCACCGGATGATAGCTGAATATATCCGCCACCTGCTGATCCAGCGCCATTTGCGCCATTTCCTCCGCCTGATCCAGGAGTAGTTGGCTGAAGAGCTGAGCCGTAAGCTGAACCACCGATTTGTCCACTTGAGCCATTCCCCCCAGCGCTCCCATGTCCTGCCCCTGCTCCATGTGTTCCACTTTGGCCAGCACCGTCTCCGTTAGTGGCACTGTATCCCTTACTTTGGGCAGTTATTGATCCGCCTGAAGCAATAATTATATCACCTGTTGCCTGAAGGATTAAAGATTTCGTATAAGTTGATGAGTTTGTGTCATGAGTTAAAGTGTTATTTACCGTTATACTTCCAAACAAAGGCTTCGTCGTTATGGTTGGTGGAACATTTATTGTGTTAGTTCCCGCCTGAACGATCAGCGTCGAGCCGGTCCAAACCGTGTTAGCGCCGGCTAAGCTGACCTTACTATTATTTTGGATCGTCGTTGCACCCGTATTAATTGTCGTACTCGAACCAATCTCGACGTTTGCCCGGTAGTTAATTAATGAAGCTAGTGAACGTATAACTGCTTTCTGAAATAGGTGTAATTGGTGAAAGGACAGCGTTGGCCGAATTATTTGCGACTTGAAGGTAGTTCGCCCGCCACGCAATGCCCGCAGCACCATGATTTGTTGTGCCTTGGCCGCCCTCGGCCTGTAATGCTATTAAACTGGAAGTATCAGACGATGCCTCTACTCGGATCATGCCACCAGAGCCGCTAGTGCAAGCAAAGCCGCAGCTACCGCCCGCATTGGCCCGAAGCGTTCCCGTTCCAGTAAAAGTTGACGACCTGATCCAAATGCTGCCGCCAGCGCCACCGCCACCAGAGCCAGCGCCACCGCCACCGGCTGAGCCGTTCGAAGAAATTGTGCCATTAACAGTTACGGTTGCAGTTGGTGCATTAATCTTTAGCACTCCACCCCCGGCACCACCGCTGCTTCCTGACCCACCACCGCCACCAGACCCTGGGGTTGTTGGCGCACTCACTGTGCCATATGCCGTGCCACCGTTTGCTCCACCACTACCACACACACCCACACCACCCTGACCATTACCGACATGGGCACCACTGCCACCACATCCCGTGCCGGAACCAAGCCCACCGCCGGGACCGTTTCCGGCCGTATTAACTCCTCCACCTGTATAGCCCAGTCCATCAAGTGTCACGTTACCTGTAACAGTGACTGCCCCGGTCGAAGCTAGTATTAATGAGTAAGAATGGGTACTACTATTTGCCGGATGTCTCAGTGTGCCTCCGGATGCTATGTTTATCGAAGAAAATGTCGGTTCGGAGCTGATATTCTGCGGAATATTAAATGTATTCGTGCCGTTGTTGATTGTTAAAGCTCCACCGGAAAAACTAGTCGCAGCTCCCAGTTCAAT
The DNA here is from genome assembly GCA_016861245.1 of Patescibacteria group bacterium. Taxonomy (GTDB): domain Bacteria; phylum Patescibacteriota; class UBA1384; order 2-12-FULL-50-11; family 2-12-FULL-50-11; genus BOKZ01. The sequence continues at coordinate 479,346 of BOKZ01000001.1, read as the reverse complement.
AGTTGAAGCATAGGAAACCGTTGTCGAGATAAAACTATAACTGCTTCCTGTAAACGGTGTTGATGGGGAGATACCCGTTGAGTTAACCGAATCGTTGACAACCGCAAGCGCGTTGTTGTGAACAATCGTACCAGCACCGCCGCGATGAGTTGTCCCGCTCAAACCGGATCCGCCGTATGCTTGTTTTGTTAATGACGACGAGTCGTTCGTCGCCGAAATAAATATTCTGCCCCCCGCTCCGCCAGGAGTATCGGTATAAGTCGTACATCTTCCACCATTAGCCCTAACCGTTCCGCTACCAGCCAATGTATTTGCTACGATCCAGACACTTCCACCTGATCCACCACCAGGAGCTGTAGCACCTGCTCCACAGGTAGTTGTATCCCCGTTGAAACTGATCGTACCGCTGATTGTCACAGTTGAATTAGTTGCATTAATCTTAATAGCACTGGCTCCGTTAGTTCCGGCGCCGTTGGCGCCACCACCACCCGAGCCCAACGCAATAGGCCCATCAAATGTGCCATAGGCTGTACCGCCCGGCCCATCACTTCCTCCAGTATGAGCTCCGCCGACTGCGCCGTGCCCACCGCCACCACCGTGAGCGGTCGCCGAACCCGTACCACCACCGGGCCCATTACCGTTCCCTCCACCAGTGGCGCCTCCGGTAAAACCTTGGCCGTCTCCACTAATTGAACTTCCTGAGCGAATATAGACATTTCCATCAATATTCAGAACTACCCCAAGATTATTTAAAGTGTCACCTTTCGCCGTGATAAAACCGTTCTCTGCCGGGGAGTCGCTACCGACGCTTAAGCTACTCAGATCGGCAGTTACGCCGCCGTTAATTGTTAGAGTTGCTCCGTTTCGAATCACGACGTCACCGTGGCATTGGTTCGTTGACCAGGTTGTATTAACAGTAATAGTTACCGCATCCGAACAGCCGTGTGATGCTTGAGCTGAACTAATGTAGTTGAAGGTGGTTTTTGCTAATCCACCGATTGCGATAACAAGCAAGAAATAGTGCGTAACGTTTGAGAACGATTGGGCGTGCCACCAATGATATATTCGGCTGCGCAAACGGATCCAATCGTGCAGCGGAGAAAACACCGGAAAAAGTACTTTCGTCGCTCGTTGATGGAGCCATAGTACGTACTCCTGTTTCGATAGGTCAATTACCTGCTTATACGCGATCGCGCTTCCGATTAGCACTAAACCGAGCAGGCCCGTAAACAGGGCTAGTATCGCCATGGCGTGATTTGATATCCACCGCTGTAATTGTACCCAATCGAATTTCCAACCTAGGTCCGTTTGCGCCCAGTATAAAAACGCGGCTGCGACAATTAGTAACAAACCTAGGTAAAAACCGAGCGGATAGTACGCCAGCGCACGGGTAATTCCAGCCCAGGACTTAGCAATAGCCGTTGCCACCCTCCTCATTTAATTAACAGTAACAAATCTACCCTATATCGCAAACCTTTTTTCAGGTTGGTATATAGCTTACAATAGTTGAGATGAATAACATCCCGTACGAGGAATCAAATCTGTACAAAATCCGCCACACCGCCGCTCACGTTTTGGCGATGGCTGTATTAGAGTGGGATCCAGACGCAAAGCTGGCGATCGGTCCGCCGATCGAAAACGGGTTTTACTACGACTTCCAGCTTTCTAAAACTCTTACTGAAAAGGATCTCTCAGTGTTGGAAAAAAGCATGTGGAAAATTATTAACAAAAATTTTCCTGTAGTTCGTAAAACACTAAAGAAATCTGAAGCCGAAAAGCAGTATCGAAAAGACCAACAGCCTTACAAACTCGAGCTCGCCGAGAATCTCGAGGACACAGAGTTGAGTTTCTACGGCATAGATAGTTTTTGGGACCTCTGTAAGGGGCCGCACGTAAAATCTACTAACGAGATTAAAGCGCTTAAACTCCTTTCTACTGCCGGTGCATACTGGCGCGGCGACGAACACCAACCGATGCTAACTCGTATTTACGGCACTGCTTTCGAAAGTGAAAAACAGCTAAAAGAATATCTTGACCAGCTATCCGAGGCCAAGCGCCGCGACCATAAAATACTCGGTCCGAAACTCGGACTATTCACCTTTTCCGAGTTAGTCGGCAGCGGGTTGCCGCTTTGGAAACCAAAAGGTACCGTCTTGCGTAACGTTCTCGACGACGCTGTTTGGGAGTTACGTAAAAAAAAGGGGTATCAAAAAGTTGAGATTCCTCACATTACTAAAAAAGATTTATACATTACTTCCGGACATTGGGAGAAATTTAAAGACGAGCTGTTCTTAGTTAAAACTCGTGAGGGTCACGAATTTGCGATGAAGCCGATGAACTGCCCGCATCACACTCAAATCTTTGCTTCAGAACAACACAGCTACCGCGATATGCCGCAGCGTTACTCGAATACGACGATGGTTTATCGCGACGAACAGTCGGGCGAGTTAGCGGGACTTTCTAGGGTTCGTGGCTTTACTCAAGACGACGCGCACATCTTCTGCCGCCCAAGCCAAATCGAAAAAGAGGTTAAAGATACTTGGGATATCGTCGACGCGTTTTACAAAAAATTCGGCTTTAAGTTAGAGGTTAGATTGAGCTTAAGCGACCCGAAAGAGCCGGAGAAGTACCTTGGTAAACCGGAGCAGTGGCAGCAAGCCGAGCAGACGCTGCGCTCGATAGCCAAATCACGAAAAGTAGCGGTATTAGAACAAGAGGGCGAAGCAGCGTTCTACGGTCCGAAGGTCGATTTTATGGCGAAAGACTCGATCGGTCGCCAATGGCAAGTCGCGACAATACAACTCGATTTCAATATGCCGGAGCGATTTGATCTGTACTGCATTAACGAACAAGGCGAGAAAGAACGCGCAGTTATGATTCATGTTGCTGTCATGGGTTCGTTGGAACGTTTTATCTCCGTCCTTATCGAACATTACGCTGGCGACTTTCCGTTTTGGGTTGCACCAACTCAGATAAAAATCTTGAGTGTCTCCGAGAAAGCAGCCGCATTTAGCAAAGAGGTATTTGACGGAATAACGAAGCAATTCCGAGCAGAGTTAGATACTTCTGAAGAAACACTGGGTAAAAAAATCCGGACAGCCGAGCTCGAAAAAGTTCCGGTAATTGCGGTAATTGGCGAAAAAGAGCTTGCCGAAAAGAAAGTTACCTTAAGAATCCGCGCAACTCAAGAACAAAAAACTGTTGAGATTAAGAAGCTTGTATCGTATTTGACAGATTTCTCGTTACTCAGTTAGATAGAGGTAGTAATACATAAGGAGGGATATGAACACACCAAGAGTGGTTGTAATCGGTTTAGTTGGATTGTTGATCGGCGTGCTAGTAGGTTTTGGCTTTAGGGGTTCGCTGGCACAACTTTTAAATTTAGAGGCGTATATGTTACCAACAGCAGTACAACCTAATACCAGTACCGGCGTTAGTACTGAGGGCGATCTAAGTGGTATCGTCGGTATCGGGTGGAAAGAGACAGACCTATACAGTAAGGCCAAATCAATAAGTATCCCGACGACAATAATTCTCGATACCGATACGATTGGTAGTTGGATAGGGCAGCAAGGTTTTCCGGGCTTAAGATATCCTACTAAAATTAACTTTGATCTTGGTACAATTACCGCTCCTGAAAAAGCTGCCGTTGATACATGTATGACAACTGGGATTTCGACAGCAACTGTTACTTACTCCTCCTGCTTAGTCGAAAACGTCATCAAGCCTCGTGCGACGAAGAAGTAAATAAATTCTCAAACAAATTACAAACCGTTAAAGGGCCGATTGCGCCCTTTTTCGGCGTAATTAAGGCAACAAGTGGTTCAATTGCCTCGATATCGACGTCAACTCCCGAGCCATCAACTACTATCATCTCTTTACGAACCATTCCCGCACTCACTAACCCATTCTGCCCCGTTGCTGAAATTAGCACGTCATGCGACCGGATTTCAGCGCTGTGTCGCTTGGCATCAGTTGAAAATTGAGTAAAACTCCAACCATTTTTCTTGAAAATTTCTGCGAGCGGATGCCCAACCAAACGACCATCACCTAAGATAGCAGTCTTCAAGTGCCATAGATCTACATTGTTATGCTCTAATAGTTCTACAATTCCCTGAGCAGTCGGCGCCGTTAGTCGACTATCGCTGCGCAAGCCATCGATGTCTTTTTGGGGAGCGATTTCCATAATTGCCCGATCGGTGTCGACATTCTTTGGTAGCGGTAGCTGTAACACAATACCGTGTATATCTTTACGTGCGTTCAAACTATTAATTACAGCACTTAGCTGACGATCAGTTATGGTTGGGAAGTGATGAAGCATAAACACACAAGAAAGCTCTTTAGCTTTTCGTTGTTTAACCCGAACAAACGCAGCAGTTTGCTGATCGTCACCAACCCAGATTAGCGCTATCCCGGGAGGACTTTTCCAGTTCGATCGCAGCTGCTCGAGCTCGTTATTTTTAGCCAGCAAAAGCTGCTTCGACTCAAGCTGCATACCGATTTACTCTGTAGGCGTACTCGACGCTTCGTCGATTAGCTTTTTCCAGTCATCCAACGACTGCGCACCGGTTACCTTCTTCCCGTTAACAAAAAATGTCGGAGTCTGGTTAACTTGCGCCGCTCCAGCAGCTTCTAAGTCAGCTTTGATCTTCTGCTTTAAGCTATCAGAACGATAACTGTCTTTAAATCTGTCGAGATCTAGTCCGAGTTGTTTTGCTAAATCACCGAAGTAGTTGTCGGGGTTAGACATCGTTGACCAGTTTTCCTGAGTATCGTAGATCAACTCTTTCATCTCCCAAAACTTACCTTGAACACCCGCTGCTTCAGCGGCGAGCGCTGCTTCCTCGGCGTTGGGGTGAATCGGGAGCGGGAAGTGACGAAACACAAACTGAACGGTTGTCGGATAATCCTTTATCATCTGACGAATCGCCGGCTCAGCCGCTTTGCAAGCAGGACACTGAAAATCTTCGAAGGCGATAATCTTTACTTTGGCGTCATCTGGACCAACTTTGTAGGCGTCACCGCCGGAGACGTCAACTACTTTCTCGCCGCCTCGCGAAAAAATAACGATTAAGCCAATTATTACAACGGCTGCAACAGCCACAATTCCAAAGAACTTTCCTTCTCCGCTCATTTTTCCTCCTCAACCTTAGCTATTTGTGAAATCATATGTTTCAGTTGTAGTGTATTTGGAGAACAATAACAATGATTCGAGCGTTATGAGAATTAATAAATTTATCGCCAGCACCACCGAGTTTTCTCGCCGGAAAGCAGATGAGCTTATTATTAGCGGGCAGGTAAAAATAAACGGAGCGATTTGCACTAATCTCGCAACCGAAGTTAATGAAAACGACAACGTCACACTCAACAACAAGCTACTTACACTCAGTGATCAACCGGTGGTATATCTATTAAATAAACCGAAAGGGGTGATAACAACTGCCGACGATCCTCAGAATCGACCGACCGTTACGGGTCTCGTGCCGAGCATCCCTCGCGTCTTCCCGTGCGGTCGGCTAGACGCCGAAACGATGGGGCTGGTAGTGCTCACAAACGACGGTAATTTGTGTTATCAACTTACTCATCCGAAATTTGAGCATAAAAAAGAGTATCACGTTGTCGGATCGACAAAAAACCCCGAACTAGCCTGGGAAAGACTACAGCAGCCGATAAAACTGAAAGACGGTGCAGTAACGATCGATAACTTAGAGCTGCGTAAAATTCGTCAAAACAAAATTGATTTTCTTATTACTATTCACGATGGCCGAAATCATATCATCCGCCGTATTTGTGCTGCTGTCGGAATAGAGGTATTGCAGCTAACGCGCACTCGATTGGGTCGCTTTGAGCTTGGCGATATCGAGCCAGGTAAATATATTAAAATAAACGCCCCAGACTAGCTGGGGCTTTGTGTTAGCTCAACACCAATACATGTTCTTCACTTCCTTGCTCGAAGATCCCGAGCTGTGACTTGAGTTGTTGGATAGTCTCGAGCCTCGCTAATCGCTCGGCCTCAACCCGTTCGTCGAACTGTCGAAGGCTGCGTTCGCATTTCTGAAGCTGCCGCCGAAGAAGCTGCTGCTGCATTTGCTGCGCTAACGCTTCGTTGTCGCGCTCACGCTGACGTAAGCTCTCGATCCAGAGTTGGCCGCGTTCGGAAAGGTGGTACACGCCATCACCCGGCTGCAAAAGATCCTCATTCAACACGAAGATCGCTCGCGTACTCGCCAGCTCATCTCTTGAGATTTGAAACGGCAGCGTTTCCCGGATCGCCTTATCCAGGACGCTGATCGGAACAGAACCGTTGAGAGATTCTCGCTGGATCACTACTCCGACTGCGTCGATGTTTTTTGGCTTACCGAGGAACTTAGCGATCCTTTGTTGGCGCGCTTCGTTGCTTCGACGGACTGACGCGATGGGTTCGTTGCTGCGCCTCTTAGCAGAAGCGCCGACGTCGAACTGCGATGCTTTCTTGAGCATCTCCAGGTCCTCGTCTTTGTTCGGATCAAGGGTGTTGATCTGTCGAACCGTGTTGAGAACGTGAGTTGCGTCGTAACAGTCCGGCACAATCAGGTCTGCTAGGAAAGCCGTATGTGCGGCGCCCGGCTGTGACACAACGTCGATGACGTTACGAGCACGAGCGTAATTCCGAAGGCCCTTGAAGTGCGCACCGCGGTAGCTATGGCTTTCGCCTCGAGCATGCACCATGCGAACTTTCATGCACCAGCAACCTTCCGTGAAGCCGTGACGCGCTAATGCGTCACGGATCGGCACTTCGATACCCTTCGGCGGGTTTTCGGAATGCGACCCTTGCTTCTCAACTACGATTCTGGGGAGCTTTTCCACCACATGTTAACCTCCTGTATGTAATCTACGCCTGGTTGAACCAGGAGTGGAGCAAATTATACTCCGCCATTAGTAGTATATCAACGGTTATTAACAGTATTTAATGGTGGGCATAGTGGATTACTGAGCTTCGCTCAGTACTTCTCCTCGCCGTTCGGCGAGTCGCAGTCGAACTGGTTCGAATTTACTCTGTGGGGCATAGTGGATTCGAACCACTGACACACGGATTAAGAGTCCGTTGTTCTGCCACTGAACTAATGCCCCAAATATCTAGCAAATAAAATTATACCTAATCTGTTACAGCTGATCCAGATTTACGCCTAGGAAAAATAAGTCGATATAGGTAGATCACAACAACTAGTAAAACAACAATCGAAGTTACTGGGTCTATAATATGGCGAATTCGCTCGTAATCTTGGCCGAGTAAGTACCCCGCCCAAGCTAAAACCGAGGACCAGACAGCGGTACCGATGGCTGAGAATATAAAGAAAGACACAATACTCATTTTAGTGATCCCAGCTGGTATCGAAATAAGAGATCGAACCGCTGGGATGAGTCGTCCAAATAGGACCGCTGTTCGACTATAGCGATCAAACCAACGACGAGACTTCCGTAAGTCGTCAACATCTAACGTCAGCCAACGTCCGTGCTTTTGAACGAATTGCTCTAGTTTCTCGTCTTTAATCAGTTTTCCAACCCAATACAACACTAACGCTCCTGACACGGAGCCAACAAAGGCAGAGATTACAACTAGCCAGATGTCGAGACGTCCTTGGGCGGCAGCAAATCCAGCAAACGGTACCACTAATTCCGACGGAATCGGCGGAAAGATTGTCTCAAGCAGCATCAACGCCGCGATCGCCGGATATCCTCCAGTAGAAATAAAATCAATAATCCAATCTGCCATTAAACGAGTAGTCGTACGTACTGGATAAACGATTGTGTGTCCGCCCCTCGATTAATAATATCGAGCAAATCCCTCAGAGCTTCACCGATAACCGGTATTCCGCCTAACTTCCCGACCAGTAATGTTAGCAATATTATAACGAGTGCGATTCCGAGCGTCCCACCGATACCCGATGCTAGTCCGATTAAAAACCCTCGCCACATCAAGCGACCTGGGCGATGATAAGCTTTTTCGATTGAAGCAACGAGACGATCTAAGATCTTGTCTTTTTCCTGCTGATCCATAGTTGCATAATACCAGAGAAGTAAAAAAATACCCGCTCTCCGAACGGAGAAACGGGTTAGGAATTGACGGCCAGAGCCGAAATCGCGTCCAGCGCTTTCTGACTGTCAGTGCCGAGGTTTTCCAATTCCTCGGCGGTTGCTTGGTCGAGCACGAGCTGCAACATCGGCAGTAACGCTCGCTGTTCGGCGAGTATCGCTGCGATCGCTTTTCTCGCTTCGTGACGATGAAGCGGCACCAGTTTACCATCCTTGATCCAGCCGTTTCTGAGCGCGTACGTGACGCGCTGCAAAAAGATCGTGTGCTCAGCGCTCCCTCGAACCATCTCGTCGCCCAAGAGTTGGGTGGCGATCTGTTGAGGAGTTAGCGCTAGTTCTTCGAACATTACCAGCTGTCCAAGCACTTCAGTAACCCAAGTCTGCAGGTACTTGCGAAACGCCTGAAGATTCTTCGAGGCAGCTTCACTCGCTGAGAGCGAGAGCAGTGTGTACTCGATTTCCTTCGCATCACGCAGGGTTCCGTCTGGCTTGGGCCGCTCGCGCAACATCCGGTGAATCACCGTCAGCTCAAGCGCGCAACTCCATTTGAACGCGCCGTTTTCTACCGCGTAGCGGATGGATTTCGGCAGTTCGCAAAAGCGAAGCGCGTCGCGAACGACGTTGAGACTTATCTGGCTCTGCCGTGCAAACTCAGCCATGCTGAGGCTCGCATCCCCTTGCTGCAGCGCTTTTAGATCGTAAAGACCTTTGATCGCTTTCGCTTGAGTGGGCGACGAGATATTGCGACGGTTTATGTTCTCCTCGAGCTGGAGGCTTACGCCTCGCTCGGCTGGAATGTCAGTGTAGATCATCGCCGGCACAAAGCCGGGCAACGGATGATTCCGATCTCCTCTGAACTGATCAAGAAAACACTCCTCGCTTGATTGCTCGGGAAAGTTTTGTCGATAGACATCGCTACCCTCAAACCGCAATCGATGGAGCGCTTGTCGCCGACGGTGGCCGGCAACTAAGACTCGATTCTTTCCGTCGTCGTACGGCTGTTTCGCTTCAAAAACGAAGCCCCCGTCGCCGTTGAAGATCTGCTTGATCAGTTGCGCGTACTGCTCGGTTGTAGCTTCGTCCCAAACACAAATTGTGAGGGGAGTCAGCAAGTGGTTCCCGGCGATACTCTCTGCAAGCTCCGTGATCCCCTGGTAGTGTGATTCCTCGCCATCGCGGACTTGGCGGAAAACACAGACGTTGAAGGGGTCGACAAACCCCGGTTCTCCGCGAACGATAGCTGTAGAATCTGACACATTACCCTCCTGTAGGTTAAAGAACTGACGATCCCCTATACTCGTCGTACAGTCAAAAAAATTGCGTGTCAAATAAAAAAATAGCCGGCTTGTAGCCGGCTTATTCTGGGTCATGCCAGAGGTCGTCGAACGTTAACGGATGCGGTCTCATCTCGTCGTAGCGAAGACTTGCCAGCCGCTGTGTGGTACGTTGCTTGCCATTTTTCGTAGCGTAGAGTGAGAGCCTGCCGTTACTTACGTAATTGGCCGGAACGATCCCTACACAGCTCTTTCCAACTGGACAAATGTTATGACAGAACGGTCGAGCGACCGTTTGGTCTTTTGGTCGCATCCGACCGCAAATCACGGCACCGGTATGCCAGAGTGCTTGAATGAGGTGAGTGTGTGGGATACTCTCGTCAAAACAAATCTCGCAGATAAAATCTGAGATTTCAGAACTAATCTTTGTTGAGATGTCTGATTCCCAGCTTACTACAATATTTAGTTGACGCATGAGTCTCATCACCCACATGTCGGCCGCAATCGACGGTACTCGACGAACTGCTTCCCAACGATGTTGGTGATTGTCCAACCACTCAACTTCCTGGAAGAAAAGCAAAATTAGCTGAGCAATCTTCGGTCCGGTACCAAAGAAGGACATTAACCGCTTCAACAGCAAATCTCGATCAGCCCGCCAGTCGCCAGAAAGTTCTGCCGTTACAAAGATGTTCCTCGGATCACTCTCATAGGTGTCTCGTAACAGCCCCATACAATCTCGGTACCACCAGTCAACTCGTGCAGTGTACTTCTCGTGGCTAGCGAACGGTATTACCCTCTCTAGGAGGTCAAACCGCTCACGCTCTAAGCTTCGCGAGTCGCGCGGATCGATAATCCACGGTGACTGCTCTGCGATGTTTCGAGCGTCACGAAACAGCTCGGTAGCAGTTTTGCCGTTTCTATTCAGCCAGCCGCTAAAGAACAGGAACTGAGCGTGCTCGATTGAGCCCACTGTCACTCCTTTGGGGTGGTACTTCCGTTCTGGTGAGATAAACTTTTCGGTATTAAAGGGCGCTTCGCGATTCTGCCACCGAGCGGCAAGATCGCGAAAGATAACTATCGCTCGCTCGCGATCAAACTCGATAACAGACATTTTCCCTCCACAACCGACGAATCGGTTCGAACCCAATAGAAACACAGCCAGATACTAGAAGCAAGTAAAAAAGTACCCGCCAACGGCGGGTTAGTCGCTAAGGGCAAGTTGCGAGCCGCCCATTGGCTTCGGTGAAAGCGGGATTCCCTGCTCGCATAGCCGACACGGCGGAGTCCAATCTTGCAACTCTATGCTAACCACGGGATGGATTGGTATTCCACCGATGCGACGGTGAGCTCCACGCTCGAACAAACAGTAAACAGAGTTGACGCTAGCACCCATCGAACGGGCAAGTTGAGCAGCTTTTACCGCTGTGTCGCCAGTCGTAATTACGTCCTCGATAACGGCGACGCACCGTCCGGCGATCTCTCGCTTGTAGTTAGAGTCGATCACGAAACCGTTGTCAGTTTTATACGCCGGTGCGTAACCAACTTTGTAATTGCGTGATCGAATATGTCCGAGAACCCGTTCCGCCACCATCATCCCAGCCGCTTCTGGGGCTACAATCGCGCTGTAACCCTCAGTAACGATTCGATCTGCAATTAACGCACAAAATTGGTCGTATTCCTCTACTAGCTCTTGCATAAATAATCGCTTATCGAGGTATCGGTCGCTATGACGACCGGAATGAAGCTCGAAGTGACCCGATAGAATCACTCCACTTTCCACAAGACGTCGCATTATCCGATCGCGTTCGACTCCTATAATAAGGGGCATGTAAATCCTCCTGGATCTGAGTCGATCATAATTTAGTTAATTGTTTTTTTCTACTGCGCGCCTGGCAGGATTCGAACCTGCGACCCCTTGTTCCGAAGACAAGTACTCTAATCCGCTGAGCTACAGGCGCAATGTGATAATTTTACAGTACAAACCTGTTTTTTTCCATAAAATAGACAAAAAAATGGGCGACACACCGTTGTGTCACCCGGAACCGTTTGTTTGCTAGCCAACTGCGAGTATTTCGATGTTGCGCTGCAACCCCCTATCCAGCTTTGCGGTGAACTTATCACCTACCCTCTGGTTGAGCAACGCTTGGCCGAGTGGGGTGCTCACCCCCAGTTTGCAGAAGCTAGCCTCCATCCCATCACCGCACTCGACGTTGATTGGATCGAAATCGCAATCGCGATCGAGCAAATACCCCTCGGGGTAACCGCCGTCGTGGTCGTAGAAGAGCACAACCGCGCCCTCACGGACCGTTCCTTCGAACTGCTGGTTGTCGGCACCGAAATGCCTACGTACTTGAAGAGAAATTTCCCTAATAGGGATCGAGAGAACTTGAGTCATCCTTGTCTCCTAATGATCACCGCCCTGGTTTATCACCACAAACGGGCGTCCACTATACTACTTTCAACGATAAAAATGAAGATTATTTAATAATTGTTGGCTGGATTTTATGATTCAAGTCAAGATATTCAAGCAGCTGCTCGTGCGTCACCAGCCCCTCTTGTGGACCGATCTTTTTAACAACATTTGACGATTCCGCCATCCCCCAGCGCATTGCCTCAGCCAAGTCTTTACCCTGCAGCAGCGCCGCCGATAATCCGGTGCCAAACGAATCCCCGGCGCCCGTTCGCTCGATAACTTCACCTGGAAAAATATTACAAAACAACAGCTGTTTGCCGTCAAAGCTATACGCGCCGTTTGGGCCATCAGTTATAACTACGATCTTTGGTCCAAGATCGTAAAGAGATTCAGATAACTCACGAAAATCTGCTTTCGCACTTAATTCTGTTAGCTGCCGCGCTTCTTCGGTGTTAAGAATCAACACCTCGGTCACTTCGAGAATCGGCTTTAACGCCTTAACACCAGCCTTAAGTTGATACGTACCCGGGTTAAAAGTCATTTTAATATCGTGTTCTTTAACGAACTTTACCGCTGTGTCGTAGGCATGCGTAAAGGCTCTCCCCATACTGGTTAGATAGACCCAATCAACTGGCTCAAATTTCGGCAGATGGTACTCGCGTGGGACGTGATAGATAACCAAGTTTCGCTCACCTTGAAAAATAAGCGCGGTCGCGAAACTAGTCTGCCCGGGCTCAACGTCGATGTATTTTGAATCAACACCTTCTTTGTTTAATACTTCTTGAATTTGTTTGCCGATCCAATCGTCGCCTCGCATACTGTAAAGCTGACTTTCGATACCCAATCGGCGAAAGCCGACTGCCGCGTTGGCGGCGTTTCCACCAACCGTGAATTTGCAATCTGTTGCCATAGTTTTACTAGCGTAGTTGATACAAAACTCACACTTACTTTTATCAAGTGTGCAGTGGACATTGGCTTCATCTAAAAAAATAAAAGAATCTAGCGTTGCCTCGCCGATTGATAGGACCTTCTTCATAGAATAACTGTACCACAGGCGGTTCAAATTCTCGGCCGTTTAGGGTAAAATTGTTGGGTATGGCGCTAGTAGCTCAGTGGTAGAGCAACCGGTTGTGGTCCGGTTGGCCGCAGGTTCGATCCCTGTCTAGCGCCCAATTGTACTTTCCTTGACATGCAAATACGAATTTGATTGTATTTGCATATGGACGCAAATAAAGATTTTGAGAAGATTAAGGAAGAAATTGCAAACAGCGAATCAGTGAGAGCATGTGCGCGTCGTCACGGCACAGTCGGCGACCCTACGGCAATGAAAATCTGCTATCTTTTCCGTCACCACCCTGAGCTTTCGGTCTCAGATATTGCGACGTTAGTGGATTTATCAATCTCAGCCGCATCTCGACAACTTAAGAAGCTAAAAGAAGCGGATATTGTTACATCAAACAAACAGGCTCAAACCGTGTATTACTCCCTTCAAAACAATGAGTTCACTCAGAACTTAGTTGAGGAGCTGTCCGAAGGAGTTACGAAATAATGCCAAACATTTGGCTTGTGTTTCTAACTGGACTCACGACTGGCGGCTTGAGTTGTTTAGCAGTCCAGGGCGGGCTACTAGCAAATGTGATCGGTAACCAGGCTGAAGATGAAATAAGTTCAGATCTAAAAAATCCAGGACAAATTTCTCCCGCAACCAAGAAAGACCTACTCAACCGATACAATAATATTCATCCGAACTCCAGGAGCGCAGCATCCCGTAACAACATAACTCTTTCGATTATTTTATTTTTAATATCTAAGATAATCGCTTATACAATTCTGGGGTTTGGGCTCGGATACTTAGGAACTATGATCCAGTTAAGTCCAATTGCTCGTGGTGTTCTCATGATAGCGATTACTATTTTCATGTTGGGAACAGCATTGAGGATGTTAAACGTTCACCCGATTTTTCGTTACTTCCAAATCCAGCCGCCAAGATTTGTTCGAACGTTTATTCGTCGGCTGAGTAAAAATAGAAAAGAAGACTTTGCAACACCAGCTTTCTTGGGTGCCTTAACGGTGTTAATTCCTTGTGGCATCACACAGGCAATGATGGCTCTGGCAATTGGAACCGGTAGCCCACTCTATGGTGCTGTAATTATGTTTGCGTTTACAGTCGGGGCTTCGCCGTTATTTTTTATCCTAGCCTACTTCACAACACGTATCAGTGAGAGTTTAAACGCCAACTTCGTTAAAGTTGTTGCGGTAATTATTTTGATTTTTGCACTATACTCGCTAGAAAGTGGATTAAATTTAATTGGCTCGCCTATCTCTTACGCGGCTTATAAGCAGAGGTTGGAACTTAAAAGTATTACTTCACAGAACACCAACGATACAGCGGCTAACCAACCTCCAGTAGTTAGTTCCGAAGATGGGATAAGTCAAATTGTAACTATCAACGCCACTGACTACGGCTACGAACCAAGAATACTTAAAGCTAAGGCCAATTCTCCAACGCAATTAATACTAGTAACAAACAATACATACAGTTGCAGTCGTGCGTTCGTAATTCCTAGCTTGAAAATTCAAGAAGTATTAGAAGAAACAGGCACAAAAACAATCAACATCCCCCCACAGAAGCCTGGCTTCCTAAAATTTACTTGCTCGATGGGTATGTATACAGGCAATATTTTATTCGATTAAAGGAGTAGTCATGAAACAAATTTTTTCAGTACCAGAAATTCATTGTTCAAGTTGCCTGATGTTATTAGAGGGGCTCGAAGAAGATCACTCCGCTATTAAAAACGTTAGAACGGACTTAATAAAAAAGGAGGTTGAGATTGAGTTTGATGAATTGAAAATGTCTACCAACGAAATTATTGAAGCGATCGACGAAATAAGCGGTTATAAAGCAACGCCAAATGCCAATTGATAAATTATTTGTCATTGTTATTGGCGTTGGATTAATTATTTTTGTTTACTGGTTCTTTTTAGGTGAATCTAGTCAAGACGAACCGGAAGATCATCATCACTAAATGAACCACAAAAAAGAAACTATTGTTATTGAGGGGATGCACTGCGCCAGTTGTGTTCGCACAATTGAACGTTCTCTTTCAAAAGTTAAGGGGATGAAAGAAGCAAATGTTAATTTAGCAACTGGCAAAGCGACGATTACCTACGATCAAACTTTATGTCAGCGAAAAGATTTAGACGCAGCGATCGATCGAACTGGCTATAAAGCTGTTAAAGAAGGGGAAGCTCATCATAATCATCAAGAAATGATGCGCGAGCAAGAAATTAAATCATTGCGTCCAAAAATAATCGCTGGCACAATCGCTGGATTATTAATTTTATGGGGAAGTTTCCCAGGGTTAATTGAAACTGCACCAGAGCTATTAAAGAACTTTTACGTTCAATTAATTATCGCAACGCCAATTCAATTTTGGGCAGCTTGGCAATTCTATAAAAGCACTCTCAAAGCCTTAAGACATCGAAATGCGAATATGGATACTTTGATCTCCATCGGTACATTGGTGGCATACCTATATTCGGCAATCATTACTTTTATGCCTGATTTATTTATGAGTATTGAGGCCGAAATAATGCCGTATTTTGATGTTTCGGTTGTTGTAATTACCTTAATATTACTCGGTCGATATCTTGAAGCCGTCGCCAAGAAACGTACTAGTCAAGCTATTAAGAACCTAATAAGTTTGCAAGCGAAAACTGCCCGAGTAATTCGAAATGGCGAAACAATAGATTTACCGATCGATCAAGTGGTTAAAGGCGACCATATTGTCGTTCGACCTGGTGAAAAGATCCCGGTTGATGGAAAAATTATTGATGGCACTTCAGCCGTCGACGAATCTATGGTAACCGGTGAATCAATCCCATCAACTAAAAAAGTTGGCGACCAAGTCATCGGAGCTACTTTGAACAAATCAGGAAGTTTTACATTACAAGCAGAAAAAGTTGGATCCGAAACGATGCTCGCTCAAATAATCAAATTAGTTGAAGATGCTCAAGGCTCTAAAGCACCGATTCAGCGAATGGCCGACATAGTTTCGTCGTATTTCGTTCCAATAGTTATTATGGTTGCGATCGCAACATTCGTTGTGTGGTACGCATTTGGTCCAAATCCAAACTTAACTTATGCCTTATTAAATATGGTGACGGTCTTAATTATTGCGTGTCCTTGTGCTATGGGATTAGCCACGCCAACTGCGATTATGGTTGGAACTGGGCGCGGTGCGGAAAAAGGAATTTTAGTAAAAAATGCTGAATCACTTGAAACTGCTCATAAAGTTAATGCCATTATTTTTGATAAAACCGGTACTTTAACGAACGGGCAGCCGGTACTCACAGACGTTATTGCATGGAAAAAAAGTGAACAAGCAGTTTTAGTAGCAGCAGCCTCTGTTGAAAGTTTGTCGGAGCATCCATTAGCAACTGCGATCGTCGAAGGGGCTAAATCTAAAAATATTAGCCTGTCAAAACCGATAAAGTTTGATTCTGTTTCCGGCAAAGGTGTTAGCGCGGTCGTTGAAGATAATACGGTTGTAGTTGGTAATAGGGCGATGCTTTTAGATCAGAAGATTATTGTTTCGCCCGAACAAGAAAAGATCCTTCAGCAAAAAGAAAGTGAAGGTAAAACTGCGATGCTAGTAGCAATAAATGGCCAAGCTGCCGGGATCGTTGCTGTTGCCGACACACTCCGACCAACGTCCAAAGAAGCAGTTAACCAGCTCATGCAATTAGGTCTAAGGGTTTTTATGATTACTGGAGATAATCGCCGAGTCGCCGAAGCAATTGCTAAAGAAGTTGGGATTAATCCTGGAAATGTCTTGTCTGATGTTTTGCCACAGAACAAAGAAAGCGAAGTCCGAAAATTACAAAGAGATGGTTTCCATGTGGCGATGGTTGGCGATGGAATAAATGACGCCCCAGCATTAGCTGCCGCGGATAACGGAATAGCGATGGGAAGCGGTACCGATGTTGCCATTGAAGCCGCAGACATTACTTTAATAAACAAAGATTTACGTAGTGTCGCATCGGCGATCCGGCTCAGCCGAAAAACTATGGGAACGATTAAAATGAATTTAGTCTGGGCATTTGGCTATAACACATTACTCGTTCCTGTCGCTGCTGGAGTATTGTTCCCAATTTGGGGGATACTTCTTAGCCCTATTTTTGCATCGGCTGCCATGGCCGCAAGTTCAATTTCTGTTGTTTTAAACTCGTTGCTACTAAAGAGAAGCAGAATCTAAAAAAGTTCTAACAGCTCTCACTACGTCGCCCTAAAGGAAAAACCTACTCCACCGTTACGGATTTTGCTAAATTACGCGGCTGATCCACATTAATTCCTTTGGCGGTCGCGATGTAATAAGCCAAAAATTGTAGCGGAATGTTGTTGATAATTGGCGAGATTTCGGCTGGGACGTTTGGTACTAAAATTACATCGTCAGCTAGCTTGGTAAGTTTTTCATCTTCAATACTTGTAATTGCGATGATTTTACCTTGCCTCGCTTTGATCTCCTGCATATTCGAAAGAGTTTTTTCGTAGGAATCGTCGTCTGGGGTAATAAAAACCGATGGTAAATTTGGATCGATCATTGCAATCGGGCCGTGCTTCATCTCACCTGCTGGATAACCTTCCGCGTGAATGTACGATATTTCCTTGAGTTTGAGCGCGCCTTCAAGCGCTACTGGGAAGTTTATCCCCCTGCCTAAGTACAGAAAGTCCGTATATTTTTGATACTTCTTGGATATCGATTGAATTTTCTTGCGATCAGCGATCACCTCTCGAATCAACCCGGGTAGCTTAACGAGAGACTGTGCTATATCGGGAGAAACGCTCTTATCTAAATCTTGGCAGATGTGGATCGCTAACAGAACCAGTGTGGTCACTTGGCAACTAAACGCTTTTGTACTTGCCACCCCAATCTCTGGTCCCGCATGTAGGAATACCCCCGAATCGACTTCGCGACTGATAGTAGAACCAACCGTGTTGATAATCCCAAGTGTTTTTGCGCCCTTTCTTTTTGCTTCTAGCACGGCAGCCAATGTATCAGCCGTCTCGCCGGATTGGGAGATAGCGATCACAAGCGTACGGCTATCAACAATTGGATCGCGGTATCGAAATTCCGATGCGTATTCCACAGACACCGGTATTCCAGTCATTTTCTCGAGTATATATCGACCGATTAAGCCAGCGTGCCAACTAGTTCCGCAGGCGACAATAACAATTCTTTTAATGTTCTTGGATTTAAATCTGACAGTTAACTTTACTTTTTCTCCAGATATTCGACCGCGAAGTGCGTTAGCAATAGCGTCTGGCTGTTCGTGCATTTCTTTGAGCATAAAATGTTCAAATCCGCCCTTCTCAATCTCTTCAAGCGACCACTTTATCTCATGGATATCATTAACTACTTTTTTGCCCTTTAGGTCCTTGATTGTGTAGCTATCTTCATAAAGCGACGCGATTTCGTTGTCATTTAAATAAATAACTTTTTTTGTGTGTGCTAAAACTGCTGGTGCGTCTGAGGCAACGTACATTTTTTTGTGACCGACCCCTAAGATTATTGGCGAACCTCGACGAGCAACTACAATCCTATCTTCGCCTTCGCGAATCACTGCAATTCCAAACGCGCCCTCAACCAGCTTAAGTGACCTCGTAACTGCTTCTTCTAAGTCGTCCTTATAAAATTTTTCAACTAGATGGGCTAATACTTCTGTATCAGTTTCCGATTTAAACTTATGGCCTTCGTTCACTAGCATCATCTTTAGAGCATAAAAATTCTCAATAATCCCGTTATGAACTACAGCAATCTTCCCGGCACAATCTGTATGAGGGTGGGAGTTAATTTCGTTTGGTTCGCCGTGGGTAGCCCAGCGTGTGTGGGCAATACCAATATTGCCGTCAATTTTCTGTGTCGTTTGGTCGCCTTCGAGCTCAGTAACTTTACCTTTTCTTTTAACAACTTTTAGACCATCTGTTGTCAATACTGCTAAGCCGGCGGAATCATATCCGCGATATTCCAAACGTTTTAATCCGTGGATCAAGACGTCGTTAACAACTTTCTTATGACCAATCGAGCCGATTATTCCGCACATTCGGTTTCTCAATAGTAGCACACGCAACAAGTAGCACGGAAAACGGAATTACTTTTTAGATTTAGCGCGTTGAGACGAGTTTAAAATTCGCTTGCGTAGTCGCAACGATTTTGGTGTTGCCTCTAAGAGCTCGTCGTCTTCTAGAAAGTCAATCGACTGTTCAAGACTGAGCACAGTTGGAGGCGTAAGAACAATTGCGTCGTCGGCGCCGCTCGAACGCACGTTTGTTTGTTTCTTTTCTTTCGTGACATTGATCTCTAAATCGTTTTCACGTGAGTGCAAACCGATAATCATCCCTTCATAAACAGCTGTTTGCGGCGGAATAAAAGTAATACCGCGTTGCTGGGCGTTATTCAATCCGTACGAAACTGCTTTACCGCCTTCAGACGCTACCAACACACCATTACGTAACTTTGGAATGGCGCTGCCGACGGGTGCAAAACGCAAGAAGTTTGAGCCCATAACCGCTGTACCACGCGAGATAGTTAACAAATGATTTCGGAAACCAAGTAATCCTCGTGTTGGAATTTCAAATAATAGTCGGGTTGTGCCGTCTTCGTTTTCAGTTTGTAGTAATAAAATACCTTTTCGCTTACCAATCTCGCCAGTAACAGCACTGGCAAATTCGTTTTTGACATCGATTGTTAGCTCTTCGATCGGTTCTTGAGTCTGACAATCAACAACTTTAGTAATAACCTGTGGCTTGCCTACTTGAAGCTCGAATCCTTCACGGCGAAGATTTTCGATAAAAACAGAAAGGTGAAGCTCACCACGTCCCCAAAGGATGTATTCGTTGTTTTCTCCGGGAGTCATCTTCAGCGACACATTAACCTCTAGCTCTTTAATAATTCGTTCGTAAATTTTTTGACTGGTGAGTTGAGTGCCTTCTTTGCCGACAAACGGTGAGGTATTAGCAGAAATCGCCATCTTAAGTGTTGGCTCGGCAATTTGGAGTGTCGGAAGCGCTTCGGGGGTATTAGCATCAGCAATCGTGTCGCCGATCCGGCAATTTTTTATGCCTGTAATCGCCACGATATCGCCAGCGTCTGCCGACTCAACCTGTGATCGAGTTAAGCCATGAGTGCTATATACTCGATCGATCTTTGCGGTTTCACGAAATCCGTCTGGTGTACCAATTGAGACAGCTAGTCCCGGCTTCGCAACACCACGAGTAATCTTTCCAATCGCGTATTTACCTTGGAAACTATCCCAATCGAGCGCTGTGACTAACATTTGAAACGGCTCGTCTTTTTGCGACTGCGGTGCTGGGATATGCTCGAGAATCGCATCAAAAATCGGCGTCAGATCGGTTTCGGCGCTAATTTGTTCGCGAGTTGGTAAGCTATTCCACGATTTACCATCACGCCCGATCGCGTAGTAAACAGGAAAATCTAGTTGAGACTCGTCGGTAGCTAAGTCCAAGAAAAGATCCGAAGTATCTCGTAGCACTTTTTCGACCTGAGAGTCTGGTTTATCGATCTTATTAATCACAACAATCGGCCGAAGACCTAATTCGAGCGCCTTTTTTAGTACAAATTTTGTTTGCGGCATCGGACCTTCTTTGGCATCGATAATCAGCAGAGCGCCATCGGTCATAGTTAACGTTCGTTCAACTTCGCCGCCGAAGTCAGCGTGCCCCGGTGTATCAATAATGTTAATTTTTACACCTTTGTAAGTAACAGCTGTATTTTTGGCCAAAATCGTAATACCGCGCTCGCGCTCCTGATCGTTTGAATCCATTATCAGGTGTTGGCTCATTGCCGCTTCGTTTTCACGAAACGTTTTTGATTGCTTTAATAAGCCATCAACTAAGGTGGTTTTTCCGTGATCAACGTGAGCAATAATAGCGACGTTACGGATACCCATTTGTTACGCACCCATGCCAACAAACGTTAGCGCTTTGCCTTTTTTGTTTGCGCGACCAGTCCGCCCAATGCGGTGGACGTAATCGGCGTAATTCTCCGGCGCGTCGTAGTTGATAACGTGTGTAACATCTGGAATGTCTAACCCACGAGCCGCAACGTCGGTAGCAACCATAACCTGAGTTTTACTGGTTTTAAACTCGTTCAAAGAACGTTGTCGCTGAGTCTGAGTTTTGTTGCCATGAATCGAGACAGCACTAAAGCCTCGCTCAATTAGTGTGTTGCAAAGTTTTTCAACTCCGTGTTTAGTACGACCGAAAATCAGCACTTTTTTCGCATCTTCTTGAGTGAGGATGTCGTGAAGTAGTGTTAATTTTTGAAACGCGTCTGTGTAACGGATCACATCCTGATCGACGTTTTGGGACGTTTCACGGCCCTTAACCGAAACCGATTCTGGGTTAACGGTGAAATTTGCAATAAGATTACGAACTTCTGGAGTAATCGTCGCCGAGAAAAATAACGATTGACGTTGTTTCGGTAATTGAGAGATTAGCTCACGAACATCGTCGATAAAGCCCATCTCAACCATACGATCAGCTTCGTCTAAAACGAGGTTTGCAACATCATTCAACCGCAGAGTCCGGCGGTTTAAGTGGTCTTTGAGGCGTCCCGGTGTCCCGATAATAAATTGGGGGTTGCGTCGGAGCGCGTTGATCTGTGAACCAAAGCCACCGCCACCGATACAAAGCGCCGAGAAAACGTGTAGCCCTCGCGAGAAGACTCGAAGCTCATCTTCAATTTGTACCGCTAACTCGCGAGTCGGGACGATGATAAGAGCTTTTTGTGATCGATCTTTTAGAAACTTATGCAACAGCGGCAGAAGAAACGCAGCCGTCTTACCGGTGCCGGTATCGGCGATACCGATAACGTCGCGGTGTCCCATAACTAACGGGATCGCCTTGTCCTGAATTGGCGTCGGGGTAACGTAACCGCGTGCGGTTACTAAATCGACGAGTCGATTATCTAACGAAAGGTCGGTGAAACGATGCTTGATCGGTTCGCTTACTTGTTCAGGCAGCTCAACTGCCTTATTGATATACATCGACGAGTGAACAGCCGATGGGTTTGGACGCCTGGATCGGCCACCGAAGCTTCTACCTCGGCTAAAACCGCCACGACGACTTTTAACATTTTTATACATTTACTAATAACAGCCTTTCTACTGTTGGTACTCCCGAACAGTAGTGCCACTGTTATTAGTTGTGGCCACGATCCGAAAGCAAAATAATTTTTGCTTTATACTCGCATACGCGGATAAAGTTACTGAAAGTATAGCAGCTCTTTAATGAAAAGTCTAAGGGCTAACTACTCTTTCCACCGCTCGATAAGTCTGCTCGATCGTTTGGTTACTGTTATCGATAAGAACAATTCGGTCGCCAAAATACGACTGTAGCTCCTTAGCGATCGTTATCTCGTTAGCAGCGCCTGCCATTCTCGATTCCAGTGTCTCTATCGAAACGTTTCGTTCGATTAATCGTTTTTTCTGTTCGGCAGCGTTGCAAAATAAAAATACTGCTCGTGCCTCAGAGTCGTACTCGAGCACCTTCCTCACCCCGCGGATATCAAGCTCCAATAAAACTGGCTCGTTACTATGTTTTGCTCGCTCTAGCTCTGATAGCGGCAAGCCGTAGCGAGATCCCCAAACAACTTCATACTCAAAGAGTAACCCGTCATCAATCATGCGGTCGAACTGTTCGTCAGTTAAAAACTGATACCGCGCCTGATCTTGAGAATTACCGCGTGGGGGTCGGGTCGTGCAGGTGATAGCGCGCTCAACGTTCGGATGCCGATTTAACAGCAACTCGATAATTGTCCCCTTGCCGCTTGCGGAAACTCCCGCCACAATTCGTAGCCCGCTCATGGCATTAGAATAATCGTATTATCACAGGTGGCAAGTTATTTAACAGAAACTTGGTACGATAGCTGTATGGGGCGCCCTAAAAAAGTATTGATCGTCGGCGGCGGATTTGGCGGCATTGCAGCAGCGCGCGAATTTGAGAGACACAACAACTCGAATATCGAAGTAACTCTAGTTAGCAACACCAGCCATTTTGAGTATCATGCAGCGCTATATCGCGTTGTTACCGGTCGCTCGCCGCTCGAGGTTTGCATCCCGCTCTCCGAGATAGTAAACCCAAGTAAAACCGTTGTTGTTAAAGACACTATCGAAAAGATTCAGCTCACCAAGCAAATTGCAATTGGGAGTAACGGCTCGGAGTATCCGTTCGACTATCTAATTTTTGCTGTCGGCTGTAAAACGACTTACTTTTCTATTCCGGGGCTTAAAGAACACTCTTTTACACTTCGAACGATCGACGACGCGCTGCGATTAAAACGACATATCCATCAGCTTTTTAGCGAAACCGCAGCAAGCAAACAAAAAAAACCGATCGATATCGTCGTAGCTGGCGGCGGAGCAACTGGCGTAGAACTTTCGGGCGAGTTAGCCGTCTACACAAAAAAACTTGCGCGACAGCACGGCGTACCCCCGTCGCTTGTAACAGTTACCTTATTTGAGGCTTCAAACCGCTTACTACCGACGCTACATCTAAGCAGTTCAGTTATCGCTGAGAAGCGACTGCGAGCGCTTGGTGTAAACATCTTCGTTAACGCACCGATTCAAAAGAAAGATATTGAGAGTGTATATCTGGAACAGATGAAAATTCGCACTAAAACTGTGATCTGGACGGCGGGAACAACGTCTAACGAATTAGCCGAGAAGAGCGGCTTTACGCTAAACCACTACGGCAAGATTGAAGTGCGCCAAACACTTCAAAGCCGTGACAACGACTCGGTGTTTGTCGTTGGCGATGCCGCTGCAACCGAGTATAGCGGTATGGCACAAACAGCTATTCACGACGGCGAATTTGCAGCCAGACAAATTTTAAACCTCATTTTTAACCGAGAGCTCACGACATATCGCGCCAAGCTGCCGTACTACTCAATTCCAGTCGGTCCGGGTTGGGCAATACTAGAAGCTGAAGACGGTACGTTAACTGGAAAACTTGGTTGGATTTTTCGTCGATTTGTCGATTTTAAATTCTTTCAAAGTATTTTACCGGCATCGATCGCTCTGCGGGCGTTTCAGGAAGGACGCAAGATCTATGAAACCTGTCCGGAGTGTTCTAGTATTGACGCAAAGGAGTACTAATGAGCGAAAAAACACAAAAGTATTTAGCGGTTGTTCGGATCGCGTTCGGTTTCTTGTTTCTTTGGGCGTTTGTAGACAAGGTTTTTGGGTTAGGATTTGCAACTAAGCCGGAGATGTCGGTTCTAAACGGCGCCTCAGCGACAGCGGGCTACCTATCAAAAGGCACAAGCGGGGCGTTCGCCGAAGTATTCCAGAATCTAGCTACGAGCGCTGCAATCGAGTGGCTCTTCCTGGCCGGGCTCCTTCTGCTTGGAATCGCGTTTCTGTTAGGAGTTGGCATGCGCCTCGCGGTTTGGGGCGGCGTATTATTTATGGCGTTACTTTGGCTAACGAACTTTCCGCCGAAGAACAATCCGATACTTGATGATCACGTCTTATACGCTCTGACGATCCTGGCAATCGGCCAAGCTAAGGCTGGTGATGTGCTCGGGTTTGGCGCTCGCTGGAAAAATACGTCGCTTGTTCGCTCGATCAAGATTCTTGAGTAGTCGTATTACCTAAAGAGTAGTTGACGATGCCGAGATGTTCGGCAGGGCACCGAGTAGGCTTGACATTAATTTTATCTGGGGTACACTGATACTCGTCTATTTTGTAAGGAGGTTCATTAGAACTACCATCAAGACCGTTAGACAAAAATTATATTTTATCGTTCAAAAGTTACTATCTAATCTTTCATCTGCCAGGGCACGGCTCGCTGTTATAAGTTTGCCGCTCATCAATCAGGTGAAAAAAACATCGCGACTCAAGCCAGTTCGTCGCTTTGCAACATTTACGAAACGCTACGCGACGCAGCTTGCCTTTGCGTTTATTATTGGTGTTTTTCTAACAATTACCGTCGGTGAGGGTCAGGCGTACGAAATCGATACACCAAAAGTTGCAGCGCAAATCCAGGATCAAAACGACTCGTTCTTAGGCAAACCGCAATTATTCGCCGGCCAGACGCTGTTAACCGGTGAAGTCCAAGAACTCGTTGCTATCAGCTATACCGTTGAGAAGGGCGATACGTTACTTGGGATCGCTGGTCGCTACAACATTAGCGTCGGTACAATTGTTGATGCTAACAACATTCCGATCGATCAGATCGAGAAAATTAAACCAGGAACAGAGTTGCTCATTCCATCAGAAGATACTAACACTTCACTCGCGTGGTTGGACGGCTTAAATAAGGTTAAAGAGGAAGAAAAAGAGCGCCTTCGTCAAGAAGAGCTAAAAAGACAAGCAACAAGACGTGCTGCCCAAAGCAGCCGAAGCGGCCCAGCCGTTCGACTAGCCCAAGCTATCGGTGGCTACACCATTCTTGGTACCTATCGAAATCTACCAACGTACGGTGCGTTTGCCGGCCAGTGTACCAACTGGGTTAAATATAAGCGTCCAGATTTACCACAAAAGATGGGTAACGGCGGCCAGTACTTAGCGTATGCTCGAAGCTACGGTATCCCAACCGGTAGTATTCCTCGTGCCGGCGCTATCGTGGTAACTTCCGAGGCTTCGGTAGGCCACGTCGCGTATGTTGAACGAGTCAGCGGCGACACTATTACCATTACCGAAATGAACTACGTCCGACCGTTCGTCGTTAGCCAGCGAACGATCTCGGTGTACAGCGGCGTTATCC
This sequence comes from Patescibacteria group bacterium, assembly GCA_016861245.1. Lineage (GTDB taxonomy): Bacteria > Patescibacteriota > UBA1384 > 2-12-FULL-50-11 > 2-12-FULL-50-11 > BOKZ01. The sequence continues at coordinate 453,797 of BOKZ01000001.1, read as the reverse complement.
GCGGTTACGTCTACTAAAGACTGCTCGTTGCAGTAAGATACATATATGCAACGGAGGGGCTTTTTACGAAATTTTATCTTTGGCGCCGAAGACGGTTTAGTCTCGACCGTTGGGTTACTATCCGGTGTTAGTTTCGCCGGCTTAGCTAGCCGAGAAATTATCGTTAGTGGGATTATTTTAATCCTTGTTGAAGCGCTCTCGATGGGCGCCGGTGTTTATATCTCAGAAGACTCCACCAACGAACTATCCGACGGACAAAAGAAGGATAATCAACTTAGCGATTCTTTGGTGATGTTTTTCTCGTACATGATGGTCGGACTAATTCCGCTGCTGCCGTATATCTTTACTCCGGATACCCGCCAGGCGTTTTACTATTCTGTGGCTTCAACGGTTTTTGCTTTAATTGGCTTAGGTGTATTTAAAGGTTATTACGTTAAGAAATCTTTATTTCTGAGTGCGTTGAAAATTACAACGATCGGAACAATTGTGGTTTTGCTAGCGATCGCCGTCGGAACGATCGTTTAAAAAAACGCGCTCATCGGTTTAAACCAATTTGCGCGTTCGTAGGTCGCCGGTTACCAGCGAATGCTGAAGCCGGCACTCGTGACATTGCCCCTGTCTTCCACTTTCCCAGTGGAGAAGCTGAGTTCCATCCGCTCTGACTGGAAACCAATTCCGAATCGCTCCTTGTACAGACTCGGTCTGTCAAACGCGCTGATTCGGTAGAAAGGATCCCGCCGGTAGCCAGAGAAGTAGAGATTCAAGCCCCGGTCCCTCTGGAACGGGTCGAAATCAAGGAAGCGAAGTCGCGGCTGAGAGTACTGGAGCTCGTAGCTGCTCTTCAACTCCCAGGTTCGTGCGTTGGTTTGTGCCGAGGCCGACACGATTCCAATCACGAGGACGAGGAAAACCAATAGTGATTTGTGCATAACCGTCACCCTGTATCAAGTCAGGATGAGCATAGTTAAGCACAAATACGGCTAGAAATCAATGTGAATTAGCTACTTAATTCTCCAACCGAGCGTACCTGACCAATTGCCTTTCTTGTCGAGAATCTCAATGTAGAACGATACTTTACCACGCAACGCTCGCTTAGGGTTGGTCGGGTCTTTAAAGTTATAGGGGACATCGTAATACGTCCTTAATCCGGTAAACTCACCTCTAAAATCAACATTTCCGCTGGCATCACCAACTAAGCAGTCGTAGCCTGCTACAGCATATAGCCTGTCTCCAGATATATCCCACTTACCTCTTACGCTAGTTTTTACATAACCAGTTCCCAGAGGCTGACCTTCATATGAGTAACCACCCAATGTCGTTGACATAGAGACCGATGCGTCACCGCTCCTTAATAGTGAGGTGTTATACGTCGCGGTAGGACCCCACTTCTCGGGATCGGTAGAGTATCGATAGCCAAAGTATCCTTTCGCGCTGCCAAACGCCGCTTCTGCCCGAGAATTGACCTTATTGCCAATATTTTCATAGTAGTTTGGCTTGAAGTAAGAGTTGAAAATAGAATTATAGCCAGCCCTGATTTCACGCTCAGCCTGAGCTTTGGTATCGTAGACTTTAGTCCAATATCCGGTGTACATATCTTTAACTGAACCAAATTCTACATCTAGCTTTGTTTTCGATTTTACTTGATCAACTTCGCCCGGTAACGGATTTATTTGATTGTTTGCTGCCGTTTTAGAGTCTTCAACCGATTGTGGCACAGGCATTGGTTCTGGCCCCATTTCGCATACACACTCTTCGGGCAATATTGCAGTCTCGTTGGTAATAGCTTTTGCGCGACCAACCAATAATCCCGTTATTTCGCTACCTGTACCAGCGGGAGTGGGGGTTGGACATTCAGTATACGTTGTACCACCGCCAGTTCCGCCGCCCTCACAGTCGCCTTCATCAATAACGCCGTCGCCGTTAACGTCAGTCTCAGCAAAACAAAGTTCTTTCGCAACTTGGGCGTTGAATCTACTACTCGTACTAACGATAGTGATTACGGTCGATAACGCGAGGAAAAATACCCCACTATAAATTATCCACTTTCTAATTTTCATATTGCGTTCCATTCCCCTCCATAGTTTTGTTAGTTATTTCTAGAATTACTGGAAACGTAGTACCTGTCAACAGGGCTCAAGGGTAACTATACCCTCTTGACAAGTATAACCAAATAGGGTGTATAGTAGGGTCAAATGACATGGTTATGGTTAGTTATTATTGTCGTTCTTATCTACCTACTGATTAAAACTCAACAGGCAGTGAATCATAACATGGCTCTTGCTAAAGCCTATCGCGACGCACTGACTGGGCACCTTGGCACCAAAGAAGGAATGAAAGCTTTTTTTGAATCACTTGAGAATTATTACGAACACGACAAGATCTGGAAGGTTATTGGCCAGCAGTTCGGTATACCCATTGTCTATGACGAATCTGGCTACATTGTTTCAGATGAAACCAAGGGAAAAATCATACAAATTCTTGAGGCATACGAGAAACCAGCCCAGCGTCAAAAATAAAAAGGAATCTGGCTCCAACATAAGCAATACTTGCTAAACAGATATTCTTCTGGTTAGTATCAGGTCAATGGAAGAAATCCAGGAGCAAACTCTATCTACCACACTGCAAAGTATTGCTGATGATTCTGGAGCTGTATTAATGAGTTTTATTGCGTCGGAAAAGGTGGTCAGGAAATCGCCAGTGTCGTTTGATTACACCTCAATAACAATTGAAGACCTCTACGCGATTGAAAAAGAAATCGAAGAGATTAAGTTCAAGACCAATCTTCCCAAAGAGTTAAAGCTTGTTATCCATACACCAGGAGGCCAAGCTTATGCGGCAACCAAAATCGCAAAATACCTACAGTGCGTTTTTGAAAATATAGAGGCTTACGTTCCTTACGAAGCATCGAGTGGTGGAACGATTCTCTGCATAGCGGCAAATGAAATTATCCTAGACGAAGTGGCAAATCTCACTCCGATTGATCCCCAAGTTCCCTATAAAGACGTACGTATTTCGGCAGTATCGTATGAACAGGCTATTCAGGATTTTTACGAAAACTGGGGAAACCTTTCTCCTATGGAAATACCCAGTCCCTACCAGCAAATGAGCCGAGAATTCGATCCGATTGTAGCTAAACAGTTTAATAAATTAGTGACCGACACGATGTTAGTAGCCTACAAACTAATGAACCAAGCACTAAACAAGGAAAATGATCCTAAGCGTCGATTAGAGTTGTTTAATATCGCCTACGAGCTAGTTAATACACGTACACCACACGGTCACGTTATAGACAAAAGGGAGGCAAAAGAACTAAATCTATCCGTATCTGAGGACACTACTAAGCTCGCTTATCTTAAGCCTTTCAAGCAATGGGTGAGAGATAATATCAATGAGGAAAAAACTACACATATAATCAAGACTTACTACCCAAAATCTGTGAAAACCAAAGTAGCCAAGTCAAATAATAAGCGTAATAATAAGAAAAATGGAAAATAGAATTGCTCTATCAACCGAAGGATCTACGAAAGAAGCCCTCCGTTATTTTACTTTTCGACTAGAGGGATTTATTCCTCGAGAGTTAAAAGACAAAACGAATGAACAAAGAACTCCCCGAAAAAGAAAAATTTTATCAGCTACTGAGCAAGGCGACTAAACCCGAGCAACCAGCTCCGCAAAAAGCGGACGAGCAAGTTGTCGGTGATTATAGCGAAAAGCAAACTCATCAACGTAAAGCTGGAGATACTTCGGACTAACCACGTGGTAAGTTCCGTTAATTGATCGTTTTAATTGGCTCCAGAAGCCCTCAATCGTATTGGTGTGAATACCGTCTTTGGAGTACTCGTTTTCTCGGTGATTAACCGATCCGTGCGAATAGCCGAGCACGGCTAGTCTCTTGTATGAACCCCACTCGTCCGAGTAAATCTTCGTAGCTTTCTCAACGGTTCGGGCAATCTCCGGCAGAAGTACTCTCGCACCTGAACTGATTACGTGTTTGGCTTTTACTCGGCCCTCTCGCTCAACTGCACCGAAAACCACCGCTTTATCGCCGATAGTACGTTTCTTATTTCGACTATTCACAGACTTACCGCCCACATAGGTTTCGTCTACTTCGACTTCGCCGCTTAACTTTTCATTATCTTCGGTCATTAGCTTGCGGATTTGATTGCAGATACGCCAGGCACACTTATAAGTAACCCCTAGCTGACGTTCTAGCTCCTTAGCGGAAACCCCGTTCTTAGAAGCCGAAAACAGATAGATTGCATACAGCCAATCAGTCAGGGGCGTACTGGACTTTTCAAAGATAGTTTTCTTGAGTGGGTGAATTTGGTCACCGACAGTATTGGCAAAACACTTTCTGCCTTTTACACGATAAAATTTACTCACTAAGTCAGGGTATTTTTGCTTGAAAATATACTCCAGGCAAACGTCATCATTTGGGAAATCGTTACGAAAGTTCTTGATTGTGTACTTCATGCTTACAGAGTAACTGATTATCTACTTGTTGTCAAGGGATAGTTACCGGCTCAAGATATTGATACGTTGCCAAAGAAGCGTATAATTTCTTCACATCGGATACAGGTCCGAAGGAGTGGACATGAAACTCGTACTTATCATCATGGGTATCTGTTTGAATCCAGGTTCTTTCCAGGAGCCCGGGCTTCAAGCGCAGTTCGACAGTAAACCGATCGCCGAGGCAACTGAGCTTCTGGTTGATCACATGGCGAGTAACGGCAAGGAAGGAATCGAGCCGGTCTTATTCGATGGCTCGAGCCCGATGATCGAGGATTTCGCACTCGGTCTGAAGGTTTTCAAGATGTCTTCTGGAGAAGGTTACCCTGCTGCTCGCAGGCAGTTCTCGTTCTCGACGATCAGTCAGAATGGAGTTTCGACTACGAGCGGATCCAGTGAATTTCGTGCCTTCTTGGAGCGCTACTACCGAGGCAAAGAGGATCTGAGCACTCGCGTCCTCGAATACATGAAGTCACAGAAAGCAGAGAAGGTGATTCAACTCACCATCCCGCTGCCCGATCGCAGCACGATCAACTGGATACTTTTCTTTAAGCTCAGCCCTGAAAAGAAATGGCGACTCGACGAAGCCGTTCCCAACTTCAAACCCCCGCAAGGGGGATTTTCTTTATTTGCGCCCTGGGAGGGATGTTCACATTCGCTCACTTCCTACCAGTGTCATTCTTTTCACTCGCGCCCTCGACACACTTCACTTCGAACACCTTTTGAGTTGGCTGGATCAAATGCGCCAAGAGTTCGCTGTGGATAAGTTTACCGGTGAGGATGTAGATAGAGGAATATGATCATGATCTCCATTCTATTACGGAGAGGTGGCTTGAAAGATTTTCCCGTTCAAACCTGGTAAGTTATAAATAATGCTGGAAGCGGCTTTACTGTTCATAACCGCTGCCCTCGGGGTCTGGATTGCCGCCGGGTTAATTGTTCACGGCGTCAGCGCTTTCTCTCATCGCTTTAAGCTGTCCTCTTTCTCGGTTTCCTTTTTTATTCTCGGACTCTTAACTTCTATTCCAGAGTTCAGCGTTGGCCTGAATGCTATTAGGGAAGGTAAGCCCGATATCTTCATTGGTAATCTGATCGGCGCATCGGTGGTACTGTTTTTGCTTGTTATTCCGCTCTTAGTCGTGATCGGCAAGGGAGTTGAACTCAACAAAGATCTGGCTGGCCGGAACCTACCGCTGATCCTGCTGGTAATTTTCGCGACCGTCTTATTCGGCATCGACGGTGCTTATAACCGGGTCGAGGCTGTCTTTATGATTTTGCTATACGGCGTGCTGTTTTACGTACTACGTCGGCGCAAAGGCGCGCTCGCTAGTATCGCCGACCGGCTGCTTAACGGCGATCACGCCGGGTGGGGCGATGGGCTAAAAATTCTTATCGGAGCGGTCCTGATGTATTTCGCTAGCGACCTTTTGGTTGGTCAGACCGTCACCCTCTCTGATTTGTTCGGCATTTCGACGTTCATGATAAGTTTACTCGTTTTGGGAATCGGGACTAACGTACCGGAACTTATTATCGGTGTCAGGTCAGTCCTCCGAAATGAAAAAGCAATTGCTTTTGGTAACTACGTCGGTTCGGCGGCTGTTAATACACTGCTGTTTGGCTTCTTTGTCATCTTAACTGGCCGCGTCCCAATAATTAGGGAAAAGATTTGGATTGTTTTTATCTTTTTCCTAATCGGCTTACTGCTATTCTGGCTATTTGCCAAAAGTAAGACTCACTTGTCACGCAAAGAAGGTTTAGTGCTACTGCTTATTTATATTCTCTTTGTTATTGCGGAAACATGGCGAAGATTACAGGAAGTCGATGTGCCGATTTTGGACTAAGTTTGCTTTTGTTTGATTTTTCGTCGCTCTAACGCTGATGCAGTTTTTTGATGGAACTCGCTAAATTCAGTATGAAGTGATTCCAGCTCCTCATCAGACATATCTTCAACGTTGATAATCTGATTGCGGGCGCTTCTTGTGGCTCGGAGCAGTTCGTCAAGCTTAAGGTGAACGGCTTTTGAGTCGCGATTTTGGGTGTTCTGGATCAAAAACACCATAAGAAACGTAATAATCGTTGTGCCGGTATTGATGACCAGCTGCCAAGTGTCGGAAAACTTGAAAATTGGTCCACTGATTGCCCAAGCAAGGATCACTATTATTGCCAGGACGAACGAATACGGTGAACCGACGGCATTTGATACGAATGTTGATAATCTATGGAATACGTCTCGCATTACTTAATACTAGGGAGAGTGTGAGCATTTATCAATAATTGGGAATTGGGCCGTGCAAACGCAACTCGGACAAGCTATTTGTGGAGGGTGTGAGCTAGTGATTAGCTCATGCTGTTCGACCTTGGGAAAAACGTAAGGGTTTACTACCCGAGCCCCAACATTGTTCGAGCATCTGAACCTGAGGAATAACGAGTAAATTACAGCAAATTGCCGTAAATCGGCAATTTGCTGTTTATCGAACCTGAAAAGTCAAGGATTGAGTGGGGTATTTTGACCCTGACAGTATTCGAACACTTTCAAACCTGGCAACGCAAAATTTAGCGAAATTATAATTTTGTGTTGCGATTCGCGACACCCCAAAAAGCCCGTTTTTCTCGGCTATCATGGCATTACAAAATAATAATGCCGCATTTGGTGCCCCCGGTAGGAATCGAACCTACGACCTTGACGTTAGAACCGTCTTGCTCTAATCCGCTGAGCTACAGGGGCAGCTGTCGTGATTTTACCTTAATTTGAAGCAAAATTAGATAGTTTGACCGTATTTTTGAAAGACAGCTTTAGCAGCGCTACTCTCACGAAGCTTAGTCATTAGCTTATCGTATCTGGCTTTGCTCGCCTCAAAATGGAGTTTACTACGTAGCGTCTTGTAGGCTTGAGCCAACCATTCGATATCTTTTTTAGCTTTTTCGGCGCTGATCTGCCCGGATTCAACTGCCTTGCCGTACCGAATAATGCGTGCGGCATTTAGCAGCTCCAGCTTATCGGCGTCGTACAAGATTTTTCCTTCAATTGTTGTCGGCTCTTGGTCGAATGAGTGGAGCGAGACGGCGTCGTACACAGTATCAATAAAATCTTTATGGAAGCCCATTTGTTGCATCTTCACCTTTAGGTGGTTAGCCGTAGCCTCGGAAGCTTTCTCAGTTCCGTCTTCGTGCGGCACGTCGTGCCACATTACCGCCACACGCAAAGCATCAAAATCGATGCTTGGATCTTCCAGGTCATGTGCGAGTTGCAGCGCGTTTCGCAACACCTCCAAGTGATGCGCCAAGTCGTGAGCGATATCAAATGGCGACTCGTGAAGCCGAACGCGAGCCTCATCTAGTAGTTGGTCTAATTGATTCATGAACACAATTTTAACAATTTATACGGCAATTGTCGCCTAGCTAATATAAATTTATTATCGAGTATTGATTATTTTACTGAAAAGTAGTATATTCTTTTTTGAATAGTAAGGGGCGGATCCCCCATTTTTATTAGGAGAAGCATGTATACACTTCCAAAAGCCGGTCCAAGTACAATCATCCACGCAGCTGCTTTATTAGCTGTTGGCGTGTTTGTGTTGGCGAAAGCTGTTCTCAAATTTGCTAAAGTTAGTCGCTAATCGCGACTAGCTCGTTGCCATGGCTCGAAAAGCTACCTTTTGCGTAGTTGTTCCTGCGTACAACGAAGAAGTCGTGATCGAAAAATCGTTACGATCACTATTTTCGGCAATCAATAAAAAGCACGTGTATGTCGTTAGCGACGGCTCAACTGACAATACTTCAAGAATTGCTCGGAAAATTCTTGGAAAAAACGTCTTATCGCTTCGAAAGAACGTCGGTAAAGCCAAGGCTATTAAAAAACTGCTAACGAGATTTAAGTTAACCAAACGGTATCAATACGTGATGTTTTTCGACGCCGATACTACTCTAAATAAGGAATACTTCCGCGAAACAAAGAAATTAATTAATTCCGAACCTGCTTGCATCGTCGGTACGGTCACAAGCCAGCGCCGGAGACTTATTAGCGCCTACCGTGCGTTTGAGTACGGTTTCTCACACCGCTTTTTTAAGAACGCTCAAAATGCGATGGGTACTATTACTATCGCACCTGGCTGCACTTCGACATACCGCGCCGACGTACTTAATCAACTCAGTTTTGACGGCGGAACGTTGACCGAAGATTTTGATTTGACGCTCCAGATTCATCATCAGAAACTCGGAAAGGTGGTTTACAGCCGAAAGTCGTACGTGATAACTCAAGATCCAATTACGTTTGGCGACTACTGGAAACAAATTATGCGTTGGAACACTGGATACTGGCAGAACTTCTTTTCGCATCGATTATTTCTTCCAAATAAGAAAGTCAATCTCGAAATACTATTGCTAACCGGTGATTTTTTCTACTGGTTTGCCACCGTTATGTTGGCAATATTCAAACCGTTATTCTTTTTAAAACTATATGGAACGGCGCTTGGGATTATGTTGCTACTCTCTATAACGGTACTTGCGGTCGAACGAAGATTTTGGGCAATTCCATACGCACCGCTGTTTGGAGTTTTCCATTTAATTAACGTTGCATCGTTCATTTTCTCGCTGTTTCGTGCAATTATTTGGCACAAAAAACAGCTTTCTTGGCAAAAACTACCTAGATACGCGTAACAGCTTGTCATGTGGCTTGATATTGCTACTATCAAGCCATGCGTCGAGGAGGGGTATATGTCGTTATTGCCTTAATAATATCCATTCTCGGAACTGTGCTGGTTCCGCTTTTTTCTGCGCAAGCCAAAACTCGGGTTGAGGTAAGTATTTTTCATCCGGGAGCAGCCTACAACACTGGTCTTGTAACTTCGCTACAACAATCGCTTGGCGTTCAATTTACCTCCACAAAGTGGTATCAGGATTGGGCAACAGCGTTTGATCCGAGCGTTGCCAACGCTATGCACGCCGCGGGGTTTATCCCAGAACTAACCTGGGAACCGCAACTCAACGGAGTTGGCGTTGCTTATAATGATGTTATAGGCGGCAGCTACGACTCATACATCACTCAAACCGCTCTGGCAGTAAAAAGCCTAAATCACACTATTCGTATTAGCCTTGCTCCGGAGATGAATACCGACTGGACGCCTTGGGGGATCGGCAAACAAGGAAATACCGCCGACAACCACAAGCTTTTTTGGCGACACGTTGTTACAAAATTTAGAGACGCAGGCGTTACTAACGTTAGATGGATCTGGTCGGCAAATGTCCGACCTTGGAACGCAAGCGCTTTATACGGCTCGTACGCTAACATTTTTCCGGGATCAGAGTACGTTGATTACTTAGGGTTGGATGGGTACAACTGGGGAACATCACAAAGCTGGAGCGTCTGGCAGACGTTTCGAGAAGTATTTGAAAGTTCATACAACGAGCTAGTTGGGGTAGCAAATAAAGACGTCTTGATAATGGAGATTGCCTCAACCGAAATTGGGGGAAGTAAAGCGCAGTGGATTAGCGATATGTTCGCAACGCTCGAAAGCTCGTTCCCACGAGTTAAAGGTTTTACCTGGTTTAACATTAATAAGGAGACTGACTGGCGAATAACATCAAGCGAGAGCGCTACTACTAGTTTTATTGCTGGTTATAAAGGTCAAAGTTCAACCACGACTACAAACAGCTCAACGCAATCAACCACCAATAAGCCGTCTTCTACGGCTCAAACAAAACCAGCCAATAATTCTGCCAACCAGGTGCAGAGCACGCCTGAGCCAGTAGCCGACCCAGCTCTAGAAATTCCGGTTGAAGAGATTCCAAAGCCGCTACCGAAGAAAACCGCCGGATCGTTAGTCGCTACGCAGACCACAGCCAACGACGCAAAAATACCGCTTGCAAATTTAGCAATCATCTTAGCGATCATCGCTAACGGATTAGTTTTGGCGTCGTTATTTGTTAATCGTCTGCATCACCTCTCACTTAAAAAGAAGTTTTTCCTTATCGGGCTTGGATTGGTAGATAGCGTCTACTCGGCACGGCAATTAAGACACCGTCAAGAAAATTTTTACCGTAAAATTAGAGGAATATAAAAAGCCGGCCTCGCGGCCGGAAAACGTGTTAGGCAGTGGTTAGCTACTTCGGTTGGTAGCTGCGCTGTCGCGCCAGCTGTTCCAGGTAGTGGTTGATCGAGCCCGTCACCAGCTTGACGACGCCTCGATGCGTCGAGCTGTCGTATTCGTTATAGGGGTTCACCCTAAACAGGCCTCCAGTCCCCGAGAATCGCTGGCCAACCTTACCAGTGGGCTCAGCTTTGATGACGATATCCCCTTGTTGGGTGTTTCTGCTCAGTCTGACCGGGATATCCCCGCAGCCAAGCGACAAGACGCCCTCGAAACCGTCTTCGGTCTCTTGAAACTGACGAATGTGACCTCTCCAGGGCTGGCCGAGTTGGACGACAACGTCGTCGATCAACTGGCAATCGCCTCGCGGCGAGGGCACGGCAATGGTAATCGGATTCTCAAGCATAGGTACTCCTTCTTAACCACTTGGGTTAAGGGCACCGACAATTATATCGCTTCGTGAAGAGGAGATCAAGACTCAGTGAGTAATTTTTGACAACGCATTCACAGTTGCTATTCTTGTGTAAATGCTTAACGAGGGGACTAAGCCGGTTCCACCGAGCGCTCGAAAACAAATTACCAAGATTGTTTATTGGGTTATTGCCGTATTACTAATAAGCTCTGGTTTCTACTACTTATATCAGCGGTCGTTCCAAGGATTTACCGAGACCACTGTTATCACCTTTCCCTCTCCGGCCGGCGAGCACCCACGAGTAATGTTTACAGCTGATAAGGTGGCAACACTAAAAACTCGCGTCCAAAAACCTGCGATCGCTCCGTATTATCAGGAGATGAAAACTAACGCCGCGCTCATTACTACGGATCAAGAAATAAAAGATACGATTACGGCGCTAAAATCGAATCCGACGTACGCACAGTTCGGTCAAAATGGCGGTACGGTTGATCCCCGACTAACGAGCTCGAGAATTGAGAAACTCCAAAAGAGCTTAACAAACGCTGCGTTTGTGGCGCTTATCGACGGCGACGCGAACTCGATTGCCCTAGCTAAAGACACCTTTTTGGCGTACTTGAACACAAAGTGGGATCCTACACCAAACTGGGGCAACACCAGTAAACCAGACATGTGGCGACTCTCACCGAGCGCCGCTCTCACGTACGATTGGATCTACTCTCACTTAAGTGAAACAGAGCGGCAACAGTACCGAACATGGGCAAGAAGCATCGTTGGCCTGATGCACGACTTACTGCTAGCCGAGACCGGCGGTCACGGCTGGGCGAACGGCTTTAGCCCGGAGGTATTAGTCGGTGCCGTCGGTCCGTATAACGGACCAGCCCGGATACTCACAGCCTCGTTTGAAGGTGAGCTGGGTTACGACACGATAGCTGAGGTTACCGCCCTTAACTCTACAAAAACAATCCTCGCTTACCTTGATCGGATGAAGGGTTTAACGCCGGCAGACAGCGGTAGCGTTCACTACAGCGGTGTTCACTACGAGACGCTCGACCAAGTATTCCTAGCTCAGGCTTACGACGTGATGGATCTGCGCGGACAGAACGTTTGGACGCACGAAGGCTGGCCGAACATTATTAAATGGTGGGCGTATAGTATGCGTCCATGGGCCAACGGCGAGATGCCGAGCTTTGATGATACCCCGTACGGCAGTATGGGATCGGTTGCGACTTATTTAGCAGCGATGAATCGTTTTCCGACTAACCAAACGATGCGCTGGGTGTACCAAGAACTTACTGATAATAAGAGCTTCTTCACCCCGTATAACTTTTTCCTCGAGTTAGATAAAGTTCTCTGGGCGCCGGAAACGCCGCCGAGCGGTATCGATCCAACAACGCTCGGGCTTCCGAATCAGTTTAACCTAGTTAAGAACGGTCTTGCGTTTGCCAAGACCGCCTGGGGTAACGTTAACGCTGTTAATTTAGAGTTTCATAGCGAATCGAGGAATTGCCAGATCGGCCATATCCACGCCGATCGCAACAGCTTTAATCTTCAAGCGTACGGCTCAATCTTGTTTAACGAAGGCGGGTTCGGTCGCAAACTACAACGCGACCACAACAATATTGAAATCGACGGCAAAGGCCAAGCTTGGCCACCGGCTTGTGGGCGAATCGCTAATTTCTCCACAACACCAAGCGCGTGGTTTAGCACTAGTAGTACGTCAAACCGAGATTTCTTTACAGTTACTGGCGACGCTAAAAAGGCCTACGACTATATGGTTGCGAAATTTAATGTAAGTAATTGGGCTGGGGTTACGTTCCCAGATCTTATCGACGGCGTTTACTCACGCTCGTACAACCCAGTTCAAAAAGCCTTTAGAACCGTCGACTTTGTCCGACAGCCAAATCCGTATCTAGTCGTACATGACGATATTAAAAAAGACGACACCTCCCGCGTTTATAACAGTAAATTCTTATTACCGACCGGGTTCAAATTGGAGACTGTTAATCAGAATTCCGCTTACTTACGACCGCTTTACAACGGGCAATACGTTACCAGCGCCGGCAGTAACGAGATGAGTGTAGCGTTTAGTGTGCCGACAGCTGGCAATTACAACGTTTGGTTGATGGCTGAGAAAAATTACTACGATCCGGCTAACTACGGTCCGCGCGCGTTCAAGTTTGACGGCGCCGCACCGAAAGGTGTTAACGGCGGCGGCAATAATACCAGCTTTGCGTTAGCCAGCGCAGACCAGGCACACTTCCATTACCAAAAGATCCTAAACAACCCCGAAACGTTAGCAGCAGGCAATCATACGTTTAACATCGGTTGGATGGAGCCCGGCGTTCGAATCGCTCGGTTGTTATTTACTACCAGCACAATTAATCCGAACTTCGATACTATCCCGTCCGACGCTGTTACGGTGAATCTTTACGACAAGACCCTACCGAACGGCTGGACTGTTGGCAGCGCCGCTAACCGACCGAGTGTACTGTTATATATGTCGAGCAGCGGTACCAATAAGAGCGGGTTTCAGTTAAATAAGTTCTTCCACAGCGCTGACCACGAGAATACGTACCAAATGTCTGCCAACAACGACCCAGCTGTACTCTGCCAGGAGATCTCATGCATCCACCAGCAACTTACCTATTCGGTTACATCGGTTGAACCGAAGATGCGAATGTTTGTCTATCCTTATATCCCGGGAATGGCGGTACCAAGCTTAGTAGAAGAAGGTACTGAATTGGTTGTTACCTGGCCGGACGGAACCATCGACCGCTGGGGACAAGTTGGAACTACTGTTTCTCCAGCGCCAGATCCAGATCCTAGCCCTGAGCCAGAACCCGAACCGGATCCAAACCCAGTAGACACGATCGCCCCGGCAGTTAGTATTACCTCACCAACTAGTGGTAGCTCACTCAAGGGTTCAACCGTTAAGGTTCAAGTTAACGCTACCGACAACGTTGGTGTCACCAAGACCGAGCTCTACGTTAACGGTACTAGAGTAGCTACCTCCACCTCCTCACCGTTTACGATGAACTGGAATCATCGTAAGTTCCCCAAAGGCCAACACACCTTAATTGTCAAAGCTTACGACGCAGCCGGAAATGTGGGGACATCGGCCAACGTGACTGTATATAAGTAGCTAAAAATTTACAGCTATAAAGAAAAATCCACTATACAGTGGATTTTTCTTGGTGGACCTGGCGGGAGTTGAACCCGCGTCCGAAAACGAACAACTAAAGTGTCTACAAGCGTAGTTTACTTAATTTCTTAGCTATCGAGGCTTGAAGTAAACGAAATACTTCGATAGAGCAGTGTAGAGATTCGAACAACGTCGGACACAGCGACGTCGTCTAGCTACAAATATAGCGCCTCAATAATGTAGTAGCATCGATTATTGAAACGGCAGTGAGCGTTACGCTACTGCTGGAGCAAAGCTAGGCGCGAAAGCTTGCGCGATCGAAGCTTTAGCTTTTGCAAAAACGTTTGCACGTTAATTGTGGACGATAAGGCGTGTCCTCTCCGCTTGCGTGCTTTAGTTGTAAATGTTCCCGTCGAAGCCGTGACAGGCCCTGTAGATGATCTATACCATATAACAGCTCGAAAGTCAATCCGTTTTAGGGTACTATTAGTTAATGCTGAGCCTGAAAAACATCTCCAGGAATTACAAAATGGGCGAGACGATTCACGCGCTTGATAACCTTTCGCTTGAAATTGGCAGCGGCGAGTTTATCGCCATTATCGGTCCGAGCGGCTGCGGTAAATCAACCCTGCTTAATATTTTAGGGTTGCTCGATACGCCTGACGGTGGCGAGTACACGATCGACGGAAAGCGCGTTGACGACCTCTCAAATAAACAGCGTGCTCGCTTTCGTAACGAAGTGTTTGGTTTTGTTTTCCAGTCTTTTAACTTACTACCCAGAACATCTGCGTACGATAACGTATTGTTGCCGCTTAAATACCGTAAGGGCGATAGTCGCGATCAAAAAGTACGAGAAGTACTCGCTAGCGTCGGATTATCAGACAGACTTAAAAGCCGGCCAAATCAGTTAAGTGGTGGTCAGCAGCAACGCGTAGCAATCGCTAGAGCGCTGGTTAACGAACCAAAAATAATACTAGCCGACGAACCAACTGGTAACTTAGATACGAAAACAGGTTTGGAGATTATGGACTTATTTAAAGAGATTCATCGCATTGGAACCACAGTAGTAATGGTTACTCACAACAACGAATTACTCCATTACGCAACGAGGGTTATTGCGATGAAAGACGGTAAAATTGTTGAGGATAGAAAAAATGCTAATTGATAGTCTACGTTCTGCGCTTAAATCTATTTGGGCAAATAGGTTGCGAAGTTTCCTTACAATTCTTGGCGTAATTATTGGGATATACGCTGTTGTCACCCTATTGGCTGCTGCTCAGGGCGTCCAAAAACAGATAACGAGTTCAGTAGAAGATTTTGGACCGAAAACGATTATGATATTACCCGGTGAAGAAGCAGAGAACGGCACTCCTAATATAACGGCAAACTTTGCCCCTTCAACGCTGTTTGTCGATGACATTATTTATCTTAGTCAGAACGCAAAATTAATCGATCAGCCAGTTGATTACGCTACTTTTATCGGTGGCCTAGTTTCTAAGGGCACAACAAAAATTAGCGGTTTACCTGTTGGCATCACACCGGGAGCGGCCGATTTATTTAGCGTTGTTATAAAAGAGGGCGAAGGCATTTCCCAAGAAAACGTCGATAAAAAAGAAAAAGTTATTGTTATTTCAAAAAATGCCGCGGAAAAACTTGGGGCGACGATTGGCGACGAATTATCAATTGGCGCTAATAATTTTAAGCTGACCGGAATATTTGAGATCGAACAAGAGCTAAACCTAACATCCAGTAGCGGAGATATGTTTCTAATACCTGTTACCGTTGCCAATGAGATCAATCAATCAGAACAAGTTAATCGAGTAGTTGTTTACGCAAAAGATATCAACAAGGTCGATGAGGCTCGTGAGGAAGTAAAGAATCTACTTACGGCCAAACACGGCTCCACTGATTTTACGGTATTAAAACCGACTGATTTGCTCGAAACGATTAACCAGATTACTGACGTCTTGGCCTATATGGTGGTTGGTATCGCTTCAATCTCGCTGCTAGTGGGTGGAATCGGGATCTCAAATATCATGCTTGTAACCGTTGCTGAGCGAACTCGCGAGATCGGTATCCGTAAAGCTGTCGGCGCCACTGAAGGCGCAATTTTGCTCCAGTTTTTGATTGAGGCGGTGCTCCTAACGGTGATTGGCTCAGTTATTGGTCTTTTGATGGCCTACGGTACCTCTCTACTGGCAGCAAAATACTCGCCGCTCGAACCTTTAATTACGCTACAGACTATTGGAATCGCTCTGAGTATGGGTGGGATTGCCGGTATCGTCTTTGGGTTATTCCCAGCAATTCGCGCCGCTCGCAAGAACCCAGTTGAAGCGCTTCGGTTCGAGTAAATTACTGAACGCTTGGCGGTGGGGTTGATGGCGGCTGATTACTACCTAACACCATATTCTCATCCACTAACGTTGCTGGCGGATCTTGTACAACCGTTTCTTCTAACGGTTGCGTAGCTGCGACTGGTGCCGCTGGAACTTGAGGAGCAATCGGCTGCGCTGGATCGTTCATATCGTGAAGTGTCGTCGAAGATTCCTGTAGTTTCTTAACGCGTTTTCGCGTATCAGCAACTAGAATTAGAATTAAAACATCGAGCAACAACAGCGGGAAGAGTAGAATTGGCCACAACGTGCCGTTTGTGGCGCTGAAAATTCCACTGCCAAGTGTGGTTTCTTGTTTAGACGCGCCAGCTGTATCGGTGGTGTCACCGAGCTGAAGATTAGTACTGTTCGTGCTTGGAGCTGTTCCAGTGTTAGTACTACCGCTCCCTGTTCCGGTTGAGCCGGGCTGTGTATTATTTGTCGTACCAGAGCCGGTTGTAGAGCCGCTAGTATTACCTGTGGTTGAGTTAGTAGTGTTACTGTTCGTATTTGAGTTGGTAGTTGAGTTGCTCGTGCTATTGCTGGTTGTGTTATTACTCGTGTTACCGGTGTTGCCAGTATTGTTATTGGTAGTGGTGCCGCAGTTTGGATCTGGTGATTCCTCTCCTTCAACTGCAACCACACACGGCTCGGTTGTGGTTGTATTGCTGTTGCTCGTTGATCCGCTACCTGTACCGGTACCTTGTGTTGTTTGCCCCTCACCACCGGGCTCATTTGCCACTTCTGCTCGGAAGATCCTCATTGAGGAGAATACAAAAACGATTATCGCAACTGCTACCGCTACGGCAGTGATCGGTAATATTAGTTTATTATTCAGTTTCCCCCTCGCATTTTCTTAATGCTAGCTAATCAACAACAATTAGACAAGCTTGGGGAGTTCTTATCTTGACGCTGTGTAAAGTTTACTTTACATTATTCGTAGAAACGATGACAAAATTTCGGTTACTACTTCGAGAGCTGCGGCAGGCGAACGACTTGAGCCAAGAAGAATTGGCTCGAGCACTTCAGGTATCGCGACAGTCGATTATCTCACTCGAGCGCGGCGAGTATCTACCGAGTATGCCGGTGCTGATCTCGCTGATTGAATTTTTCGACTGTCCGATCGACCAGCTGATCGACGGCGTCTCACCGAAAAATAATCAACAACTTGTAAGCCAAATCGAGAAAGGGGGTGAAAAGCAGATGCAACTAACGCCATGGAATCCGTTTCAAGCGATCGATCATATGCAGGAAGAGATGAATAGCATGATCGAACGAACGTTCGGTCGTGGAGATTGGTCTAGCGCTCTACAAGCAACGACGGGCGCGATGAACATTCACGAGAGCGAAAAAGAGTACGAGATCGAGTTCCAGGTTCCGGGCTACACGGAAAAGGAAGTTACGATCGAGATGACCGAGAACACCCTAACAGTCTCCGGCGCCAAAGAAGAAGAGAAAAAAGAGGGTAGAGATGTTGTTCGACGCGAATGGCAACACAGCCAATTCAGACGCTCTATCCGCTTTACCCACCCGATCAAAGAAGATAAAGTCGAGGCGAAGATGGAGAACGGTACGCTGAAAATCATCGCTCCAAAAATAGAGCCAACAAAACCGAAAGTAAAAAAGATCGAAGTAAGGCGGGCTTAATTACTCGCAACAAAAAAGCGCCACTACGGCGCTTTTTTGTTACTGTCTTCCTGGAGCTGCTGCTCCCATTCCTTCTTATACGCTTCGGGGTCTGTTATTACACCAACACCAGGTATAAAACGGGTCGTAAAAGTGTATTCTTTCTTACCGTTTTTAACTGCCTCAGTAATGGCGATATCACGTTCAGTTAGTGAAGTCTTTACTGGCAACGAGCTAACAGCGTTTTGTCTTGAACTGTTGTAATACGACAAAACACCAACCGCGAAAATGAACAAACCAATTGCCAAAAAATTGTCGACAATAATTAAAATAATCTTACGCACCTTCATCTGTCTCTAGTAAATTGTGCCTGTGATAATCCACTTGGCTGGCATCATCAAACCAGAGGCGCTAATTCGGCCTCGATCAGATCCAAGGTTTCCTAACGCGTGATATACTTCCCACCCGTATGATCCTCTTGGCATCAGGCAATTCGAGTCTGAATTACTCCTACACTGGATAGCATTTCCTCCGACTTTTGCATTATCTTTGGTGTACTTGTAGCCAGGGTTTAAGACACTTGGTGACTGAAATTTATATCGAACTCTACCGCCATCAGGCGTGTCCCCGAATATCCCAATATGATTTGCAAAGATCCAGTCGGCACTATTAAAACCGCTGCCGGTCAGTGTCTGATCGGCTGGGTTATATACGATCTCAGAAGAAGTTGGTGTCCTCCAAGTCTCTGTAAATAACTGTGCGCCGCCAATAGCAGCCCGGGCGTCAACTTGCCACTCAGCTACGCCAATTGGCACGTTTCGCAAAATACCGACGTTATTCCAGCCACCTGCCGAGTCAACAGTTATGAGTTTAGTTGCCTCCCATGTGCTGGTATAATTTTGTCCGGTTTGTGCTTGTGTTGTTAGTTGTGCTGCATTTCTCGTACTGAAAAAGAGAAATAGAAAACCAGCTACTGCAAGAGCTACTCCCACTACTACCCTAACTCTTTGGGTAACCGCCATTAGTAAATTGTTCCGGTAACCACCAATTTTAGCGGCATCATCACCCCAGAAGCGCTGATACGACCGCGAGTTGAACCAAGGTTACTAACAGAGTGGTAGACTTCCCACCCATACGAACCGCGAGACATAAGACAATTCGAGTCCGTCGTAGTTACACACTGAACACCGTTTCCGCCAACCCTCGCCTGATCTTTAGTGTACTTGTAGCCAGGGTTTAAGATACTTGGTGACTGAAATTTATAGCGAACCCTACCGCCATCAGGCGTATCTCCAAATACCGCTATATGGTTGGCAAAAATCCATTCAGCGGGGTTAAATCCTGTCCCGGTCGTATTCTGAGTTCCCGGATCAAATAATATTTCATTATCCGCTGGCACCTTCCAGGTTTCGCTAAATAGTTGGGCGCCACCAGCACCAGCCCGAGCGTCAACTTGCCACTCAGCTACGCCAATTGGCACGTTTCGCAGAATCCCGACATCTCTCCAGCCACCTGCTGAATCAACAGTTATAAGTTTAGTAGCCGTCCAGGTCGTGGTATAGGTTTCCGAACCTTGAGCTCGTGCACTCGATCCCCCACTAATAGCACCAACTGCCAGCAGAGACATACCTATCAACGAAAAAATCATCTTTGTCATGTTTCTATCATGACAAACTAGCGGTGAGCGTCAAGTTATTCTGCAGTAATTGAAAGCAAAACGTCACCGACAGCAATGTTCTTTACTACATCCATTCCGGTAGTCACCTTCCCGAAAATTGTGTAATTTTTTGGTAACGAGTCGTTGTCGGCGAGCATAATGAAAAACTGACTGCTATTGGTATTTGGCCCGCGATTAGCCATAGCCAGCACACCTTCTTTGTACCCATTTTTATACGACGGCGTGTCCTCGTTTAGTTCATCTTCGAACTCTGATCCGTAAATTGAGACTCCGCCGGTACCGTTGCCGTCCGGATCGCCACCCTGGATAACAAAGCCTGGCTCAACACGGTGAAATGTTAAACCGTCGTAGAAACCGTTTTTAGCTAGCGTTGCAAAGTTTGTCACCGTTTTTGGCGCATCTTGAGGGTAAAGCTCGAGCTGGATCTCGCCTTTTTCGGTTTTGATCGTCGCTTTTGTTGCAGAAACTTGTTCAAAAGTTGTTGGATCGCCTGTCATTTTTTTAACGCCTCCTTGTTTATTTTCTGATTGCGGAATTAGTAAAAATACACCCGCTACCGCTATAACACCGATAATAATATGTGTGATTTTCATTGTGCGCCCGTTCAGGATAGTCGACTAACGTCGCCCTCCCTCTCTTTAATATTTTTTATATTTGTCATGTGCGCCCGTTCAGGATCGAACTGAAGACCCCTTCCACGTCAAGGAAGTGCTCTACCGCTGAGCTACGGGCGCCTGGCTAATTAACCAGTTAATTCTACTGAAAAATAGTCGAGCTGTGAAGAAGTTAGTTTCTGATGCTTCCGGTAACGGTCCATACTAGTGGCATTAATACGCCACCACCGAGCCAACGATCACGGCTCGGGAACCCCGGTTCGTGAACATGTTGAAACGCGTACGAACCACTTTGAATCAGACATTCCGTCTCATCGCCGTTTCTCGGAGAGTTTATGCAGCTGATAGCCCTTTGTAACCCTGATCCGCTGTTATATCTGGATTTATTACTAACAACCTCACTCGGCGGTCGAACGGCAAAAGTATAACTAGATGTGTCTGGGCCACCGATCTCATTTTGATCGGCAAAGCAACCACCCAATAACTGTTGGGCATTAAGTCCCACTAAGTCGCAACCAACTGAGCGGGGGGTAAAGCTAACACCAGTTATACTTGGCGCCTGCCAAGTTTCCGTAAACGATTTTGAGCCTACCGTTCCAGCAACTGTCCAGCCCCATACACCTAAAGCAGCCTGGCCTACTTGAGATGTGCCAACACGGGCATCTACTGTTAGTACGCTACTTGCAGTCCAGGTGCTTGTGTACGGCGTATTCGTTTGAGCAGAAGTTTTAACGTCTCCTTTAGAAACGTACAGCATCGCAGCGCCAGCCAGCGCCAAAACAAAACCAATTCCCATATGTAACAACGTTGTTCGATTCATACTTTTATATTCACGACAATCAGCATGGCTGTCAACTTTTGAACACGAAGATTGATTTTCGATCCTGTTAAACGTAAAATATTGCTATTGGTCCCGTCGTCTAGTGGCCTAGGACGCCTGGTTTTCATCCAGGAAATCACGGGTTCGACTCCCGTCGGGACCGCAAACAGAATACACACCCGTGTTGCCTTGCAATCACGGACCGACTCACGTCGATACGTAGAAAAAAGTGGCTAACATGTTAGCCACTGTCGGTTTGCTCGGAATTCTGCTGATCAGTCCGCAAGTCTAGCTCGTGATCGCAGTTAGCTGCGGCCTCATCACAAGTCTCGATGGCGAGCCGGGTTGGCAGCGACAAGCTCCGGGATTCGATGATGCGCTGTTTTTCACGAATAGCCTGTGTCCTAAGCTCCCCGAGAATCGCCTTTACATCCTCGTCCTGCTCAAACTGAATCTTTAGGTCAATCTCAATCAGACGCTCGTCGAGGATCTTGATTCGAGCGTCGTCTCGAAGATCAATCTCCGCCGCGCGTTCTGAATATTGCTTGTTCTTGTGCCTATTTAGTATCCATAACACACCAGCAATTGCCGTAGAAGTAATTCCGATCCCCCACAGCATCTTGGTATCGAGCTTTTTTCGTTCTATCTCACGCTTACTCAAGTACAAATACCTCCAATAAGGAATGTGTTGATATTAGCATTAAAATACGCAACGCTACATATATGTCTAAACGTGGATTTACTCTTATTGAAGTACTAACAACGATCACTATTATCGGGATATTGGTGGCTATTACGACGATGGTTTATAGTAGCTCGCTTAAACGTTCTCGAGACGGTCAACGTAAAACGGACTTAGACAGTATCAAAAACGCGTTAGAGCAATACTATCTCGATAATCGTAATTACCCGTCGTTTAATAGCGCCCGCGGTAATATTTACAACGCTCGCTGGCAATTCGAAGCTGGTTTAGTTAGTAATTGCGCTTCAAATCGGGCAGCGCTTGCGCCGTTGATTTTGCCTACAATCCCCGAGGATCCCATCAATAAACTACCTGCCTCAGTCGGTGGGTGTAGCGAGTTAACCAATAGTAACTCATCTGGCGAGTACATCTACTTTGTGGCAGGGAACACCATACCGCCAAACAGCGATCCGCGCCCAAAAGCCGGATATTATATTTTGGCAAAGATGGAAACGGCACCAAGCGTTAATATAAATAACAACGGTGTTAACGATTCGTCATCGATTACCTTTATTCGAAATAGAGTCCAGGGATGGGGATACGATTTATCGGGAATAGTAATCGGTAACGGAATAAGCGGGTCAGTCACTCACAACTACTTCGTTAGCTCTAAGCCAAACAACTAGTCTTTTACTAGCACACCGCTAGGAATCGCGGTTTTTTTGGTGACGTTAAAGACAGTAAACGGCTTATTGAATAACATACGCGTCTGCGAGTCGATCGCCGGGATCGCCGAGAAAAATATGCCGCTAACTGGCAGCAACACCGGCGCTAACAACCACTCTTTAATAATTGTAAGAACGTAGACCGAGCGCTTACCAGGTCGTGGTGGCACTAGTAGAGATGCCACGAGCATGTTGGCGATCATACCAGTCCATGCTGCTATCAGAAATGTTCTATAAACAGTAGGAAAATTATAGCCAAGCACGCTATCTCGAAAATCCGGGTTCACAACTATCGGTAGCCAACCGATTAGCAGAATAAACGACTGTGTAGCAAGCGAGTAATGAGACTCGAACAACCGTAAAAATTGCAACCATTTATATAAAAACGGAATTCGAGGATTACCGAACGAATGCCGAAAGACATACGGAACGTCAGAAACCCCCCAGAACCAGCGGCGACGTTGAAGATACTGCTCGCGAAACGTGTCCATAATATCTTCACCCTGAACTGCGTCCATATAAACCGGCACAAATAGCGGCACCACGTGGTGGTTACCGTCAAATCTAAAGTACGAACGCCAGTACTGATGCCCGTCTTCAACCACCGTCGCAACCGACCAGAAATCTGTTTGTACCAGGGCTTCGAAACTCTGAGCGTGGGCGGCGAAGTTACGCGAGTAGTGCGGTCGCATAGCCTGAATGAGCTGCCAAAAGGATGAGCCGAGCGCCGTCAGTTTTACCGGTAACGGCACTTGCCAGATATTATTGAAAAACATCGGTAGCGGCTGAAAACTTTTATGAATTGGGTCTGGGTCGGCACAGTAAGACCAGGTAAGGTTGGCAAAATAGTCGCGATCAACCCGGTTATCGGCGTCGAGTGTTGTGAGAATAGCGTCAGAATACTTAATTTTTTTCTCATCAAGATATTCCTTAACCCGACGCGCCGCCCAGGTGATATTCGGCCCTTTTCCACGAACTTCACCTTCGATATCTGCTGGGTGGCTAGTAGTCATAAAATGAAAAAACGCGTGTTCGTACTCGTGCGTTAAGATCTTGGCGTACTCCGGCGCTAACTCTTTTTCACGCCCTTCAAACGCTGCAACAACAATCAACCGATCAGCTGGGTAGTTGCTCATTCTTATGGCATCGATGGTGTGCCGAAGAATTGAGATATCCTCTTTATAGGTTGGCACGATGGCGACGTGGTAAAACCTATTCTGTGCCTCGGGATAATCGTTGTTGAGTTTAGTTAGCCAATCAATTTTACGCTCACGGTTATATCTAGCAAAACCGGCTAGTAAGTATCCAGTGATGAGAAAGACTTTAATTAACCAGTAGATCGCGTAAAGCAAGACTAGCATCGTTAGGACAGGTGGGTTAAAAACTGCAAGCAATATTAATCCAGTTAACGTCGTCCAGGTTAGTAATCCCGGAATAATCTCCCAAACTCGGCTTCGTTGATACCCCAGCATATTTAGATAATGGCAGATCGAGCGACGATGTAATACCCGATCACCGCTAGTTCAAGCACGATGATGATCGTTAAAAGTAGCGTTTTAACTGCAGGCATTTGACGATATAACATGAAAAATACCACGCTATCTACTATAAACAGACCGAGCGAGTAGTAGTAAACCGACATTCCAGCCGCTAGTTGAGTACGGGCAAACAAACCAGTACCAAGCATAACAACAGCAGCAATTAGCCAAACAATTAGCGCCTTTCTTTCTGGGATTGGTTGGGCGGAGTACCAGCTTCGCAGTCGAGTTATCATCCTTTGTTTCCACAGGATACTCGAGAATCTCGAGAATACCAAGAGCTATTTAACTAGTACCTACTCAAGAGACGCTGGAATCTGCGGCCATTTGACGCCACGAGCAAGCCGAGCGAGCTTAATAGCGCCGTGACAATATTCTGATGTTGACTCGGTATCGAGCCAACAGGCTCCGGATTACTGGTTTGGTTGGCGATCGGAGTGATTTTTTTAGTCGCTGCTGCCACTACCGCTGGCGCTGGAGTTGATTTTGAGACGGCCGGTTGAGTAGTTCTTTTAACTGGTGCGGGTTGTGGTTTCGGCGACTCAGTTTTAGTTGTTTGCACCCTGCTAACTACGACTGATTCAGGAAATACCCAGGTCTCCACCGCCTCGCTGGCTGAATTCCAGTCGACGACCGCCGAAAACTGTATTGAATCTCCCTCACTTAAGTAAGTTTTACTCTCTGTTAGATGCGCTTTAACATGCGCCAACTGAGAGCTAAGTGTAAAATAATCGCTCTCAACGTCGGTGGCTGTACTATTGAGCGCTACTTTTTCACCGAGTCGTTGCTGGAGTTCGTCTGACATTGAGACGTCCGCCGGATCAATAGCAGCTACCCCTCCAATTATCGCGTCATCTGGTGAGTCGATAATTATTCTTTTCGTTTGACTCGAGCTTAGCTCGCCGGTTACGAGCGCTGTTTTATCTTTAATATTTGGGATGACACCCTTGGTTCTACTTAAAAATACTTGAATACCAGCTGTTTGATCTTGTAGGTAAAATGCTTCGTCAGAAACCAGCCCCTGATCGGCCGTCACAACACCAGATAACTCAAGGAGCGTCCCCGCTAACGCCAGACGCGCCTCACGAACAGAGAGTTGATGCGTTGGTTTCGTCGGAAGGGTTACCCTACTCCAGCTATTGAGCGTTGCTGTTCGATACAGATTGGGGGCCAAGCTGCTGTTCAGTAGTAGCAGAAACACCTCTTGATTATGCTCCAGCAACGCTTTGAATTTTGCCGATCGAGCCCAAGAGCCATTACGCAGCGAAAAGCTTAGGCCATCTGCTGAGAACTGGATATCAGCGCTTTCGTATTTCCATAGCACAACACCACTACTTAGTTTATTAGCACGGTCGTAACCCGCCAAGATTGTAGCGGGCAGCCAACTGCCGAATTCTGTTGTTAGCCAATTCTCGCTTCCGCTTCGAAAATAAAGCCAGCTAGTACCTTCGACCGCCACTAATTCACCGCCCTCAGCCGGAGCCGGTGTTAGCTCTGGGATAGTCCGACCGTAGTCTAATTCGTATTGGCGGTTCTCCATTTCTAAAAATACTCTATTTCCCAGTATCTTGGCGAAGAGTATCGGTGAGGAAATCGGGAGAGTGAGCTCGATCAGTTCGCTCGGTGTTAGAATTACGACGATACTGATATCAGTTTGCCCAACAAATACCGAAAGCGTATCGGAGCTAGACAAGAGTGATAGTTGAGCGCTGCTTAGTTGAATGAAGGTATTGCCAGTAGAATGTTGGAAAAGCTTGCCGTCACAAACAACTGTTGGCAACAGTGCAGTTACGCGAGTAACTTCTAAGCAATCTAACTCGTCTAGGCGGTTCCAGACATCCCCGGCCCAACCGAAAACCGTTACTTTACCAGCCTGTAGATCAAGATAATAAAATTGGTCGCTAGATAGATAAAACTGATCTAATTTTGACCCGACAATCGGTTCTGTTATTTCAGTAAATTCGCTCCTAACATAAAGCAGTACCTTGCTGTTTGTTCGAACTAACAACGGTTTCTGACGGTTATACTCCAGTATCGGCTCATTCGTTAACCCTGGCACAGGATAATAACCAAGACCGTCTTTTGATCGAAGTAGTAATTTCTCTCCGATCCTATCTACCACAACAAATAGCTCCCCACCAATTACGAACTGCTCTAAAACCGCCCCGTTAATCGCAGCGAGTTGAAACGGTTTCGCATTTGCCCGTAAGCGATACTGTTTTTCGCCAGCTTTGATCACTAACTTGTTTTCAACTTTTTCTAAATCGGCCGCCAACGAGACAGTTGGGAGAAAAAGAAAAAGGATGAAGAGCCAAACTTGCCGCTTCATCCTTCTTCGCCAACCAACGCCCGGTGCATCTCGAGGATCACGCGGGCAAGTCGATTCGGATCGGGCACATCGGTGATAGTAAAGTAACCTTGTAGGCCTGGTTTGTGCGGATCGTCTGTGGTGCCGCCGCCCGCAGTTTCAACGATGAGTAAGCCGTAATTAAAGAAGCTTTGTAGAAACCCAGTAACCTCAGCTGAGACGTTTTGAACTTGCTTTAACGATAGTTCAGAGGTTTTACGACTCAACAGGCCTTCTTGAGATACATTAATTAGTCGCTCGTTGGTGATAAAGATAATGTCGTAATAAAAATTAATCCACGAACCGAAAAGAAACGTTAGCAGAAAGATGTAATAACCCGACAGTAACACGGTAATAATGGGAACAAAGTCGGATACTCCGTTAGTAAAACCGATCCCTATCGCAAACAACAAAAAAAGTGGGAAGAGCCCCATCGCTAATACAATCAGTAGCGTCGTTAAGAAGCCGGCCCAGTGATGGCGCACTGCGTACTTAATTTCTTCACCCGGATGAAGGTTAAGATACAGAAACGCCGGGTCGTTACTGTTTATATGTTCTTCGATTAGATGCGGCATTACTTAATCCCGATATAAATACCGCTAAATACTAGTATTAGTAGCACCAAGAATATATGCGTCGATAATACCGGTATCGAGGCGTCGCCGGGCAAGCGGTACTTAAAAACCTGAAAAAAGTACAGCAAATTCACCACGAGCATAATCGCTAAAAATAGACCGTAGCCAATCAAAATGTAGCTGTTCAACATTTAGCCTTAAGGATAAATATATCGAGCCGAGCCGTAGTTGTTTGGGTTAACATTTGTGCGCTTGCTATAACCGCGCTCGGTTGTCCAGTTATACTCTTCAACATCAATTGTTCCGTTTCCATTCACTGCAATTACCCAGGCGACGTGCCCATATGGCATGTTAGTACCGCGCGGCCAAGAAACAATGGAATTCACGCGCGGGCTCGTGCTTACTCTGTAGCCATTCTCGGGATCAGTTGCTAACGCTGGCCAGTTCCAGGCGCTGCCATTTCCTGGTCGTGTATTAATAAAGGCGCGACCATAGACTGATTGGAATTTCCAGGCAGCAAAAGAGGTACACTGCCTCTTGTAGAATAACCACGGATCAACAGCGTATGGGTTTGGTTCGTTAGCCCATGGGTATCCACCGCTGCCGCCGCTAACGTTCTCGCCAGACGATGCTCGTCGACGTGCTTCGTAGATTTCCGCCCCAAGCTGTTCTTGCTGCGCTGAAAGCTTTTTCAGTAGTTCTTCATACTGAGCTTGTTCTCCCTGAGTTTGGTTAAGTAAGTAATTTTTCTGATTTTTCTGGCTCGTTAACGTCCCCCTCGATCGATCAAGCTCTTGTCTGAGTGTCTCAAGGTTTGCCTTTTGGCTCTCATTATCTGTCTTCTTTTTTTCGAGATCGGTTTTTAACGCATTAACGGTGTCGATATTCTTTCGCAGATCAGTTTGGATCGCTTGGATATACTCCGCTTGCGAGAGCGCTTCTTCAAGATTAGGACTCTGAAGTAATAACTCCATCGTACTAGTTTGTGAGAGCTGGTAGAGATTTACGTACGCGCCCTTGAGTTTAGCCGACAAGGCATCAAGCTCGGTCTGTTGCTTCTGGATATCTTGAATCAAAAGATTAATAACGCTATTTGTTGCCGCGATCTGCTCTTCGGTGTTTTGAATTCGGCTTGAAGTATAACTAATGTCTCCATCCAAATCTCCAATCAACTCTCGCAAGTTACTCGCTTCTCGCTTTTTTTGCTCGAGGGCTTTTCGGTTTTGCTCTTCTTTTCTTTTTAGCTCAGCTTGGCGCCTTAGCAATTCATCGAGTGTCTCAGCCTGTGCGCTCATCGGCGCGAGCGTTGCGATACCAAGTGTTAGCACAAGAAAAAAGCTAATAAGTCGCACAATTAACGATTTGCTCATTATACCTATCCTAGCACGCCGCTTGTCGGTTGCAATGTTAAGCTCGTAGATACCGCCGCATTGAGATAACACTAACAACTACGCCTAGAATTACACCGATAAGCAGCTGAAAACCGATAATTTGCCAGATGTAATGAAGTACGTACGCGCCGAAACTTAAGTTCAAAACGTCAGCGGTGATACTAATATATCCGCTGGCAATTTGTGAAACTAACACAATAAACAAAGTAGTTATTATCGTACCGAGCACTCCGTAAAGCACTCCTTCAACTACAAACGGACCGCGGACAAAGGCATTTGACGCACCGACGTATCGCATAATTTCGATCTCATCTGAGCGGGCCGAGATGGTGATGCGAATAATATTAAGCACGTTGAATATGGCAATTATTCCAAAGAAAATACTTAAAAATAGTCCGACTCGCTGAACTAACCGAGTAATACTAACGAGCTTGTTAACTGCATCTTTGTTTTTAACGTACGACACGCACTCGTTACAGATGAGTTTCTCGGTATCGGCGATTTCGATACTACTCACTACTCCCTGTATTTCGTCTGGGTCGGTTGTATCAACTTGGAGACTTCGGGGCAGCGGATTGTATGAGTCGCTCACTGGCTTTTTAACGTCCTCGTTAATTGGCAGTCGTTGCCATATTTCTAGCGCTTGTTTCTTATTCACAAAGATAACTTCCTGAATGTTTGGCTGCGATTTAATTCGATCGGCAAGCGCCATAATTTTCTCGTCTGCTACGGCGTCATCGGTAAAGTAAATTGTGACGTCGATCTTCGAACGAATCGCCTCCGCGGTATCACGAACGATAAACGAGAAGAGCAAAAAGACGCTAATCATCGTTAGCGTTAACGTCATTAAAAGTGTCGCCCCGAGCGTTAACCAGCGGTTTCTCCAAAAATTATTTAGGCCGAGCTTTACAATCCGCAACACGGTTTCGAGTTTATATGACATATTTACCTCCGTGCTGATCGCTGACGATTTTCCCAGACTTCATCAGTACTACTCGCTTCTGGATACGGTCGACAACTTGGCGGTTGTGCGTAGCAAGAATAATTGTTGTTCCTTTCTGATGAATTCGGTACAACAACTCGATAATTTCCCAAGTATTAACTGGATCTAGGTTCCCGGTTGGCTCGTCGGCGATTAAAATTTTGGGGGAGTGAACCAGGGCCCGAGCGATCGCGACGCGCTGTCGTTCGCCGCCAGAGAGTTCGTGCGGATAATTCTTTGCCCGCCGACCCAAATTAACTAAATCAAGCACTTTTTCTGTTCGCTTCGCGATCTCTGCGTTCGAAAAACCACAAACCTCCATGGCGAACGCCACATTCTCCCACACAGTTTTCTGGGGCAGTAACTTAAAGTCCTGAAAAACTACTCCGATTTTTCTTCGGTAGAGCGGCACTTCTTTACTGCGCAAATCCGCCAAGTTCCGGCCGGCAACATAGACCTCCCCGGTAGTCGGGGTTTCCTGAATAGTCAGAAGCTTAATTAGTGTTGTTTTACCGACACCGCTTTGACCAACCAAACAAACAAACTCGCCCTCGCGGATTTCCAGATCAACTTCTCTTACCGCCAGCCGACCGGGGTACTGCATCGTTACTTTTTTGAATTCGATCAACGGCTTTGAAGACGTATTTATTTTCCGCTCGGATTTAGCCGGCGCCCCGATGCGAAGAATTTCCTGGTCAGCTTTTTGTATGTCGGTTGTCATCCGAGTTTGAGCATAACAAGCTTTTACGCCTGCTCCTAGAGCAGAATCAGCGCTATAAGTGCAGCTGACATAATGAAGAACGTCGCGTAGCCAACGATGTTGGTTGCCAGCGAATTAGTGAATTTCCCCATAATCTTCTTATTATTGGCGACGTGAAGAATAACAAAGATGAGAATCGGCGCCGTACAACCGAAGAAAATACCGGTATAAACTAACGCTTTAATCGGATCAACACCAAGTAACGGGATTAATAATCCTACTAGTGTCGAAATAATAATAATTAAATAAAATTGAGGCGCTTGGTGGAACTTTTTATTCAGACCCTCCTTCCAGCCAAACGTTTCAGAAAGCGCGTACGAGCTAGCACCGGCAAGGACTGGGATAGCAAGAAATCCGACGCTAACTACACCAAGAGAGAAAATAACATATGCTAAATCTCCGGCAAAAGAACGAAGTGCTTCCGCCGCTTCTTTAGTGGTGTTAATTGTTGTAATACCGTTTGAATTCAACGCCACCGCCGCTGTCACGATGATAAACCACATCACAATGTTAGAAAGTAGCATCCCAAGTGTGACATCCTGTTTCATATCGTTTAACTCACGCTTACGGATAAACCAATGCGCAAAGAGCCGCTTAATTTTAGTCTTCTTATCTTCTACCTCCATCGAGGTTTGCCAGAAAAATAGATACGGCGAGATTGTTGTGCCGAAAATCGCGACAATAAGAGCAAGAGTTTCTTTCTTAAACTCTAAACTTGGTACTAAGGTACCGCGGATCGCGCCGGCCCAATCTGTCTCTGTGAAAAATGGCACTGCCAAATAGACAAGCAACGTTAACGCCACCCACTTGAGAACGTTCGCGATCGTTTGATACGAGCTATAAAGTAGAGCAACGAGAATAAGTACCGTGTAGAAGATCGCTAAAATCGGTTCGGGTATCGGGACTAGTAGGTGGGTAGTAGCCGCCATTGCCGAGAGATCGGCACCAATATTTAACGTATTACCGGCAACCACTAGTAACATCAGCGTAACAAGAAGCGGTTTTGAGTAGTTACGTTTTAAATTCCCAGCCAGACCGTGACCGGTAACCAAGCCGATCCGAGCGCACATTTCCTGAACCACTGTCATTAGCGGGAAAGTTAGAAGCGCCGTCCAAAGCAAGCTAAAGCCTGTCTGGGCACCAACTTGGGAATAAATCGCAATGCCCGACGGATCGTCGTCACTAGCACCAGTTACCAGCCCTGGACCGATTTTCCTCCAAAAAGAACCTAAGCGAGACATCTCTATTTACAACGATGAAGCACAAAACTGCTTTCTACAAGAGTGACTCTAACTCGACTTGAATGTTTTTAGCGGAGCGCGGATCGATCTTTTTCAACCCTTGTTCGAAGAGCACTCCAAACCTCACGGCTTCTTTTTCTTTAGCGATATGGGTGCAGATCACCGAAAGTAATCCGTACAGTTGGGTCTGTCGGTAATCGTAGCGCTCACCGCCGTGGTCGGCCGAAAACCATCCGAGACTTTGCTCGGCTATTTCGTATGCCTCAAGATACTCTTTTTTCTTTAAATGGAGTGAGGCGATAGATAACAACGTTGTAGCTAGGTAGAACCCCTTCGTCGGATCTTTTTTAAAACAGTCGAGGGCTTTCTGATAATACTGGTTGGCGGGATCGAGATCGTTGCGTGCGAGATAATAGTCGCCAAATTTTGTATACGTTGCGCCGAGCTCGCCGAATTCGTCGCTTTGCTGCAACTCAACGATGCTTTTCTGAAAATAGTCTAGCGCCTGCGAGCTTAAGCCTGCTTTAGCAAACGCACTTGCGCCATCTCTGTAAATTGTGCCTAGTCGCACAGTTTCGTCGATCGAACGGAACACTTCTGCGGCTTTGTGGAGGTAATTAAGTCCGTCCCGGAGGTAACTAGACTCTTGATTATTACTATCAGCGCTTTGGAAGGCTGCTATCGCTGCGCCGTGTAAGGCTCTACCGAGTTCAAAATTATTTCCCCCTAGCTCGGCCGCTCTGGCGATCGTCGCGTACGCTTCGATCGCTTGATCGACTCTACCAAAATTGCGAAGATTATCTGCCTTTAAAAATTCTGACTCAAAGTCGATCGTCATGGTTTTAGCATACCGTACTACTGACGGTGATGCGGCGCGTTAATTAAGCCGCATTTTTTATACTTGTAGACCTTACCTGTCACTGGGTCGATCGCTCCGCACGGGCACGGATCGTTTCGACCGATTTTGTTTGTTTGGCTTTGGGGCTGGGTAACTTCTTCTTGCTTATTGTACGCCACCCTCTGATTCGTCTGCTGCTCTGGGGGCGCAGAACCGACATTGACGTGTAGAAGCATTTCAACAATTTGTCGATTAATCGTATCTTGGAGCTCAGAAAAGATTCGGTAGGCTTGTTGTTTATATTCTACGAGCGGTTCACGCTGACCGTACGCTTGTAACCCGATACTCTCACGTAAATCTTCGAGGTTTTTAAGATGTTCAACCCAGAGTACGTCGATAGCGCGCAGTACTACTGCTCGCTCAACTTCAAATCTCAGCTGCGTCCCCCAATCTTTCGAACGAGCTTCGTACGACTTTTGCTGCTCTTCAGTGAAAAGCTGTACTAGCTCATCGTGAAATTCGATGGCCGCTTCGTCGCTAAACGTTGATCGGACTATCCGCTCTCGACGCCGATAGATCGCTTCGCGATGCTTGTTCATAACGTCGTCGTATTCAACTAGTTGTTTACGAATATCGAAGTTGTGTGTCTCCACCTTTGACTGGGCTTGTTCGATTGCCCTTGAGAGAAGTTTGTTATTGATACTTAGGTCTTCTGGGATGTTGAGACGCTCCATAATCGCCTTCATTCGATCGCCGCCGAAAATTCGCATTAAATCGTCTTCCATCGAGACAAAGAACTGACTAACACCTGGGTCGCCTTGACGGCCGGCTCGACCGCGCAGCTGGTTGTCGATACGTCGCGACTCGTGTCGTTCGGTACCAATTACGTATAATCCCCCTCTTTCCAATATCTCTTGGTGTCGTTTCTCCCAGATCGTAAATTCTTGTTTGGGCGCGTCGCTCGACGGCGGCGGACCGCCCAGTACGATGTCGACGCCACGACCAGCCATATTAGTTGCAACCGTTACCGACCCAGGCAGTCCGGCTTCGGCTACGATCTCGCCTTCTTTTTGGTGAAATTTAGCGTTAAGAACGCGGTGCTCGATTTTTTCGCTTTTCAGTAGTTTACTGATCGTTTCAGATTTGGCGATCGAGACTGTCCCAATTAACACTGGTTGACCGTTTTGCTGCAACTCCCGAACTAATTCCGCTACGGCCTTAAATTTTGCTCTCTCAGTTTTATATACTACATCAGCTAAATCGCGTCGCTGCGACGGCCGATTTGTCGGTATCGAAACAACTTCTAGGTGGTAAATCTTCGAGAATTCTTCTGCTTCCGTGCTTGCTGTTCCGGTCATACCGGCAAGCTTAAAGTAGAGTCGGAAGTAGTTTTGAAAGGTAATCGTAGCGAGCGTAACCGACTCCTCTTGAACTATCACCCCTTCTTTAGCTTCAATCGCCTGGTGAAGTCCACTTGAGTATCGACGCCCGTGCAGTAACCGCCCAGTAAATTCATCAACGATAACTATTTGTCCGTCTTTAACCACGTAATCTTTATTCTTCTTAAATAAAGCATATGCTTTTAAGCTTGTGTCGGCGTAATGAACAAGTTGAGCGTTTGAAGGATCGTATAGGTTGCTGACACCGGCTGCTTTTTCCAGTTTCTGTATTCCTTCATTGGTTAGCGCTGCGCTTTTGGCTTTTTCATCTACGATAAAGTCTGTCTGTGGTTTTAATGTTTTAACATGTTTGGCAAATTCTTTATAATAGCCAGCTGATTCTGAAGATGGTGCCGAGATTATCAACGGCGTTCGAGCTTCATCAATTAAAATTGAATCTACTTCATCCACGATAGCATATGCTAATTCTCTTTGTACAAGCTGATTTGCGTCTTGAAGCATGTTATCGCGAAGGTAGTCGAATCCGTACTCGTTGTTTGTGCCGTAGGTGATGTCGGCAGCGTACGCTTCGCGACGCTCGACTGGGCGCAGCCGCTGAAGTCTCCAATCATTCTCGCCGTTATCGAAAGAGGAATCGTAGATAAAAGAAAACTGCGGTCCGATTACACCAACTGTTAACCCAAGAAAGTCGTAAATTTGACTCATCCACCCCGCGTCACGTCGGGCGAGGTAATCGTTGACCGTAACCAAGTGAACACCAAGTCCTGTTAATGCATTAAGATAAAGCGGCAACGTCGCGACTAGCGTCTTACCTTCTCCCGTTTGCATCTCGGCGATCTGCCCTTGATGGAGAACGACGCCACCTATAATTTGAACATCATAATGTCGCAATCCGAGTGTTCGTTTAGACGCCTCTCTAACTAAAGCAAAAGCACATGCTAATTCTGGTTCAAGTATCTTGTTTATTAATTTTTTACGAGTTGTATTTTGTTCAACGCGGTCAGGAATAGGCTCAGTTTCGGCAATTACAGTAGTCACTGCCGTTCTGATCTTGTCGCGCAGCTCAAGCGACTGTTTGCGCAACTCTGCATCCGTTTTCTTCTCGAGGCCTGGTTCGAACGCGTTAACTTCGTCAACAATCTTCTGGTATTTGCTGACTTCTTTCTCGTTTGGGTCACCAAAAATTTTTTGAAAAAACCCCATTAAATTACTTGAGTTCACTCGGAAGGTTGACAGTACCGTCTTCTTCTTGGTTATTCTCGATAATTGCTAAAAGTAGGCGTTCTGTCGCTAGGGTACCGTTTAGCGTGTGTGCGAGTACGATCGTTCGACCGTCTGAAACTTTTGTTTTCAGCAACCGTGCCTGAAAATCACCGCAGTTACTCGCCGAATGGGTTTCGCGGTACTGACCTTGCGACGGAAACCATGTTTCGATATCGATTTGCTTCATTGCGATATGGCTTTGGTCGCCGCTCGATAGCAATACTTTTTGATATGGAAGATTGAAACGCGAGACAAACTCTTCCTGCATAGAAACGATAAGCTCGTGCTCTTTTTCTGAGTCGTCCGGGTGGCAGATCGAAACTAGCTCTACTTTGTCAAATTGGTGCATGCGAAACATTCCCTTAACGTCACGACCGTACGAACCGGCCTCTTTACGGAAACAACTTGAGTAACCAACGAAGCGCTTCGGTAAATCGCTCTGGTTATACGTTTTATTCGCCGCGAGCATTAGTAACATCGGCTCCGATGTCCCAACTAGGTATTGATCGTCCCCAACCCGAAACGTATCTTCCGCACCACGCGGGAAGAATCCGGTCGAAAGCAGCGTCTCGCCGCGACTAATTACAGGTGGCACGACGTAGGTGAAACCTTTCGACTCGGCGAACGCGATTGCAGTGGTGAATAGTTGTCGATGCGCTTTTGCCGCTTCACCGATCAAATAACGGAAACGTGCGCCGCTCGCTTTGGCGGCCGATTCTAGATCGAGCCAACCAAGGTCTTTCATTATTTCCTCGTGCGGCCGACCGTCTTTAACTGTAATTTTGCCGTTGGTAGCTAATACTTTATTACTCGTAGCATCCTTACCAACTGGTACGTCTGGCGCAAGTATATTCGGTAGTACCGAGACGGCAGAGTGCAACTCAAGCTGACACTCGCGTACCTCGCCTTCCGCCTGATCGATCATCTTTTTCAAAGCTACTAGTCTCGAACGATGCTCTTGGGCCGACTGTTTAGTTTTAGTGAGACCGTTTCGCTCAGCCTGCAACGCCTCGAGTTTTTGTACGGTTGTGCGCCACTGTAGATCAAGTTTTAATAAGGAGTCGACAACATCGGGGTTATCGTTACGCTTCTTTAACGTCTCTTTTATCTCTTCTGGTTTACTGCGAAGTAACGCGATATCAATCATCGGTCAAAGTGTAACAGACCTTACCTGGAGTATTCCAGAGCCCTGTCACGCAACCGAAATAATTTCGTAGACAACAGAACCGTCGGGGGTCTCTACTTTAACCTTGTCTTTGACTTTGTGTCCAAGTAACGCTTGCCCAACTGGTGAGTCAACTGAAATTTTGCCCTTTTCCGGGTCTGACTCTGTCGGTCCGACTAGCTCAAAACTATCTTTATCGCCGTCAACACTGAAGGTAACCGTTGTACCGATACCGATCGTACCAGTGTGGTTTTCGGCAACAACTTTTGCCTGCTTTAGAACTTGCTCGATCTCCTGAATCCGCCCTTCGACAAACGATTGCTCCTCTTTGGCTGATGTATATTCGGCGTTCTCACTTAAATCGCCGAGCTCTTTTGCTACTTTAATACGATTAACGATCTCTGGTCGTCGGATAGTCGTTAACTCGTGCAACTCTTGTTGCAACTTGTCTAAACCCTCTTGTGTAATAAGAATCTCTTTCTTGGGCATAGTGCTCTCCTACATCAGTGGCGGCAATAAAAAAAATAAAATGCCGACCAACTTGTTAATTACTAATACAGAAATTCTAGCGCATCCGCCCCTTCTGTCAATACTCTACCTTCCAATTCTCTGCAATTTTTATTATTTGTAATATCTTACAAATCGAGCCGCTTGAAAGCTATGTAATGAGAGCGCGTGTTCTAGGTAAAAGAGCCGTAAACGACTATACTTCTTGAGATGAAAGAAGAGCAAACGCCAAGATCAACAGCACTCTGGGAGCAGTGGTTGCAACGCCTGAGCGGGATAGAGCATCACGAAGCGGATCTCTTCCGAGTAGAACTGCTCGAGCTAGTAGCCGACAGCCTAACTGACACCGATCAATTCTTCACAAGATTTGGGACGATCGCCCAACGATGCTTAGCGGTTCCGGTTTTACTCGTGCAAAGAACCGATAAGAAACAGGTTTTATTTTCTAACATTAACCGCGCTCGCGAAGCTAAAATCGTTCAAGTACTACCCGGGTCATCAGAGTCAAGCAATACGCTGACTGAACGACGCCTTAAAACAGCGATCGCGACTGATTTCTTAGAAGAGCCGTTACGAATTATTTACCAACTGCCGCTCCAGCACGGGCAATCACCGATCCTATTAACTCTATTAACTACCAATCCAATTAGTGTTGAAAAAAGGAAGTATTTGCATTTCGTCAATTTACTACTAGGAATTCGGCGACGACGGCAGCTCTTGCAAAACCAGTTAGTTCAAGAACAACAGCGGCTTGCTGCGCTTACCCATCATTTGAGCGAGGGGTTGATCGTATTAACACAACAATTAGACATAACAATATGGAATCGGCCGCTCTACCGACTTACTGGCTATTCCGTTAAAGAAACCCTGGGCAAACCCCTAACAGATTTCCTTCAGATTCCTGGCAACAATCGCTGGCTAACTTCGTTAATTGCAGAGTATGGCCCGCAGACAACCAAAAATACGTTTGCCAGCGACGTACAAATATTAACTAAGCAGCGACAAACGAAGTGGGTTAATATTTCCGGCTCGTTCATCCGAGATGATAACGGGGAGATAACTCAAACCATCATTTTGGTTCGAGATATCTCTCATCTTAAAGAGCTAGAGCAGCGCAAGAACGAATTTATCTCTATCGCCACCCACGAGCTTCGTACACCCATCACCGCCGTCAAGGGTTACTTAAGTTTACTTAGTAAAGACACAAGTACCTTCAGCGAAAAACAGTCGGGTTACTTGGCACGAGCAACTGAAGCGAGCGAGCGGTTAGTTCGATTGGCTGAGGATCTACTAGAAGTAGTGAGAGTCGAAGAGAACCGTATGCAGTTTACGATTCGACCGGTTGACGTTTCGTTAGTTATTAAGAAAGTCTGTAACGATTTTAGTAGTAAGGCCACCCAAAAGAATGTGGAGATTAACTTCACAGCGCCGGCCGAGCGTGTTCTAATTGCTGCCGATCGCATTAGGGTCGAGCAGGTCTTTGCAAACCTGATTGATAACGCCCTGAAGTACACCAAAAGAGGTGGTGTAACTATTACGCTGTCCCACCCAATTACCGCTAATAAGCGGTTCGTTGCCGTTGAGATTAAAGACACCGGTGTTGGCATCGACCAAAAGGACATCGCCGGCATCTTCGAAAAGTTCCATCGCACCAGAACCGCTGCCACGAGCCGGGAGTCGGGCGTCGGCTTGGGTTTGTACATTGTAAAATCGTTCATTGAAAAACAAGGCGGAACGATTACTGTCCAGAGTAGGGTCGGTCGCGGCAGTACGTTTACAGTTACTTTCCCGGCGCTAAAAACTAATAAGAAAACTAGAAAGCAATAATGAAAAAAATACTACTCGTTGAAGACGAACCACTATTAATCGACTTATATAAGGAGGCGTTTAGCGAAGACGTTTTTGATTTACACGTCGCCACTACTGGCAGTGAAGGGCTGAAGGCCGCTAGATCTAACCCGGATTTAATATTACTCGATATTTTACTGCCCGAGATGAACGGTTTTGAAGTATTGCGATCGATCAAAGCTAATAGTAAAACGAAGCATATCCCAGTTATTGTTCTCACTAACCTGGGTAGCGAGCAGACCGATAAAGACAAGCAACTTGCCTTATCGCTCGGGGCGATCGATTACTTAGTGAAGTCGTATCACACTCCAGACGAATTAGTTTCTATCGTTAAAAAACTACTCAAAATTACCCCCCAACAAGCGAAGGATTCAGCTAGCCAAAAATCTGCCTGAATCTCAGGGCGATATACAACGACACGGCGTCCTCGAAATTTCTCGGATCCTTACCGAGTAGTTCCTCAATTTTATCCAGGCGATAAATTACGGTGTTACGGTGGACTTTCAGTACTTCCGCCGTCTGAGTAAGATTTAGGTTCGCACTAAGAAACGCTTGGAGCGTCACAAGCAACTCTTCGTCGTTCAACTTTCGCAGAACCTCCTCAGCAAACGTTCTTTTGCTCTCGGTGGAGTTTGAGAGGAGCATCGGGATAATTCCAAGCCCTTCCTTGCGGTACACTTTTTTACTCGGGTCTACGCGCTCGCCGATCTCAAGAATTTCTACTGCCTCACGAGCGCTCGGTATAAGCTCGTCGATCGAATTTGCGGCGCTGCTAATTGATACTTTTACGTCAGTGATATGCACGTTTTTTAACGCATCAGTGATTTCTGAGAGATGCGTCGTAATGAGCTCACAGAATCTCTGGTAGTCGGTTGTAGAGAGATCTTTCAGCACCAAAAACGAGTCGTTGCCGATATAACCGATAACGTTATCTTGATTTTTACTGAAAAAACTAGTTAGCGCTTGTTCGATATCGTGCTTTTTGGCGGCAATTAAGTTTTGCTTTTCTCCTAACGGCTGCCCGACGCTTTGCAGATAATTATCCCAAAACCCGCTAAGCTTCAGAACTATACTCGCTCGCTGTAAATCGAGCCGAAACCCGAGCGCTGCCATCTGCTGCTCAAGCTCTTCTGTGTCGATCGTGCTCGGACGGTACGCCAATCGAGTCATTAGTAAGTCAACCGCGTCTGGTTTGGGTTTGTGAGTATCTACAAATTGTTGAATTATCAATTCTGCTAAACTTAACAACACTTGAATAGTTTGGCTGTCCTCCTCTGAAGTTTCAATAACAAGTAACCCGGACAACTTCCCCTGCTGAAACAGCGGTAAGGCTCGGAGATGGGCTTTACCGTCGACGGCGACAGAGCGTTTTTCCGGTGAGATCGTATCTCGAATCGGGAACTCCTTAATCGGGGCAAAATCGTTGGCGCCCGGATAGGGTTTACCGTTACGATCAATAATCGCAATCGATCTAGTGATGACTTGCTTTACCTGCTGATATAACTGTTGTACTAGTAGCGGTGACATGTTCCCCCTTTATGTGTTTATACAAAAAAATGTACTTATTTGATATCCGTAAACCAGAGTATATAAATAATTACGTAAATAAACTGTATGTTTATACAATTATTCCGTTGTGACCGCTGGAACAATCGGTGTTAGTGGTAATCGAAAGTACTGCTCAAAGATATTTTTCGCAACGGGAGCAGCTACGGAAAATCCTTCACCGCCGCCCTCAACGATAACTGAGATAGCAATCTCAGGATTATCGAAAGGCGCAAAAGCAGTAAACCAAGAGTGGGTTTTCTCTTTCCCAACACTAAATTGTGCTGTGCCAGTTTTTGCTGCAATCGGGATTGGTAACGCGGAGAACGAGCGAGCTGAACCGCTGAGAACCGTCTGTCTCATCCCATCTCGAACGACCGAGAGCGCTTCCGCGCTCACGACCTGATCAACTTGTTGTTTTGGCGCAAAGTCTCTTGTCTCAGTCTCATCTGACGAGAGGATGGATTTAATAAATTTAGGCTGGTAAAGAGTGCCGCCGTTGGCGATAGCGGCAGTCGCACGCGTTAATTGAAGCGGCGTAAGCAGAAAGTCTCCCTGTCCGATCGCCAAGTTGTAGGTATCGCCGATGTACCACGACTCCTTTTTCACCTTCTTTTTCCAATCCGGTCTCGGCACTAAGCCTTTAGTCTCCCCAGGGAGGTCGACACCAGTTGGTTTACCAAAACCAAATTTTTCGAGATAACTGGCTAATCGTTCAACCCCGAGCCCACCGATATTCTTATGCCCACCGCCGATGGTGTAAAAGAAAATGTTATTACTCTCAGCAATCGCCTGTTTCACGTCAGCTACACCGTGCGTTTTCCAGTCTGGAAACGTCCACTGGCCGATAGTGATTTTACCTTCTGATGTGTCGATCTTGGTTGCCGGTGTAATCACTTTTTCTTGCAACGCTGCGGCAGCGACCACCGGCTTAATTGTTGAGCCGGACGGATACTGGCCGCTAATTGCACGGTTAACTAACGGTGAGAGCGGGTTAGCTAGTACCGCTTTTCGCTGCTCTTGGTCGACGGCTCTTGAAAAAATATTGTTATCAAAAAATGGCGCGCTCACCATCGCTAATACGTCACCGCTTCTCGGGTCGAGCGCGACAGCGGCGCCGCTGGTTGCGCCGTTCTTCTCGATCGCTTCTTGGAGCGATTTTGCCGCCACTTCTTGAACTGCGGCGTCGATCGTTAACACTAGAGTTTGGCCGGGTCTGGCCGGCTGAACGCCAACAGATCGAATTTTCCGACCAAGCGAATCGACTTCGAGCGTTTCGATGCCGGGACGTCCTTGTAACTCACGATCATATGTTTGCTCTAATCCAGTTTTACCAACAAGAGATGTCGGCAAGAGATCGTCTCGTTGCTCTAAGTCATCAGCGTCAACCTTACCGATGTAACCTAGTATATGACCGAGTCCAGCAACCGACGAGTAAAGACGGCTTGGGGTTTTAACGACATCGACTCCTTCAACACCGTTAAGACGCAGCTCAACAGAAAGCGCTGTCTCACGATCTAACCCTTCCAATAGCGTCACGGCATCTCTGGTTTTGGTTTCGTCTAGTGTTTTTTCAAAAGCACTAGAATCTAGTTTGAGCGCGCTCGACACACGAGTAACAAATTCTTCCCTTAATTCTTTTTTTGTTGGTACCTCTTGAGGAGAAAGAACAACAGAAAAATTTGGGACGTTTTTTACTAGAGCAACGCCGTTTCGATCAAGAAATAATCCCCGAGCCGGAATGACAGCCTCGGCTTTAAGTCTATTACCTTCTGCAAGTTGATAGTTGGCCTGACCTTGAGAGATTTGTAGCACTGTCAACCGCAAGACAACACCAGCAACAATTAGCACTAGTATGAGTTTAAACGGCATAAACTGGCGTCGTTGCATTACTTGTTCAGAGAAAAAAGGATCGGCGTCTTCAGCGATTTGATCGAAGCTCTGCTCATCATCAGCCTTCTTTACAGAAGCAATTGGTAAAAACGGGTCAAATAACCCCGTATCTGGAGACCTCAGATTCTGTTTACCGAATAACTGCTGCAACCATCGAAAAAAATGTTTCATAATCTTCGCCCCAACCAACGCTGTAGTAATTTATATCGAACAGCAAAGACATAGTACACCAGCGATCCAAACAGGATACTGTAAAAAAGTGAGAAGATTGCAGCGGTTGTGAGGATTTGCCGCGCTGAAAGCGCGATAATTATCTCCCACAGCACAAGTTGAAGACCAAGTACTAGTAGCGACTGGAAAAGCGAGGACAGCTCGAAGAAGCGATCCTTAAGCTGGTTAGTCAGATACGTTAACAGTACTAGTATAGCCGCCCAAAATCCAAACGGCAGAAAACTAACAAAATCCAGCGTTAAACCGAGGATAATCGCCCAACGATACGCGATCTGGATATTCCCAAACCACACAAATGCCCAAATGGTTATTACTACCAAATTCGGTGCACCGTACCCTGCGAGTGTAAAGTGACTAACAGGACCGAGCGTCAGACTGGCGACTATCAACGCGGCCAGAACAAGGAAAAAATAAATCATTACTTAATCACAAAAACCGTTTGAATATTTCGGATGTTTATCGGCGAGGCGATACG
The DNA here is from genome assembly GCA_016861245.1 of Patescibacteria group bacterium. GTDB lineage: Bacteria > Patescibacteriota > UBA1384 > 2-12-FULL-50-11 > 2-12-FULL-50-11 > BOKZ01. The sequence continues at coordinate 411,129 of BOKZ01000001.1, read as the reverse complement.
CGCAGAAACGAAGATCTCCTCTTTAGTAGAGATTACTTCTTCGATCGTGCCGACTGCGATCCCCGCTGGGTACAAACCCTCCATCGAAGACGTAACAACCAAATCACCGACTTTTACTGCAGCATCAACTGGAATGGTATCGACAACTAACCCGCGAATACCGCCCTTTAATATCCCGGAAGTTTTACCCTCTGTTAATAGGACAGGGGTAAGAAGATTACGGTTAGATAGTAGCCACACTTCCGAAGTCGATTCGCTGACTTTCTTTATTTTTCCGATCAAATAGCCGTTTGAGACAACCGCTTGCTCGAGCGCAACACCGTCTTTTGTGCCACGGTTGAGTGTTAGGGCCTGGAACGTTCCGGCCGGCGAATAATTAAGAATTGTGGCTGGTAGCAGTGTGAGATCGCTGCGCGTCTTTGAAAATCCGAGATCTTTCTTTAATAATTCGTTTTCGTTTTTTAGTGCTGACAAGTTAGAGAGCTGCGCACGCAGTTCGTTATTTTGTTGTTTCAGATCGGCGTTCTCTTTCGATAACTCGGTAATTGAGCCGATCAGTGAAAAAAACGTGCGGACTTTACGAACCGATGTGTCGAACGCAATTACTGGGGCAGCGATCGCGTTACGGGCCACATCGCGTACTGGTTTAAACAACGCAAACTGGGCAACGATGATTAAGAGAACAATAATAATAAGTGTAGTCGGTCGACGACGGAATCTCCTCATCGCAACGCGCTACTAAGTAGCACACTGTCTAATGTTTCTAGGTCTTCCAATACGACCCCGGTGCCGCGAGCCACGGCGGTTAACGGTTCGTCGGCGATGTAAACTTTCGTCTGCGTCGCTTGTGAGATCAGGGTGTCGATATCTTTAAGCAGCGCGCCGCCGCCGGCCAGAACGATTCCGCGATCCATAATATCCGCAACTAGCTCTGGTGGGGTTTCCTCAATGGTTTGTTTCACCGATTCAACAATAATTGTTATCGACTTAGCGATAGCCCGTCGAACTTGTTCATCGTTGATAATAACCTCTCTTGGCAAACCACTAACCAAATCTCGGCCGCGCATCGGACGCTCAAGCTTATCTTTTAACGGATATGCTGACCCGATCTCAATTTTAATCCTTTCAGCCGTTCGTTCGCCAAGGAGTAAGTTAAAGTTATCTCTAGCAAAGTCGATAATATCTTGGTTCATCTCGTCGCCGGCGGTCCGCACCGAACGCGACGCGACTATCCCACCCATCGAAATAACAGCGACCTCAGTTGTGCCGCCTCCGATATCGACGATCATACTGCCCGTAGCTTCCTGTATCGGCAGACGGGCGCCGATCGCCGCAGCGACCGGTTCCTCGATCAAGAATGCTTGACGGGCACCAGCGTTCATCGCCGCTTCCTCAACAGCACGTCGCTCAACCTCCGTTACGCCGTACGGGATACCGATCAGTACTCGGGGACGAGGGAGAAAAGAGAATCGCTCCTTATGAACACGATCGATGAAGTACTTCAACATTTGCTCGGTTATTTCGAAGTCGCTAACGACGCCGTCGACTAACGGTCTAGTAGCGACAATATGACCTGGCGTTTTTCCAACCATAATTTGTGCCTCGTGACCGATTGCTAGCACTTGTTTTGTTTTTTGGTTAACGGCTACAACCGACGGCTCGTTGATGACTATCCCTTTACCGCGTACGTACACTAGGGTGTTAGCAGTACCTAAATCGATGCCGATATCATGTGAAAATGCACCGAAAAAGCGGTTAATCATTGTGATTGAATTCTATGGTATGAGGGGTCGAAAATCAATGACGAGTCCTAGTGGTACACCAGGATGTTACGACTGCCGGTGGTGATGTCGCCGGCCGTGTAGTCGTGGATGGCGTTTAATAAGTCGTTCTTCTGATAACGAAAGTGCTCCCCTCGTCGCGTACCGGGATCGTTAGTAATAAACTCGTCGCTATCGTAACCGATCACTACCAGCATATGATAACGCGGTCCTGGAGGAGTAAAGTACGGATTTGGCAAAAGACGGCCAGCCGCGGGCACAATCACTGGATTGCCGTCGACGATCTCTTGCTCAATCTGTTCAGCGGTTGGGTTTTTTATGATTTCAGCGCCGTCAAAACCAAGATACGAACGTGCGGCGTCACGGAGTTCTTTGACTGTCACATCGTAACCGTACCCGCTCAACGTCTGCCACTCAACGAAGTTGATTAGCTTTCGATCGAGCGCTTCAAGCTCCATCACCGGTTCCTTTTTCTTATAGGTGTAGACCATTAATAAACTTGCTTCTTCACAAGTTTCTTTGTGAATAGCGTCCCATCGCCCAAACGGAGCTTGCGGGTAGAAGGGCACCTCAAGCAACGCACTGGTTGGGAGCGGCTTCTTTGCTTCTGGTTCTTTTTTCTCTTCGGGCGGTGGATTTACGACTGTCGGCGTGTTGCTTGTTGGTGTAGTTGTAAACGTCGGTTTTATATCTTGCTTACTTGTACCAAGATATAAAACCGTACCGCTAATACCAATAAACAGACCGATCGCCACAACATAAGCAAATTGAGAACTCTTATACATCAATACACCACCACTCCAGCCCGGCTTAATCTCGCCCAGTTACTGTCAAAATCCGCTGCTTTCCAGGTAACTCGCCCAGCGATCGGGTCGTTAACGATAATTGCTGTTGGCGACTGAACGTTGCCTTTATAACCGATCACCGTCCGTGCGTGCTCGCCTTTCCAAGCCGGAATGGTTTTACCGCTCGGCGTTACCCAAGGATCATAATATGATCTACCTTGAGTTCCCCAGACAACAATCGGATTCCCGGCGTCGATTTCTCTTGCTAAATCCTGAAGCGTCATATTAGTTTGCGCCTTAGCAGCTCGGTAGTTAGACGCGGCTTTTGCAATCGGCGCCCAGTGAACCCCGTATCCAGTACTATTTTGTGAGCCGTTAATATCGCCAACAAATGCTACATCAGGATCGCCCCAAACATTCCCAGACCGGGTTGTTGGGTCGTAACCGATGTGACTCATAATCTCATCTTCGCTCACACGAATTCCCCGATACGCCAGGGCCATTTTCAGCGCAGCGGCTTCACACGAGAGCGCCCGATCTTGTTTATCAAGCGTCACATTAAGCGTAACGATCTTCTCTTCAGTTGAAAACGTACTGGTAACCGCCGATCTCATCGTTTTTTGATAACGACTTGCCGCGCTTGATCCGATCGAGATTGTATATTGAGTTGAATACTCGAGTGGCGCGGCAGGAATTAGTTGAAGCGTAGCGTCGTCTTTCCAATCCTTGGAGTAAGTAATGGTTGGCGAGACACTGACAGCGCGTTCGACCGAGCTTTTATCGACCGCTTGGTTGAATTTAATCGTAATGACTGACGATCTCGAGACGCCGGTTGATTTTGAGGTTGGGACGATACTGCGGATCTCTAACGGTCCGACCGTGGAAAACGAATATGTCCCGGCACTAATGATCGTACTTCCTTCGGACGACGGTAGTCCTGGTTGAACTGTTAGCTTGTAGGTGGTTTCAAACTTGAGACGTTCGTTAAACCGATACTCTGCAACCTGCCCACTCGCTAGAACCCAGCTTCCAGCAGTTTTAGGCTCCAAACTAAGAAAAGTGAGCGCCGATTCAGACACGTCTTGAGCAAATGTTACAGTCAGCTTCGAGAGATCGGGTAATACGTCAGCTCCTTGAGGCGAAACAGCAGCAATCCCTAGCGGCTCAGTTGTAGTAAATTGTTTCGTAACTACTTGTTCGCGTGTACCTCTTTGTACGACTTTTTGCAAACTGGTATCGTACCGAATAATCTCCCTATCGACAGTCAGTTCGTACGTAACCCCTTGTTGTAACGGTGCCTTCGGAGTTAATAGAAATTGACTCTGGTTTTTTGCGCTCACTACATCAAACTCAAACTCTGGCTTGAATGAGAAAAAGTACTCGACAACACGCTCGGCAGGGAAATCAAGATCGACAACAACTGGCTCAGTAATTTTGTGTGGCGAGCCGACGACAATACTTTTGATCGATGGCAACGGTTGAGTCGTAAAACTTACGGTGTGTGCGGTGCCGTCACTGGAGCTAAGCACCCCACGGATACCAGAAAGAGTAACGGTATACGTTGTGTTCGGCTGAAGCGCGCTGGTTGGCTCGAAGACGACTGTGCGGAATAACCGACCGGCGATCACCGGATCTTCCCAGTACCAACGCCCCTCGGTCTCCGGCGTGATAACCGGCGTAAAACTTTCGCGTGAGACCGGTAAAGAAAATGAAACTCTAATATCGGTTAGTAGTTCCGCGCGGCTATTTTGCGACGCGATCAGCGTATTTTGAACCTTGGGCGACACAAACGATAGCATCACACCAGCGGCAGCTAGAGTAGCTAGCGCTCCCAGCGATAGCTGAACGACAAACGCTCGAGGATGCTCAGCCCATGAGCGCCAAAGCTTCATCGCTCGTACAACGACTTAGCCGCCGAGTAAATCGGGCCAAAGAAAGCACCAAATAACGCCACCACGATTAACTCTTCAAGCGGTAGTCCAGCTACCGTTGCGCCGCTTAGTCCCTCGGTAAACCACAGGCTAGTCAGGGAACCAGATCCGTGGGTTATAAGCGAAAACAATACCGCGTACAACAACCCTGTACCGATCGCGGAAAACGTTGCGTCCCAAAATAGATCCGATCGCAGCAGCATAAGCAGAACCACATTTATCGCCAACCCCACTATTACCGCTGTCACCAATGGGACGACTCCAAATAGGAATAGCGACATGCCGATTACTAAGCCAATCAGAAATACTGATAGGTGCTGTCGCGTCGATGAGCGCTGTTTTGTAAAGTGTGTCGAAAATACCAGTTCGTAAAGAACCGCTGAAAGACCCCCAAACATAAATACAGTCAGCGCTTGGGTTAGGAAATACTGATACAGCTGCGCCGTGGTTAGCTGTTCGAAGTACCCAGTTCTTAACAATGGATCGATAATTACTAACGGCAGAGCACACAGCCCTCCGAGTACGTAGTGTTTTCGAATCTTTCGGTTTCGAATTAGTATTGTCACACTTACTATTATTAATAGAGTAACAGCATATGCCATTAGAAATACTGTTTAACCTTAGCTCGGTGCTCCTCGTAGGTTTTTGAAAAAATCGTCTCGCCTTTTGCGTGAAAATAGTAGAAGTAATCGTGAGTTTCTGGGTTTAGAACTGCTTTAATACTCTCTAGCCCAGGATTAGCGATTGGACCGGGAGGTAAGCCGTCGTTGAGGTAGGTATTATACGGGGAGATAACGTTACGATAATCATCAACGGTTACGATCGATTTCGACGACCCTTTAGCGTACTGTATCGTCGCGTCTGCCTCGAGTCTCATGCCTTTCTTTAACCGATTGACGTAGACTCCTGCGATCGCAGCTCGATCGCTCGGACCCTTAGCTTCGCGCTCGATAATTGAGGCTAGAATTACTACGTCTGGGTCGACTCGTAACTCCTTGGTGCGCAATTCAAAATTATCGCGTAAACGCTCGATCACCCCCTCGATAGTTTCGTCAATCTTGAACTCGTAGGTATCAGGAAAAAGATAGCCTTCGTATTGCTTGGCGGCGTCGGCAAATCCGACCATCTGCTTTAGACCTTTCTGCTCAATGAGCTCTGCTTCAATATCGCTCGCCCACCAACCTTCTTTGATAGTAATGCGGAAGACTTTAAATTTGCCTTTGTTGAGCTGTTCAAGAATTGTACTAGCTGAGTCGCCGGCTGACAGCTCGTATGTACCAGGAATAATTACACCCTTTACGAGCTTACTGTATACAAAAAAAGCAAACTGACTCTTAATAAGCCCTTCTGATGATAGCGTTTGAGCGATACTCGCCCTCGACATGCCGGCGACGATCTTTATTTCCTTTTTATCTGTACTACCGGCGTCTTTCGGACCAAGTAGATAAATAAAGGTCACTGAAAAAATTAGTAGTAAAGCCAACAATACCAGTGCGCCGCGCTTAAGAAACACCATTCTCTTCGAAATATTGTTGTAAAATTAACTGCGCCGAAACCTGGTGAACCCGCTCTTTGGCGTTAGCAGCTGAGATCCCTTGGGATTCCAGAATTTCCTGCGCCATAAAACTAGTTAACGTCTCATTAACAAAATGAACCTGACAGTTTGCTTTCTTCTCTAGTTCAGCCGCAAACGATGAGATCTTCTTAGATTCTTCTGTGTGTTTATTGCGCTCGTTGACAGGTAGCCCAACAACAAACGCACTCGCCTCTTCGACTTCAAGTAGTGTTTGAAGCTCTGCAATCGCAGTCTTTTTAGCTTCACCGAGATAGAACGATTCGTTCTTTTTGCAGCTCAACGTCGTTAATTCAGTGGCAAGCGCTTCGCCAACCGCCACTCCGATGTACCGACTGCCGATATCTAAACCTAGATAGCGCATTTACTCGGTTGGTTTCTTATTAGCAAATCCGTATTCGACCCGTATCGCGCCTTCCAATAGCGGCAGGCGTGCGATCCACCAACTCGGCGATATACTAATCTCAACTGAATCAGCTTTGTACGTCTCTACGATCGAGTTTTTAGCAGAATCGACACTTTTATTTTTTACCGAACGAGCAATTGTGGCTTTGTCGATCTTTTCAACTTTATAACCGCTCCCCGCTACCTCTATAGTAAGCTTGGTTTTATCGTCGGTAATGCCTTTTGTTGTAATCGTTGGTTCTTTGCCGTCCTCAAATACTAGCTCCTGAGTCTCGGTTAAAGTAGAGGATAGTTTGGTTTTAAATTGATCGTCCACAAGTTTTTTCTCAAAAGCTAAACTAGCAAATTCTATTTTTAGAGTTAAATTCACGCTCTGCGCCTCCTCGTCAACTTTTTTGTCGGTAGTTTGTTCTTTCACCGTCTGCCAAACAGCATCAGGAAGAATTAATAGACCTTTTGCTTTTTCTGCCAAATCGGCTCTTGCTTTCGTTTCCAGCTCTGCCTTAGCGGCGGCAACAGCGGTATCGAGATCTTGCTGTGAAAGCACGGTAATTTGTTTCGTTAACCCGCCTGAAAACGCTTCAGTGCTTTCGATAACGGTATTATCAAGCGCGCCTGCCAACGTAAACGACGATTTAGGAATATTGTAGCTCTCACCCGGCTCCACGGCAGTAACCTTCACGGTTTTTGTGTCATAAATCGGTTGTCCGTTGTTTGGGTTGAACGTAACTCTCGACACGGTCACCGAGTTATTAAGAGTGAAAACTTTTTTCGTAGAAACATCTGTCGCCTTCGTTCCGGCGGCAAACGTCTGGTCTTTACCGGCCCCAGACCCGTCACGGTATTTGTTAGTGATACTAATCGTACCCGTAGCTTTACTGCCGACATCTTTTTTACCGGTCGCCGTGATAGTTGTACTTGAAGACTGCTCACTCGTAACAACGCTGCCTTTTACCGCACCTTCGGCAGTTTCCGTTTGCACCGCCAATAACAGCGTATCGCTAACTGGCTCAGCTGGTAGGACAACGGTGACTGTTGCTTTCGGCAATAGGAAAAACGTTACAGTGGTCAATATCAAAAGGAGTCCTAGCGCGATCAGCGCCGCCTTCCAGGGGAATTTAAACGGTTCTGAGGCTCGCGGAGCGCCGACTCGAGTTACGATTGGAGGCAGCGATGAGTCGTCAGCTTCCTTGGGCTGCTCCTCGGCGTCAGGCTGCTTTTCGTCGGTAGACTCGTCTGATGACGGGGTAGTAACCGTAATCACTTTATCTTCCACTTCGATCGCCTCTTGCTCAGAAGGCGGTTCGAGCTCGTCCTCTACATCTTCTGCAACTGGGGTAGTTTCGGTTGTAACTGGGCGATTGGGATTGTACTGACGAACCGGAACACCGTCGATCGTCGTGTCTACAGTCGCCGGCTCCTCAGCCACTATCGATTTAACTGGTTGTTGGGGCGAGTTAGCGATAGCGCCGAGCGAAGCGTATGTCGGTACACTTACCTGTTTTGCAAGTCTCATACCGATCTTGTTTCCAGAGATAATAACTACCTCTTTTTGGAGATTTTTCGCCTCTTTTGCTAAGAGTTTTAAATTCACCAAGCTCTGGAAAAGCGAGCTATTTTTCGGGACAACAAGTGCAACGCTTCCGTCACCTTCGGCGCCGATTTTCTCGATAACAGAGGTTATTTCCTCGTCTGGTTCTAAGTAGATCTGTTTCATTACTGTTTAAGCCCCGCTACTGCTTTCTTCATAACACTTTCCAGAATACTGGATTCTCCGATTAAATCTAAGGCGACGTTCGCCAACGCTAACGGCGTTACCTCCGACACGTCGGATAACTGCTTTGTCTCATCGACCATATTAGCGACGTCACTTGGTTTAATAAATTGAACGTCGGGCTGCCTGGCAAATGGTAGACTCTTGTACCAGTCGCTGCTCTGAAGTGCTTGTTTAATCTCGGGTAAGTTGCTCCCGCCGCCGCAAAGTAGGATTTTTGAGGGCAATAAATCGCCCTCACCAAACTCTTCAAGAGAGATCTCAAGAGCCGAGAGCCAAACGCGAACATCCGCTTTGAGAGCATGTTTAATTAACTCAGCCTTTTCGGCTTCAAGAGTAGCGGCGCTGTATTGAAGCTTAGCTTCTTCGCCGATTTGGAACGTTTCGCCAAGCGCCGCCGCAACGCGTTTTGTAAATGCTCGGCCGCCGATTGCAAACATCTTAGTCCCTTCAACGCCGCCGTTTCGTACGACTGCAACGTCGGTAGTACCGCCGCCGATATCGATAAAGATTGCCGCAAAGTCGGTCGATTCTTCATCGATGCAGCGGGCCACCGCGTACGGCTCGGCCGCGACGGCTAAGAGCTCTAATCCGAGCTCTCGAACGACTGTTTCGATCGCCCCAAGTTGGACGATCGGCGCAAACGAGTTATAAACACCGACAGCCAGCTGCTTCCCTTGATAACTCATCGGGTTTGCGACTTTGTACCCATCGATGACAACGCTAACGATTGCGGCGTTTACTAGTTGAACGTCGATCTCATCTTGACCGGTTTCGGCTGCTAGCTCCGCGCGCGCCTGGCGAAATGCCTCGGCTTGAACTTGGTTGACGATATCTTGAAGCTCGCTCATCTGGATCTGCTGTTGCGGTTTGGTTCGATTCACCTTAATGCTGGCTGTGGTTCCTTTAACGAGTTCGCCGGCGATACCTACGATCACTTTATCTGGTAAAAACTTTGCTTGCTCAGCGGCTTGCTCGATCGCTTTCTCACAGTTAATCGCAACGCCGTGAATATCGGTTACGCCGCCGCCCTGCATATCAGAAAGTCGCTGTCTAGCTCTACCGGCGCCGCGAACGATACCCTTACCATCAACCACCTCAAAAACCAAAGCTTTTACGTACTCGGTACCGATATCCAAGCTAATAGCCCAGTTGCTCTGTTTTTTCTTCCCTCCAAAAAGTCCCATTCGTATCCTCAAAATACCAGTTTGACCCTGGACAAGCAACGTGATTATCAGTAAAATTACCTCGTTCATATTTAGGAGAAAATTGTGTCTGCAAAACTGGAAATACTGGAGTTCCTTAATAACTCACTGCAATCGCCACCACTCGACATTCTAAGTTCATACGGTGAAGAGGTCTTTGATCGTGCTACTACCTCTCAAGACCTAATCAAAAGAGATATTGAGGGGCAGGTTAGGCTTTGGTGTCGACGTGGGTCATTCTTCAAAAACCTTGCCCAATCAGATCTCGAGAATCTTCGAGATCAAAAGGCGGGAGCTGCTCGATCAATCTTATACTCACGCCTCTGTGTCACCTTGTTGGGCCACCGACCAAATTCTATAGAGATGGCTAACCTTTTCGCAGGAGATAAGCCGATCGCCAAAAGAATCCTGGCGAGTACCAACCCTGAAGCCATAAAGATTCGTGAACACCTGGCTCCCGCTATGATCACTATGGAATTGTTTGGACTCGCTGAAGTACTCGCACTTCGAAACATAAACTATGAAAACGAAGTAGAGGTTGCTCAGGCAACTGAACGATTTATGCATCGTGCTGATCGCCTAACCGAACTGCTTGTCTTCAGACGCAGCGTGCTTTGATCCGTCGTATACCCTGGGAGGACGCTTCCTCCTTCAAGATTTCAAACCGGCCTAACTCGCCGGTTTTTTTTACGTGCGGCCCGCCGCAGAGTTCTTTGGAAAACTCGCCGATCGTGTACACAGAGACCGTATCACCGTATTTGGCGCCGAATTCGGCCTGAGCACCGCTCGCGAGCGCTTCGTCTTTACTCATTTCTTCTTGAACAACAGGCAAATCTTCTGCAATCTTTGCGTTCACGATCGCTTCAACTTCTTTCAACTCTTCATCGGTTAACTTGCGGTCAAATTTAAAATCAATTCGCAACCGCTCACTTGTAACGTTCGAGCCTTTCTGAACAACGTCGTTTCCAAGAACTTTCTGTAAGGCAGCGAGTAGTAGATGATGCGCCGTGTGGTGTTTAATTGTTTGGGGTTCGTGATCGGCTAAGCCACCTTTAAATTGTCCGGCCAGACCCGCTCGAGAGACTGCCTGGTGCTCAGCGAAAAGCTTCTCGAAATAGCCTGCATCGACCGAGAATCCCTGAGCCACCAGATATTCGATAACTAGCTCTTTCGGAAAGCCGAACGACTCGTACATATAGAACGCTAGTTCGGTAATTGATCGCTCATCTTTCTCTGCATTTGTGTCGATCCAGCGTTGAAGATGGGCTTTGGCGCGAGCTAAATTTTTCTCAAACTGCTCATGTTCTTTTTTATACACAACCAACACTTCTTCTAAATCTAATAGTTGATATTGGTTGGAATAAAATGTTCTAACTTCAGCGAGAATGGTCGCTGGAATTTGAGGGTTGCTTTCAAGAAAACTGACTTTGCGAATTAATCGTCGCAAGATGTACCCACGTCCTTTATTGCTTGGTTCGATACCGGCGCTAATTAAAAATAAGATTGCGCGCAGATGATCAACAATAATCCGGCTCTCGTACTCTTTCTCCGGATCAACTATACGTACCCAGCTGGCAAACGGCTCGATCTGCCATACCGACGTTTTTCCTTGCAACGTTGCTGTCAAACGCTCTAGGCCAGAACCGGTATCAAGTCCGACAAACTGCACGTCAACATATTTTGATTCTTCGGGCCTGATCGATTTTTGCATATCCCTAGTGACCAGAACGTTATCTGAATGTTTGTAATACTGATTAAAAACAAGATTCCAAACTTCAACGCCGTCGATATAAATCTCGCTCGTCGGTCCGCACGGACCTTCGTCGCCAGTCGGTCCCCAAAAGTTATCTTCCCGACCGGCTCTTTCGACGCGAACGCCGAGTTCTGTCCAAATTTTTTCCGAATCAGTATCCGTCGGCGTTGTGTCGTCGCCCTTGAACACTGTTGCGTGTACGCGTTCTTTTTCGACACCCAGCTCCAAATTCACGAACTGCCAGGCTTCTTTAATTGCTCGCTCTTTCATTTTGTAGGCTTCTGCCTCGCCGAACTTAAAGTTGCCGAGCATCTCAAAACTCGTTAAATGCGTATCGTCACCAACTTCAGCGATATCGGATGTTCGAATTACTGGCTGCGCTGTCGCTACTGATGATGCAGGCGCCTCAGAGGGGTGCGAGTAAAAGTCTTTGAACTGCTGCATACCAGCAGTCGTAAATAAGACGCTCGGATCATTTTCTGGTACAAGCGAAGATCCGGGCAATATTTTGTAGCCCTTACTCTGAAAAAACTGTAAAAATTTTTCTCGAACTGTCGCTAATTCCATTTAATTTCCAGGGAGGAAAACTCGCCACAGATCGTTGACGCCGCTAGCATCTTCAGCTGGCTCTTGATCTGAAACAGGATTCGACAGGAGTCCGCGCCAAAAATCGAGTATCGGTACAGTCGCAATTAAACTGATATCGGTTTTGGGCTGAACGTTAAAGCTACCCGTCTCACCGGCAGGGTTTTCCCACCACTTGCCGTAGATCTTATCATATGCGCGCCACATTGCCAGGATCTTTTCGGCGTAACCGACCGTCCCGCGTACCGGTGTACCGCGCTCGTAGGCCAGCACTGCCCCGCCGCCGCCGTTATAGGCAATTAAGCCCTTCTTCATATCGCCTTTATAATCTCTAATTCTCGTACAGATGTAATAAGCCCCGAACCTAATAGAAAGATCCGGATTTTTCGTTAGATCGCTCGGCGTAAACGGAGAAACACCTAATCTTTTGGCAGTGGCAACCGCAGTCGAAGGGATAAACTGGGTTAAGCCAACTGCGCCAGCGTACGATTTGGCGTTCTCGCGCCAACCGCTTTCGGTCATGATCAGCGCCGCCAGGAAGTTTGGAGTAACAGGAAGACCCTGGCAGTATTCTTGTGTCCATTTAGCCACCGAGGCTCGATACTTTTCAGGTAAAGGATAACTCACGCTAGCAAATAGTACCGGCCCGAGAAAAAACACTGTCACACCAGAGAGTAATAGAATGCCTGTAATTAGTAACGTAATTTTTTTACGCATCGCCATTGCGTTTAGTGTAGCAGAGATAATTAGTGCGCGAGAGAGGAAAGTCGCTGCGCTCCTTCTCCTTCACTTCGCTCAGTCGCAGTGAACCTTAGGTTCAAGTCGCTCTGTAGTGCGCGAGAGAGGACTTGAACCTCCACGGGGTTGCCCCCACAGCCACCTCAAGGCTGCGTGTATACCAATTTCACCACTCGCGCGTAATGTTAACAGTGCCGGAGAGAGGACTTGAACCTCCACGAGCCGTAAGGCTCACTGGCACCTGAAGCCAGCGTGTCTACCGTTTCACCACCCCGGCAAATTACACCTGATAATTTTACCAAAGAACGAGTTACTTTTCACTACTTGACCGACCATTGGCTGATAGATTGCCAGCGATCGCGAAGCGCCAACGGTAGCCACGGTTCTTTGTAATTAATCGAATCTTTTAAAAGGAATGATTCCTCTTCCTGCTCTAAAACTAAGGCGACACCTAAGTCCTTAAGAAGAATGTGCAAAGAATTAATCATCTCACTTCGCTTTGCCGGACTTAATTCTCCTTGAATCTGAGCGATAAGCGTATCAACTTGCTGGTCTTTAACACCGCTAACATTGTTCGCCGGCGGTCGGAGCTGGCTGGAGTGCCAGACGTAGTACGGATCGAGTTCGGCGCCGTACTCTACTCCAACCAACATCGCCTGAAAATCTCTTGAAGGGCTAATTTTGTTAATTATCTCCTCCTGAGACTTATACTCGACAGTAGCTGGAACGTTTGCCGCTTGCCATTCGACGCTGAGTTTAGTGGCAATACTTTTATATGGCTCAACATCCGGAACCGTTAACGTGAATGGCTTAGTTAAACTCTGGGTAAATAGCTGTTGTCGCGGGGTTAACTCTCGGAATGGAGCGCGATTGATATTAAGAACTAATACGTAATATCGCGGTAGTTGGAACGATTTTTTTTCATAACCATCTGGCACTGCGTCAATAGTGGTGAGCGTACCGCCGTCGATATTCTTTTTCTCGAACGCTTTCTTCAGTGCTGCTTCGTCGGGGAAAGTATGGACAATAATTTTATTAATATACGCGCTTTGCGCTTTGGCTCGCGTATTTCGAGTAAACACAGTGGTTTTTTCGGTCATCTTTCCGACCTTGTACGGACCGTAATCAAATAACGGCTGTGCTAATAACAATGGGAGATTGCTGTTTGGTGTAATCAACTCAACCGTTAATGTATTACCCTCTAGTAAATTAAGCTGTGACGGCCCGATGAGATCAAGATTTTCGTTAAGACTCTGGAGAATCTCCTCGCCATCAACCTCGGGCGCGATTTGGAAGCTGTACAGCGTTTTCTCCGGATTTACCTCCCATTTGGTAATAAGCTGATTCTGTAAATTCCCTTGAGCATCGATAGTAAACAGTCCGGTTTTCGTCAGCTTTGAGGCGATAGTTTGAACCTCCCGTTCTCCGCCGACAATTCCGTCTACATAGGTGCCACCGATCGTTGGCGACGATCCTTGGGAACCAGCAAATTGGCGGAACCAAAAGGTACCGCTAATTACGATCACTACAGAAAGAACCGCTAGAAGAATTTTTTCGTACTGGGCGACAAGTGAGCTAACTTTATTAGCTACCCGCGCAACGATGCGCAACATCGTTTACAAGAAGAGTTGGGCAATTGCTGAAACAACAAAGACGGCTGCAAAAAGTATAGTCGTTCGAAATAGCAATCGCTCAACGCCTCGACGAGACCGATATGATAGATCTTCACCACCGAACGCTCCCCCTAAACCGGTACCACGATGCTGAAGAAGTATTGAAACGATCAAAATTACCGCAGCGATAATTTGGATCACCTGGACAGTATTGGCCATGTGTGCAAAATATTAGCCTTCTCTAGAGAGTAAGTCAAGGTAAAACTGAGGCCAGAAGGGGATTTGCACCCCTGTAAAACGGTTTTGCAGACCGTTCCCTAACTACTCGGGCACCTGGCCGATTACTCGATGATTATACCTGTATTTTCTTCAGCTAACGAGCTGTTTTAGATCATATTTACTTTTGCTACACTTCCGACATCAACTGAAGGAGGTTGAAGCACCTTGGCAATTAAATACTTGAATGATCGACTCTACTTCCAAATCCCCGTCAGCAACGACGATCTTCGCCTATACCAGACTAGGGAAATGACCCGACTTAGAGAAGTGTCTCTCTCAGCCATCCCACCTTGGGTTCTGCCCTGCGGGCTATGTGCTACGAAGTTTGAGCACTCCGTTGGTGTCGAGTACTTAGCACGAATTGTCTGCGAGCAACACGGATTCAGCGATCAGGCGATTAATATCCGATTCGCTGCGCTTGGCCACGATGTCGGCACGCCGCCGTTTTCGCATATGTCCGAGTACTATCTCAAACTACTTCACGGCAAGGATCACGAAGAGTTTGCAGAAGATGTACTACTAAACTCTGAGCTGAGCGAAGAAATGACACGTCAGGGTGGAAATGTCGAGACAATTACTCGAATGATCACTGGCAAATATCCGCCGCTAAGCGATATCGTTAACGGATCGATTGACGTGGACAATCTAGATAACTCTTTGCGGTATTGCATCAGTATGGGTCTAGTGAACCACCCAACATACAGCCCTGTTACTTTGGCTAGTAGCTACCGGTTTTCTGAGTCCAGGGGTATATATCTAGACGAACGTGCCCTACCGGAGCTACCAGGCTGGGAAGAATGTCGATCACGCACATATAGCTTTGTGTACTCGGATCGCAATCTTGCTCCAGGCAGTATGCTCCACCGAGCAATGGATCTTGCAACTAGGATAGGGGTTGACGAGATTCCACCAGAGTTTTTCCGAATGACTGATTCAGCTGCTTATCAGTGGTTACTCACCAAGTGCAACAGCAGAACCAGGAATCTAGCTGAATGTGTGCAACACTTCCAACAACATGAATTGGTTGTATCTGCGACATTGGACCATGAAGACGAGGCGTTAGCTGAGTTAATCAGCACACCGTGGTCGCGAGGAATCCTTGCCGATGAGGTGGCAGATGAGCTCTCAATATCACCCGAATGCGTCTCTGTATATCACGGCAAGAATAAGGGCTACAAAGCTATCCATTTACCGATCCTGGACGACGCAGGTTCTACTTTGCCCATGCACCAATCGATCCTACACGAAAGCTGGTATCTCAGAATTTTTGTAGATCCAGCTAAGATCAACCAGGGAACTAAGTCGGCAATACGGAGGTTGCTAGAGAAGAAACTCCCATCGTTACAACTATAACCCGGCGATCGCCGGGTATTTTTTGAGCGGCAGACCGGATTCGAACCGGCGACCTTCTCCTTGGCAAGGAGACGTTCTACCAACTGAACTACTGCCGCAATTCAACCAATATTCTATCTGCTCAACTCGGTTGTGTAAAGGAGAAAACTCGGTTAGTATCCAGTTAGAAATGAGTAAAAAATCTAAGAAAAACCTACAAAAGATATTGGCTAAGCGGCAGCAACTTCAACAACTTAAACCAAGTTCGCCGACCGAACCGCTATTACCCGTCCCTGAAAAGCACGCAGCGCTGCCAGCCGAACCTAAGCCAGCAACTCAGCTAGCAGCTTATTCTCACGGACGCGAGCTAATCCGCACTTCAGTCAGTATCGGTATTATCACTCTGTTGTTAGTTGCGATAATTATTTTCGATCAACAGAGAAACGACTTAGAAACGTTCGGCAACTGGCTATACCAGGCACTTCGGCTTGATCAGTAGTTAAAGAATCGGCTCTTCTTTCCAAGAAAGAATTGCGTGAGACCCGGTTTTAGGAAATAGCGGCGGTGGGTTAAGCGTTAAATACGGATCGTACGTTTGCGTTGTATTTTGGTACCCGGAAACTACTGTGCCGCTCCCGTTCACCCAACTCCACGTCCACCAGGAATTACTAGCGATACCGCCGTAGATACTAATGCTGTTCCGGACATTTCCGGAATACAGCGGACGGAAAACTTTTCCTTTCTGCGAAAGCAAATACGCGTCTAATACTAAATCGTTCTCGCTATTAGAGTTAACCCGGATATCAGATTGACTAACGATCCCAAGCGCCACACTGCCGTCCTTAGCGGCGTAAACGATATCGTTTTGTAAATAGACGCTAGTGTTAGTTGAAGTAGTATCAGGTAATCTGCCGGAAGCAACTGTTAGTCTCGAAGTTATTGTTCCCCAAATCCAGGCGTTATCGGCGACGTATATAATACCGTTATTCGGTAATGCGGTCGCGGTAGCGTCCCACACAACAGACTGGATTAACGAATCGGCTCGACTGTGCGCCGTGCAGGTGCCTCCTGAATTTCCGGCGTCGCGACTAGCGGTGACCTTTCCTATCAACACTGTCCCGTTGCCGTTGAATTGCAAGGCGTAACCGCTATGTGTTTTTCTCCCCTGATTGTCGACTAACGTCGGCAGGTGAATACCGTCGTCAATCGCGGCCGTTTGCAGAGCGCTAAGGTCAGTAGTGATTTGGTTGAAGTCGATCTGTGGAACCGGGAAATTCCAGTACGTCGTCGGTCCGCCGGTACCCCAAACACCGTTTTTCACGCTGCCGTCACCGCCAAAACAGGTAGAAGGTGTATACGTCGAAACAGCAGCCGTTACCAAACCATTAGCCACACCGTCGAAATGAATTCCCTTATTTGAGTGTACCAAACCGTTAGTCGTTTCTGTGTCGCCAAACCAAGCTTCTGAGTTGGTGACAAACGAGTATTGTGCAAACGACGGAACGCCAAGACTGGCAAGGATGGTTCGTTTCTCCCCCGTTACAGTCTCGCCGACGGATCGAACAGTAACCGTATTACCGCCAGAAACCGGGGGAGTGATCGTTAACTCGTATTCACCTAATATGTTACCGTCGACGTCTTTATACTGATGTGTGTACGGTCCGAACGGTCCGTTCCCGGTGCAAGAATTACCGTCACAGTAATCTTGGCTGTTGTGCGAGAGATGCCAGAGGTAATAGTTTATCCCTGCTTCCGCTACGTTTAGCGCTGTTGTCGATTGGCCTTGTTTTTTAACGATTCGAAAGTTACCGAACGCCAACGAAAGAATGGCAGTTGTGATAATAAACACAACTGCAGCGATCGTCATAATTAACGGCAAGTAATAGCCAGACTTTTTTCGTTGGAATATCTTCATAAATTGGTTTTAAAATTTCTCAGCGTGGCTTTTGTGGTAACAGTTATCGGGTTGGTTAACATACCAGTAATATCAAGACAGCTTGGCAGCACCTCGATAACCCTCACCTCCGATAGCGAAACCGGTACGGGCAGCAACACGTTCTCTTCGTTGTAGTACTTAAATAGAGGTAGAAGATCGCTATTTGTGACCTTCGGAAGAAGAGTAAATGTTTCAGTGTCTTGAGGGTCGTAGGTGTAATTTGGCGCTGTGCCGCTGGCCGGGGTTACATCGTATCTAACGGCTTGCTCGCCGTTATGGGTGTCAATCCGGTAGTAAATCTCGCTAGGCGCGGCGTCGCCAACGTTACGATACGCCCGCACTCGTAACGTTGTATTAGTCGCCTCCAATATTTGGGTGGTGCTTCGCAACACTTTATTAATATTGTCCACCCCCAGATTAATATCGCGTTGGACTAGCGAGGTTGCCTCCACCCGACGATTATCTGAGAGACTCTTTACGACCACCGAAATAACGATAGCGCCCAGAATAGAACCGAGACCGGCAACAACTATTAGTTCAATTATCGTAAACGCCCGACGATTACCCATCAGGAAACGGTAAAGCCGCCGACCTGCGTAATGATCTTGCCAGCGGCATCGACAACAATATCCCATGGCCCCGTAGCCGCGCCAATTAAATTGAGGGTAAAGGTGATAGTTTTCTGATTCGCCGCCACATTAGTTGTAGTTGGAATTATGTCGGCATAACCGCTTCGAACTAATTTAACTGTTGCGCTACTTGGAAAGTTATCTCCCTCGATCACAATCTCAACCGTACTCCCCGCTACGCCAGAGGTCGGGCTAACGGTTGAGATAATCGGCCAGCTACTGGCGGTGGTAGCGGTAATGGCGACGTTAGTCGTTGCGCTTGGCACCACCGACACGGCTTGATACGGGCTGGTAGTAAGAATAGTGTAGCCAGACGGAACGCTTAACGCGTAGCTATCCCACTCGATATTATTGAACGTTGCAATGCCGCTGGCGTTGGTTGTTTGGTTGTAGGTGTTTTTCGGTAGTTCAGGATTAAATTGCGTTATTTTTGTGCTTGTTGCCGTAACTTGTATGCCGCTTACCGGCTGGTTTAGCTCATTGACAACGGTTACGGCCATATTAGCTAAGTAATCGATCGCTAAGTTCTGGATAGTAATTTGCTGTTGGTTAATATCGACGTCCGGCTGAACTTGATTGGGGTTTTGAGCGGTACGTGGCGTCGTAAAATCACTCGAATAACCGTCTTTAGTAACTACAATGTGATATCCGTTCTGGTTATCAGGCGGTACGTTAGCCACAAACACACATCCCTGGTTATTTGTTACACCTTGAACGTTCACACCCAATACCGTATTTGTTATGGTTACAGTCGCGCTAGGGACAGCTAGACCTTGTGAGTCGTTAATGCAAACCAGCAACATACCTGTGTTTGAAGGTGTTTCGGCTGCTTTTGCCGCGGCGTTACTCGCAAGCGTCGCGAGTACGGTTGGGTTATTGAGCTGAGTAACTGTAATCTGTATTCGCTTATAATCGACTGGCACCGTGTCTTGCTGTGTTGAGGTCTGCCCGTCGGTACACTCGTATACTCCGGCACCAGCAGGAATTGCGCAACCGTCGTACGGATCGTCAATTGTGATAATAGTAGTTGAGAGGGTAAAGTCTAACCCGCTTCGATTAACAGTTTGGGTGTCTGGGATATCGCCTTGCGGTAAAATCGTTCCGTTTTGCGTTGCCAAATCGTTGTACGGTAAGTTGCGCAGCGTCTCCATCTGCTCGTTTGCCAACAGCGTCGCAGCAGTCCTGGCCTTACCGGCACCAACTACATTTAGTACCAGGATAAAACTTGTTACCAATACACCGAAGACGGCCGTAATAATAAACGTGTCGATAACGATTTCCAATATTGTGAACGCCCGACGGTTTTTTAGTTTCATCCCCTCCCATTCATCATAGTACAGAAGCAGCTGTAGGCAAGTTACGCTTCAAAGCGATATTGAAGCGCTTCCGAGACATGCGGACTAGTAATAACCTCGTGTCCCGAGAGATCGGCGATAGTTCTTGAGACTTTCAGCACTTTATGAACACCTCGACCGCTTAAGCCGTACACCTCGACCGCTTTTTTTAGAATTTGCTCCGCCTTTTCGTCGATCACGCAAATAGTATGTAACGCTTTCGGCGGAATCCGACTATTAAGGCAGCCGTTTCTCTTAATCTGCAGTTGACGTGTTTTAGTAATGAGCGAGCGAATTTGCCCCAACTCACTACGCCCGTCTTTTTCTGTACGGAGCTCGTCGTAAGTCATCGAAGGGAGTCGCATCGAGATATCGATACGATCAACGATCGGCCCGCTTACTTTCTTCTGATATTTTTGAATCTGTTGAGGTGAGCACTGACACTCTCTCTTTTCAGACCCAAACCACCCGCAGGGGCAGGGATTCATCGTCGCAACGAATAAAAACTCTGCCGGATACCGGACCGACCCCTCAGCTCTGGCAACTGTGATTACCCCATCTTCGAGCGGTTGTCGTAACGATTCAAGAATGGAACGGGGGAACTCCGGCAACTCATCAAAAAACAACACTCCTCGATGCGCATACGAGATTTCGCCCGGATGCGGTGGCGAGCCGCCGCCGACAACCGCGACAGGGCTAGCGGAGTGGTGTGGGTTGCGAAACGGTCGCTCAATTGTTAGACGATCGTAGTTACGTTTTGTTTGTAATCCGTGAATTTTTAGCATTTCAATTTGCTCATCGATGTTCAGCGGCGGCAACAGTGCTCGGATGCCTCGCGCTAGCAAAGTTTTACCAGCACCAGGCTCACCATGTAAAAGAATATTGTGATTACCGGCAGCTGCAATCACTGCCGCCCGTTTCGCTTGTGACTGACCCCTAACTTGTAGCCAATCGTCATCGTGCTGGTTAATAGTCGCATGTTTAATAGTGGGGATTGGTGTTTCGATCCCATCAAAATACGCAATTACATCTTTAAACGTTTCAACTGGAATGACATTAATACTTTTAATTAATGATGCTTCGGCGTAGTTCTCTAGCGGTAGTACAACGTTCTCAAACCCGTTTCTTGCTGCCCAATCAGTTAATATCAGCGCCCCAAAAACTGGCTGAATGCGACCATCAAGCTGCAACCCTCCGAGCAGCAACGTCTTTTCCCAACGCTCGCTTTTGGCGATCTGTTCGTCGGCAGCTAATACCGCTAATGCGATCGGTAGATCAAAGTGAACGCCGCTTTTCTTCACCGCCGACGGCGCTAGATGAACAGTAACTCGAGCGATCGGTAGCTTATACCCGCTGTGCTTAAGCGCTGAGCGAATACGTTCCTTACTCTCGTCGACAGATTTATCGGCAAGACCAACGATCGTAAAGCTCGGCAATCCTTGAGCGACGTCAACTTCGACTCGAACTGCCAGGCCGTCAACCCCATCTACTGTCGCAGAACGGAGGGTTGAGAGCGCCATCGGCTACGGGCCAAATATAATAACCGAGAAACCAACCAAACAGATCGCTATCACGCCCCACCCGAGTAGAATAACAGGTAATTTCCGTCCAAGTACCGCCAGGATTGTTCCTGCCAGATAAGTGACAGCCAAAAGAAGTAATGTCAGCACGTTCGGGCCGGTGGACGGTAATGTTTGGGTACTGGCTGCCTGGTAATTCAAGTTACTAAGCGACGCCATCACCATTACAAAGAGCCCACTAATCGAAAGGATGCCTGTGGTTGCCTGGGTTCGAGTCATCGCGCCTATCGCTGCTGGAGTGCCTGGCTGATTATCGATTTGCCACTGAGTATACAGTGCTAGTTGACCGCGCGGGAAAAATTGTCCGTTACAATCGGGGCAACTCCAATACTGTCCGGAATGCGGATTTAAATCGTGGTCCGATCGTTCAAGTAGAGTGTTATCATTCGGACAAACAACATCCGAAGCTTGTACTGAGTAGTTTGGGGCACCAGTTTCGAACTGTTGAACACTTGTTATATCTAAACGATCGCTAAGCGGACGCGGAAACCAAAAACCGTTGCACTGCGTGCATCGCTTGGCTTCAACAGTTCGAGCGCCGCTACTTCGTAGTACAACCGGCTCGGAGTCGCTGTCGCACAGCGGACACTTCATTAATTTTTCCCCTCACACATACCACTACTTTACGTTTTTTTCTCGGTGATTCAAGAATTTATCCACCGCCTTGTCCGCTTGTTCGTCAGTCGAGCACTTAACTAAGACGCCGTGATGCCGCCACCAGGTGAGTTGCCGACGGATATAGGCTCGACTTGACCGCTGGAACTGGTCGATCGCCAGCTCACGATTCATCGCTCCGGTAATATACTGCGTCGCAAACCGGTAATCTAATCCGATATCAAACAGCCAGTCAGCGCTTACTCCGCGATTTAGTAACTCCTGTGTTTCGATTACCAATTCGTTAAATATACGCTCAAACCGCTGATCAGATTTTCGGTACAGCCACTCACGATCTTTGTCGATATAGAGCGTTAATTGTTCGAATTCCACCGATTTTCTTTTCTTTGAATTACGCCCTCCACCGAGCTCGTAGCCATCGAGCAGCGCACTAACGTACAAACCAGTTCCCCCGACGACAATAGGTAGCAAGTTTGACTCCCAAATCTGCTCGATCGCCGTGTTGGCGCTTTCCAACCAATCAGCAACAGTAAAACGCGTGCCCGGCTCAGCGCAATCAATTAGTAGCTGCGGGATCCCGTCGATGCACACGGCGCTGTACCCACGCCAGTCGCACGGTTCACCCTCTTTATTTGTGCCGATATTGAGACCTCTGTAAACCTGCCGGGAGTCGGCAGAAAGTAGCACTCCGTCGTAGTTCTTTGCCAACTTCACAGCGAGCGCCGTCTTACCAGAACCGGTCGGTCCGACAACAGCGATAACTCTCTTGCGTATTTCCATTGAACCCATATTATGGGTTCAGACAAATGTTGAAAATAGACAAGCTTGTGAAAGCCTACCAATTTCGTCGCGAAACCGTACCAGTTCTTCATAATATTTCGCTAGAAGTACCGAGAGGTAAAATATTTGGGTTTCTTGGCGCTAACGGCGCCGGTAAAACCACAACCATTAAAGTGATTGTCGATTTACTCTTTGCTGACAGCGGAACGATAATGATCGACAATCTGCCGCATAGCTCAATTAAAGCTAAGCGGCTAATCGGATTTATGCCTGAGCAGCCTCAGTTTTACCACCACCTGAGTGCGCGCGAAGTGTTGCTATTTGTTGGAGAGCTCTTCGAGCTTGACCCAAAAACCGTAGAAACAAAAGCCAAAAATTTATTACGGCAAGTCGGGCTAGCCGACGCCGAGAATACTGTAGTTCGACGATTCTCTAAAGGGATGCACCAGCGACTCGCCTTTGCTGTCGCACTGATGAACGATCCAAAACTACTCATTATGGACGAACCGCTTGACGGCCTTGACCCACTTGGACGCCTCGATTTTAAACGACTATTTCTCGAGCAAAAAAAACTAGGTACTACAATATTTCTTAGTTCCCATATCCTCTCAGATGTTGAAGAGATCTGCGACGAAGTGGCAATAATTAACAAAGGGCAGATCGTTAAACAGGGGACTCCTCAAAAGCTACGCGGCACCTACCCAACGCTCGAAGAATATTTCGTTAGCACAGTTCAAAAGCAATGAAACTCAACGGATCGATAATCAAAAGTATCGCCATAAACACATTTCGCGAAACTGTTCGCGACAAGCTTCTTTATTCGCTCCTCGGTTTCGCAGTGTTAACGATCGCTGCAAGCCTGTTGGCAGGTTCGGTGTCGCTCGGACAAGACGCCCGGGTTATCCAGAACTTCGGCATAACTGCGCTTCTCGTGTTTTTATTAATTATCACTATTTTTATCGGCACCCAGCTTGTCTACCGAGAAGTCGAACGAAAAACAATCTATCTGACGCTCTCAAAACCGTTAACCCGCGAATCGTTTTATCTCGGGAAATATATCGGGCTTTGCCTAACGATAGCAGTCTGCGCTTTAGTGATGGGGGTTGTCTTCCTAGCGGTCTTGCGCTGGAAAACAGGACAATTCTCTACGCCAGTGATTTGGGCGACTAGTTTCGTTATTTTGGAGGCATGGTTATTAACGGCTGTAGGGTTATTATTTAGCAGCTTCACCAGCGCATTAGCCAGCGCCGTTTATACGTTTGGGATTGTACTTATTGGCCACTCAGCAACAACCATTTGGATTCTTAGCCAGAAATCCCAAGGCATTCTGCGATATGTCTTGGAGATGGTTTACTATCTGTTCCCAAACCTCGAGAAATTTAATTTGCGCAACGAAATCGTCTACAACTTTCAGCCGGATCTCCAGCAAGTATTACTAGTCGTTGCGTATTTTATCGCTTACACCGCTGCCGTTTTACTTGCTGGCTTAGCGATTTTTCGCCGGGATGAGTTTTAAACAACTACAGTTCGAGCGGATATCTTGGCTACTACCGATCGCGCTACTGCTTTTCTCGTACGTTGCGCAAATCAACTACGACGTCTGGCGTCGCTACTCAGCGCCCAAGATTAAAACCACTTATAACCTGTATATCGAGCCCCAACCGCTTTCGGCCGAAAGCTCTAAGGCGATTAGTTTCGGCGCTAAGGAGTTTGTCGCCGATTTGTACTGGCTTAAACTAATCCAGTATTACGGCGGCGGCGACCCGAACGGTAAGTATCGTAAACTAGCAGAACTGTTCACCACCATCACAGATCTTTCGCCAAAATTTACCGCCGCTTATCAAACTGGGCTCTTAATACTACCAGGCGAGGGTTTTGTTAACGAAGCAATCGCGCTCGGTGAGAAAGGGATTAAAAATTTACCCGATCGTTGGGAAATGCCATATTACACTGGCATCGTTTACCACATCTATAAAAAAGATTACCTCACCGCCGGTAGATACTTCGAAAACGCTGCCAAGTTACCGAACGCGCCTGAGAACGCCAAATACTTAGCCGCTATCTATTACAATAAAGGCGATCAACGCCAAACCGCTTATGCCTTGTTTAAAACTGTCTACGACGGCACGCGCGATAGTTTTATCAAGGAGCGAACTGCTAAGTATCTCGCCCACCTCGAAGGGATTTTTTTGCTCGACGCAAAAATCGCTGAATTTAAGCAGCGGTATAACCGGTTGCCTAAAACACTAAACGAACTAATATCCACAAAATTGCTGGACGGTATTCCCGTTAGTCCGCTTGGACTTACGTATCAATACGACGCCGAAAACGGCAAAATTATTGAGACAAAGTAGCCTCGCCGGTAAATATCTGCCAAATTGCGTTGGCGAGTTTGCGCGCATCGTGGTATAGCGGCGAGTGTTCGTCGATTAAATCCGCAAGCACAATCGGAATATCAGCGATTTCAGTTTTATTCGTAGTGATATTCCTGATCGTACCCAGCTTCCCCTCTTGGCCGCTACTCTCAACAATTCTTGAATTAACTAGAGCTGCGTCAAACCGAGTGCCGTTCACGTACTCACGAAGTTTAGTGATGTGATCGTCAACGCTATACCCCTCAGTTTCGCCGCGCTCGGTCGATGCGTTACATACGTAAATTTTTCGAGCAGACGATTCTTCAAAGGCAGTGCGCAAATCTTTAATTAAAAAATTGGGAACAATACTCGTGTAAAAGCTACCCGGTCCGACGACAATCAAATCGGCGTTTTTAATGAAGTGTAAAGCAGTTGGGTGAGCGTGGGCGTCTTCGGGTATGATCGAAACTCGTTTTATCCCAAACCTATGTCCTTGGATTGCGGTATCAACTTCACCGAGCGCCTGTTGCCCATTCTTTAGCTCACTAATCAAGCTGACGTGCTCGAGCGTCGATGGGATAACCTCGCCTTTGATCGCGAGAATTTTACTACTGGCTCGGACAGCCGACTCAAAATCCCCAGTGATATCAGCTAACGCGATTAACAGTAAATTACCAAGCGAGTGACCGCTCAGCCCCCGTCCTTTATTAAAGCGATACTCAAACAGTTTTGTCAGCAACTGTTCGTCGTTTGAAAGCGCCGCTAAACACTTGCGGACGTCACCGGGCGGTAGCACGCCCATCTCACGACTCAGCCGACCGCTCGATTTGCCGTTGTCGGTCATTGTGACGATACCGGATAAACTAATTGGAAAATGCTTTAAGCCCCGTAAAAGCGTTGAGAGTCCGCTTCCGCCACCGATAGCAACTACTTTTGGTTTCTCTGTCATGGAACCAGAGGGTGGACGTACCGATCATCCCCCTGATCACTTGTATCCGCTGACCACGGCTGCAGCGCAAATACTTGGGCCGCTTCCGAAGTTTTTGTATTCGATGTCGCTACAACCGCTGTCTTAATAACACCCAAGTAGCTAAAGTCGCTAAGCTTGTATTTCATTGTGTAGTTGCCATCAGCGTCAGCTTTGGCGTGAGTTGTTTGTGGATTATCGATCGTGCCATCAGGATATGTAGTAACGATATCGAGCTCAGCGAACGGGACGGTCTTAATCGTCATTTCTTGAACCTGACCAAGTTTCATTACTGGTCGGGAAAACGAGATAGAGAGCGGGAAAACCTGTTCGTCGGTGCCAAGCGATTGCGACGCTAAAACCGAGCGACCGATCGCAACTGGATCGTGCTGACGGGCAATTTCTTTATTCCAGTAAAGCCCGAGCGTCGTTAACCCAAGCGCCACTACAGTAAAAACGGTATTTCGCAGAGCTTTCATCATCTTGTATCAACATTGTAGCAAGCCGTAATCCAAAATGAAGCAACTTTCAAGGGTTGCCGCTTCGGCCAAAACCCGGTACGTTCGAAAGTACGAAATGGAAAAACAGGTTGATACTATAATTATTGGTTCGGGTGTAGCGGGGTTAAGCGCAGCGTTGTACGCGGCTCGCTACGAGCTTTCGACGATTATAATTGGCGACATGCTCGGCGGCGCTACCGCCTCGGCGTGGATTATCGAGAACTATCCAGGATACGAATCGATCGACGGCTACGATCTTGTTGTTAAAATGCGCGATCAGGTTGAAAAAATAGGCGTTGAGATTGTCGCCGATCGCGTTACCGATATCAAAAAATCCGGTTCGACGTTTGAGCTTACGACCGAGACTGGGAAAACATTTGGCACCAAAACTGTCATTTTCACAATGGGCGCGGCCAGGAAAAAGTTAGGACTAGCTCGTGAAGATGAGTTAGCGCTCGGAAAAGGCATCCACTACTGCACCACCTGTGACGGCCCGCTCTACAAAGGAAAAACGATCGGGATCGTCGGCGCCGGCGACGCTGCAGTAAAGGGAATGAGCCTCGCAGTCCAATACGCCGATAAAATCTATTCGTTTGTTCGTAGCGATCACTTCAAGGCCGAACCAGTTAATTACGAGAGGATAAAAGAACATATCAACACCGGCAAAATCGAAGTACTGTTTCACGAAGAAGTCGCTGAGTTCCTAGGAACAGAGCGACTAAGCGGCGTCAGGCTTAAAAGCGGTAAAGAAGTAACGCTCGATGGGCTCTTTATTGAAATCGGCGCCACTCCGGAAGTAGAACTAGCAGTCAAAATGGGGGTTGAGTTAGATAACTACGGTTATATCAGCGTTAATAATATGATGGAAACCAACGTCGAGGGCATATACGCCGCTGGCGACACTACTAACTTTTTTGGTCACTTCAAACAAGTGATAACTGCTAGCGCTATGGGTTCTGTCGCTGCCACCAGCGCATTCAAGCACGCTACCGGTAATATCGCGCAGGTTGAAGGCAACTAGCACTTGCATCACTCCTACACTCGGAGTATGCAGGGAATGTGATGCGAAGATATTTTTTTACCGCCCTTTTCGTGCTCTCGCTCGGCTGGACAGTTCCAACTACTTACGCCGAAGAAAACCTTATCCCGAATAATTCGGTCGAGAATTCAACTAACAGTACGCCGATCGATTGGCACCGTGGATACCTCTGGGGAGATTTAGACGCTCAGTACGAGTATATAAACACAGGTCACCAAGGTAGCTACGCCGTGCGCACCACAGTTACCCGCTACAACTCAGGCGACGCCAAATGGTATTTTACGCCACAACCAATTATCGGCGGACAGCTGTACCGGTTTTCCGATTATTACTTCGCCGATACAACGAGCCGCGTTGTGGTAATGGTTCAACATCAAGATGACTCAATAACCTATACAGAGTTGCGCTCTGCAGCACCGAGTTCAAATTGGACGTTATATAGCGATGTGTTTGCTACACCGCTATCTGCAAAAATGGTTAGTGTTTTTCACTTAATCTCAACAATCGGTTCGTTGACAACAGATTCGTTTTCGTTAACCCCTGAGTCAATAAGTAACTCAGGATTTGAGCGCGGACTTGTGAGTGTTACTTTTGATGACGGCTGGCACTCGATCTACGAAAATGCGTTGCCGATCCTTGAACAAAATAACATTAAGAGTACCCAGTATATCGTTACCGGTTTCATCGGCTCTCCTGGCTACATGTCGTTAGCCGAAGTTAGAGCTTTTTATTCGAGAGGCCACCAGGTGGCGTCGCATACCGTCAACCACTACGACCTAACTACTTTAACCAGAAAGAAGCTCGTTAGTGAGCTAGCGCAATCAAAATTATATTTGGAGCGATACGTCGGTGGAGTCGTGAGCGATATCGCGGCGCCGTATGGCGCGTACAATACTGCCTCCACAACGCAAATAAAAAAGTACTATCGCTCACAAAGAACCTCAGATGTCGGGTTCAATACTAAAACCAATTTCAATCAATACCGGCTACGCTCACAATACCTAACTCCTAACACCAGTATCGAGCAGTTCCGATCATGGTTAACCACAGCCCGGACAGAAAAATCTTGGCTGATACTTATGTACCACAACGTTGACTACTCTGGATCAGCGTACAGCGTGACACCAGAGGTACTCGCAACTCAGTTAGCCGAAATCAGAGAAAGCGGGTTAGCTGTTAAAACGGTTAACCAGGCACTTGAGGAAATTCTCCCTCAACTATAAGTGTTTGTGGGCCCGGTGGGACTCGAACCCACGACGCTCGCCTTAAAAGGGCGACGCTCTACCGACTGAGCTACAGGCCCGCAGTTACCCATAAATTTTACTACATCCGCTTTAAAACCTCAATCTGTTAATCGGTAATAATTTGACCGTGAGCCGTTTTTTGTTACGTTTTTACTAACACCAGGAGGGTAGACATTGCACTTACTTACTCGCAAACCTAAGATCTCGAACGCACACATGGTTGCCCGATGGGCACGACGGTTCCAGCGACCGCAAGGCTACAGCGACAAACGTCGTGGCAGGCGTTGCCGAGCGAGATAACAACACGCCGGGCTCGACCCGGCACTTTTAGTAATCCGAGCTTCTACCCTTACCGAGTCCACCGGTGGCAATCAGCGCAATGAGCGGCGCCACCATCCACCAAACTTCCTTATTAATAATAACCCTCGCCACACGAGAAGTTTCGGCAAACGCGGCTTTGGCTTCGGGTGTCATGAACGAGAAAACCGCAGCCAAAATTAACGCTGAATTTAAAAAACTAAAGATCGCCAGCTCAAACGCAGTTAATTTCCCGCGCGACGACGAGCCGATTCCCAATCCAGATCGTATCGTCACGAGGATAATGGTAAGTAGAAACACGCCACTTTGAATCGAAAACGGCGAGGCGTTCGCTCGAATAAACAGCTGGTTCGCAACGGTTTTGTCGCCGTTAAAGAAGGCCTGTAACGGTCCACCGAGAATATTAGCCATCACGATACCTACGTATATGGCAAGAAGCGTCACAATTACCTTATCTCGCTGAAGCACAAAACTGTACCCGATGCTAACGATGAAAAAGATGATTAAGAATAAATCCCAACTTGGAACGGTTTGCACCCTTTGTCCTCCTATAAATTAGTATCTAAAGAAGCGGCTCGAGTGTCAAATCTACAAGTCGTGTTACACTACCCACATGAGCGATGCTGTTGAGCTCGTCAAAAACCCTGTCGAATCTGCAAAAGAGGCTGGTTTGCGCTATTTTACCGACTCAAAACTAACGATCTCCCGCCTTAAACACGGCGAAGGCTTTCGGTACGTCGATAAAGACGAGCAACCGATTACTGATAAAGAAACGATTGCTAGAATAAAATCGCTAGTGCTGCCGCCAGCCTGGACTGAGGTCCGAATTTCTCCTGTCGATAATAGTCATCTTCAGGCAGTTGGGATCGACGAAAAGGGGCGTAAACAATATCGCTACCACCCCGACTGGCTCAAATTCCGCGACCAAACCAAATACGACAAGCTCATAGATTTCGGTAAAGCCTTACCGAAAATTCGTACGCAGGTCTCAGAAGATCTCGCCAAGCGCGGCCTGCCGCGCGAGAAAGTATTAGCCACGATCGTAAAATTACTTGAAAAAACGATGATTCGAATCGGCAACGAGCAGTACGCCCGCGAGAATCAGTCGTACGGTTTAACAACACTACAAAACCGTCACGTCGATGTCGGTAGCCAAAAAGTGACGATTAACTTTAAAGGTAAAAGCGGACAGTTCCACACAATTGAGCTCGAGGATCGCCGGCTTGCTCGTCTGATTGGACGGCTCCAGGATTTGCCCGGCCAGGACTTATTCCAGTTTATCGACGAAGACGACAACCTCCACTCAATCGATTCGTCAGATGTTAACGAGTACATCCAGGAAGCAGCCAACGATTTATTTACCGCCAAGGATTTTCGGACTTGGCGCGGTACCGTGTTAGCTGCATGGTTCCTGGCAGACGCTGAGCGCGCCAGAACCGAGCGGGAAAACAAGAGAATAGTTTCACAAATCGTTAAAGAAGTAGCCAAAGAGCTCGGTAACACACCGACTGTCTGTCGTAAGTGCTACATCCACCCAACTATTATCGAAACGTTCTTGAGCGACTCGGGGCTAACAATAAAAGAGATTAATACGATCGAAATCGACACTGTTGATTTACTGCCAGAAGAAAAAATCGTCTTGGAATTTTTGAAACAAAATACGGCCTAACTATCTATCGAGACTTTTAAGTTGTTCGTAAAGTTCTCGCTGTTCACGAGAGAGGCGCTTCGGAATTTCAATATGCAGTACAACAGTTAAATCACCGCGACCGCGACGGGTTTGCTGCCCCTTACCACGAAACCGAAAAGCCATGCCATCTTGGGCACCGGCAGGGATTTTTAGTTCGATCTCGTCACCAAAGTTGGTTTTGAACCGAACGGTATCACCAAGAACTGCCTGGGGAATTGAGATGGAAAGCTGTACTTGAACTTGTGAGAATGCTGATTCAAATAAGTCCTCGAAAATTGAACCAAAGCCGCCGGCTTGACCGCCGAATCCAGCTCCTGAGAAATCAAACCCGCCGAAACCTTGTCCACCAGCTTGACCGCCACCGTATCCACCACGTGTTCCGGCGTGACCAAACTGGTCATACTGCGCTCTTTTCTGCGGATCCCCAAGCACTTGATACGCTTCGTTAATTTCTTTGAATTTCTCAGCGTCACCACCTTTGTCCGGATGCAGCTTATGAGCCTTGCTCCTGTAGGCTTTTTTAATTTCTACTTCTGAAGCAGTTTTTGAAACACCAAGAACGTCGTAATAGTCTTTAGACATAGTTAAGCTCTACCTTTCCATTGTGCACTACCAAGAAACTTGCCAGACCTGGTCGTAAGAATATCCCAGAGTTAGCAAATCTAGTCGCCGCGTCAATCTCGGGGAGGTGGCTGTGTCCGCAAATTAACCACTTTTCTGATTTATTACTTTTATGCCAATTTTTCATCCTCTGGTTGCTGGTTCGGTATACATTTAGATACGGTCTCCCGATAAAACTTATTAGTAACCGTTCTAGTACTGAACCAAAATTCAAAATCCACTTGGGTAAGTTTGGATGTCGCATGTCCAACGTTGGATCTAGTAGATCGCCATGCGCGACATAGAATTCTGTACCAGCTTGCGAAAACTCATAGCTCGTCGCTACTCTCTCGGAAAGAATTGAATAATCCTCTACGTTTTTCGGATCGTGGTTACCGAACAAATATACAGCGTTTTTCTGTTTAAAAAGTGGAAATAACTCCTTCCATCGAGAATTCAAAAATTCTTGTAGGCTCATGCCAAAACCTTCCCACAAATCCCCGTTAATAATTAGCTGATCTGCGTCCGAGACGATATTTTTAATCAATTCAAATTTGGCCGGGTCAAACCGCTTTGTTAAATGTAAATCAGAAATAACTACTACTTTCTGGGTAGACATCCAGCAATATTTTACCTCAAAAAAGTAAAGTTTGCTTTACGTGCTAAAATGTTTTTATGAATGAAGTACGAGAAGTAAATATAAATGTTCCAAAGAAAGCGATTGTTATTAATAAGTACGCCGAAAACGGCGGCGGCTGGATTTGGTGCTTAGGTTTTATCGGCGCAATTATTTATTACTGGCAGACCGCCAATGGTTTTGGCGAATACTTTTTTGGATTTCTAAAAGCGCTCGTCTGGCCGGCCTATATGGTATACGACCTG
Organism: Patescibacteria group bacterium; assembly: GCA_016861245.1. Classification (GTDB taxonomy): domain Bacteria; phylum Patescibacteriota; class UBA1384; order 2-12-FULL-50-11; family 2-12-FULL-50-11; genus BOKZ01. The sequence continues at coordinate 378,907 of BOKZ01000001.1, read as the reverse complement.
TTTAAGTTCCTGGGCGTTAACTAATCTTCTTTATCTTTAAAGACGCCGCTGCAAATATCTGGGTAATCTTTTTTGAATTGGCTGTCGGCGGGTACACTACCCCAAATCGCCTCAATTCGTCGCCTGGATTCGGCGTCAAAGTAGCCCATTGGGCATAATCTATCGATCAACAACGACGCCGAGGCTAGCTCCCAGTGGATTTGTCCCGAACCATCCTCTTTGGTTGGGCGCCCTTCAATAATCTTGTCGCGACCGGTATAGCCAAGTAGTTGGCCTTTTCTAACTTTCGCAAATCGCTTAATTTCTGGCTCGATTGTGTTGAGTTCTTTGTACTCGATTTTATAAAAGCCCGAGTATGTAGTGACATCGATCGACCCCGCCTCAGTTTTACCTGCCATAAAGACCCAACCGTCGGCCGAAGCAATTATGGGCGTCACACCCATAAACCCAAAATCGATACCAGGGTGACCGTTCGGGTTACCGTTGGCTTCGTTATGTTCTATTTTTTCGCCCATTGGAATTAGGCTAACCCGCGAGTCGTATTCGGGAGCAAACGGCAATGAAATTTCGATATGTTTGTGCGGTAAATACGCCCACGGCTGGAATAGAAATAACGCAAATAGTAGCACGATTGCGCCAACCGTAGCCCCCAACCATTTTAGTACTTTCATCACAAACCCAGCTTGTCATATACCAAGGTAATTGCATAGGGTATACATGTTATAAATATTTGACAATTTGTAAAAAATATATAACATAGTGGCATGCAGATATTAATTACACGCATTCGAGAGTTACGAGCAATCCAGGGGATAACCCAGGAAGAACTAGCCGATAGAGTCGGGGTTGTTCGCCAGACTATCGCATATCTAGAGCGTGGCGAGTATATGCCTTCTTTGCATTTAGCGTGGAGGATAGCTCAAGTTTTTAACAAAAAGATAGATGAGGTTTTTACACTAGAAAGTAACTAAATGAATAAAATCAAACGAAGTATCGCTTTGCTAAAAGCAAGCAATCAAGTTGTCCGATCGCACCCGGTACTACTTATTTATCCCGCGTTATCTGCGATTGCGGTTTTGTCAGTGTTAATATTTATTACAGCGCCAATAATTGGTGGTAGCGCTTTTTTGATGGATCGCGCTGGAATACTGCCCTCAATTGAAAGTGATACTGCCCCCTGGCAGTTTACACTCATCTCCGCAATTGCGTTTCTCGCAGTTAGTTTTGTCTCCATACTATCCTCGGCAACAATGTTTGTTGCGGCCGAAACTGCCTTGAATGGGGAGGAGCCTTCGCTTCGACAATCCCTTGGCTCGGCGTGGAGAAAGCGTAAAAACATTTTCAAATGGACTATATTTTCTGCTGTTGTTGGTTATCTCATCCAAATGGCTTATGAGAAATTGAGTTGGCTTGGAGTGTTTGCAAAGGTTGGTGCGATATTGGCTGGTCTGGCGTGGAGTCTAGCAGTAGTATTTATCATTCCAGTACTTGTAAAACACGACGTTGGTCCGATAGAAGCGCTCAAACGTTCAACTGCATTATTGAAACGTGCATGGGGCGAGCGAGTAACCGCAGATGTATCGATCGGTATATTCACATTATTCATCGTATTACTCGCCCTGATCTTTCCAGCAATCGCATTAACCGTGTTAGTGATCAACGGTATATTATCGATGGGTTTGGGTATTGCCATTAGCGCGACATTATTTGCAATTTTTATCGCAATAACAATGTATTTAGCCTCGTTAAATAGTATTTTCTCTGCCGCTCTTTATCGATACGCAGAAACCGGTGATTACGTTGGCCCATATACCCCCGAAATGATTAACGGAGCCTTCCGTCCATTACAAAATAGTAAGAAATTCTGGGCAATAAAATAAACGCGAAGGGGATACCTTCGCGTCGAACGGTTAGCGGCGCGCGGCGTCGTAGGCTTGTCGCTTCTCCTCTGACGCCGGACACGGTTTTACCAGATTTCCGTAGAAGTATTTTCTTCCGAAAAACAGCAACGGGTTATCGGTAGCGCCACAGAGAACGCAGACTTCGTCGTAGAGCGACGAGTCAGAGTAGCGAGTTCGGTGCGTCGGGTGGCACCGGTCTTGGTATTCATTAGTGATGTCCAAACTGGATATTTATCGCAAACAGTACAACGCATGTCTAGTCAACAAACGTTGACGTGATAACGGAGATTACCTTCTTGAGTGGAGAGAAACCAGATGATAAAATGACGCCGGAGTATCGCACATGGATCAACAAAATTTAGCAACCCTCAGACGCCCCTTGGCCTGTATTAGCTCCGAGCGGATTCGCGAGATGGCTCAGACGGGCGACCGCACTCAGTATCGTGCCGAAATCCTGCACATGAATGACTGCGCCAAATGTCGAAGCGCTCTACAAGAGGCAGAAACCTCCCACAAGCGCGGTCGACCTGGATACGTCGGCTAAGCACCCTCCCTTTACGGCTCGGTTTGGATTAATTCCAACCGAGCCGTTTTTTTATATAGTTGCTCATTGAATCTTATAAGTAATTTACGTAAAATTGCAGCACACCTATTGGAGGTAGAAAAATGTCGGTCGCAACTTCAAATTACGAAAAATTCCTCGACTTGGTCGAGGGCAAGATCAGCTCCGAAGAAGAACAGTATGCGGTTATCCGCGAACTCCTAGAAACTGCCGGTTACGAGATCACCACTCTTGAAAAAGGGACGGTTCACGGTCGGGAAATCGTTGATGTAGACGAGTCAAGAAGCTTCGTAGCCAACCCATTCAGCGGGATTAAGGCGCTGGGCTTGGATAATAACTCCGAGCCCGCCTGCTATCTTGAGATGATTTGGCGAAGGACGGCCGGATTGCTCAAACATCCAGGCCGCGACGAAGCGCTGAAATATCTCGAAGGCGAGATTACTGAACACATCGGACCGTTCAAACCCGTCGTCGTTTCCAGCTACGGCGAGGAGATTCGAGCAACGTTCTCGCAGAATTTCGCTCATAAAGGAGAGGAGACGAAACTCGCTTGTTCCGGCTCAATTGCTCACTCAATATGCAGCTACAGAGTTGAGCTCAAACAAATCTCGTCAACCCACAACGCTCTCGTCTGTAGCGGCTGCGGAATGCGAATCGTGATTCCTGCTGAGGTCGAAACCGTCGGCCAACTTCGGACACACTTCTCCTCATATTTCGCTGCTATGGAGAACTTCTAGTTCCTCCGGCTCGGTTTGGATTCGTTCCAACCGAGCCGTTTTTTTATTTTGTTTCTTTTGGCTCGTCTGAAGATGTTTCTTCGGACTTTTTCTCATCACCAGGTGCTGGCTCGGCCGGTTGTTCGTACATCGCTTGGCCGACTTTTTGCATGGCAGCTGATAGTTTTTCGGCTTCGGTTTTTACTTTCTCAACGTCGTCGCCACCTAGTGCGGCGCGAGTAGCTGTAATCGCATCTTCGACTTCCCGTTTATCTTCTGGTTTTACTTTATCTCCAGCGTCTTTGAGTGATTTTTCGGCGGTGTGGATAAGTGCTTCGGCCAGATTGCGCTGCTCAACGAGTTCTTTTTTCTTTTTGTCTTCTTCGGCGTGTTTTTCGGCTTCGGCTTTCATCTTTTCGATCTCGTCATCCGACAGACCACTCGAAGAAGTGATGGTGATTTTTTGCTCTTTGTTGGTGGCTTTGTCTTTAGCCGAAACGTTAAGAATTCCGTTAGCGTCAATATCAAATGTGACTTCGATCTGCGGGACGCCGCGTGGCGCGGTTGGGATGCCATCAAGATGAAACTTACCGAGTGTTCGATTGTCGCTTGCCATCGGTCGCTCGCCTTGGAGAACATGAATCTCAACTGATGTTTGGTTATCTGCAGCGGTGGAGAACGTCTCGGTTTTCGATGCCGGAATAGTGGTATTTCGAGTGATTAATGGCGTCATTACACCACCGAGAGTTTCAAGACCGAGCGTGAGGGGCGTTACATCGAGTAACAGAATATCTTTCACTTCGCCCGACAGAACACCTGCTTGTAGCGCGGCGCCGAGCGCAACCGCTTCGTCTGGGTTGACACCCTTTGATGGCTCTTTACCGAAAACTTCTTTAACCGTTTCTTGAATTAACGGCATTCGGGTCATACCACCAACCAAAATCACTTCGTCGATATCGCTCTTGGAGAGCTTGGCGTCTTTAATCGCTGATTCGCAAATGGTGACGGTCTTTTTGATTAGTTCACCAGTCAGCTGCTCGAGCTTGGCACGAGTTAAGGTCGTTACTAAGTTTTTTGGACCGTCGGCGTCGGCTGCGATAAACGGCAGATTAATCTCAGCTTCCTGTGTGGTTGAGAGTTCGATCTTGGCTTTTTCGACCGCCTCTTTAATCCGTTGCATCGCCATCGCGTCGCCCTTAAGATCCATACCTTCGGACTTGTTAAATTCTTCAACAACCCAATCCATAACCTTAAGATCGAGATCGTCTCCGCCGAGGTGGGTGTCGCCGTTAGTGGATAGCACTTCAAAGCTCGACTCGCCGTCGGTTTCTCCGACTTCGATAATAGTGATATCAAACGTACCACCCCCGAAATCGTAGATCGCGATTTTCTGATCTTTTTTAGTTTCCTTACCGAGCCCGTACGCAAGTGCGGCTGCGGTTGGCTCGTTAATGATTCGCTTAACTTCTAAACCAGCAATAGTGCCGGCGTCTTTAGTAGCTTGGCGCTGCGAGTCGTTAAAATAAGCTGGAACGGTAACAACCGCGCCGTCGACTTTTTCGCCGAGATAACTTTCGGCGTCAGCCTTAATCTTAGCCAAAATCATCGAGGAAACTTCTTGCGGCGAGTACTCTTTATCGCCCATTTTTACCTTTGTACCTTCACCAGCCTTAACAATCTTGTACGGCATAAGTTTAATATCCCGCTGGACTTCGTCGTCTTCGAATTTGCGTCCAATTAATCGCTTAACCGAATAAATAGTGTTTTCTGGATTAGTAACTGATTGACGTTTGGCAAGCTGACCAACTAATCGTTCGCCTTTTTTATTAATCGCCACAATTGATGGCACTAAATTTCCGCCTTCGGCGGTTGGAATCATTTTGGCTTTGCCGCCTTCCATTACAGCCGCCGCCGAGTTAGTAGTTCCTAAGTCGATACCAATTATTTTACCCATGGAATTCCTCCGTTAGATTTTGCATTACAAAAAAATTGTAAAGTTTCCTTTACATTTGTCAAGAAAATAGTTTAAAACCGTTGAAATACTACTACGTAAATCTTATAATTCACCTTATGAACTTTAATAGTTTCCCTTTCGAGGAAATTAACCGTCTGGCAGCTTCTCACGGAGTGAAAGAATATCTTCATTTTCACTTCGATGAACCCGACCTTCGAGGATATCCGTGGATTGCCTGGTTGGGACGAATTGCAATTTCTTTAGGGCTTGGACCGAAGGGCGCATACAATCACCATACGAAATTCATTTTCCTAGCCCCAAAGCTATTCAAGCCTACTGGACGACTAAGCTTCTACACCGCCCATGAAGTCGGCCACGCAGTAACGCTTCGAAATTGGCCGATGTGGATCCACGACTTATCGTATTGGCCGGTCATCTTAACTGTGCCGACGATTATTTCCGTAATCACTACTTGGTGGTGGTTTATTCCTGTGATGATGGTAACGTACTTGCTCCATCCGTTTGAAATCATGGCAAATAGCTACGCTCATCGTTACAAAAAGGAATACGAAACAATTTTCAAACAATCAAACCTCGGATAATCCGGGGTTATTTTTTAACCCTGTGAAACACGGACTTTGGCAGGTTTTAGTACTTTCCCGTTTATCTGCCAGCCGGATTCGACCTCGTCGATAATATGTTCAGCTGGAACTTCGGTGCTGTTTTCATACGAAATCGCCTCGTGCAAGTTGTGGTTAAATGGTTGGCCTTTAGTCGGGATACGTTCCAGCCCGGCTGCGGCCAGTGTCGCTTCGAGCTGCTGTTCAACTAAACGCAGACCCTTAAAATAATTAGCAATTTTTTTAAAATCTTCTTCAGAAAGTTTGCCGAAATCATCATTAATTGGAATCGTCGGCGCGTATGTACTTGAACGGTACAGGTTGTCCATAATCGGAAAAAGCTTTTCTAAAAGCTCTGTTGTCGCCGAACTGCGAAGCGCAATTCGTTCTTCTTGAATGCGTTTTTCCAAGTTAGCGTAGTCTGCCGCCATACGAAGTCTGGCTTCGTTAGCTTGCGCTAGTTGCTCCTTCAACTTGGAGACTTCTGTGCTTTCAGTTTTTTTCTTTTTACCCGGAGTCATCGGTGGCATTGTACGAAACTCGGTACAAAGAGTCTAGTTGCACCCTCGCAAAATAATCGACATATGTATATGAATAGAGCCATGGAAGAGTTCTGGCGACGTATGAGGTTAAATTGGTGGGCACCATCAAGACAGCTCGCCGCGTTTTGGATCGGGCTAATTTCTGGAGTTATTATCGCTCGATACATTTCGTTGCCAAACGAAACGCTCTACTGGATTTTCGGACTATGGGTGTTAATTTTTTGGAGCGGTCAGGAACCCAGGGTTGAAGCGACGGCAGTACTACTAGTTGGCGCCAGCGGCGGAATGTTATTGTGGAATTTCACAAACGGCGAATCTTGGTTTCATCCGCAATTTATCGGCACCGTGAGTGAGAAGTTAATTCTATTACGGGACAATCTAATCGACAAAATAATCTCAGCTGTTCCCGAGCCGCAGAGCTCGCTACTCAGCGGTATTCTGCTCGGAAATCGTATTAAACTAGATAAAGAGCTAGTCGACCAGTTTCGCCTAGTTGGATTGAGCCATATTATCGCCGTCTCTGGCTACAACTTAACGATACTTGTCGCAAACGTTCGTACAGTATTTCGCCCGATACTTGGTCGTAATGTTTTTTGGCTTGGGTTAGCAGTAATAGGCTTATTTATCGTGATCACCGGCGCACCGTCATCGATCTTACGAGCCGGATTGATGGTCGGCCTAATCCTCCTGGGTGAGCACCTCGGCCGACCGCGCAGCTCGCTATTGATATTACTAACTGCCGCCGGTGTACTAACAATATTTGAGCCGAAGATTATCTTTGATGTCGGGTTCCAGTTATCGATCGCCGCAACGTACGGGCTACTCCGGGTCAGCCCGCTAATTCGCGAAAGCTTGGAGAGGATTAAAACACCGAAAACACTAGCAACGGTACTTGGCGAGACGTTCGGCGCGATTCTCCTTACTAGTCCGATTATTTTACTGGTTTTTGAACGTTTATCGATCGTGGCGCCGCTCACAAATGTGCTGGTTGTCCCCCTAATACCGTTAGTTATGGCGATCGGTTTAATCGGATCGATGCTGGTATTTGTTGTGCCAGCGCTGGGTAGTTGGCTATTAATGCTCGGTTGGCCGATACTGACCTGGGCGTTATTTGTTAGTCAGTATTTCTCTTCGTTCGATTTTGCGTCGTACTCTATAAGCATTTCTTGGGCATGGTGCATCGCGTTGCTGCTATTGTTTATTGCTACAACTGAGTACCTTCAAATTAAGTACAAGCCCAATGAGAGATAACGGCGTCGCCCGGTTCGTCACAACACTAGCAGTTCTGGCGTTAATCGTTATCGGTTTTCAAAGTTTCTCAGCAGAGGAAGCGAAGCACCCGACGCTTCGATATTGGCTGTTCGACGTCGGACAGGGCGACGCAATGTTACTCGAAACGCCAGATCGGCAACAAATACTAATTGACGGCGGACCAGATGCAACAATCACTCGCGAGTTATCGCGTGTGCTGCCGCTTAACGATCGCGAGCTAGATTTGGTAATTTTAACGCACAACCACTCAGATCATATAAGCGGGGTAATAGAAGTCTTGCGTCGATATACCGTTAAAGAGCTTTGGATTACCGGCGTTGTTCACACCACCGACGGTTATCGAAACTTTTTAGAGTTAATTCGAGAGAAAGGCATACCGACCAAAACAGTTAAAGCCGGGCAAACGGTAATATTCGGCGCGCTGAACGGAATCGTCCTTTGGCCGATTGAACCGAAAATCGGGCAACTCCCAGAGAACCAAAACTGGGAGTCGATCGTTACTTACTGGCAGTACGGAACGCAATCGCTACTACTAACCGGCGATATGGAGAAAGAGCAAGAAATGGTGTTACTCCAAAAAGGAGTATTGCGACCGGTGACGGTGTTAAAAGTCGGCCACCAAGGTAGTCGTACGAGCTCGACCGAAGCGTTTTTAGAAGCAGTAAAACCAAAACTGGCGCTCATCTCAGTCGGCAAAAACTCGTACGGCCATCCGCATCAAGACGTTTTGTCGAGACTTACTAAATACAACATCCCTATACTTAGAACTGACGAGCGCGGCACAATTCAAATCGATTTAACAGTCGATAACTTCTCGTACCGGAGCACGAAATAATCTCGCTCTTTCGGCTTTTGTACGGTAAAATTTGAATATGGCTGGCCACTCGAATTACGAGCTTGCTCGTTGTGAAACAACTGCGCTTCCTCGTATTTCTTCTTGGCCAGATATAGGGAATAAGGTGGAGAATTAATATGGCTGGCCACTCGAAATGGGCACAAATTAAACGTCAAAAAGGCGTCGCCGATCAACGGCGCGGCGCTGTTTTCGCTAAACTCGCCAACGCGATTACAGTGGCTGCTCGAAACGGCACTGACCCGGAGATGAACTTCCAACTGCGTATCGCCATCGATAAAGCCAAGGCCGCCAATATGCCAAAAGATAATATCGAACGAGCGATCGAGCGCGTCAAAGGCTCGGGTGGCGCAGTATTAGAGGAAGTTGTCTTTGAAGCCTACGGACCAGGTGGCACTGCATTTCTAATTGAAACCGCAACCGATAATCGGAATCGTACTGTCGGCGAGATTCGTGCAGTGTTAAACAAATACGACGGTAAGTTAGCTGAAAGCGGATCAGTTGGGTATCTATTTAAAAAGCGAGGGCAAATTGTCTTAGAGAACGTTAACGCTGAAGAAGCAGAGCTGGCCTCGATCGACGCTGGCGCCGAAGATGTAGATGCCGATAGCGACAGTGTTTTTATTTATACAGATCCAAAGGAACTCCAGCTGGTTCGAAAGAACCTTGAAACAGCTGGATTTGTAAGTAACGAGATCGGTTTTGAATTTCATCCGTTATCAACAATTGTGATTAGCAACAAACAAGTGGCTGAAAAAGTAATGAAATTAAGCGAAATCCTTGACGATATCGATGATGTGACCAATGTTCACAGTAATATAGATGTCGCGCCGGAGCTGCTACAGTAACAAATCATGGAGGGTAAAAGAATTCTCGGAATTGATCCAGGCTCGGGCCGACTAGGTTTGGGCTTAATCGAAGTGATCAACAGCAAGCCACACCTTATTCACTTTGATTGCATCGTAACGACACCAAACTCAGCCGAAACTCAGAAACTCAAACATATTTACGAAGAGCTCGTCCACCGACTCAACGAGATAAAACCAGACCTGCTTGCAATTGAGACGCTTTTCTTTGCACGTAACGTAACCAGCGCCTTCTCTGTTGGTCAGGCACGCGGAGTTGTGTTGCTAGCTGCTGCTCAAGCCAATATCGAGATTGTTGAGATCGCGCCGCTTCGATTAAAAAAAGTGCTGCTTGGCAACGGGAATGCCAAGAAAAAGGATGTTCAAAACTTTATTCGGGAGTACTTCGGAATAGACGAGAAGAAGAAACTCGGCGACGACGCCGCCGACGCGGTGGCGATCGCACTAAGCCAAATACTCTAAAAACTGATTGATTATCAGTACTAATTTTTATACAATTAGTTAACTTTACTGACTCAAAATGACTATTCAACAAAAAAGTAGATTAGCTACCCAACTAGCCGCAAGCGAGCCGCACATTCGCGTGATTTACGTTTCAACGTACACGCCAAGAGAATGCGGTATCGCAACGTATAGCCGCGCGCTCACCAAAGCGATTAACCAGCTAAACCCAGATTACACGGCTGATTTTGTGGCGATCGACGATGAAAAATCAGGCGCTGAATCACGGATCTACCCCTGGGAAGTAAAATACAAAATTGATCAAGAAGATTTACGAAGCTGGATGAACGCAGCCGATTACATTAACCAATCGGGTGCCGAAGTCGTTAATCTCCAACACGAGTTTGGTATCTACGGCGGCGTCGAAGGCGAATACGTTCTGCCGTTCATCGAAGCAATTACGAAACCAGTCGTCGTTTGCTTGCATACAGTTTTACCGCACCCGTCAGCAAAAATGCTGGAAACCGTGCGGCGCGTTGCGGAACGAGCCGAAGCAATTATCGTAATGGTGGAGGCGGCAGGAAAGATGCTCACTGAAATATACGGCGTTAATCCAGAGAAAATTGTGGCGATCCCTCACGGTGTTCCTGACGTACCGTTCGGGCAAGACAAATTAGCAAAAAAGAGACTTGGTTATAACGGCTGGAATATTATCTCGAGTTTTGGTTTATTTAGTCGTTCAAAAGGTTACGAGCACGCAATTAAGGCACTGCCGACGATCGTTAAGAAACACCCCAAAACCAAATTATTACTATTAGGTGAGACACATCCAGTAGTTGTTCGAAATGAGGGCGAAGAGTACCGAGAGTCGCTCGAGAAGTTAGTGAAAGAATTAAAGATGGAAGAACATGTTGACTTCGTTAACCACTACTTAACGCTCGATGAGATTATTCAATTCTTAAGAATCACTGATGTTTACATTACACCGTATCCAAACCTTGAGCAGGTTTCTTCCGGTACTCTTTCGTACGCGCTTAGCGCCGGATTACCGTGTGTATCGACACCCTACGTTTACGCAAAAGACGTTCTTGCCGACGGACGCGGGGTAGTGCTTGATTCACTAACTGCAGAAGATATCGCCGAGAAAGTAATTGATTTACTCGACAATCCAAAGAAGCGCCAAGAAATATCAAAGAAAGCCTACGCGTACGGACGAAATATGATCTGGACTCGTGTTGCGTTGCGACACCTCGATCTTTTTGAGATCGTGGCCAAAGAGCATGGAAGAACTATCGCTGCTAAATCGGTTTCGTGAGCGACCACAGCTCAGACATCTTAAACGATTAACTACCAAAGACGGTTTAATTCAGCACGCCGATTTTGATGTCCCTGACCCAAGTTTTGGGTACTCGATCGACGATAATGCGCGAGCGCTGATTGTTTGTTTGTGGCATTACAAAATTTTCCAAGACCCCTCGATACTTCAATTAGCGGACATCTATTTTAATTACTTAAAAAGAGTTGAACGCCAGGACGGTACCTTCCATAATTTTGTGAGTTTCTCCGAAAAGATTCTCGACCACGAAGGCTCTGAAGATTCAATCGGTCGAGCGGTTTGGGCGCTTGGCGAAGTAATCGCCTCGCAGCCCGGCACCGAGTTAGCAGAACGCGCACAAACAATTCTTAAGCGCTCAATTATTGACAAACATCTTGATCACGAGCACGTACGGACAAAAGCCTACATACTGCTTGGATTATTAAGTGCCGGTCTACTTGACGACGCTAAAAAATGGGCCGACAAACTCAAGAAGATTTTTCACGCCAATAGTAAGAAAGACTGGGTTTGGTTTGAGGATGGGTTATATTACGCTAACGGCATCTTGCCGTATGCGTTAGCTCGAGCAGCGATATTTTTGAACGATAAAGAATTGGAGGAAATTGCTGTTAAAACATTCCGTTGGTTAGATGAAGTTAGTACTCACAATGGCGTTCCATCACCGATCGGGCAAGACGGATGGTACCAGAGCGGAAAAGAAAAAGCTTTGTACGATCAACAACCGCTTGAAGCTGCTGATATGGTGCTAGCCGCAGGTGAATTATACCTACTCACAAAAGAAACAGAGTACCTAAAACGAGCGTTAGCTTGGTACGAGTGGTACGAAGGTAGTAACACGCAACAAAAAACACTAATTAACACGACCACAGGTGGGATATACGATGCGTTAACGCCGGGAGGTGTTAATAGCAACCAAGGCGCCGAGTCGATCGTGACGTACCTACTTGCGTATTTAAAACTTGCTCAAATAGCCAAGAATGAGTAACGAAAACCCGCTTCGCCAACTGGTTGATAGCGTTGCCGCAAACGTTGGAATTAAGATAGACCAGGAGTCATACGACCGATTGGATCGAATGGCAGCTTGGGATTTGCGTCGAATTAAAAAAATTTGGTCAACAGGCACCTACGTTGACGGCCGTAAAGTTCTATTAAAGATTCTTCCCGCTAACAGCTCCACGCCGCTCGAAGACTTTATTCGATCCGAGACTGTCGAGAAAGATATCACACAGTCGCTAACTGAGTTGGGAATGGAAGTCTCGCAAACAATTAAAACTAATTTTGTCGCATCACCGCAGTGGGTAGTTCGCTACCTCGTTGAGGGAGAACCAGTCGGTAATAACTTTATTCGACCAGAGTTTGAGCGAGAGGATTTTATTAATTTTCTAATAACACTTCGAGACAAACTCAATACAACAACTGAGAATATTGACCTTAATTTGTTAACAGAGCGAGATTTTCCGACGAAGTGGTTAACCGAATACAACGATCGCTCAGCCCACGTTATTAAGCATCTAGGAGCTGACGCCGACGGACAGCTACGTAGTGCGATTACCAACGTTAAAGACACTGCTTACGAAAAATGGTTATTACATAACGACCTTGCTCCACAAAACATCTTAGAAACAAGATCTGGCTACAGCTTGATAGATTGGGGTGAAGCAACGTTAGGACCACGCGTTGTTGATTGGGCGATGCTTTGGTCGTTTGCGATAGATCTACCAAACCTTCGACAAACTATTATTGAACGATCTCTTTCAGAAGTTAAGGAGTCAGATCAAGACAATGCAAAAGTTATCTTTCTTGGTTTAGTCGCTCGGATGGTTGCTAGCTTTGCCGAATGGTTTGAGCATTATAAAACTCACCAAAAAGAGGCTGATCAATTTCCACGCGTTGCGAACGAGGCCTTTAATACCCTACCGAAGATTTGGAAGAATTTCCAGGAATTACATACTCAACTAACAACCGAAGACAAATGATCTACAATGTTCAAATTTATTCTCCTACTGTACAAAGCGGGTACTTCACCCGTTCCATTAAGGCACAGGGACCGTACGAGGCAGTTGAGGGAGTGGTAGATAGTTGGTCAGGGTTTCCAGTAGTTCCAAATGAGCTTTTCGCTAACACCAGCTTGCTAGAGATAGTCCCAATACACAACGCTAGCGGAATTCGAGACAAGAGCCAGATTTCCTCGATGGAAAACGAAGTGATACTAGGTAAAGAGATTATTCACGAGAACGGCCTACCGAATTGTAAGTTAGTACTACTGCCAAACGAAAAGTTGCTATTGTTTGACGGCCATCACACGATGCTCGCTTACGTCGCATCGGGCAAAAAGTTGCTCAGGGATATCCCCCACCTTGTTATTTCTCGCGAAAAGATAGCGCCCGTTAGCTCAGTTGATATCGCCAGCTTCTTCCCAAAAAACTCACAAAAAGAAGTTCTAGCAGATTGGTCTAAATACGTAGTTAACTGGCAAAACAGCCCAGCTAAGCAGCTTGAAGAGCGTCAAACTCAAACTATCGGTGAGCTAGCTGCTACGCTTAGCGATCGAGACGAAGCCGCGAGCAAGTAGTACAGCTCGCCAATCACGTCGTAACTCACACTCAAGTTTTTCTCTAATGTCGTGTTTTTGTTCTGCTTGGAATTTACCAGGCAAATAAAAGAAATTGTAATAAGCTAAATCTTGTTGCGCAAAACCAAAACCTCTTAACTTTTCTGGGTAGGCAATTGGGCTTTCCATCTTCATTGTTCTCTCATCATCGAGCGCACTATTTGGGTCACTTATACAGGAAGTAATTTTTTCCGAAGCAAGGTTGCGCTCAGCCGCAGATAATGTAGACAAAAATGTGTCGGCAATGGCTGACACTGTCCATTTGTCAAAAGATAATAAATTAAAAAACAGGTTATAGTGCGCACTAAGCAAAACTGTCTGGGCATGTGAGACGGCTCTTAGCTGTTCAAAAACTTGTGGTTCTTCCTCGACAGCTACATACGGCAGAACGCCGTTCAGCATTATGTAATCAAATTTCCGATCCAGCTTAGCGAGCTCTTTTAGGTCACAGTGAATAAAGATTCCGTTTAGTCCAATCGCTTTAGTTTTTTGCTCGGCAACTGCGAGCATCTCTTTTGAGTAATCAACCGAAGTAACGTCCCACCCTCTTTTTAGTAATTCTCTGGTCATCTGCCCAGTCCCGCAACCAGCATCAAGTACTGTGCCTTTCTTAGCGGTCTCAAAGAAATCTAGTAAAATTTCGCTTCGGTATTTATTAGCCGGATACAATCCGTCTTTGCCGCCGTACGACGCTTCGTCGTATTCACTAGCAACGCTGTCCCAAAGTTCCGACGGTGTAGAAGAGAAAGTGTTAGACATACGTCGTATCTTAACAGATGTAACTCGAACAATCCAGGGAGATACTTTGACTTAAAGGTACTGTTAAACTAATAGTTGAGTATGGAATTAAAATTAACTCGCTTTCGTAACAACCCAATACTGATGCCGACCCACCACAAATGGGAAAACAAAGCTGTTTATAACTGCGGCGCAACGCTTTACAACGGTCGGGTCGCGTTGCTCTACCGGGCCCAAGGTGAGGATATGATTTCGCGTTTCGGACTAGCATTTTCCGATGACGGTTATCACATCGCTGAACGTCTCTCTGAGCCGGTCTTCGTCCCAGACGAGAGTAGTGAGTACGAGACGCTGGGGGTAGAAGATCCGCGCATCAGCGTAATCGACGGAACGTATTACATTGTTTACACCTCGGCTTCATTGTATCCGTCGATAACCGGGAAAGGATCCGAGCACCGTGAGACAGGCGAGACGCCGTGGCGCGTTCGGGTTAGTATCGCTCACACCTCCGATTTTCGAACGTTTACCAGGCACGGCGTCGTTGTCTCGCACATCGACAGTAAAGACGGGGTTCTGTTTCCTGGGAAATTTCACGGCAAAATGCTACTACTCCACCGAGTTATCCCTGATATGCGCCTCGCGGTTAGCGAACATCTACCAAACTTTATGGAACGTGGGCCAGTATTAAGTCCGAGCGAGGACGGCTGGGACAGTGAACGAATCGGTGCCGGCGCACCGCCGATCAAAACCCAGTACGGCTGGGTGTTGATATATCATGGCGTCGGGGAAAATCAGAAATACAACCTTGGTTTGGCGCTCCTTGATCCGCATGATCCGATGAAGGTTCTAGCGCGTAGCGACGAGCCGATACTCACACCGTCACAAGATTACGAAAAAGAAGGACAAGTTAATAACGTTGTTTTTTCGTGCGGCGCAGTGAAACTCGGCGACGAGTTACTCGTATACTACGGTGCGGCAGATTCGACAGTCGGCGTTGCCAGTATAAAATACAGCGAGATCGAAAAATGGGCAGAGAGCAGTTACCGCCGCTCGCATCGGAATTAACCTCTCAAAAATTCTGCGGCATTTTCTGGACTCATTACGTCAACAACAACTCCAGAGCCTAGCTCGTAACCGCCGTATGTACCGAGCCTTGGCGTAATCTCAATGTGCCAGCGGAAAAATTCGCTAGCCTCAACTGAATCTGGTAAATCGTGAAGGAAAAAATTTAACGCCGGCTGTTTTAGTACTCGCGCGTAGCGACTCATAACGTCTTTCATTATTTGCCCTAGAGAATGGATAAACGTTTCCGGAGTGTCTTCAAAATGGGCTGACGGCTCTTTCGGCAACACCCAAACCTCAAACGGGAATCGAGCGGCGTAAAAGGTAAAGGCAATAAACTCGTCGTTTTCGGCGATGATTCGATCCTTCTCTTTTTTCTCGTGAAAAATTAAATCTTCAAATACGTTCTTACCGTTGTTATTAAAATATTGTTCAGCGCCGTTCATCTCCCGAACAATTTGATTCGGAATAATATTAGCTGCAAAAATTTGAGCGTGCGGATGTGCGATCGAGGCTCCCGCTTTCGGACCGTGGTTATAAATGAGCATCGTGTGCTCGGCGTTACAATCTTTACGCCAATATTTGAAACGACGCTTTGAAACCGAGAAAAGCTCGTACCATTGTTCGATCGAGAACGTATAGATGCTGTCGTCTGCTTCCTTAACGATCACTACATCGTGACCGCCGGTTGACGGTCGGGCGGCGTAGAAATTGCTCTCTAGTCGATAAGTTCTCGGAGAACACGACGACGGATCTTCAAGAAAAACCGGATACTTATTTGGGATAACGTAGATATGCTTTGTGTCGTATTCTTTGTGGCGTTCTTTTCTATAAGGAACGCCGTCGAGCGAGAACGGATCGTTCACTTCAGATTCGGGTTTTACAACCTCGGCGCTAATAAAATCCGAAGGGCGTTTCGAGCGCTCCGGCGCGATCACTACCCATTCGCCGGTAATAATATTCTGGCGAAGCTGCGGCATACATCTATTGTGCCACAACTTTTGCTTGTGACGTCAGATCGAAAATCAGTTACGATAATTTCGGAGGGAAAATATAGCAAATCACGGAGAATTTTCGCTTTCTGGCGATGAGTACAGCGTTAATAAACCCGACACACCTCGTCCGTGGCGGAATTTGCTATACAACACAAGCTACTCGCTGGTGATCGCCCAAAACGGAATCGGCTTCTCTACACAAAACAACCTTACAGGGCCCGTAACGGTTGCTGGCCAGCAGTCGGGTAGATATTTATATATCCGCGATAACGACACCGGAGAATTTTGGTCGGCTACCTGGTATCCCGTAGTTAGCGAGCTTGACCAGTTCCGCGCCACCCATCGCTTAGGTATGACAGCAATATCGGCCGAAAAAAATAAAATTTCATCACAAATCGCCTTCAGCGTTCATGATTCTTCACCTTACGAGCATTGGCAAGTACAGCTCTCCAACAGCGATAAACGTAAACGCCGACTAAGTGTGTTTGCAGTAGTAGAGTGGGGACAAGAAATTCAAGACAGCCAATTTCACGATAACGCGATCGTTGCCATGACTACTCACAACGAAACCAATCTTCTTGCCCGAATTTTTACACTCGACCACGCAGTTGATAGCTTCGACTGCGACTGGGATCAGTTCGTCGGCCGATACGGTAGTTTAAGTAAACCAAAAGCGTTACTCGATGGTAAATGTTCAAGGAGTTTTGGAGGAGACAATCGTATTGCAGTACTGCAAAAGAACTTTACGCTCGGCGCAGGAACTGAGACTAATTTTGCAGTTATTTTAGGAGTTTCAATCGTCGACACTACTGCGCAAGCGAAACGCTTAGCAAAAAAATGGGGTAAAAGTTTACATAGTCCAGCTCAACCGCTCCCGGAACGAGTCGTAATTAAATCGCCCGAACATGATTTGAATTTACTCGTTAACCACTGGTCAAAGCTCCAGGCGCTCTCGCCTATTTCTGAATACGCAGCAATTAGCGAACGGCTAAATCGTTTATCGCAGTTATCGACCCACGTACCAGAACAAACAAAAACAGAATTAGTAGAAATCCTATCACAACAGTATCGAGACGGATCGCTCATTCGTTCAATTACTGAACCGATCCCGGACGGATCAGTCGCAACCGTATCCAAACTCCTGGAAGCGCTTTGCAGCTACCTGGCCGAAACCGGAGATCTTTCGCTTCTCACGGAACATGTGTCATTTTTTGATAGCGGCTCAGGTTCAACCACCGAGCACCTAACCCGTAGTTGTAACTCACTACTTGAGAACCTCAATAGCGATAGTTCCGCATTGGTCGAAAAATCCGTAGCCGTGTCAGCGCTTCGGAAAGTATTACCAATCTTCATGCAGATCGGTGAACACCAGTTTGTTCGTAAGATTGAACGAGCCATTGACGATCAAAGCTCACGAATAAACCGGCAATGGGCAAGAAACCCAAAGCAACACCTAACAACGATGCTTCCTATTCTTGCTTCACACACCCTCACTAAGCAACATCGGCAGTCGGCCGTTAACAATTTACGGTCTGAATTAAAAACTATCACGCTCTCAGAAAATGAGATTTTACTAACAACGGTTGTCAGCTGTGTTGAACAGTTAGCAATGCACGATCACGCCGACGACGCACTGGAGCTGCTTGAGCACTTCCTACCAACCACCCGATCAAAATCTGCTGAGCAGTATCAAGCCGAGCCGTATCTCTTTCCGCGCTCTATTCTCGCTAGCGCCCAACGACGCGGACAGGCGGACAGCAACTTGGACAACACTGCTGCAGCCAAATTCCTTTCGGTTATTACCGAAACCGTTCTGGGCATCCAGCCGACGATTGGAGGATTAAAGATCGATCCGCACATCCCACGATCGTGGCGGCAGTATGAAGTTAGCAGAGAGTTTCGAGGCGCCAACTACCACATTCGTGTTAGTAATCCGCTTAGGGCAACTAGCGGAGTCAGTCGCCTCAGTGTGAATGGACTCCACATCACAGGGAACGTCATTCGGCCGTTCCAAACCGGTAATCACTTTATTGAAGTCACGCTTGGTTAGTTCAGAATAAATTTTACGTCGTCGATTTTCGGATTCGGCTGATCAGAAAATAACGCTTGTATCCGCACTTGGTCGTTAAGGGCAAGATACGCCACAACTGTTACAGCAGAAAAGATAAATAAGGCGTAAAGGATTAGGTTTCGGTGTCGCTTGTCGGTCATGGTTGTTCACACTACAGTGTAGCAGATGGAAAGCGCCTCAATTGAGCGATTAGTTAAATCGCGAGCGTATTCAACGAAGGCAGCCTTGGCGAGGTTGAATATAAGAACGCTCCAAGACGCCTTGGAGTTTTTGCCGTTTCGCTACGAAGACAGAACCAACGTCGTCGCGATCGCTAAACTCGATTTCGATATTGACTCGGTCATCATCGGCACAGTTACCAGTGTTTCTAGTCGAAAAAGTAAGCGCGGTGTATTAATGATTCAAGCTAGGATTAAAGATAAAAGCGGTACAACTACCGCGCTTTGGTTTAACCAGCGTTACTTATTAAAAACGTTACGAGAGTACGACGAGATCACGCTCTACGGCGTTCGCAAAAGAATCCCAAGTCTCCAGAACCCGTTTATCGTAAAAGGCATAATTGCAAAGCCCGAGATCTGCCCGATATACCGCCGAACAGCCGGGATTAGCCAGGCGACGATTCGAAGTGTTATTAATCGGGCTGTAGACGAGATCGATGATATCCCCGATCTACTGCCGGCGAAGATTTCGAAGCAGTTAAAACTACCGAACCGAAAATCAGCCTTGCTGCGCGCGCACCGACCAGAAGCGATGGAGGACTTACAGATCGCGCAACAGTTACTCGGTGCTGAAGAATTACTACTCTTAGCCTTACGAGCCGAGCGATCGCGACTGGAACGGCTCGCAAAACGTCGACCAACTTTAGCTATAGATACAACGTTTTTACAGAACTTCGTTCAAAAACTGCCGTTTGCGCTAACCGATAGTCAGCGTAAAGCTGCCTGGGAAATCCTCAATGACCTCCAACAGCCGTACCCGATGAATCGGCTGCTTTATGGCGAAGTCGGGTCGGGAAAAACTGCAGTTGCGGCTATTGTTGCAGCAGCGCTTCTCCAGAACGGCAAACGAGTCGCAGTGCTTTGTCCAACACTCTCGTTAGCGGAGCAGCAATTTCGAGTATTGTCAGCCGTTCTTAACCAGTTTAATTACCGAGTTGGACTGAGCAGTTCGACCGAAAGTAAGAATAAACAGGCACCAATTATCGTTGGAACGCACGCGCTACTCAAAGCTCATTACGGTTTCGACATGGTAATTATCGACGAGCAGCACCGTTTCGGTGTCGACCAACGACAGTTTCTATTAAAAACCAATCCGAATTGTGACGTTCTAATGATGAGCGCAACACCGATTCCACGATCGTTTGCCCAAACATTACTCAGACACCTAGACATCACTTACCTATCGCAACGGCCACTACATCAAAAGCCAGTGGTAACAAAGATCTTTTCCGAGAACCAACGATCGACAATCGAAAAAGAGATCGCCAAACGACTAGAAAACCGTGAGCCGGGCTACGTCGTCTGTCCACGAATTAACGAAACGACCGAGTTAATTGACCAAATGCTTGACGATAAAAAGTCAGTCCAGAGCGAGGTAAAAAGATTAGCTAAAGTATTCCCGAGTGCTCGGATCGGCGAGATCCACGGCCAGGCCGACAGCGCGAAAAATACAAAGACCCTCGAGCGGTTTCGGCAGAGCGAGATAGATATATTGGTGGCAACAACCATCATCGAAATCGGAATTGATAATCCGGATGCAACCTGGATACTGATAGAGAACGCCGACCACTTCGGATTAAGTACATTACACCAACTTCGTGGGCGAGTCGGGCGCGGCGCAAAGGGATCAATTTGTTACGTCGCCAATACTGGCACAACCGATTCTTCAGCTAAAAGGCTACTGGCGTTCTCACAAATTACGAACGGCTTAGAACTTTCCGAGATCGACCTAGAGCTCCGTGGGCCAGGCGAGCTAACGGGCTTTAGCCAAAGCGGGGAGATCGCGCTGAGGTACGCTTCTTGGAACGATAAAGAGCTCCTTGAGACAATATTTGCGCTGGCGCGTAAAATTATGCACGATAGTCTGGAAATGTACCCGCTGCTTCAAAAGCAACTAAAAAGCGATGGGGAACAGTCGACGATCTAAGACAAATTTTGAGCCGAACGTCTCAAATGTACTCTTTTTAGTGCTTGTCGCCGCCACCGGTTTTATCGTCGGCAGTCAGTATCGAACAAATAGCCCAACGACCCCACTGCCGAGCGAAGAGGTAGATCCGGCACCAAACGAAGTTATCGCTCAACTCCAATCAGCACTTAGCGATCCGCAAGCTGCTCCTGATAACGCTGTTACTCAAACTACTGAAGAAGCGCCAATGGGATCGGTTAATATCAACACAGCTTCAGCTAGTGAGCTAGACACACTGCCAGGAATCGGGCCAAGTTACGCGAAGGCGATCATCGATTATCGCACTAAAAATGGGCCGTTTGTCCGGCTCGAAGATATTCAGCAAGTTAAAGGTATCGGTCCGAAAACGTTCGAGAAACTTAAGAACAAAATCACATTATAAAAATCTCCCCTTACGGGGAGAGAAGCTGTGGCAGAGTACCAAAAAGGAAATAGATAAGAGTGCCGACACTGGCACAAACACCGAGCGCTGCAGTCATCGCACCGATCACGGTAACCGAACCCTTCTCCTCGGTAGCAACCTTGATACCGAAGATCGTCAGAAGTACTCCGAGAACGAAGACGACGAGCTGGACGATAAGTAAAGGAATCATGGGGTTTTCTCCGAATGACAGAGCGCATTCTATCAAAATTTCTCTAACTTTGTTAGAATTAACAGGTCAATTTGCCGGGATGGCGAAATCTTCCGAAAGGTCGAATTCTTATCCTGGCATACGCCGGGATGGCGAAATGGTAGACGCACTAGCTTTAGGAGCTAGCGGGGGCAACCCCATGGAGGTTCAAGTCCTCTTCCCGGCACAATGAAGCGTCGTCGCATTTGCGACGGCGTTTTATTGTATTGAGAACGGCGACTTGAACCGAGGTTCACTGCGAGCGAGCTTTGCTCGCGAGCAGGAGCGTAGTAAAACGGAGCGATTTTCCTCTCTTCCCGGCACAAAAAAAGACTCCCAAACCCTTGAAAAATCGCTCATAATAGAGTAAATTCCTCAAACAACCCAGGAGGTGTACCAACAAATATGGGAGCAATTACCGAAGAAGGCATAGTCTGCACGCAGACCATTACCATGTCGGATATCGAAGCGTACGCCGAAATGTCCGGCGATCGGAATCCAATTCATCAGGGACCAGATGCGATCGCCCACGGCGCACTGTTGATCGGAAAAATCTCGGCAGCCGTGTGGATGGCGTACGGCGACGGCACCGTTGCCCGGGCGATCGAGCGCCTTACTATTCACCGACCAGTAAAAGCTGGTGATGAGTTCAATATTGCTGTCAGCCACCCTTCTGACGTCGCTGGTTCGCGGTTTGGCGAGAAGGAGATCACTGTAAGAGTGACGAAGTGGTGTGGAGAGACCGAGAAGCTGGTTGCCGAAGGCAGTATTACGATCATCCCACCCAAGACTGGCAACGGAATCCTTAACGGCGGTGGAGCCTAGTGCTCCAGCCGCCTTTTTCTTACCCTAAAAATTAGGTAAAATACTCAAGTATAATTAGCCGAAGTAGCTCAGTGGTAGAGCACGCGCCTGAAGAGCGTGGTGTCGTCAGTTCGATTCTGACCTTCGGCACGAGCGACAATGTCGCGAGTGGCGAAGGTCAGAACTGAGCGTAGCGAAGATTCTTGACCTGAGGCACATCGCAGGTTGGCTGCCTCGGCACAACAACTAACTATGAAAGAATTCTTTACAAGCCGATTCCAAACAATTGAAGATTTTTTCTCAACTCAGAAATTTCCGACCAGCGACTGGAAAAATATTATAAGCTGGGACTATTGGACTGAGAGCGGACTACCAAGCAGTTCCGCTTACACCGCCGTTAGCCTCGCGGGTGTAGTTTTGTGTATCGCCCTTATCCTATTCTGGCGAGCTCATTTAAAGCGTGCACACAAAACCGCCCCAGTTTATGAGTTCGAGATCCAACAGCTTTCGAGCATCGTTACGTTTGTAGTGATTATGTCGTTGTCGTACTGGTTTTTTCGCGCTCAACAGGTCGCTTTCGCTTCAAGCCGTCTCGTCTTGTTGGCAACCGGCCTAACTGTGGTTGTTTGGTTAGCGGTTGTAATTGTGCATTTAAAGCGAAACACTCCTAAGATGCGGACTAGTTATCTTGAAAAAGAACGGTTTTTCAGGTATCTTCCAAAGAAGAGAAAGTGAGGATTTTTTAGTTTATGTCTACTACTACCAACCCGCGCACCATGGCCGAGCTCGTTGAGCTCATGGGTGACAAGCTCGTTCCGTTTGTACAGGGCGATGTTCTTGATGTGACCGTACTATCTACGTCGAAGGAGAGCATCATGGTTGATGTCGCCGGTGTCGCAACTGGTATCATCCCCGAAAAAGAGTTCTCCGCCCAAGCAGCAAAATTGAAAGCTGGCGACACCGTTCGTGCTTACATTTTGAACGCCGAGAACGATAACGGCTACGCGATTATGTCGCTAAAGCGCGCCGAAAAAGAGCGTCTCTGGAGTATGCTCGAGCAGCGTAACACCGCTGGCGAGATTATAACTGTTAAAGTTATTCAAGCTAATAAGGGCGGTCTCGTTGCTGAGTACGGCAACATGCAAGGATTCATCCCGGTTTCACAGTTGTCGTTTAAACACTACCCGCGAGTTGATGGAGACCGATCAAAGATTCAGCAGAAACTTTCTGAACTAATCGGGCAATCAATTCCAGTTAAAATCATCAGTTACGATAAGCCAACGAACAAGATCGTCTTTTCCGAAAAAGCCGCTGGTGATGCCGACCTTGAAGAGAAGGCTAAAGATTACCAGGTCGGTCAAAAAGTGACCGGCAAAATTACCGGTATTGTTGATTTCGGCTTATTCGTGAATATCGGTGAACTTGAGGGATTAATTCATATCTCGCAAGTTTCATGGCAACGAATTAATAACCTAAAAGACCACTTCCACGTCGGTCAGGAGATCGAAGCCGAGATCGTAAACGTTGATGGCGGTCGCGTCTCGCTCTCGATTAAGAAACTACAGCCAGATCCGTGGCAGATTGAGGTAAAAACGCTCGAAGTGGGCGGTAAAGTTGAGGGCGAAGTAACTCGTGTTACACCGTACGGCGCATTCGTTAAACTCTCCGAAAGTCTCGAGGGTCTCTTCCATGTCTCTCAAATGGGCGAAGGTCGCAAGCCGGAAGAGATCGTTCAAGAAGGTAAATCCTACACCTTTGAAGTTATTTCGATCGAACCCGAGCTTCGAAAAATCTCACTAAAGCTCACTGACGCCTAGATCTGATGCTTCAGATTAAGCTTAACGCCAACAAGTACGAGATTACCGATAAGAAAACTACCGCTGTACTCGAGGGCTCGAATATCATAGTACAGCAACAAACGATTGTATCGCCAGGAGAATACGAGGCCGAAGGCGTAGAAGTTGTCTACGGCGAACGGGCAGCGCTCTTAGTTTGGGAACGACTTCAAGCTGTTTACGTTTTCTCGACCGAATCCCCGAAGATTTTTGATAAAAGTCAGTTTGCATCCGCGGACGTAGTTATTATCGGTACCGAAGTTACTCAGCTAAATAAGGATTCGATTTCGGAGCTACTTGAAGCGTACGATCCGACAGTAATTATCGCTAGTAGCAATACCACGATCGATGAGTCGTTGACTGCAGCGATGAAAGTTCAACAAGTTCCGTTAGTTAAATTATCCGAGCAGACGCTGCCGGTGGAGGGTCGAGACTTTTACCAAATCGGATGAGCCCGGCCGAGAGCGCATCGACTATCCTGCGTACGGCTGCCTCAATTTGCGTAATTGTTCATCATCGTCCTGACGGCGATGCAATCGGTAGCGCCGTTGCTTTGCAACGAGCTCTTAGTAAGCACTCGCAAGTCGAAATAATCTCAAGTAGCACCGTACCGTCGGTGTTTACTTCAATACTAGGACCGATCGAAACCCGACCGTTATTACCAACGACAGCAGACGTCTACGTTATCGTTGACTGCGCCGAGTTACACCGAACCGGTTTTTCGAAACAGATCGAGCGATTGCGCAAGAACAAAAAAACGCTGATCGTTATCGACCACCATAACAGCGGAGACTTAGAAAGATTAGCCACAACGCATATAAGCAACCGGTCCGCAGCCGCCACCTCTGAGTTAGTGTTTAGCCTACTCACAGAGATGCGTATCCCAATTACTCCCGATATTGCGACGCCGTTACTGCTTGGTGTCTACACAGATACCGGCGGTTTTCACCATCAAACTACCTCAGCTGCAACATTAAAAACTGCGAGTCAACTCGTAAGGCTCGGCGGTGAATTAAATAAAATTAGCCAGGGATTCTGCCGAGAACTCTCGCGCGCGAAACAACGACTTTGGGGTAGAATCTTGTCAGAGATTAGTATTAATAAGTTTGGTATCGTCGTAGCGCAAGTTAAAAGTTCTCATTTAAAAGAGGCTGAATCGACTGTCGACGATATCGCAGGCCTTGCTAACCTGTTAGCATTAACACTTGAGGCAAAAGTAGCTCTGGTACTCGTAGAAACAGAAAATGGTTGGCGGGGGATACTCCGCAGCCGACACCCGGCGATAAATTTGGGCCGGTTAGCTCGGTTACTCGGCGGTAGCGGACACAAAAAAGCGGCTGGCTTTCTCGCGACAAACGACGTCTTTTCAGGTAAAATTAAACGTAGTTAATAGTACGGGCGAGTGGCGGAACGGTATACGCGGCGGACTTAAAATCCGCTGCCGAAAGGCTTGTGGGTTCAAGTCCCACCTCGCCCACACGGGCAGTTAGCTCAGCTGGTAGAGCATCTCGTTTACACCGAGAGGGTCAGAGGTTCGAGTCCTCTACTGCCCACCACAGTTAAACTTTTACCGGAACAGTTAGTGCGTTCAACTGTTTTTGCAGCATTACTTCCTTTGAAAAGTTGCTAGTTACGTAGTCTTTGGCGCGTTTGGTTAGGTCTTTACGCGACGGTTCGTCGTTTAAGACTTCAACAACCATCGAGGCTAATTCGTTCGTACTATCTGCAACTCGAGCTACATCTTCCGGATAAACCTCAGCTTGGATCGGCGATCGCAGCGCTACAACTGGGGTATTAGAAATCATAGCCTCACCGATCACCAAACCCTGTGTCTCCGACTGTGAAGCGAAGACAAACACGTCAGCGCCAGCATAGCAGGCTTTCGCGTCTTCGAGTGGCAGTTGCCCTGGGCAGACTACGTGGCCACCGATTCCCAGACGGTCCGCTTCTGCAAGCGTCTCAGCAATATCACCTGGCCCGATAAGAACCAAAACTGCGCTTGGCTCTTTTCTAACGACCTTTTTAGTCATACTAATAAGAGCGCTGATATTCTTCTCTTTTACAACACGGCCGACGTAAAGCATAACCTTGGCGTTGGACGGTAAACGAAATTTCTTCGTTAACTCGCTGTGCGACAATTTGGTTTTTGGCTCAGTAATCCCTGTTGCTACAACGCTAATCGGCGTTTTTACGCCCCAGCCAACGAGCTTCGATTTCATATACTCACTCGGAGTAATCACAGCGTCGACGCTGTTTGCTACTTCTTTCGAGCGTAGTATCATCGCCTGCTCACCAAGTTTGCCCAAATACAGTCTCCCATACATATCCAACATTGTGTGATACGTTAACACCTTCCGGGATTGGCTCTCGAGCATAATCTTTTCAAAGGCATTCTGTGCCCAGCTGACGGTGTGTAGCCAAAAAACGTCTGGCTCAAACTCGTCAACGATCGCTTTAATTTCAGCGGCAGCGCCTAGTCCGAACATTCGTTCTTTTTTGCCGAAGAACCGAACGAGCGCCCTGCCAAACACCGAGGAGGAAACGGGAAAGTGCTCTGGACGCGCCTTGCCCTTACCGTAGTCTGGAGCGATAATCCTCACCTGATGACCAGACGCGATTAATCCGTCAACACTTTCGTTAATTGAGCTAGTAACTCCGTTTGGGAGCGGGTAGGTTAGTGAGCAAACCACTACTTTCATACGTGTTACGCTCGACGTCTGGCAGTGTCTGGTAGAAACGTGTCTTTAATTACTTCCCAGTCCTCAGCAATTACGCTAATCGCTGCTGCAAGCGGTACCGAGAGTAGAACACCAAGTAGGCCGTAGAGTTTACCGCCAATTAGAATCGCGATAATAACAATAACCGGGTTCAAACCAACAGCCTTGGACATGATTTTTGGCACCAAAATATTACCCTCTAGCTGTTGAATAACTGTGTAAACTAACAACGCTAAGAATCCCTGAAGCGGTGACTCAGCTAAGCCAACGGCGACGCCCGGCACTGCTCCAAGCCACGGACCGACGATCGGAATTACTTCGGTTAAGCCGGCCCATACACCGAGTGTTAACGCATACGGCGAACCAATAATTAGCAAGCCGACCGTCACTGCAAATCCGATAATCGCCATCATATAGAGCTGGCCGCGTAGCCATGCACCCAATTTGCCCGCAATTTTTCTAGTGGTCTCAGCCAGCGCCCCGTGCCAGTTGCCTGGAATCATACCGCGGTACATCTTTTTGACGCCTTCTTCTTCAATAAGCAAGTAGAAGGTTAACACTAGTACGGTCACAAATGCCACTAAGCCGTTTACTAATCCGAGTGTTCGAGTTAGAAGCGTCCCGCCAAAGTCGCTCAATTGACCGGAAAGACTCTCGATATTTTTAGCGATTAAATTAATAGCGTCGTTAATAAAGCCTGTTTGCTCGCTATTACTTAGCTGATCGGCGTAGGTCGGTAAATTAGCACTGAATTGTTTAAGCTGCTCAACGAACGGTGGGATTAACAGTAGCGAAATTAAACCCAATCCCAGGAAAATAAGCACAAACACTGAGATTACCGCGCCGGGTCTAGTGATAACGCGGCTCCAGCGTTCAACGGTTGGTGAAAGCCCGGCAACA
Source organism: Patescibacteria group bacterium (assembly GCA_016861245.1). Taxonomy (GTDB): domain Bacteria; phylum Patescibacteriota; class UBA1384; order 2-12-FULL-50-11; family 2-12-FULL-50-11; genus BOKZ01. The sequence goes on along the minus strand of BOKZ01000001.1, from coordinate 351,316 downwards.
ATAATGATCACGAGAAATAGAAGGACTAAAACGTCGCGAATTAAATAAATAAACCAAATTCCAAGTAGAAGTAGAATAAAACGCAGTAACGTCGAGGTACTAATATCTATCTTCTGAACCATAGACACAGTGTAAAAGATTATACCGTTTCGTCAAACAGTTTGTCGGGTTGGGCGGACTTGAACCGCCGACCTCGTCGTCCCGAACGACGCGCGCTACCAACTGCGCCACAACCCGCAACGGTCGGAGTGACTGGGCTCGAACCAGCGACCTCATGACCCCCAGCCATGTGCTCTACCAACTGAGCTACACTCCGAAATTAACACCCGGATGCCTTGACGTATTCTAACGGATTCTGTACTCTGTTCCAACGCTCGACCACGAGCGTGCCATGGAGGCAAACATTGGTTCGTTGTCCGAACTGTATGGAAGAAGAACCCGACCAGTATCAGAAGCTCGACCCCGAGGAAGTTGCAAGAATCCCAGGCGCGCTGACGCTCGGCCAAGTTGGACCGAACGACACCGTCTTCCGCTGCAGGTGCGGCCAGATTGTCGCAATTAACCTTCGGGCGAAAACATGCTGCCCGGTCGGCAGAGCCGAACTGGTCTGATCCGCGGCGGGCGCAAGCCCGCCATTTCTTTTACAATACAATTACGCCCTCGTAGCTCAGTAGATAGAGCAGTTCCGTCCTAAGGAAATGGTCGCAGGTGCAACTCCTGCCGAGGGCACTAGTCAATTAGGTCTTTCAGTTTGGCTGATGGGTTAAACTGAACGGTGTTATCGTCGCGGACGTAAAAACTGCCGAAATCAGCGATTACAACTTTTTCACCTTTTTTAAAGTAATCAGCTAAAACTGTGCTAAACGCGTCAACAAACAACGTCGCTTGTTCAGGTGTTAACTGCGACTTTTGAGCTAACTTCTTGGCAAAGTCGTCTTTATTCATTACCCTCCTAGCGTGGCACGTCTTTGCTTAGCGAGCAACCTCGGCAAAGCGCGTCTCACGAATAACGTTGACCTTAACGGTTCCAGGATACTGAAGATCGGCCTCAACTTTATTAGCAATCTCACGTGCTAGTTTCATCGCTGTCAGGTCGTCGATCATCTCTGGCTTAACGAGTACGCGAACTTCACGACCAGCTTGAATGGCAAACGATTTCTGAACGCCTGGGAACGAGTTAGCAACGTTTTCGAGCTCAGTCATTCGCTTAATATACTGTTCGGTCGATTCGCGACGAGCGCCAGGTCGTGCTGCTGAAATAGCGTCAGCGGTGCGCGAAAGAATCGCTTCGACCGATTTAGCTTCAGTGTCTTCGTGACTAGCTTCGATACAGTGAACAACGGCTTCTCCGAGCCCATATTTACGAGCGATCTCAACACCGGCATCGACGTGTGAGCCTGGATACTCATGGCTAATCGCCTTACCGATATCGTGCAACAGCGCGCCTTTTTTGGTGATATTGATATCAGCGCCGACTTCACGGGCTAAGACCGAAGCGATGTGCGTTACTTCGACAGCGTGCGCAAGTTGGTTCTGGCCGTACGACGTTCGGAATTTCATTGAACCGAGCAATCGCACCAACTCTGGATGGAAGCCACCGAGACCAACCTCTTGCAAGGCCGCTTCTCCCGCTTCTTTGATTTCTTCTTCGATTTGGTCCTGGGCCTTCTTAACCAACTCTTCAATTTTCGCCGGCTGAATTCGCCCGTCTTTAATTAACGCTTGAAGAGCCTTTACCGCTACAGCTCGGCGGACTGGATCGAAGCTCGAAACTAGAACTGTCTCTGGAGTTTCGTCGATTACTAAATCAACGCCAGTAGCTTTCTCAAAGGCTTGGATATTACGCCCTTCTTTACCGATAATTTTTCCTTTAATCTCTTCGTTTGGTAGATGCACGGAGTTGACGGTCATTTCAGCTGTCATGTCGGTGGCGAGTCGTTCGATCGCAGTCGTGATTAGCTCTTTCGCCTCGGCGTCCCAATGCTTCTTCATCGTCTCTTTCATCGAGCGGATTTTACGAATCATATCAGCGGAGTAATCCTTCTCGATCTCAGCTAAGAGCATCTCTTTTGCGTCATCTTTAGACAACTTAGCAACTTTCTCTAGCTCTTTTTCCTGCTTCTGTCGCAGTGCTTCAATTTCTTTTTTAGTTTCTTCGAGCTCTGCGTTCGCTCGTTCGATCGTCTCACGATCGCCGTCCAGCTTCTCAGCTCGGCGTTCTACGGAAAGCTCGCGCTCGCGGAGCTGCTCTTCAGTTCGCTTAAGCTCTTTAAGGCGCTCCTCTTCTTCCTTCTTGGCTTGTTCTTTTAATTTAAGAGCTTCTTCTTTGGCGTTAAGGAGAAGTTCCTTACCCTTCGCGTCTAAGTCCTCCTGTGTTTTTGAGAGTAAAATGTGACGAACGACGAATCCGGCGACCACTCCGCCCAAACCCGCCAGTATCCCAATGGTAATTGGCGTCATTAGTTATTCCTTTCTGTAAAATAGTTTGAAAATACATAATTATTGTCTTGAGCCAGTATACGGCGTCGTACTATCTCAGTCAATTTACATTTTTACCGGTATTTACCTGGGATAAAAAGTTGTTAGGATAAATATACATAGAGAGGGGAACATGCAACTAAACGAGATACATAATCCGAGCGAACACGCGTCAGTCAGTTTAAAAACGATCCTACTGGTTTTTGCGATCGTATTAATCGGGACACTTGGGTATTTAGTCTATCAACAGAATACCGAGATAGATAACACCGATTACGGCGCCAACGTAATCCAAAACTCAGAAACAACAACGCAGAACAGCACTGCTGAGACAGCTTCAGCCGACCCTTGCGACTTCTCGACCGTCACTGCTTCTGTAATTCCGGGTAAAACCTTCGACATCTTTGGTGGTGAGAACTTTAGCACGATTGTTTGTGGCTATATCCATACCAAAGAACAGAACGTTGGCATGGATGAAGAGATAATAAAAAATGTTGCCTACGTTGCCGTTAAAAAGTTTAAAGACGACGCCTTTAAGGCAAAGATTGAAGCCGGCATTACCGGTGAAGGTAACACCGTCAACGCCAAGCTTGGCTCTGACTATCTGCTCGGTTGCGGTTGTTTGGAAGGCGGTAAAATCGTTGCTAGTCCGGAACCAACAGGAGGATTAATGAGCCTTGCTGATCAAGCTAAATTTATCGCCTCGACCGCCGAAAAACCGGTAATAATGAAATTAACGTACGAAGTACACGGTGGCAGCGGCTGCACCTGCTGCACCCTATTTGAAAAAGCGGAGGTATTATAAATGGAGCTCAACGAAATTCACAACCCAAGCGAGCACGCGTCAGTCAGTTTAAAGGTGGTACTACTAGTTTTTTCCCTAGTCTTAATCGGCATCCTTGGCTATCTAGTTTGGGACGCCAATAATACCCCCGAAACTGCCGACTATAATCCACAGCCTGTAGTTGAAAAAAAGAGCGCCAACACTGAATCTAACAATCAAGCTAAAGAAACTAGCAATGCAGAAACATGGCGAACATACATTAATTCCAAATATGGCTTCAGCCTGAAATTTGGGGATTTATGGAAAGGTTACGAAGTAAAAACAAGCGAAACAACTGGCGCACTTACTACTTACTATTTCAACCTACCCTCGCCACACAAAACAACTGAGACAACTGTGAATTCAGCAAATTATGAAAGTATATTCGCTGTATCAGTTTACACTTCAGAGGAATGGAAGAAGATTGAGCCAGATGGAGGACCAATTGGAACGAAGTTTGGGGAGAGCGGAAATTATGTTTTCGCCTACTCGTCTAGCCAAGACTGGTCAGATGAAATGCAAGCTGCGCATGACGACATTAAGAATGTAGTGGCAACGTTCGCAGTTGTGCAATAATTAGTCTCTGCAGCCTAGTTTTTTACTCTGTTGCGTAGTAAAATACTACCTACGGGGTGTAGCTCAGTTGGTAGAGTGCGCGGTTTGGGACCGTGAGGCCGGAGGTTCGAGCCCTCTCACCCCGACAGTATTGGCGAGAACCAGGTTGTGCGGAGAGAAAAATTAGAATACAACAAAAATATGATTACATTCTTGCGACAAAACGCACTCCGGATCGCCTGGGTTATCGCGCTAGCCGCTACGATCGGCTCACTCTATTTTAGCGAGGTGGCAGGATACGCGCCGTGCATCCTTTGTTGGTATCAACGCATCACGATGTATCCGCTCGTTGTTTTCTTATTGGTTGCGATCGTCCGCAAAGACCAAAACATCGCCGCCTATGTGCTACCATTCACTATCATTGGTGGGTTAATTAGCGTCTATCACAATCTGTTGTACTACAACGTGTTAGAGGAGTCCGAGGCGTCGTGTCGCTTCGGCGTTTCTTGCACAACGAAATTTATTGAGTGGTTTGGGTTTGTAACAATTCCACTTCTGTCGTTACTAGCGTTTACCGCTATCACCGGCTTTGTCTTACTAGCACGTAAGTTCCCGCAAAAGTAACTACTCAAAAAACGTCAGCAGCCACATCGAGGCGATTCCGATACTAATAGCACCAAGCTGCGAAATGGTTTTAGACACTGTTAGATCTTCGCTAATTTTTCGCAAGAGAATCACGATCATGTAGAAGAAGCCGCCCGCCGTAAATGCAAGCGTCTTAATTGCAAACTCATCGTTATTAAACCCGTACGTTACTGCTAGTATCATGCCGACGATCGCAAAAAGTCCCGAAAGGAAGTTCCAAAGCAGCGCGCCCCATTTACTAAAATTGGCCTCGCGCAGAATTCCGTAGTCGCCTAGTTCTTGTGGTATCTCGTGCAACACTACCGCCATCGTCGTTGCGTAACCGGTAGATGGTGAGATTAAATACGAAGCGGCGATCAATAAGCCATCGATCAAATTATGCAAACCGTCCGCCAGGAGATTGAGCCAACCGATCGGCTCTATGCGCTCTGATTGATTCGGGGTATGGCGATGTCGCCAGTGCAAAAGCTTCTCGAAAATAAAAAATAACGCGAAACCAGCTACGGTGTATAACCCTGCAATTCGTCCCAATTCTTCGAAAGATTCGGGTAATAAGTGAAAAATAGCGTCCCCGAACAGCGCGCCGACTGCTAGCCCGATCAACCATTGAATCGGATTCTTGAGTCGCTCTTCGCTTATTGCCAGCGTTACAACACCGATCAAAGAAATAGCGCTGACGATAACGACACTAAGTAACGACTGCTGCCAAACTTCCATGGAATTACATTGTAGCCAACCAGCGTAGAATAATACACTGAGCTGTATTACTATTGCCTGGTGAAAAGAAATATCCCAATACTTACTACGTTTATTCTATTAGTCGTCGTTGGCTTTGCTGTTCAGAGGAACCAAACGAACGAATCGCCGCTCTCGTTTGAAGCCACAACTAATAGCTCGTTAACTGCGGTGACGGTTAACGACAAAACGTTTACCGTCGAGATCGCACAAACGGAGGAGCAAAAAGCCCAGGGGCTGTCCGGACGCGAAACATTAGACAAAAACAGCGGCATGATTTTTGTTTTTGTACCGACGACGATCCCGACGTTTTGGATGCGTGATATGAAGTTCGCGCTCGATTTTGTTTGGATTAGTGAGAATTTAGAAGTAATTGATATCACACGAAACGTCCCACCGCCCGAACCAAACACGCCGCTTGCAGCGTTGCCGCAATACTCACCAAAAAGCGAGGTCAAGTACGTTTTAGAGATTAACGCCGGTCAAGCTGACGGTATCTCGATTGGTGATCGCGTTACGATACTTAATACCAGCGCCTTATGAATAGTTCGTTTGAGCAAAAGGTTCTAGACGTTATTAAGCTAATACCTAGGGGTAGAGTTGCTAGCTACGGACAGGTTGCCGCCATGTGCGGCTCACCGCGGGCTGCCAGAACTGTGGGTTGGCTTTTGCGACACAGCCAGCACGATATTCCGTGGCACCGCGTTATCGCGTCCGACGGCCGGATCTCAATTGCGAACATCAACATTCCAGCTAGTCAGCAAGCGGCGATGCTCGAGCAAGAGGGGATTGAAATCTTAGAGAAAAAGGGTCACCTTTTGGTTGATAAGAAAAACTTTTGGGATGGAACCAACTCGTAATAATTTAAAAATCGGTGAGTGGGCGTTTTTAGTTGGGATTGTCTTAGCGGTAGCGCTAGCAGTCTTCCCCGGACCCCACGATTTTACGACCCCCGGCCTAGTGTTGGGTGTTCTTGGGTTAATTGTCGGGCTCGTTAATATAAGCAGCAACGAAACACAGCCGTTTCTGGTTGCCTCAATTACTCTTCTACTAGCCGGAAGTGCTGGTTTAGAAGTATTTCCGAGTCTCGGTTGGGCAATTAGTAATATCTTGTTAAACATCAGCCAATTCGTGGCTCCGGCTGCGATGATTGTAGCGCTCAAAACCGTGCTGGATATCGCCCGTAAAGCCTAACAATTATCGGTTATTTTGGTAAAATTACAGGGAACCGCGGGAGTGGTTCAATGGTAGAACTCCTGCCTTCCAAGCAGGTGACGCGGGTTCGATTCCCGTCTCCCGCTCAATGATTATTACTACAAAAGAGGGAACCGAGCGCTAGCTCGAATTCCCGTCTCCCGCTCAATGAAAAAGTATTGGTTTGTGCGCAAAACCTACGGCTGGGGCTGGACACCGGCAACGTGGCAAGGCTGGGCGATTATCGGAGTCTACTTCGGGGGAGTAGCTAGTATTGTTTTAAAAGCCGACCAAACGAACAACACTGCCGGATACGTGACCGATAACTTACTTATTCCGATCGCCGTTTTAACTATTGCGCTACTTATTATCACGTACCTAACTGGCGAGAAACCGAAGTGGCAATGGGGGAAAAATGAAGAGCAGAAACATTGAGCTGATCGGTTGGATCGGAGTGGTTATGATCGTCGGCGCGTTTGCGTTGGTCATGTTTCAGGTCGTCGAACCGAAATCCATAGTTTATATTTTGCTAAACATTTTTGGTTCGTTATTCTTGATTTATGAATCATATACCAAGAAAGATTTCCAGCCAGTAGTTCTAAACGCCATTTGGGCAACTATCACAATTCTTGGTTTTTTGAGTGGGCTATTGTAATGCGAATTTGGGATCTTGAGCCAAATCGGCTCTGTCGTAAGCATTTACTTGGCGAACATCGTGAGCTGCACGCTATTTGGTCGGTTCTAGTTAACGAAAAGTCCGGCTACGCCAAACACCCTGAGACACTCCGATGGGCCGGAAAACTCCACGCTCTCTATCGCCGGCACGAAGCGCTTGTTGCAGAGATGAATCGGCGAGGTTACAGCCATCGTAGTTCGCTTTCACAGGACCTTGCAACTGGTGATTCTGTGCAGTCAGTATTTGTTGATACAATCGAGCGACAATATGAAATCCTCCGCGCCAAAGGTTGCGACTGCGTCACAAGTTAATCAGCAAATTTGGGAGTACTACAAAACGCATAAGCGGGACTTTCCGTGGCGCGAAACAACTAATCCGTACTACATTCTCGTCTCCGAAATTATGCTGCAGCAAACTCAGACGAGTAGAGTTGTCGACTACTACCGTCGATTCATTCGCAAATTCCCAAGCGTGTTGTCACTAGCTACTTGTTCACAAACCGAGTTGTTACAGCTCTGGCAGGGGCTCGGTTATAATCGACGAGCGCTTTTCCTCAAGCGCGCCGCCGAACAGATTGCGTCGGAGTTTAATGGTGTTGTTCCGAGCAAATTAACTGATCTCACTAAACTACCAGGCGTTGGTGCTAATACTGCGGGGGCAGTCTTAGCATATGCTTTTAACCAGAAAGTAGTATTCATTGAAACCAATATCCGAAAGACTATTACTTACTTTTATTTTAAAAATCAGGAAGTGGTTAGTGATACCGAGATCGCCAAAAAGATAAAGATACTACTAAAAAACGAGCGATCTATCCGCGAGTGGTATTGGGCTATGGTTGACTACGGCGCGATGCTCGGCCGACTGAAAATTATCACCAATAATCGTAGCTTGCATTACGTCCGTCAATCAAAATTCGAAGGATCATTCAGGCAAATCCGCGCCGCAGTGCTGAGAGCCGTATTGGACAATAGTCCGATTACATTAGAACGCCTATTACAGCTTTTACCGTTTAGAGAAAATCAACTTTCTACAGCATTATCACAACTAATAGTTGAGGGCTTTTTAAGCGAACAAGCAGGAAAATTTGTTATTTCTGACTAGATTTTCTCTATAAAACAAGTATACTGCCGATAGAATGTCACGTTTACTAAAAATAATTTTGATCGGGATTTTCATCGTATTTATGGTCGGTACTGTCTGGGCCTTTCTTGCGCTACGCCAACCAAAACAAGAACAGAAAGCTAATAACGAACCAAATACCCCCCAAACAACCGAACAAAAGAAAGAGCCGCCGACACAACCAGCGCCTACTATTACTACCAGCACTACCGACAAAGGTTTTGCTGAAACTCCAAAAAGGAAGAGCACCCCAATAACCACTCGAACGTATACAACGTATACCACTACTTACTACTATGAGTATTCCAACGATGCTTCCGCATCAGCGTCCGCTAGCGCTAGCGCCGGCGGTAGCTCGGCTCACGCCGAAGCACACGCGGAATAACGCAACTTACAACCAGGAGAAGCAACAGTGGCAAATGCAAGTCGATATTTTAGTTTCGTCCTCTCGCTCTTTCCGATAACACTCTGGGTCGAGCGCGGCGAAGATCACCCTTCGTACAACTCCAAAAGAGACCAGAAACGTCTCAACTGGAAGACACGTCGTTTTCTCAAAAAGCGTGACAAGTTCCTTAAGGCCGAGGAAGAATTGCGCGATGCTCGGAACCGTTTGATGGACGAGGTAGGAGAAAGTGTTCGCTATGTTGAGATCGTCATCGACGGTCACACGTACCGAATCTTACTCGGATACTCTGAGCTTGAAGGTGATCCAGCCGCCGTGGCCGCTGCGCTTGGAGATGAGAATCGAGTAATCTTCGATAAGGCGCTCGAGCGAAACTTCGTCGCTACTGTGACAATTCCATACAAGTTAACGTTTAGTGTCCAACGTATCGTCGAAGCGATTCAGGCAGTAGTCGCCAAAAAAGGTGGTCGCGTTGAATACGACCAACGCGAACCGATCAAGCAGCGAATCAATCGCGGCATTCTAGAATTCTGGTGCGAGACTAAGTCGATTCCGTTTCCAGACGACGCATTCCCAGATCGTCGCTACGCCCGCACCTACGTTGATCCGGTCAAGAAACTGGATTGGTAGCGCAAAACCCCTCTTCGGAGGGTTCTTTTTTTACCTATTTTCCGGTAAAATATTGCAACGTCTGATCTTTCACATCACGACATCACGGAGGAAACTATGCAATTCATCGATCGGTATTACCGACCCCTCATGAACGTAACGCGCGCCGGCGCGATTGCATCTGCTCATATGATGGGCTACAACGACCGGAAAGGCGCAGACAAAATGGCTGTCGAAGCTATGGAGCGGGAATTCAACAGCCTGCCTTGCTGCTTCAATATCGTCTGTGGGGAAGGCGAGCGCGACAAGGCGCCGCTACTGTACCACGGCCAACGACTAGGCGAAGGTGCGCAAGACGCACGCTTGCCGGTCGTTGATATCAGCATTGATCCGCTGGAGGGCACGAACCTCTGCGCGAACGCTCTACCAAACGCGGTCTCGATTCTCGCCGCAACCCCCGAAGGAGGCCAACGTCCGATACCCGATTGGTACTTGAAGAAGCTGGTCACTGGCCGCGACTCGAAGCAACACGTTAATATCACCTTCGGCGCGTTAAGAAACGCTCGGGTCGTCGCCGAAACGCTCAACCGAGAGCCGAAAGAGATCACTATCGGTATTCTCGACCGACCACGCCATGAGAAGGACATGCAGTCGCTCAAAGACGCTGGATTTCGGCTGAAGCGAGTCCAGGACGGCGATATCCTGCTAGCACTAGCGGTAATGATGGGCGAGAGCAACCTTCACATGCTCTGGGGAATCGGTGGCGCACCGGAAGGTGGAATTACCGCCATCGGCGCCGAAGCGTTGAACGGCGGTTTCCAAGCAATGGTTCCGTACGACGCTGAGCTCGATGAAAAGGATCTCTCGAAAAAGCCAGAACGGCTGGAAGAGCGACTGCTGGAATGCGACTTCAAACGCTCAGAAGTATACGGTATCCGCGATTTCGTTCGATCGAACGAAATGCTGTTAACAGCAACAGCTGTCACCAACAGCGACATCATTCCCGACCTGCGAGGCGTTCGCTTCTTCTCGCACGGTGCACGCACGTCAACAATCGTGATCGGCAAGAGTTTCGGCGTCCCTTTCAAGGACATGGTCGAAAACGTCACTGGCGATGAGAACACACTTTTCCGTCTGTAATCAGACAACACCCGGGCTTCGGCCCGGTTTTTTTATTACTGTTTCAGTAGATCAATGAAAACCTTATTTGGGATTTCGACGCGACCCAGATTGCGCATTTTTTTCTTACCTTTTTTCTGTTTTTCTAGCAGTTTGTTTTTGCGGGTAACGTCGCCGCCGTACAACTTAGCAGTAACGTCTTTGCGAAAGGCAGAGATAGTTTCTCGGGCGATAATTTTGCCGCCGATCGCCGCTTGCAGCGATACTTCAAAGTTCTGACGTGGTATTAACTCTTTTAGTTTTTTCACCATTGCTCGTCCGTACCGCTCGGCCTTAGAACGGACCATGTACTGCGTGAATGCATCTACGCGCTCGTCGGCGATAACCAAGTCGACCGCAACTAAGTCTGCTTCGCGATAACCGATTAATTTGTAATCCATTGAGGCGTAGCCGGCGGTCACCGATTTAAGCCGATCGTAAAACTCAACAATTACTTCAGCGAGCGGTGCCTGATAACGGCAAATAACGCGATCACCGATATACTCAACATTTTGAAATTCTGTTCGATATTGAGAGGTTAGTTCGCTGACCGTACCGTAATACCGCTGTGGGCAAACGATTTCTAAATCGACCCACGGCTCTTGCTGAGCGTTTGGTTCAAGAATATAAGCAACCGTTGGCGTCGTAACTAAAACAGATACATCGAACTCCCGAGCTAAGCGTTCCTTAATAATTTCCATATGTAACAAACCTAGAAAGCCAATATTGTAGCCCGGGCCGAGTGCCTTCGAGTTGACTGGTTCGTAGTCGAGCGAGGCGTCGTTAAGCTTGAGTTTTTCTAGTGCGTTACCAAGTAGCCGCTCCTCGCCCGGTTCTGGATAGAAAGAAGCGTAAATCATCGGCTTCGGCGTTTGATAGCCTGGTAACGCCACCGTACTACGATGTGCCACAATTGTGTCGCCAACGCGGCAGTCTTGAACTGTTTTTAACCCGGTTGCTACGTAACCGATCTCGCCCTCGCTTAGCTGATCGAGCGTGTAGCGCTTGAGCTGTAAATAACCGACTTGGAGCGTTTCGAACTGCGCTTCAGTTGCTTTCATTTGTAATTTTTCTTGCTTGGAAATCGAGCCGCTAACGATTTTAACGTACGCGACAACGCCCAAAAATGAATCAAAGAACGAGTCGAATACTAGAGCTTGCAACTCGTCTTCCCCCGTAACTTTTGGTGCCGGGATGTCCGTTACAATTTTTTCAAGTAACTCATCGACACCCTCGCCCGTTTTACCAGAAACAAAACAGATATCTTCGTACGGACAGTTTAATAAGTTCATTACCTCCTCAGCTGCTTCTTCTGGTTGTGCAGTCGGCAAGTCAATCTTATTAATCACAGGAATCACCCGCAGATTTAGTTTTTGTGCTTGGTAGAGGTTGGTCAGCGTTTGCGCTTGGATGCCCTGGCTGGCATCAACCAACAATAGTACTCCTTCGACAGCAGCGAGCGAGCGCGAGACTTCGTATCCAAAGTCAACGTGACCGGGCGTGTCAATAAGATTTAGTTGGTACTCCTGACCGTCGTATCGATACGACATCCTGGCTGGGTTGAGCTTAATAGTGATCCCTTTTTCCTTCTCGAGATCCATCGTGTCTAGTAGCTGATTACCGCTGCCGGTTTTAACCGAACCGGTTTTTTCCAACAGGCGATCGGCAAGTGTCGACTTGCCGTGATCAATATGAGCTATAATCGCAAAATTACGGATATTCATACCTGTTAATTTTACCTGATCTGAGGCTGATACTCTAGACGAAGCGCTTTAAGAAATAGATGGCGCCAGCAACTAACGCCGCCAGTATGACAATCGAAATAAGTACCGATACGCAGCCACTACCATGGCGCGATTTATCTACGTCTGAGTAGAACGTCTGTTGCGGATCATCTGCCATTGCTCTAGATTAAACACTTTACTCCAGACAAAGTAAAACAGTAGTCCTACCGCTAATCCAAATAATAGTTCAATTAAGTTCTGCGCGGACGGGCTATTAGTGAAAAGCGCGCTAACCGTCGGCGAAGCGACGTAAGCAACAGCAAATACTGCTGTCGTCATTAGCCCACCGGCTAACACTAACAATACATTCTTTTTACCATCTATATCGTACAAAAAACTTCGAAGCGGTACCCCAATAGTCGACCACAGTAGTAATGCGTTAATAATTGAGCCGATCGAAAAGGCGAGTGCGAGCCCAGCCACACCGAGTGAAGTTGCGCGAGCGCTCCACCACGCAAAAAGAAGCGCCACCGCAATCGAGCAGATACTGTAGACTGTGGGGCGCATTGTGTCTGAGCGCGCAAAGTACGCTCGCGCCAAAAGTAGTACGGCGCCTTGAAAGAATATTGAAATCACGAAATACGAAAAGGTCTTGATCGCCATTATTGTTTCAGCTGGGTCGATACTGTGACCGATCGAGATATATAAACCGATAATTTGTGTTCTAAACAGCAAAAGATATATCGTCGCCGGTAGAAAAATAAACAGGAGTAGACGAAGAGCCTTGCCGACAAGCTGTTGGTACTCTTCCTTTTGATCCTTAGCAAATTTGCGCGTAAAGTCCGGTAAAATCGCCATCGCTAACGTATTGGCGAGTAGCAACACCGGTGCAGTTTGCAGATCGTCGGTCAGGCGATAAATAGCGATTGAACCCGCCGAAAAATCTGAGGCGATGCGGTAGAAAGCGATGAGTAGCAATTGGGTACTAGTGAGAGCGATTGTTCTCGGGATCATTAGTTTAAACACCTGACGAACTAAACCGCTGCCAAAACTAATCTCAAAACTAAAACGCCAACCCAGTCGCAGTAAACTTGGAAGCTGAACGAGAAAATGCGCCGCTGCCCCTAAGATTACTCCGAAAACGAGGACCGGTAAGCCGAATCTGGGGATAAGCAGGGCGCCCGTAATAATTGAGACGTTGTAAACGATCGGCGCTAACGCCGGCGCAAAAAACATTTTCTTTGCCTGCAGTGCCGAGGTTGAGAGCTGGGAAACAGTAAAGAATAGCGGGCTTAGTAGCATCGCCTGCGCTAATTCGGTTGTCTGCCGAATATCGACATCTGAGAAACCTGGGAATAATCGCGGCATCAACCAAGGGAGCATAAAATACAGTGCGGCTAGCCCAAAAATAATTGCCGTGAAACCAGTTGAGAGTAGAGTATTAAACGTCTGCCAAAATTTCTGATCGTTTTCCTCGGTATCGATTTTTACCAGTAGCGGGAGGATCGCCGAGCTGAGCGCACCGACGATTAAAATGCTGTAAAGAAAATCGGGTAAAACAAAGGCGGCGTAGTAATTGTCGAGCGGACCGATCGAACCGTAGGTTACGCCAACCCGATTGGCGATAATAATATTACGGATAAGCCCCAAGACGTTGCTAATTAGTACCGTCACAAACAAGATACCAACCGCCTGCTTCAAGTTGTGCGACTGATAGAATAAGTTGGTGATGCGGCGAATCGGCGACATTATTTACTTCTTGCCAGACGGATAAACAGCATGCCGAATAAAATCATCCCCGCTGCCACCAAAAACAGTAGAGCCGCGTTATTCGGCGTGATCTGAATCGGACCTGGGAACTTATACATCGGCTCGGTGTGGTCGGCGATCGAAGGATCGAACGTAAGTTTCGCCTGTGCAACCTCCCGCTCGCCAGCACGAACAGATAAGTCAACGCTTTGATTGGTTGTGATAGTAGAAGAAACGGTGGCGACCGTTATTCCGTTAAGTGCTCGCTGCTCTATAACTTGTGCGCTTCCCGAAACTGGCACAACAGTTAACTGCTCGCTACTTACCTTCCCTTGATCGTCACGGGCGGCGATTACAACTTTAGCGGTCTTAGTAGCGACTTCCGGCAACACTGCTACGCTCGTCAGCTTCTGATCAGCAATCCGACCGCCAGCGCTAGATGTGACAAAACTCTTCGTTTGTGTTTTTAGAGAGGTTTTTTTGTCTTCGGAGTAGACTATGAGCTGGTAATAATATCGCGTCTCTGGTTCGAGGGCTGAGAAGTCGATTAGATGATGCTGCGATAGCTCGCTTGCTTCAATCGTCAGTGGTAAGTCGCTAGTCGTGCCAAAGCGAACGCTTATCCCACCAACGTACTTTAGCGAAACAAGCAACTTCGCAGCGACATCGGAAACAACCGGCTCGTTACGCAGCACCTTTTGCGCCGAGAAAGTCGGGAGAACTTCGGCAGACTTCGTTAACGTTTCGGTTGGCTTCGCCGCCTCCCCGTTTCGCTCAGAGATAATTCCGCTACTGTCCTGGATTGAAACAATTGCGTTATAAAGCGCCGGCGAACGACTCGAATCAATCGCCGTAATACTGCTGTCGCTCTGACGGAAACGAACTGTCGCTTGGCCCTCGGCTATTGTTTTGAACGCTACCGAACCAAACGTTACCTCGCCGCTCAACTGAACCGTCGTGCCGAATTCCGTAGACGGAAGAAGCGTCCAAGCCACCACCCCTTCGTCAGCCACGCTTTGCAAACTAGTAAATGGGGGTGTTGTTGTTGTTTCAGAAAACTCCAATAACGACTGATCGTACTCCAAGTAAAACTGTGCCCCAGCGATAACTGCCGCGCCCTGAATATTGGCTTTAACTTGTAGAGTGACGTTGGAGTTAGGTTTGCGCGAGAACGTCGTCGGCGAGATAAAGAGTGACGAATCAACTTGGTCGGCTTTAAAATAAACGTTTTGTAACACCATCGATCCAAAGAGCAGTACTGCAGTAATAAAACTTAAAATAATAAACACCGCTCGACTCGACAGCGCTCGTTTCATTACTCGATCTTCCCCCAGGGCTTACTGTCCGGTCGATCGGCGCCAACCCCTTTATTTATGCGCACAGTCACAACATCATCAACCGAAACTTTACCGTCCCCTGTGATGTCGGCTACGCCGCCGATTGAGTACAGCGCATCAGTAACCAACTTCTCGTCAGCTGCGTCGATTACGTTGTCCTTAGTTACATCACCGAGACGGATAGGTACGGTGATAGATCGAGTGAGGGGAGTGCTCACGACTACTGAGCTAGCGAGCGACGTCGGTAACTTCATGAAAACTGCGTACTCACCCGACGACGCTGGAAGATAATTCTTAAGAAGTACTGTTCGGCATTCTCTAACTGGGACCGACCGATCAACTAAGGGCTTCGGGTCGTTAACAGCCGCAACTAGCAGCCATATTTTCTCCGGGCAGATGTCGTTAGGTATCTCTGAGAGCGTTAAAACCGGAGTCGCCGTTGGGGACGACGCGGCGAGCGGCTGGTAATAAAACGAGTAGTAACCAAACGCGATCAGAGCGATCACGATTGTGCCGAAGAAATACTTCATTCTTGTTTTAGACTATCACGAACCAGTTACGACGGTCTATGCTCGTAACTACTTATTCGTCTTCATTAGTAATCTGGCGACAAAGTAACCGAATATAAAAAGTATGAGAACGATGGCGTTTATCCCAAGAAGCGGCAGAAGAATACTCGGCTCGTTTACTGACCCACTGCAATTCTCAGTACAAAGTATCGCTGCGTCGTAAAAGAATTGCCGCCCGTACAAAAGAATAAACACAAGATTAGCCAGCAGCGTCACCACAACTATTGCAAATAGATAGGCGGCCGCAAATCGTTTCATGTGTTTAGCGTACTCTAATCGAGGAAACTAGGCTACGATAAGGTCATGATCCGAATTTTCCAAATATCGCTCTTTGCGATACTGCTGTTGGGCCTAGCTGGGCAAGCACGTGGCGCCGCGCCGATGCAACAGCTCAACATCGAAACAGTTTTAAATCAGAACGGATCGGTTCAGATTGCACAAAAATTAACGTACAACACTCCTATACAGCTCGAATGGGAGGTTTTTTCGAATATCAGGAATCTTGTTGTTAGCGCCGACGGTAGCGACATCGACGACTCTCGCTACTCGGTTGGTAAGATTGGTAACCACCACGTAGTCCGCGCAAAGCAGCTCGCTCGAGAATGGAAAATTACGTATACAACGACCACAACGCTAGTTAGAAACAATAATCGCGATCAAATTTTTATAAAAATTTTTCAGGAGATTCCTGATCCAATCTATAACGTCTCTGTCAGTTTTTCGTTGCCGACTAAAGATATGACCGAAGGACTAACTGGAAACGCATTTGCAATTTCCGGGGTCTCAAATCCTAAAACGACAGTTAGCAATAATACGGTTGTGTATAGTGCTGAATACGCCGCTCCGGGATCGTTGTTTACAATCAGCGCTAGTTGGCCGAAACGAGTTCTTTCACTAACTAAGGTTCAAGAGATACGACTATATCTAACAAATCTAGAGGTTCTACCGTGGCTGACGCTTGGAATACTGCTACCAATTATTGGCCTATCGATGTTACTACTGCTATACAGACGTCAACGCCTCGACCGAGTACCAGTTACTTCGATCCTCGACCGTCCCCCGAGCCAGCTTTCAGCGATGTTGGTTGGTGTGCTCGTACAAAAGAAGATACACCCCCGGGTGATCGTGGCGTTACTCGTAGAACTTTGTCGGCGCGGCTACATCGTTATAGTTGAGCGAACCGGGCAGTATTACCTAAGCCAGCGCAAGCCGTTCGATGAGCATCTAACAAGTTGGGAACGCAATATCCTTGAAGAGCTTTTCCCAGATCATGGCAAGCTCGCAACTGAAGGACTGCAAGAAATCACCGATAGTTCGCTATTTAGCCCGAAAGTTCGAGACGCGTTCGGACAAGTGTACCAAATCATTACCGAACAAAACTTTTTCTTAGAGAACCCACATCTGACCCGAGTTAAGTATAAACTTTTCGGTTTAGCGCTTTACTTTACCAGCGCCGTCGGGCTGCTTTGGGTGGCGATAGTCGGTGCGTCACCGTATTTAAGCATACCGCTCGGTGGCACGATGCTAGTCTCGTTTCTGATTATTCGATTGACGCCAAAGCTAGTTCGATACAGCGAAGCGGGTATCGCAACCCGCAGAGACTGGATATCGTTCGGTAACTTTTTAGGGCTGAAGGAACCGTTACCGCTCGAGAGTACTCGTAACCACACCTTCGAGTTGTATCTCCCTTACGCAATTGCTCTGAATAAAACTAAGGAATGGGCCGAGCGATTTGACCGATCGAGCACCACCATTATTAAGCCCGACTGGTTTATTACGTACAAAGAGTCCTCAACTACTCAGTTTGTTGAAGACATTACCGAGCTTACCGACTCGATCTCAAAAACGATCACGACCCTCAGAGGACCGTTGGTTTCTTAAGGACGACTCGGTAGCTTTGCGATATTTACCAACGCTTTACCGATTATAAACGACTCTGGGACCGCCCCCCAGGCACGCGAGTCTGAGCTTGCAACTCTATTATCTCCAAGAACAAAGTATTCTCCCTCGACTAATTTTCGCTCGAGATTCGGGATCGTGAGTAGCTCTGGACTGAGATAGCCTTCAACTAAGAGCGTGCCGTTTACGTAAACCAGCCCATCAGCAATTCGAATCGTCTCGCCGGGCAGCCCGATCACCCGTTTGATAAAACGTTTTTGAGTCTCGCCGGGAAAAAACATCGCGATAACGTCGCCGCGCTTCGGTGTTGAAACGATGTAAGCAATTTTGTTAACACCAACTACATCGCCGTCGACGTAGTTCGGCTCCATACTCTTACCTCGGACAATCAGTACCGAAAAGAAAAAATAATGGCTCAATAACCCGATCATCAGAAAAATCGTCGCGATCTTAGTGAAATCGTATGTCCAACCAGAAACCCAGAATAATTTCTCTAAAACCGTATTTTTCATCCCCTCCTTCGGGTTTAGCCTCGTACTGGTTTTAGTGTAGCAAAGATGGCGGCCAGCTCAGCGTCCTCGAGCGTCTCTTCTTTAAGCAACGCCTCGGCCATAACTTTTAAAGTCTTAAGCTCTTTACTTAGAAGTTTTAAGGCAGTTTCCCAGGCGTTGGTGATAATTTTCGTAATCTCTTCGTCGATGAGTGCCGCTAACTTTTCCGAATGAACCCTATGCATTCCCATCTCCCGACCAAGAAATACCATCTCTTCGCGCTCGCCAACCTTAATCGGTCCGAGTCGGCTCATACCAAACACGGTTACCATATTCCGTGCAATAGCCGTCGCGCGCTCAAGATCATTGCTGGCACCAGTTGTTACGGTGTTAAAGATAATCTGTTCGGCTGCCCGTCCACCAAGAAGCTGTACGATCTCCTGCTCAAATTTTTTCTGTGGGATTAGTTTGCGATCTTCGTTAGGCAGACTCAGCGTATAGCCAAGGGCCATTCCCCTAGAAACGATCGAAACTTTGTGAACGTCATCGAGCTCGGGAAGAATATGACCGAGGATTGCATGTCCGGCCTCGTGGTACGCGACAGTTTTGCGTTCGCTCTCCGTCATTAGGTAACTCGTTCGCTCAGGACCGAGTAACGTTTTATCGATTGCGTGTCGCAAATCTTTCTGATCGATTTTCTTTTTACCGTCACGTGCTGCCAGTATCGCCGCCTCGTTCATAACATTGCGCAGATCTGCTCCGGACAAACCAGGTGTACCTTTAGCGACTTCTTCTAGATCTACTTTTGAGTCGAGCGGTTTGTTAGCGGCGTGGATTTTTAAAATTGCTGCGCGTTCGGCTCGATCCGGCAAATCGAGCGAAACTTTTCGATCGAATCTTCCTGGTCGCAAGAGGGCTGGGTCAAGAACGTCAGGACGGTTAGTTGCCGCCAATACAATTACGTTAGCGTCGGTATCAAATCCGTCCATCTCAACTAGAATTTGGTTTAACGTTTGCTCACGCTCGTCGTGTGAGCCGCCCAAACCAGTACCGCGCTGTCGCCCAACCGCGTCTAGTTCGTCGATAAAAATAACCGTGGGCGCAAGACGCTTCGCTTTGGTAAATAGATCGCGCACGCGCGACGCACCGACCCCGACAAACATCTCGACGAATTCAGAAGCAGATAACGACAGAAACGGGACGTTCGCTTCGCCGGCTACTGCTTTCGCCAAAAGCGTCTTTCCAACGCCAGCTGGGCCGATAAGTAGTACGCCTCTTGGGATCTCCGCTCCGAGCGCTTTAAACTTGGCCGGACTTTTTAGAAACTCAACTATTTCAACCAGTTCCTGTTTGGCGTGTTTCATCCCCGCCACATCAGCGAACGTGACACGCTTCTCTCCCATGTACGATCGGGCAGTGGTTTTACCAAACGACATCGCTTGCATATTGCCGCTTTGAGCGCGGCGAGTTAAAAAGTACAGTAACGCCGCAACTAAAAGAAACGGTAGAAAGATCGAGGCTAGCGTCGACCAAACCGCGCCGGAATCCGGGTTCTTAATATCAACAATAACTTTCTCAGAGGTAATTCCGTAATCTTTTAGGCCCTGGCTAGACTCTTTATAGCTCACGAGCTCCGTTTTATCTTTTTTGACAGCGGTAACTTTATTACCCTCGACAACTACTTTTTCAACAGTTCCGGCTGCGATTTCGCTACTTATTTGAGAGATCGGGACATCTTGAGGTTTCTCTACCGATTGAAAACTAAATAAACTCCAAACAACGGCGATTAAAAATACAATTGTTAAAGCCGAGAAAATTTGGCGCCATAAACGATTACGTGTATTCATTTATTTGTAAACTTTCTTATGCGCGTATTCTGGATGCCTGCTCGATGATTACGATTTGTCATAACCAGATTGTACCGAGATAGAGAGCGACAATCAACGTAAGAACCTCGATCGGCGAACCGAGGGTGGTTTTTTGCCCTAGATTGCCTTATAATGCCTAATTAGCGGGGTGGAGGAATGGTACCTCGAGTGGCTCATAACCACTAGGCGCACGTTCGAATCGTGCCCCCGCTACGAGAACGAACATTTTGAGGCACAAGTAGGCTTGCATATGGTTCAGCGAGCGTAAACCCTTGCACGCCCTTATCTGTTACATAAAAGTTCGAGAATATAGAACTTAGTATTCTATCTTTAGCTAATAGCATTTTTGCATACTGCAATTTAACTGGTAGGGAAGCTATAAGTTCGAGGAAATCCTTGTATGTAGGTACTGCCGTCTGACTTATCTCAATTGCTTCCTCAACTTCAGCGATTGCGAATTTAATTTGAGTAAGTGACTTTATCTCATTATCTAAATCTGATTGGAATTCTGAGACAACCTTAGTATCAATATTCTTTACCGCTTCTTGCAACGAAAGAATATGATCCTTCTTGCTGACACGTTGACGCTCTAAGTTTGTCTTCTTGACTTGGAGTTTTTGGATATTGCTTGCGGCTTCGGCTTTCAATCCAGCAATTTGGCTGTTGAAGGTTTCTTCGGAGTTTACTTTCAAATGTGTCAGCTGTTCTTGGGCAAAGTTAACTATCACTCTGGCCTTGACATGCAGGTGGTGTCTTTTCTTAGCCTTAAACTTTTCCCATTCAGCAAAGAAAGGACAATCGCCGTAAGGGCAGCGGTAAAACAAATAAAGAGACTTTTCTGTTTGGCCATTTTTAGGCTTTTTTGTGGTCATGCTGGCATGCATCGGCCGTTTACAATATCCGCAAAGAATTTTCCCATTTAGTAATTGGGCTATCTTTTTTTTCTTGCTCCGGTGTTTCTTAAGAAAGCCTTGATTCTTTCCTAGCGAACTAATCATTACATACTGCTCCGGTGTAATTAGGGGTTCAAAGTTGTAAAGGTCAACAAGATTAACTACATCCTTGCCATGTAGTTGCAGCCCCGCAAAGATGGGATTAGAGAACTGCTCTGAAAGTTTACCCGGTGTCCATTTGAATGTTATGTGCTTGACCACACCCATCCCTCTGGCTTTTTGATATCCGGAAGTATTCAAGAACTCGCAAATAGCTGCGTGGGTTTCACCGCCTAATCTCATTTGGAACGCTTCTCTTAACAGATCGTGATTTGCTCCATCGGGCCTTAAAAAGTTATCTCCATCCTTATAGTAGCCATGGACTGGGTACATCCCATGACCTTCATAGAGTCGGTTCTTAGACCCACGAGTAATATTTACACTCATGTTATCTGAATATTGCTTACTAATTGCGAAGGAGATGGCAAGCATCATTTTTCCACTTGCGGAGTTATCAAACTGTTGAGTTACAAAACGAAGATCTTTTATTTTCCCCTCATCCAGCATTTCAATAATTATTCCGGCTTCTTTCATATTTCTGCTAAGTCGATCTGGGTGCCAGGAAATAATGCCGTGAATCTTACCAGTAGAGATCATGTTTAATATTTCATCAAACTTTGGTCTTTGTCCCGATTTTTTTGCGGATTTCTTTTCCTCTATAGGCTTACCTACAACCACTAGTCCCACACTAGCCGCATACTTCTTACATTCCTTGACCTGATCGGATAAGGAGCAGGACTGCTTGTCTTTGTCGTCGGTTGACTTGCGAGCATAAATTACATATTTATAGTCTTCTTTTGAGACCTCATTCTTACTCGCAAATGACTCTACAAAGTAGTTTCGTAAAGTTTCAAGAGTCCAGTTAGTATCCATCTTCTTTTCCTCCAACAACTTACCTGCTTTAGTACAAATAATGAATTCCGTAGCAGCTCACCCACCTAAGACCCTCAAACAAAAAACTTGGGCGAAATTCTATTTAGCTACCGGCAACGCGACTGAAGCCGCCGTAGCTGCTTACGACTGCGTAGATAGAGCCTCGGCTGCCGTGGTTGGGTCAAAAAACTTAAACAAACTTAACCTAACTGAATTACTTGATGAGTCTGGGTTAAGTGACATCGAGTTGGTTAAGGGGCTTAAAGAGGCAACGGAAGCTAAAAAGCTATTCATTGCGAACGGGTCTAGGTACTGGATTACGGACCACTCTATCCGCCTTCAAGCAATAACGTTGGCACTCAAATTAAAGAACAAGTTCCCTAGGTCAACCGATCCAAGCCCCGAGCAACAACAACATGGTCAGCGGATGATTGAGGAGCTAAAAAATAGTCTAGGAATTGACCAAGACTCCCTCGATGCAAAATAGACTAAGGCAAGTCCTTCTAAAATCTTGTGTATTTACTACTGAATCATAGTCGAGATTTGCACTTTATAGTCTTTGTAGCCAGTAAGGTTGTCAGAAGACAATAAAGTGTAGGTTTTAGTGTCCCCAGCCGCCAAGTCATTAACATTACCAGTAGCTGTCCCAACTATCTTGCCATCAGTTCCGTAGAAAGTGGCAGAAATGATAAAAGTATGGGCAGCACTGTCAGTATTCTTTGCTTCGCCAACTATCTGCCAAAGACCGTAACTCTCTTTAACGGAGTTGTTCGACAAAGTTATTTTACTGGCTGCTGATACTGCCGGAGTTGTAATAGGGGTTGTTACTGAGGGTATCGTAACGGCCGGGACGCCCACTATAGGGGTTCCATTAGCATTCAATACGCCGATTAATATCCCGTAGGCAATCAGTCCAAAGATACTAACCGCTATGCTGTGTTCGCCGACTTTTTTATCGAGCTTGTCCGGTTTGGACAAGTAGATAATCCCCATAACGATTCCGACAACGGGAATCAATAACGCTAAGATCGTAAAGGTCCAATACTGGCTGTGTTGGTCAGCCTTAATTTTCTTTTCCGCCACTTCCATTTACCTCCTTGTTGGTGCTGGCGGGTAGCAAAAAGCTCGCCGCCTGCGATAGCCGAAGCACCCACGCCCCTTTCGAGACGTGACTCTCACAAGTGCTCTGAACGACGAGCTTACTACTTGTGAGAGATTTTTATGGCCATACCGTAGGTATTACCCACGGGTTAAGTCCAACTAATTGTCTAAGTTACTACTATAAAATTTACCAGATATGACGAATATCGGCAACCGAGTGCCGAAAATAATAAGCCTAACTATAGCCCTATAAACTAGAATCCGTCTTGATAACCGATAGGCGGTATTATTGGCAAGATATTAGGTTGTGGAGTCGGCAATTGGACGGGACGAGGGAATGGTTTCGGAGGCTTTGGGATAGGACTGACAGTAAACATACTTCTCAGTATGTAGGCATGACCAGTGATTTCTATTAGCTTTCCCCTGAAGTTACCTCCTGCATCCCAAACGTTATCTGCTTCAACCCAACCCAGGTAGGCGTTATCACGAGAAAAGAGATAATTATTTACTATAAAGCCCATATACTGGCCGTTTGATCTAAAAATATATTTTTCCATCTACTTCTTTTCTCTCTTTTGTTTCGCCTGAGCTTGAGTAGCTACTACAGGCTCTTCAGTCTCTTTATAAGAGGGGATATACGAGCACGGTACTGCGTAGCCCATACCTAATTGTACGTTACTAATCAAAGCTTGGTACAATTCAACCAAATCAATCCCGTGTAGCGAAAGTGCCCCAAGCTGCAACTCCTCAACCCGATTAAGCAGGTCGTTCCGCTCTCGTCTCTTTGCGTTAACCACCCCTATAACATTACCGTCTTGGTCCATAAGGGGGCATCCGCTATTTCCAGAATTTACTGTTCCATCAATCAAGTATGTAGTAATGCCCGTTGAATCCTTAGTGATACCCGATAGCAAACCCTGGTGAGTCGTTAGGGTAAATAAACCCAGTGGATATCCTGCGAACAGAACCGGTATGCCCTCTATTATCTTTGACTGCTCTAAGGGTTTTAAGGGAAGAGAGTCGGGTGATTTCGTTGCATCGTACTTAAGGAGAGCTAAATCATGTTCTTCATCCCTAATGGCGACTTTTGCTTCAATGAAATCTGCGGATGAATCAACTAGTCTTATTTTCACGTTATCATCACTCCCAACAACGTGATTGCAGGTCACAAGAAGCCCGGGGCGATAAAAGACAAAACCACTTCCCTTGCCAGTGACTTTATTCTGGGCGTTAAGCGTTATTACAAGAGCTATGCTGTTTCTAACTTTATCCACGGTATCTGAGGAAGCCATCTGTGGTTATATTACAGTTTTTCTCTCATGCTTAACAGAGGTAGATTTTGACCCATCATCAGTTCGAGCAATTTCTTGTATTACTTATTTACAACGCTTTTCGGGTTGTCGTTAAGATTAACGATCTCACCATTTTCAGTTGTTGCCTGATTTGCAGGTGGTGGTGGACCGCTTGTGTCTATATCCGCAAGCGTTTGTGACAGGTTGGGAATGTTGTTAGCTGGTTCTTGACTTGCCATTTATGAGCAAACCCTACCAGAACGCCTAAAGGGCGGAAAGGGGGACCAAGACCACTTCTTCTTCGTCGGCAATAATATCGATATTCCGTAGCTCTTCCACGCAAGTAATAAGAGAGGGAAGACTAGAAACCAGTAAGTTCCAAAGTTCGAGAGGTTTCCACTCCCGACTACTATGTAAAATACCTCCAACTGGAGGTATTTTGCTTAATACGGGCAAGATTTGAACGTTGTTTTTCGTCAGAAAAACACGTGCGACTGCGAGCGAACAAGTGAGCGAGAAGACGAGTGCGTAGCACGAGTATCGTGCAACGTTTTGAGCCTATTGCTCAAAATCGTGCCCCCGCTACAAGAACAAGTGGTCACGTTTCTTACGAAATCGTGCCCCCGCTACAGGTAAAGAAAAAGCCCCGAGAAGGGGCTGGTTAGTCGCGAAATGAGATGCGGTTTTTGATGTAGTCGGTGAACTCTTCAACGCGAGCAATAGTGCGACCGCTTGGGCCGATCAGTAGACCGACGAGGTCGTCTGGTACTTTAACGGCGATGCACCATTTCTCAGGAACTCCGCGCACTTGATAGTTTGTCTCCGGTCGAAACTGCCACTTTCCGCCACGGCGCATTGCGCCTGAGAGATCGACGAACAGGAACGAGAGCAGGTCGAACGCAGCTTTACCAGTTAACTCGAACGGCTGGTGCCGAATCATCGAGAATAACCCAAGAGCCGCCGGCAGCGGCAAATGCGTCGAGACAACTTCCCTAAACGCCAGCCATCGCCGCTTATACGTGAGAAAGCTCACATAGACTCGCAGTAGTTGCGTTGAGCCGATGTACTCGGTCGCGCAGCCGCGATCGATGATCCAGGTCGCGTCTTCGCAGTTCAGCTGTGCCCATTCGGGCTGACTAAACTCAAAAACTACACACTCGCTGGGGAGTTGTACTCTTTCGCTAGAAAGATGGTCTACGACGATCGTTTCTTTTGCACGAAATATTCTCATATAAAAGTGCTCCGAATGTTCTGCAAAGTATGACGAAAAGCATCGGTTAAATCAAGGGATTTACCTTTATTTACTCGAAGAAGATTGGTACAATTCTTCTGTTAATACAATTAATGCCGGTGTAGCTCAGTGGTGAGAGCGAAGCACTTATTTCGCTCGCGCTCACTCCTCACAATTTGGCAAGGTAGCTCAGTTGGTTAGAGCGCGGGACTCATAAGCCCGAGGTCGTGGGATCGTTCCCCACCCTTGCCACTAAAACAAATACTCCCACCATTTCTGGAAATTTGTTTTCTCCTCGACCTCTGTGGTGGCGTGCTCTTGGTAAACCGCGTCCTCTAAAAGGTTAAGCTCTTCAGCGCTCAGATTTAATCCCTTCACCGTCAGTACTGTTTCTTCGGGTTTTTTTACCTGCAGTCGCCGACGCGCCTCGATTTCTTGATAGGCAGGTGTTTGATAGTAGGAGAGGATTAGTCGTAATTTTTCGTTACGTGTTTGCATTTGATTCACTTCCGCTCGGACAATTTCAACTCGCTTTTGCAAGTTATAGTTACGCACGATCAATCGGATATTTGAGTAAAGCGCAAAAAGGAATAGCGCGACAACAGCTGCGTAGGTCAGAAATTTTTTACTCTTCTCTACTACCATTGCCTCAGACTAGCATACTCGCCAACAAAAAAACGATCCCTTTCGAGATCGTTTTTCTGCGCGTTTAGCGTCGTCGCTTTTTATTCTTCGGTTTCGTCGCCGGTTTCGTTTTCGACTTCGAGGACTCTTCCTTCTTTTTAGCTGTAACTGGGAGAATCGGCTCGTCGGCCGGAACGTCACGAAATGTTCGTGAGAGCGAGTAAAAACCGCCGGCTACTATTAGTAGTAGAAGAATCACGATAAAGATCCTCGACCAGTCTTGGTCGTTGGCGTCTTTAACTGGACTCGACTGGCTACTCTCGTCGCCGTCAACCGGTTCTGCTGCTTGCGCTGGTGGAACGATATTTAATCCGTCACTAGAAGGCGTGGCTTCCACAACCTCTCGACTACCTGGGATCGCTTCCGTCACTGTGCTTTGCGAGCCAGAGTGATAAGTGGCTGTAGTTTTTACACCTGCTGTTAGCTGGATCGAGATCACGTTACTCTTAACCGATTTATTACCGTACTGATCAAACGCGTAAACCACGAAGCTGACGCCCTTACCGGAGGGTAAGTCGAGCGCGATTCCTGTTGAGCTAGACGATAGCGTCAGTTTTTCAACGCCGTCAATCGTGTAACCAACTTGATACGTCGCAGTGTCTGGACCGTTATCGATCCAGTGCAGCTCAACTCGACACGTCTCGCTTTGGCACGTAGCTGTTGCGCTGTGCAGCGTAGGCGCGTTCGGTGCAACGATATCGTTTTGCAGGGCTACGGCTGGCGTAGGATTACCGGCCAGATCGATCGCCTGCAGATAGACGGTTGCGTACTGATTGTCGCCAATCGAGATACTTGCAAACGAGCCGTCGATATTCGTCACAACAGAGCCAAGCAACACCGCTCCTGGAAGCGACGGGTCACGATCGAAAACGCTTACCGTCGAGCTCTCGCTTACTGCGCCAGCAATTCCGGAAACAGTGTCGACTGTTGTTGGCTTGTTCTGCCCAACAACAATTTTAGAAACCGTTAAGATCGGCGCCAAGTTGTCGAGTGCTTGTCCAATTTCGATTGCGGTTGGCAACGAGTGACGGTTACTAAAGTCGATCGCTTCAACCGTGAACTCATAGAATGTTGGTGCATTCTCTAAGCCGTTAATCTGATGCGACAGGTGCATACCGACCAAGACGCTTGTCCAATCGACAGTACCTTGCTTACGATAGTTAACCTGATAGGTGATCTCATCGACTGAAATTGATGCGTCCCAACTCACTACGACGCTACCGCCGTTGTCTGCTGGTACGTCTGTAACTACAACGTTCGTTGGAGATTCAGGATTAACGATATCGATCGTATAGCCGTCACTTGCGACGATGCTCGAAATTCCCGCGCCATTAGTGACGCGCACAAGAGCAAAGTAACTACCAGAGCTGATTTCAACTGGATAGTTAAATGTGTGCGATGTTGCAAGCCCAACGTTTATAAACGGCATAAAGTCATCGGTTGTTGGGGTAGTCCCTAAACCAACCTCGTAGTGGGCGATTCCAGACTGATCATCGGAAAAGCCGCTCCAGTTAACATCGATGCTGTTGGTATCGTCGGTCCAATCGATGTCGCTGCCGCTTCCATCGTTAACGATACCGGCAACTACTTGAGTGCGATCGTTGATTACGAGTGGTGTGGCAAACGTGTAACCCCTTGCGTCAGCCTCCATATTCACGAATCCAACTGAGGTGTGCCAGAGTTCTTCGCTATAAGGGAAGCTTCGCTCCATCGCTCGGCGCTCATTGGTATTCATCAGCCCCGCCGGCCAAGAACCACCGAAACAGGTAACTTTATCGATTACTAACCCGAGACTGTCCTTTAATTCGACACCGCCAACTGGGCAACTATCCTCACCGGGTAGGTTGATATCTGGATCAATCACGCTTGGGATACCCGAGCTTAATACGCTACTAGTATTTCCTGGAGTGTAATTACTAATAAGTAAGTACTCGCCTGGATTAAGAATTTGACCATCAAGCGTATCGGCATTTAAGCCCGTGTTTGTTAGCACCCAATCGGTCAGATCGACCGCTGTGTCACTGTTGTTGTAGAGCTCAATCCACTCGTCGGCGCTATGGTTGCCGCCGGAGTCTTTTGAACCCATCCACATTACTTCGTTAATTACTACTGCCGGAGCGCCATTTGCAGCTTGCGCTGCAGAAAGGGTGAAAAGTTGCGCAGCAACCAATCCCTGGAACGCCAGAAGTACAGCAGTAAAACGAACAAGAAAATTCTTCATGTTCCTCCTTATATTGTTAATGAGCTCGGAAGTGTGCATTCTCACTTCTTCGCCCCTCACTTTTCCCCTCGACTGACGCTCCCTAGAAGTTTTCCCCTAAGGTGCCTGGACTTACGTAACCATAGCTCGGATTTGATGTCAAATCAGTTTTCTCGGTTGAGATAACTTCCTCAAAACCGTACAATACTATTTGTAATCTGGGTCCGTAGCTCAGCGGTCGGCGCTGAAGCGCCCTAACTGTTAAAAGTAGTTAGTAGCGCGCCAAGCTTACTGCTGGATCGTGTGGGGGTGTAGCTCAGCGGTTAGAGCGCCAAGCTTATACCTTGGTGGTCCATGGTTCGAATCCATGCACCCCCACACGGAACAGCAGTTGCCTTATGGTAAAGACCTCGGCGGTCCATGATTTAAATTTATGCATTCCCCAATGATCACAGTGCTTGCGGGCGGCAATTCTTCTGAGCGAGAGGTTTCGTTGTGGACCTTACGGAGTATTCAAGAGTCTCTAAGAAGAACGGGCGTTAAATATACTGTAGTTGACCCGGCAGCTCCCGACTGGGAAAAACAACTAATCGAAATAAAGCCAGACGTAGTACTAATCGCGCTTCACGGAGGAATTGGAGAGAACGGAGCCATACAGGAGATACTCCAAGAGCTAAACCTTAATTATACTGGCTCCGATTCAAATACTTGTCGGCTTGCCTGGGACAAGAACAGCGCTAAACAGTTAGTATTCGACTTAACTATCCCAACAGCAAGGTGGGAGTTATTAGACAAACATCAGGTGCCAAGCCTAGACTCCCCGATGGTCATAAAACCCAATCGAGAAGGTTCAAGCTTCGGCGTAACGATCGTAACCAACAATGTACAACTCAACACCGCAATAAAAAACGCTGCAAAATATGACCCGCAAGTGCTAGTAGAAGAATACCTTAGCGGTAGAGAGTTATCGTGTGGAGTGATTGATCTTTTCGGGAGTATCCAAACGTTGCCAATTGTAGAGATTCGTCCCAACTCAGAATACTTCGACTTTCAGGCGAAGTACGACGAAACCTCTGGCTGCCAAGAGATATGCCCGGCAGAGATCAGCACAAGTATAAGTAATAAGATCCAAACGATGTCAAAACAAATTTTTCAGAAGTTCGGCATTAGCCAATATTGTCGGATCGATTGGATTCTTGTTGGCGACACTCCGTACTTTCTTGAAGTAAACACGCTGCCAGGCATGACAAAAACCTCGCTTATCAATAAAGAGTTGGCGGCAGCAGGTATTTCGTTTGATAATTTTATTAAGGCCTTACTTGATACTACAAAATATAGTAAACAGAAAAAAATCCCGTCATAATTATTTACGATGAACCAAGGGCTAAAAAGAAAGTTATTAGTAAGTCTGTTTGGTTTTCTTTCGGTTTTTTCTCTTATTTCAGCTGTCGCTGCCGGGACTACGCTTCGTTATCACAATCTCGTATTACCAAACACGCACCTTGCCGGTGTCTCAATTGGTAACAGCGCCCCCGAGCAAGCTTTAAATACTTTACAAGCAAAAGCCGAAACACTGTCTAGTGAGCCACTATCGCTTCAGCTCGAAGAAAAAGTAGTTAACACGTCGCTTAGCGAACTTGGCGTTAAAATTACCCCGGAACAATCGAGCGCGCTTGTAACCGCATCAGACGATATCTTCCTTTGGCTTAAACCTCGGTACTGGAAGTCGTTCTTTTCCGCCAAAGCCGAGCCGCTTCCTTTTACCATCGACGAAGAGCGACTACGAACAGTACTTAACGAAAAGTTCGCCGTTAGCAACACTGCCAAAGATGCGGTAATCGTAATCGAAAATAACAATCTCGTTGTCCAGCCCGCCAGTAACGGAATCTGGCTCGACTTCGCTGACATCGAGTCACAGATAACCGAACAAATAACGAACGGTTCGTTAAGGCCAGTGATCGCTAAGTATACCGAAACGGAGGCCGCGATCAGCACTGCTGCTGCCGAAGCAACGAAAACAGTCGTTGTGGAGAGCTTAAAGCCAATTACCCTCCAAAGCGACAACCGGAAGTTTACATTAACTGCTGCCGATCAATACACCGTCATCGATTACACCGCCAATAACGGTAAGTTGGATTGGTCTATTTCTAAAGAAAAACTTAGCGCGCTACTTAACTCGAAAGTCGCTTCCAAAATTAATCTGAAGATGATTCAAAAAACCATCTTGTCAGATACAGGCGAAGTTACAAACCAGGGGAGAGACGGCAAGGAAGTAGAACTAGCAGCGCTGACTAATGAGGTAACCCGAATAATTACCGAACGCGCATTCGAGCAACCGGTTCCTATCCCAGTACGCACAGTTGCACTAACAGAACGCATTATCCATCCCGACTACGTCGCTAACCTATTTCCGGGACTCTACGTCGACATTAGTTTAAAGACCCAGACGCTCTATATAATGAACGGTCCAACTCGAGTAAACCAGTTTTTAATTTCTTCCGGTCGAGCTGGAACGCCGACGCCGAAAGGGTTGTTTTACATTAAGAACAAAATCGATATCGCCCAATCAAGACTGTATCCGGGCATTTGGATGCGAAACTGGAACGCATTATCCAGAAATCCTGACGGCTCTGGCTACGAAGGCTACGGTATCCACGACTTGCCGGCATTTAACGCTGCCTACACTATTATCGAAGGATCTTCGCATTTAGGTCGCCCTGTTTCGCACGGTTGCGTCCGGCTCGGACACGAAGCCTCGATCTGGTTCTACCAGAACATCCCAATCGGTACTCCGGTTAATATTCACTAACCCCTTTTAATTAGTCGCTCGATTAATTTTCGCTTAGTAGCTGGATCGATAGCCTCGTCTAATAACCAGCTATACACAAACTCCTTTTGAATTCCCTTGGCAGCAGCGATAACCGCCTCAATTTGTGTAAGCGGCAATAGGGGATCGCGATCTTGAATCCGCTTTTCTAAGGCAGTCACCTGCCCTAGCAACCTCCTAATTCTGTTACGCAACGCGCGATACTCCTCTTCGCTTTTCCCCATCAGATACCCCCTTGTTTCCCCAACATACCCCCACTGGGTATTATTGGCAATAAAAAAAATATTAAAGCTCAACAACTTGGTTAAGCTGAGCGATATCAATTGCAGCTTCTGGCAACTCCTCGGCAAGATTACTCTGGAACACTTTAGCGCGCTCAGGATCACTATGAACGATAAAAACTTTTTGCTGCCGAGAATTTGGCTTTATGTTTTTTACCCATTCGATCATGTCGGTGTTATCGGCGTGGCCAGAGAAGATATCGACCACCTTAATTGTTGCCCTAATAGGAATACGGTCACCGTTGATGGTTATCTCCTTATCGCCATCAACAATTCTACGTCCAAGCGTCCCTTCTGCTTGGTAACCGATTACTAACAACAGAGTATTGCGGTGCGATAAGTATCGCTTGAGATGATGGAAAATCCGACCACCTTCCATCATGCCAGAGCCGGCGATGATTACTTTCGGTGGCGGTTGATCGTTGATGTCCTTTGAGTTCTCAACTGTTGGTGTTAGCACCAAACCCCGGAACGAAAAAATCTCCGGATCCTTTTTCTCGACCTCCTTGACCTGGGCTGAAAACTGTTGCCCGTGCTTCTCAAATACCTCGAGCGCCTCGATCGCCAACGGGCTATCAAAGAAAATCGGTATTTTCGGAAGTTTTCGGGTGTTGAATAAATCGTTAAGCAAATACAGCAGCTCTTGGCTACGTTCGATGGCAAACGCCGGGATGAGCAGCACGCCACGGTTTTGGATCGTCCACTCGATTGCGTCCAGCAGTACCTTCTCGCGATCTGTTTCGTCGTTATGCTCAACGCCGCCGTACGTTGCTTCGGTAACTACTACGTCAGCTGTCGGTGGAGTCTCGCTGTGCGGGAGTAAAATATTCGGCGCGTGACCGACATCACCCGAAAAAGCGAATTGTTTACCGTCGGCCTCAACCAACACAGAAGCGGATCCGAGAATGTGCCCGGCATCGTAAAATGTCACCGAGTCTTTCCCGTTTAGCGGTTGTACTGTTTTATAGCTCACAGCTCGGCAGAGCGCCATAGTTCGGCGGACGTCTTCTTCCTCGTAAATTACTGGTTTGCCGTCGCGCTGATTGCGGTGATCCATTAGTTCAACTGCATCTTTGAGCGTTAAACTCATTAGCTCGATCGTCGGCTGAGTTGCGTAAATTGGGCCGCGAAAACCGTCGCGAACAAGCTTTGGGATTCGACCGATATGATCAAGATGCGCGTGCGTGACGATTAGCGCATCAACAGAGCTCGGTTCATAACTAAATTCGTCGTCGTTAAATTGTGTTAAATTCGGCGAACCTTGAAAAAGGCCGCAATCGACGACGTATTTATGCTCTGTTGTTTCAATTAAAAAATTTGAGCCGGTCACCGCTCCGGCAGCGCCGAAGAAGCTAAGTTTAGGCATTAATCTCGACCCTTCAAGCTCTCCTTGGCCATCGCCATCACCTTTTCGACTAACCGCTTCGGGTCGTGATCGAGAACGATATTCTTACGACCGCGCTTCGCGACCGTAAGTAAGTGGTCAATTTCCTCGGTAATTCCACCAGTCTCTGTTAACACACCGATCGGTTTCTTATCTTCGAAGGCGATCGTAAACTCGTTTAATGTGCCGATCCGACCGCAGACGAAAATCATCGCGTCGGTCGAGCGAACAAACAGCAAGTTTCGACCGGAGTAACCAAAGCCGGTGTACATTACAAAATCGGTGTAGCGATGCGGAAGCTGGTACTTGCGGACGTGTTCGACGTACGAAATCGCAGGAGAAATTCCTACGGTGAATCCACCGGCGGCTTTTGCGCCTTTGGCTGCTTCGTACGGCATCCCGGTTGTGTCACCAGTTACTAAAACAGCGCCTTGTTTAGCGATGTATTTACCCATTTGTCGGCATTTATCAGCAGCGCCAGGAAAACATATATCTACCGCCGAGCCGGAAATACCAATTTTTAGCGTCTGAATTTTCCCCTCCTTATATCTTTATTACTGTAACGGACAACAGATAGAAGTGTAAAGGCAATCCTTGCTGTCATAACAGGTTTGCGGTACCATATGCAGGTACCTTATATAATGATCTGGAGTAGCTCAGCGGTAGAGCGATCGGCTGTGGCACAATTATCTAAAGTGGTTATCATTAATATATATACCATGGCGGATAAAAGAACTTACGCCGACAGAGCCAAGTATCTAACGATGGCGGTCGCTAAACGGCGACGGAAAATTAAAGCCATGTCAGTTGAATATTTAGGCGGCAAGTGCCAGTTATGTGGCTATTGCCGATGTAACGACGTACTAGAATTTCATCACAAAGATGAGACAAAAAAACGATTCGGCATCGGACAAAATGGCTACACACGTTCTTGGGAACGAGTTAAGCAAGAGTTAGATAACTGTTATCTACTCTGCGCTAACTGTCACCGAGAGGTACATGCCGGTGTTACGCAGCTTCCTCAAGCGATTGAGGTTGAAACTCGGGGTTAATTGTCGGGAAGCCGTCTGTTTTTCTGTCAAGAACACGGTAATCCGCAGCCAAGCCTAGTAATAGGAAGGTTCAGAGGCCATACGCCCCGCATCCCACGAGGATGAAGAGATGGTCCACGCCATTAGGAAACTAGTGGGTACGTGTAACCGATTGGTCGTCGGTTCGAATCCGACCTCCAGAGCCAAACATTTTTAGGGTCAAGAAAAGCCCGGCTTTCGCCGGGCGGACACGCTGTGTGGCTTACACTGTTACCAGCGATTGATTAAGCTCAAGATCGATCTCGAGCTGAATTTCTCCCTTACGCTTCACCGCAAGGTTGGGCCAGCCCTGCTGATACATTCCAGGGCGATCCTGCTGGATAACACCCTTGGCGATTAGAGCACAGCTAATCAAATGGACTTTCGCAAGAGGAAGCTTGGCTTCCTCGGCAACGAGGAGAAAGTCTAGGTTCCCCCACTTTCCGTAGCTCAACCGCCTCCAGGCGGCCGAAGCTACCTCGAACTCTTCTTCAGTAACTAGCACTCTAGCTGGGGGTGTAGGCACACTATGTTCAGCTTCCCTACGAAGAGTAGTAAACGCCGGGGGCAGTGATTTGGTCGAGATGACGCGGACGACAATCGACTTCCTTTCCTTTGGCGTTTGATGCCTTTGTCCTTTACTAACTCCTACCCTCGACCGTCCTTGGCCGGTAATGGAAGGTTTTTGTCTTCTAGTAACGGTCCGCACAGATGCGGGTAAACGAAGCTTAGCTCGGCCGTACCTTCTGACCTCCTCATCGACTTGTTTTATCCTTTGGACGA
Organism: Patescibacteria group bacterium; assembly: GCA_016861245.1. Classification (GTDB taxonomy): domain Bacteria; phylum Patescibacteriota; class UBA1384; order 2-12-FULL-50-11; family 2-12-FULL-50-11; genus BOKZ01. The sequence continues at coordinate 316,566 of BOKZ01000001.1, read as the reverse complement.
AGTTGTTGAGTGTCACACCATGCACTACGATCGTAGCGGAATCGTCAATATGATCAGCGAGGCGAATTGACCTGATCGGTAGCTCCGGGTCTATACCCAAAACCTTCCGAATGTCTTCAATCCCTCGCTTGATTACCTGACGAACTCGTTCACGCGTAATACTGTAGCGCTTCCCAATCTCTTCAAGCGTATGATCGCGAGCGGAGAGGATAAGCATCTCCCGTGAACGCTCTTGGAGGCGTTCAAACGCCTCTCTAAGCTTTTCGAGATTCACCCCTTCCGGCACCTCAAAGCGCGCAACTTCTTCAAAAGGATTAACTGCGGTTGGGTCTGCGAAAAGTTCACCAAGTTCTGAACTGTTACTGCCTCCTCCTGCACGTTGATTGAGAGAAACTACACCAACTGGGGTGACGAGCTTCCTTATCTCTGTGATTGCTTCAATAGGAAAGCCGAGAAAAGTAGCAAGTTCTTCGTCGGTTGGCATCCTGCCTTCTTGACGGAAGAAAGACTTTTCAGCCTTCCAGATGTGCCCGCTGACTTCTCCGACGTGCACCGGAATCCGAATCGGGTTCTTGGTGTTCTTGAGGAACCTATCGGCTCCTTGTCGAATCCAATATGGCGCGTACGTGCCGAACCTAAAACCCTTTGTTGGGTCAAACATTTCGACGGCCTTGATGAGGCCAAGGTACGCCTCCTGCTTCATCTCTTCCTCCAATTCCTGGGGAAGACCTTTTGGCAGAAAGCGATTGAGCGTCCAGCCGATGAGGCCGGTATTCATCTCGGCGAGCTGGTTGCGAAGCTGGTAATCGGAAGGTTTAGCCCAGTAGGCCTCCCACACCCGAGCTTGCTCCAAAGGGACGATGTCAAGCACCACTACAGGAGTTGTATCTACTGGTTCCATAATTGTAAGGTTCCTTGCAAGAATATTGCTTGCACATTCTACTGTAGCTTACCCAAAAAATCCACCCCAAACGATTGAATTTTTAGGTTAGTTTTATTAAAATAACAGCGTTTACTGCGCCTGCAGTGAAAGCATCATTAACATTCAGAGAAAAATTATGAAAATTCACGGAGTTACTGGCAACATTGCCGTTGACGGGATACTGTCAACCGAAGGGCTCGAAGAGCTCAACTCGTCACAGCTCAATGATGTCAGAGCCGTGCAGGCCTACTGGCAAGAGCACGGGTGCGGGGAACCGTACCCACTGATCATAAAACCTACTGGCTACGGGAAGGGGCGCGTCATCGACGGTTTGCTTCACCCCAACAACCAGCCAGGCGTCGCCATGCTTATCGTTGGAACGAAGAACATTCTGATCGAACAGAATCAGGAAGCACTGCGCTCCCTCGTTTTCGAAGAAACAGGCGAAACTCGCTTCAGTATCCTCCCGGACACTCGAGGTCCAGTCATTGTCGCAACATGGCAATCACTTCATGCGCTAAGAAAAAACCACGGAGTTGTTCCGAAAGTTGACCTCGCCATCGTTGACGAGGTTCACAATATCGGAACAAGACTCAGGCTCAGCCTCTTGCGCTGGCTACAGCCCGAGAAGGTCGTTGGCTTAACCGCCACCGCCTATCGAGCGAGTGGGACGTTTCGTTCGCCGGAGCACTATGGCTTCAGGGTAATTGACGACCTAACCTCTACTCTCCCGGAATGTATCGAAAAGCGATGGCTCTCTCCCTTGATGGGACTATGCATCGATACGGAGATCATTCTACCGAGAGACGTAATGTCTGGTAACGAGATTGTTGGTAAAAAGCTCTATCGCGAGCTCCGTCACCACCCAGATCTTTTCGCCAGCATCGCGCACGAAGTGGGCACCCGTTTCCTCCCCAGCGGGATGAAAACGATCATTGTCGTTAACCGTGTCCTGGAAGAAGCGTGCGTCCTCTACAAGCACTTAGAGCGAATGGGCTTTAAGGTCGGCTTAGCAGTCAACCAGTCCGCATCGCGCATGCTTGAGGGTGCTTACGTCACCAACGGGAGCATCGCTCGCTATAAACTTCCTTCAGACCACCCCGACTCGTTGCAGGTCCTTATTTCACCTCAAGTTATTGGCGAAGGCTTCGACGCCCCCGCCACTGAGTGTGTTGTCTGGGCTTCGCCGACTAGCTCGAGCCTCCGTTATACCCAAGTAATGGGTCGCGGGGCAAGGCGGTGTCGTGGCAAAGCTTACTGCCTAGTTGTTGACTTCGTCTACCTGATTGAAGGCTACGGCTACAGTATGAACTTCGCTCAGTTCTTCAGGCGCAGTGAGATAAAAGAGCTCGATGGCGGTGTACTTTACGTTGGGCCGAGTGGCTCTGTGGGGACAAATATCCCTCAGGTATACACGCGCGGCGCGCACGTAGTACCAATCGTTGACCTCCTTCAACAACCAGAGTGCTATCCGGCCGATGGTTGGCTGACTGCTCATCAAATAAGTGAGCGAATCAGAAAGACGGAAGTCTGGGTTATGAACCGGCTTAATGAAGGCCGAGGAGAAGTAAGGCGCAGCATGAGAGGAAGGCCAGCACTCCACTTTCCGCCTGAATGCCTAGAAGAACTCCGTCAAATCGCCCAAAAAGCACCCCCATCGGGCGACTGGGTAACTGCGGCGGATGTTGCGAAGCACGTTCAAAGGTCTAGTGCGTGGGCAAAGAATTTCCTCGAGAAAGGGAAATTCAAGTCACAAACTAGACTAGATGGCTCCGGTAGAGCAATGATCCACTATCCGCCAACCACACTTAAAAAAGCGTCTGAACAGGCTGCAAAGGAGAAGCCGGCGGGCGAGTGGATTACGGTGAACAGGATCTCGGAAGCGGTTGGTCAGGACTTTCATTGGGCTATCCGGTGGTTGACTAAAGCTCAAATTCAAGGGGAGCTACGCAGAACGGATCAGGGCATGTTAACAATGCACTATCCTCCAGACTGTGTGGCAATTCTCAGGAAAGAGCTTGAGTCAACACCAGAGGCAAAAGTGGGTTGGATGAATCGTACCCAACTTGCCACAGCTCTGTCTAAAAGCCTCGGGTGGGTTACGGAACGCCTTGCAGAGCTGGGGATTGAAGGCGAGATGGCCCGAGATCGTGCAAACCAGCAAATACTTGAGTTCTTTCCGGCTGAAGCAATACAAAAGCTGACGGAAATTCAACAAGCGTATAAGGAAGCGGGTGACTGGCTCACTTCGCGACAGATTGCCAAGCAGCTAAGCCTAGGCAACCATGCCTTACAAACCTACCTCGCTGAACAGGGAGTAGCTAGCGAGATCCGATGGGCCGCTACCGGTAAGGCTGCGACCCATTACCCGCCCGAAGCTCTTCAGAAAGCTCAGCAATGGGCCAACGAAGCGCCGTTAGCTGATGAAAATTGGCTGACAATCAGGCAAGTAGCACTGGCTCTCGGACAAACAGTGAGTTGGACCACAAGGAGGATAAAAGCATACAACAACTGGGCACAACCTCGCAGGAATAAGGCGGGCGAAATCTCGCCTCACTTCCCATTAATAGTCGTCGCGGAGCTAAAGGCTCAAGTCGAGGTCGTCACCCATGCGCCAAGTGGATGGTTAACCGTTGGTGAGATTGCAACCTCGCTACACAAGATGAAGGGAGGCACATTCATACCCGACACATTGGTGCGCCTAGGGTACTATCCCAAGACGTACCATAACAAAGTTAATCAGAAACGAGACTACTACCCCCCAGAAGCAATTGATGCCTTGCGAAGAGAGCTCGCAAGGTAAGCACCAATGCTTCCCCCTACAAGCAAAAACAGCCGCCTTAAACAAGGCGGCTTTTATTTACTCGCAGGCCTTCGGGTGGATGTAAGTGTTCGTAATAACAGCAACGTTAGATAGCGGTGCTGTTTTGTTCTCGACAATCTAGATTGCAGTAGTAGAATATTCCTATGGAAATTAAAGATATATTTGCGGTGAACGGGCTAAACATCGGCACCGACAAAATGGTGATTCTGGTACTGCTGGTGATTTGGGAGATAATCTGGAAGGGGTTCGGACTTTGGAAAGCTGCCAAAAATAATCACACTGGCTGGTTTATAGTGATGCTGGTGTTTAATACCATCGGTATTCTGCCGATTCTTTATATCAACTTTTTCGCACCCAAAGACCCAGAAGGTAAGTAAACTGGATATCTAGACATTGATATCAATCAATACGGCACGCACACATACAACTATATAAAAATGGCTGAACCAAAAACCAAAGCTACAAACAAGAGCGTTGAAGAGTTTTTACAAAGTATTGAGCCTGAGCAAAAACGACGGGATGGTCTTACTTTATTGGAGATGTTTAAAAAAATCACAGGCGAAAAACCAGTGATGTGGGGACCGACTATGGTCGGATTTGGGGTATATCATTATAAGTCAGAGCGGAGCCGACAAGGGGGAGACTGGCTGAGAACTGGCTTTTCGCCGCGCAAGCAAGCGCTGACGCTGTATGTCTTAACAGGAGAAAGCGACGCTCCATTATTAGAAAAGCTAGGCAAGCACAAAACTGGTGTTGGCTGTTTATATATTAATAAGCTCGCCGATGTTGATATAAAAATCCTAGAGAAGTTAATTAGCCATTGTTGGGAGTATATGGAAAGACGTTATCCGAATGCCTAAAGAAATATCGGGAGGGACGGTACATAATTTATCGCCTGAACTAAAAAGAGTCCTAACTGCCAACAAAGCCGCCCTAACGAAGTGGGAAACTCTAACGCCACTCGCCCGCAACGAGTGGATCTGCTGGGTTGAGTCAGTTAAAAGGCCTGAAACAAGACGGGATCATATCAACCGAATCTGCCCGGAGCTGGTTGAGGGTAAGCGTCGGCCGTGCTGTTGGCTGGGCTGTACACACAGAAAAGATAAAGAGCTCAGTCCGTCACAGAAATATATACTGGGCAAGAGAAAATAATGAACAATATTTTGAAGATTACTCTCGGAGCCGCAGCGCTGATGTTACTACCGTTAATCGCGATGCAGTTGAACAACGGGGTAAGTTGGACTGTCTCGGATTTTGCCGCTGCCTGGGTGATGCTCGTTGGTATTGGAGTAAGCCTACTAACTGCGTTAGACAAAACAAAGAGTCTTGGGCTCCGAGCCCTCAGTGTACTCGTTGCTGCTAGCATCTTTTGGCTTTGGGCTGAACTCGCCGTTGGTGTTTTTACCAATTGGGGGAGCTAGACATACCTACGCCAGACCGTTAGCGTAAAAGTATGAGTAAAGCTCGAAAGATATTTCTCTTTCTTGTGACCCCACTTGTTCTAGTTTTTGCGGTTGCCACAGCAGTTGCTGTCAAACGAACACCAATTAACACCACAAATAGCCAGACAACCACCGAAACTAAAGATAATGAGAACGAGGCATACAAGGCTGGTAAAGCGATCAGCCAGGGCTGTGAGGGCGAAGGTTTCCCCTACAAACTAAGCAAGTTACCGATGGACGAGTCAGATTTTTCCGTTGTTATCCCGTACGGCCTAATGGTTGGTGGACACGTAACGCCGATCGATCATCAGTATTTCGCTCCAGCTGATTATATGTCGAAGCGAGACATCTACGAAGTTTACGCCATGGCCGATGCAACCATCACAGATATCGGCGAGCGAACTAACGAACGCGGTACTGAATATCGTCTCGTTTTCTCAATTACCTGTAACTACTTCTACTACTACGATCTTGTTACAAGTTTAACGCCGGAAATAAAAAAAGTTTACGACGAAGCTAGAGGCGGCTCGCTCAGAAAGCCACTTAGCATAAAAGTTAAGGCCGGCGAACTGATCGGACGAATCGGTGGTCAGACTCTAGACTTTGCTGTTTGGGACACAACTAAGCCGCTCAAGGGTTTTATCTATCCCGAACATTACAAAGCCGAAAACTGGAAACTCTACACCGCCGATCCGCTTGACTACTATACCGATGAGCTGAAAGCAAAAATACTTGCGCGTTCTCCAAGAATAGCTGAGCCGGTTAGCGGCAAAATCGATTACGATATTGACGGAAAATTGATTGGAAACTGGTTCGAAGAAGGCACTAATTGGTATGGCGGCAAAACTAACGGTACCGGTGGAGAATATTGGGGTGGCCATCTTTCATTTGCCCCCGATCATTACGATCCGACATACTTTATTATTTCAATTGGAGATTTTGGTGGAGAAGCAAAACAATTTACTACCGTAGCTAACACACCAGACCCCGCTCAAGTTAGCCCTCAAAGCGGTTTAGTTAAATACGAGCTAGTCCAATGGGGGTACACAGACGCAAACGGCGCGCCGTGGTCAGGTAACACAGTTATTAAGGGTCCAAAAGTTAAGCCACAATCGGCAGTCCACGGGTGTGCGCTTGTTCAAATGAAAGATAACCGTTCAATCCAGTTCGAATCATTCCCTAAACAATCCTGCTCGTCCGTCGTTGGGTTCTCGGCAAAAGTTAAAACTTACCTCCGCTAATCACAGTTATAAAAAACCGCTGGGCGAACCATGCGGTTGAGTCGGAGCGACTTATTCGTCGTACTCGACGTTGGCGTTGACGTGGGGGTAGAAGCTGAGCGTTCCCTCTTCGTCGCGCATCAGCGAGACGTTGCCAAACTTGTTGACGAAGAGAACTGTCACCTCTTGACCCTCTCGAAGCGGCGGGTCGAACTTCTGCACAGGGATCTGTGAGTTGCTGTGCTCGACGTGGTAACCGGCAATCTTGCCGAGAACCGGGACGAACGACTTGATCTCGCCGAGAGCGAGACGACGTGCCCAGTCTTGGGCTTCCTCGAAACTTGCCTGCCCGGGTCCGAACAGACTAGCGAAGTACATTTTGTTCATTTGCGATCTCCATTAACTGAGCTAGCTCAATTAGTCCACGCAGTTTAGCAAAAATCTAAATAAAATGCAGCACTCTGCGGTATGACACTTCAACTTATGCAGTTCTTGACAGCCCTAACCGATAAGCGTGCAATAGCCTCAAAGGAGGCGCAATGGATAATAAACTTGCGTTGGATATCGTCAAAGTGTTCGCGGTGATCGGGCTACTTGATACGTTGTATCTTATCTATCACAAGCTGCGGGGAACCGACGTTTGGTGTCCGTTTTTTCCCGACGAGTGGTGTAAAAAAGTTCAAACTGCGCCTCAAAGTAAAACCTTTGGCATTCCGAATCCGATCCTCGGCTTTGTTATGTATGTAATTCTTCTTGCGATCGTTTTCTGGTACAGCGCCAACGCGCTCGGAATTGCAAAAATTGTTATCTGGATCGGCTTTGCGTTCTCGATGTACTTCACTTACGTCCAAGCATTCGTACTACGAGCGTTTTGCACTTGGTGTGTTCTATCGGCAGTCAATTTTACAGCGATGTTTATTGCCAGCTTCTATTTAATTTCGTAAATCGAAACGCTGTTCGAGCCGCATAATCGGATCGTACCAACCGTTATCCAGCACAAACGTTTGGAAACTCTTGTCTAGACCAAACACAACAGCGACACCGGCAACAACGAGTAGTAATCCTATCGCCTTATGAAACCAGCCGTGGGGATCGGCGGCCCAACCGAGTTTCGAGACAATCGAGCGGCCAAGAAGCGCGATCAGCGAGAGCGCGACCGCCAAACCTAGGGCGTAGAGAATTAGATATAACAAGCCCTGGGTAAACGACGTTGGCAAAATTACAGCAACGATAAGCGCATACGTCGGACTACAGCTATTAAATACTGGGCCTAGTGCCGCCCCAAGCAAGAAATCTCCCCATTTATTCCGCGTACCACCAGCTGATTGCAACGACTGCCCGGCCTTTGCACTAAGTGGCGCCGCGAGTTTTTCCCAAAGGCTGGGAAAAAGCATAACCAGGCCAAAAAACACCAACAGCACCCCGGAAACGACCTGCCAGAATTGTTGCGGCACGCCTAATAAAGCTGTGGTTGCTTTAAGTAGAAGAGAAAAGACGACAACAGAGATTGTGAGTCCGAGGATTATCGTGGAAACTCTCGCGGTCTTCGATGTACCGTTCGTTGTACCAACAAGTACAACCGGGAGTAGCGGTAAAATGCACGGCGCTAATACCGTTAAAAACCCGGCAAAAAACGAGACGACTACCAACGAGATCATAATAGGTTGCTTTTAACAGAGTCGAAGTTAGGCTGATCGTACGCAACGTACTTCTCAACAAGGTTACCTTGTGCGTCGAGCCGAACCACCGTTGTTTGAACTGTTACGCCGTACTGTTTTCTTAAAGCTTGGTTTGAGTCGTAATCGACTTTAAAGATAGTAACGCCTGCCGGGATGCTACTCTGTTTAATGCTCGCATCAAGCGCTCGACACTGTGGGCACCAAGATGCATGGAAGAACAGTAATCTAGTCCCCCCAGTAGCGCTTACTGCCTCAGCGGAGTAGTCCTTATACTCTCCCTCGGCAGTAGCGGTGGTGTCCGTATCGGCGGTCGAGTTTGTATCTGTCTGTGCAGTCGATTCTTGTGTACTCGATGTTGTCGCGTTCTCACCTGCTGGTTCTTGAGAACTATTACTTTTAGTAAAAAAAACTACAGATCCGATTACAATTAACCCTACTACGATACCAATAATTATTTTCATTCTTGAACTATAGCAGGAATGTGACCCAATTTGTTGAGATCTATTTCTATTACCTTAGATTAGGTGTACATAAATACTATGAGCGAGCTTGAACCGGGCTATAACCCAGAGAATAGCGAGACTGAGCAGAAACAAGAGTTTAATCTGCCTAAGATTTTGGAGCTTCTCGGATTTCACGAATCCGAGGAGATGCAACACACGCATCATCTGCTCGCCGAGGCTATCCGAGCGAACAACGAAGAAGACCGCAAGCAATTACACAACGAGTACAGCGACCAATTAGAGGCGTTAGTCGAGAGTGTGGATTCGGCCGAAGTACGGATTGGCGCTCAGATCGCTCGAGCCAGTATTTATAAAGAAGGCGGAGACGTTAGCAGATACGTCGAAGATCTCGAGGATATTCCTGAGGCTCTGAATAGTATCGGACTGATCGAACTTGCCTGGGAGATCGAAGACGAGATCGATTCGTATAACTAACAATTAGTTAATTACGAGTTGGCCGCGATCGCTAGTAGTAGTATCCCAAGGCTATTTAAGACGAAAGCAATTAACGCAAGTGAGTGAACTTTTATTTTCGTGATCCCAAGTAACGTCAATCCTAACTCGTCCGGTAGCGGGGATGCGATAACCGCTGCCCCTAAGACCGGGGCAAACCAACCAAAATAGCGAGAATTAACAATATTGATCCTCCGGTACAGATGTAATGCTTTTAACAGTGGATTTAATTCTGCCAGTAAGCGCTCGCGAACGAATATAAATCCGATCAAATCTCCGATAGTCGCCCCTAATCCGCCGATAATTGCCACAATTACTGGATCTGTAATCTTGGCAAAAACAAATAACACCGCAGCCGCCGGAACAACGGTAAAGGTAGAAACAAACAGCAATCCCGCCACAAGAATCCCAAAATACCCAAGATAACCCAATAAATCGACGACGGATTGTAGGGAACCGTTCTTCAGCCCGATGATAGTAAGTAGCACGCTCACTAGTAGGATCGACAGGTTAGGATACTTCCAGTGGAACTCCTCATGAAATAAACGCATACATCAATATTAGTTTAAAAATTCCTCGTGACTATCGATTTGTACTTTACAGATTCATATATATCGCTATGATTACTGTTGTAGGTTCGAGAAGGTAATGAACTATTTGCAATATTGCGGGTCCATGACCGTTCGACATCAAGGTCGTCCTACGGTGAAAGTGTAAGAAAGGAACGTCATGGAAGAAACAAACAACCAAGAACAAGCCGCTTCAGGCAAGCGTCTTTTTATCGGTAATATCAGCTACAACTCGACCAACGACAGCCTCAAGGCTGCCTTTGATCAGTTTGGTACAGTTGAGTCTGCCGAGATCAAATACGATCGCGACAACCGCTCAAAGGGTTTTGCTTTCGTTGAGATGAGTACCCCAGAAGAAGCGCAAGCTGCTATCGAAGGTATGAACGGTAAAGAGCTCGACGGTCGACCGCTCACGGTCAACGTTGCTCGTCCAATGCAACCACGCGACAATCGCGGCGGTGGCAACAGTAATTGGAGCCGATAAACAAGTAAAATTGTAGAACAGAACAGCTCCTGTTGCTTCACAGCCGGGAGCTGTTACTGTTATATAAAAGAGAATAGGAGGGGAAATGTTTTGGAAAAGACAAGACAAGTCGTTCGTAGCGGTAGCGTTAAGTGTTATTTTTATCGGTGCGGCAATCTTTGCGTTCGGTGTGAGCGGTTGGTTAATTAACTTTGCTCAAGAAGAGACGATCGTTGCGTTCCCATCGATTAAAGTAATGGGTGGACTCATTATTATGAGTCTCGGCTATATCCAGCTCGAACTAGGTCTGCTTCGTAATAAGTAACTAATGCGAAAAAAACTACTGATCGTTGCCGGATTTTTAGTGGTAGTAGGAATCGCCGCTTTTGTCTATTTTAATCGCACCGAAGAGAGTGGAGAGTTTGAGGCGGCGTCTGTAACAACAGATGTAAAAGCGTACCCAGCCGACTCGTTCGTCGAGTCGTTTGGTCTGAATACGCATTTTAGTTACGCCGACTACAACACTAATAGTTACTTCACCGACGTTTATACTTCTCTTGTTAAGCCAAAACTAAAAGAATTAGGCGTGCGTTATATCCGCGACAGCCATGGCACGATGGGAACGGGCAACAACTCGTTCAAGCGCTACGCCGAGCGGCTATCAGAACTGAGCAACCCAACCGATGGCAGCGCACCGATTGCGGTTAACTTAATCGTTTCTAACTCAACCACATCAACTGCTTTCCCTGGTAATAAATGTTTCCAGGTTAAAAATAAACTACTACTGCAAGGTGGGGTTATTCCGAGTGGCTGCGGAGAAGAGGTCGGGCAAACCGTAACGGCCGCAGTTAAGATTGCTGCGTTCGAAGGACCAAACGAGCCCGACCACTGTTTCTCTTGGAGACCAGAGTGCCAGATCTCCGGCACTTGGTACGATAAAATAACCAACAGAAACCCAACCTGGATCGAAGATACGATCAGCGCAATGCGATCTCTGTACGACGGGCTAAATGCCGATCCGTTGACTCAGTCTATTCCGATCCTCTCACCGTCGTACGTTCACCTCGAAGAGTTTAGCACCGCAAAAAAGACTAATCCCGATGGTACCACAACAGACGTTTCGGCTGAGTTAGCGAAACTTGACGTGATTAAACCGCTAGTCGACACCGGTAGCTTCCATCCGTACTGTACCGGCAAAGCTCAGTCTTCTTGTTTGGGGCCAAAAGTTCAAGTCTGGCAAGCGTATTTGCCCGGGAAAAAACTAACTGCGACTGAATTAGGTTGGCCCGCCGCTACGCCGATTCAAACCGGATTAGTCTCAGAAACCCAGCAAGCTAAGTATCTTCCGAGATCGCTCTTTACTCACTTTACGACTTCAGTAGACGCTCAAGGGCTTTCAGCGATCGATAAAAGTTATAACTACGAGCTGCTCGACGAAGTTAGCCAGTCCGACACTAAACAAAAAAATTTCGGAATCGTGCGCGCCAACGGCACACCAAAACCGGCATTTACTGCTGTAAAGAACATCATCTCTCTACTGAAAGACCCGGGCTCCGGCTTTACAACTGGAAATTTGAACTACTCGCTAGCCAATAGTAGTACAACGCTCCAACACGTCCTGTTCCAAAAGCGAGACAAGAGCTTTTGGCTGGTCGCCTATAACGACGTCGCAAGCAGTACCGATACCGACTCGATCGTTCCGGCGACGCTACAACTTGGTACCATGTCAGATATTACCGTCTACTCGCAAGACAACGTCTCCCCAGTTGCGAGTTACACCAAAACCCAATCAGTAGCGCTTTCCATCCCAGACAAAATCGTGCTTATAAAAATCGTTCCGTCGGTAGTTGAAGAACCGCCTCCAAGTATTTCGATGCACGTCGGCGATATCGACTCGAGTACTTCTGCGGTTCAACGAAACGGGCGATGGTCCGGGTCGGTTACGGTGACAGCCCACGATCAAAACGAGGTAGCTCTTTCTGGTGTAGTCGTACGCGGAACTTGGACCGGCGGATATTCTGGGACAGCAAGTTGTACAACAATCAACGGTAAATGCGTTATGTCGTTCCCAACAATTAAGAAAGCCTCTGTTACATTAACTGTGACTTCGCTAAGTAAGTCTGGTTACGTCTACCAGTCTGTCAGTAACCACGATCCAGACGGGTCGAGTAACGGCACGGTTATTACCGTTCGAAAGCCAAACTAAAAAGAGGGGTAAAACCCCTCTTTTTAGTTTTCGCAATTGCGATAACGCGAACTACATTGGCTTTTGACCGCCCATGCTATTGTCGCTTGCCGCCCTTACCAAACATAGAGATGAGGCTCCACAGCGCCGCTAGTCCAACTAGGCTGTAGATAACGCGTGAAAGCATGGAATCCATGCCGCCGAATAAACCTGCCACTAGATCGTATTGGAAGAATCCAACAAGACCCCAGTTAAGTCCTCCAATAAACAGTAGGACCCAAACTAACATTCCCATTCCACTCATTTTCATACCACCTCACCTCCTTCCTCGTTTTTGTTAAAACTACTCTTGTCTCTACTTTTACCGTTATTTACTCCAAGCGCAATACCCACTTGAATCGTTCTCGAATGAGCGTACGCTACAAATATGTTAAAAACACTCTACGTTATTGCGATCGGCTTGTTATTTGCGGCTGTTGTTGGGTTGGGAATCGAAGCGTTCTACCCTCAACCAAAGTACCCTGAATACCCGAGAGAACTAAATTACCCCGGAACTAACGGGTACACGGAAGAACAAAAAGCAGCACAAGATAAATTCGACGAAGAGAACAAAACCTTCATGAAGCGTATGGACACCTATAACCGAGACGTCTCACTAATACTCATCGGATTTGCGCTAGTAATTCTTGCTGTCTCGATTATCTGGGTCGGTAGTATTGAGGTGATCGGTGACGGCTTAACACTCGGTGGGGTCTTCACCCTGTTATACGGTCTAGGGCGAGCGTTGGCTGGCGGCGATGAAAAAGTTCGCTTTCTGGCCGTTGCCTTTGGGTTAGTGGTCCTGGTCTTCCTTGCTTACTGGAAATATATTCGGCCGAACCAACAAAAAACGACTCCGCAGTCCTAAGACGTTGGAGTCGTGACGGGCGATCGCCCTCAGGCGTATGCCGGGATACGGGCAGTCGCTCTGGAACCTTGGAGAAGGCGGGTGTGTCGGCGAGCGACACGAAGATGATGATGGCGCTCGATCCAAGCGCGAATCGCATCGTAGCCCTCGTAGACCGAGTTTCCGTCGACCTCAAGTCGAACCGAAACGATCGGTCTCATGCCACGACCATCAGGCTCGGGCGGGTCATCAATGCGCTCCACTTTCGCGCCGTCGATGAGCTCGAGCTCCGCTTCCAATTGCGTCGCCATGGTGACGCATGTTCCAGAATAGATTCTAAGGTTCATAAGCATTCCCTCGCTTCCCCGCTGGTTGCGGGTTCTAATATTCTCCTGCTAATTTATTCCATTGACAAGTACTTTTAGCTAATTTTCTGGCATACTAGCGAAATGAACGACGTCTATTTTCTTGCCGGTGGAGTAATGCTTGGCGCCGGTATAACCTATTTTTTACTCAAAAACAGACAAAGTGACTTCAGCTCGGTAAGCGAACAGCTCCTCAACCTAGCGAAAGAAAAGCTCGGCGCCGAGAAAGAAGTAATTAAGACAGATCTTGAGGGCAAAAAAGACGCGATCAAGACGCTCGTCGACGAGATTCGCCTTCAGCTCAAAGAAACGGACGAGAAACTAAGACGAAGCGAACAAGATAGAATCTCTAGTTTTTCAGCGCTACAAGAAGAGCTTAAGGCACACAAACAGCTAGCCAGCGAATTGCGAGGCTCGACCGATGAATTAAAGAACGTTCTTTCAAACAATCAAACCCGCGGTCAATTCGGCGAACGGATCGCTGAAGACCTGTTAAAAATGGCGGGCTTTGTAATCAACCAGGATTACTTTGTTCAGCATCAATCTGGCGAAGGTCGCCCGGACTTTACGGTGGTGCTGCCAGATAAAACTAAGATAAATATCGACGTAAAGTTCCCGTATCAGAATCTTCAAAAATCAGCGGAGGCGAAAGACCCAGAGGAGAAGAAGCGGCATTTCGCTCAATTTCAGCGTGATGTTCGCAAGAAAATTGGCGACATCGCCAATCGTAACTATATAAACCCGGACGACAACACCGTCGATTTTGCCGTAGCCTTTATTCCTAACGAAATGATCTTTAGTTACATCTACGAACGTTCGAACGACATTTGGGAAGAAGCGATGGCTAAAAAAGTGGTATTAGCTGGTCCGTACTCGTTTGTGGCGCTCCTAAGACTAATCAAGCAAGCCCATTCTAACTTTCAGATGCAGTCAAATATTCATAATGTTATCTCGCTGGTTCAAAAATTTCGCCAAGAGTACGAGAAGTTCTCGACCGAGCTAGATACGCTTGGAACTCGTCTCGAGTCTGCCAGTAAGCAGTATCAAGTTGTTAGTAGTACCCGCAGCCGTCAACTCGGGCGTGTGATGGATCAAATCGAGAACCAGCACGTACTAGACAAAACCGAACAGAACTTACTAGACGATTAATTTATTGAAAGGAGCTCCTAATAATGGGGGTTTTCAGGTAGAATCTTGGTATGAGTCAGAACAAGCCTGAGGCTGAGATCCGATTAGACAAGCTAAACGAACTTAAAAAGCTCGGCATCAATCCGTATCCGAACAGAACGCCAAGCTTTCACGTAATCGGCGAGGTTCGAAAAAAGAAAGAAGGCGAGAAGACAGCAACGGTGGGTCGGATTACAGCGATTCGAGAGCACGGCAAGTCGACCTTTTTTGACATCGAAGATCCAGAAGAAAAACTGCAAGTTTATTTTAAGCTCGACGAAGTCGGCGAGAAGTCGTATGAGCTCCTGAAACTTCTGGACGTTGGCGATTACGTATGGATCTCGGGGGAGATGTTTATTACCAAAGCTGGCGAGCTTTCTTTAAAAGCTAAAGAATTTCAGCTACTGTCAAAATCGCTCCTACCAATTCCGGAGGGCTGGCACGGCCTGACGGACGTCGAAACGCGTTACCGATCGCGCTCTTTGGATTTTAAGATTAACAAATCTACTCGAGAAATCATTAAAACCCGTAGTAACATTATTAGCGGTATTCGCGACTTTCTCGATCGCCACGGATTCATCGAAATAACCACGCCGGTACTACAGCCAATCCCAGGCGGTGCCACCGCTAGGCCGTTTATTACCCACCACAACGCGCTTGACGCCGATTTTTATCTCCGAGTTTCCGACGAGCTGTATTTGAAACGCTTAGTCGTGGGCGGCTTCGAGCGCGTCTACGAGATCGGCCCGGATTTCCGCAACGAAGGATTGTCTCACATGCATAATCCAGAGTTCACGATGTGTGAATTTTACTGGGCGTATCAAACAGCCGAAGGGTTGCGCGGTGTTACTCAAAAACTAGTTCAAGAATTAGTCGAAAAAACAAACGGTACGTTAACTATTGAGTACCAAGGTCACAAACTCGACTTTAGCGGTGATTTCGTCGTTAAAAAATATCGCGACCTTATTGAAGAAGAGACCGGGATTAACATCGACACCGAGAACGATTTTAAAAAGCTTAACGCCGCTGTTAAAGCAAAAAAGATTGAATTCAAGGGTCAAGATATTAAAGTGTGGAGCGAGTTGGTTGATGAGCTGTTCAAAAAAACCTGCCGACCCAAGATTGTTCAACCTACGTTCGTTATCGATTACCCGATCGCGACCGCGCCGCTAGCCAAACGTTACGAAGATCGGCCAGAGACTGCACAAAAGTTCCAGCTAATTGTGGCGGGTGGGTTTGAATTAGTAAATGCGTACTCAGAGCTAAACGATCCGCTCGATCAAGAAGCGAGATTCCGTGAACAGATGGAGATGCGCGAAGAAGGTTGGGACGAAGCGCAGATGCTCGACGAAAACTACATCGAGGCTTTAAAATTCGGTATGCCGCCGACTGCCGGTTGGGGAATGGGAATAGAT
Source organism: Patescibacteria group bacterium (assembly GCA_016861245.1). GTDB lineage: Bacteria > Patescibacteriota > UBA1384 > 2-12-FULL-50-11 > 2-12-FULL-50-11 > BOKZ01. Next base: position 300,473 of record BOKZ01000001.1, on the reverse strand, counting down.
CGAATGACGATGATTTTGACGAACCAATATTCTATAAAGGAAGTTATACCCTTTCCTACGCTAAAACCTATCAAGAATATTGGTGAGGAGAAAACGAAGTAATGCTGAGTATTCTCACTAACCAGCACTCAATTAAAGAAGTAATTCCGTTCCCGACGCTTCGCCCAATAAACGAAGGAAAATGAGTACTATGGAAGCGTATCGTTTCCAAAATCTCTCGAAATTCCCCGAATTGGTTCACGGCGTCGCCACCGCTGCCTTTGGTAATATGTCATTTTTGTACGGGCGAGACGACGAGGTGATCGCTAACCGATATAAGTTCTTCACCTCACTTGAGGTTAACCCAGAGAAAGTTGCTGTCGCCCAGCTCTTTCACGAAGCTGATGTTCTCGAAGTAACAGAGAAAGATCGCGGTAAGGGCGTCGAGGAGACAAGGTCACTCCTGTCGGCCGATATTCTAGTAACCAATAAACCCGATGTTTTTCTGTTCTTTGTAGTCGCCGACTGTCTGGCGCTTTTCTTCTACGACCCTGTTACTGGTTGCGTAGCGCTTGCTCACGCCGGGTGGAAAGGTGTCCACCGAGAAGTTCCTCGAGTAGCAGTCCAAGCTCTTCGAGAACACTACGGCGCCAAACCTGAGAATATCCTTGTAGGTATGTCTCCGAGCATTAAGAAGGAGTCGGCTAAGTTTAAAGAGATAAACCAGACAAAGTTTCCTCAGTGGCAGCCGTATATATATAGGTGCAATAAATGCACCTTCTCTGACAAAAATATTGTCAGAGATAACGAGATTGAACACTACCATGTTGACGTTTCTCGATTTGCCTACGATCAATTACTTAGCGCTGGGATTTACGAGGAACATATCGAAGAATCGCCGATCGACACTCGTACTAGCTCAGACTTTTTCTCACATCGGCGCAGCGACGAAGAGAATATTTCCGAAGCCCGCTTTGGCTGTGTAACTGGCATTAAGAAATAGTTTTACCCTACCCCTTTCTAAAAAATTACTCTGTTAACCAATTAGAAATTATTCCAAAAATTCCGTCTAAACTTATTGACATTTTGCAATGTTTCGGGTATAGTTAGCGCCGCATCGTGAGAGTTCAGAAAACAACCACGACGCACATAAACATAACGACATTGCTACGACGGCCGGCGACGGCCCAAGGAGACACGCACCAATGAAGACTCTGAAAATGCTTCTCTTCGTCATTGTGCTCGTCGTCGGCTCAGCTTCTGCGTTCGCGCAGAGCGTCGACGAACTCGGCGGAGCGAACCCGCCGGTCACGAGCACCGACCCAGTCGGCCAAGACCCCACGAACTTGCCGAGTCATCAACCTCCGCCCTGGGAAACTCGGGAGGGAGTTGAGGTAGCGGCTCGGAATTACTTCGAGGCAAAAAACCAGTACAACGAGTGTCGGCATCGCGGCGACAAGCCGGGCATGGCTCGCGCCGCGAAGCGGATGCGCACTCACTCGAACGCCCTGGCTGCCTTTAAAAAGCAGCAAGCGGCGCGCGACAAGGCGCAAGACGCTAGGCTCGATGCTCACAGCAACCTCGTGTGGAAGCACGAGTCGCAGTTGAACGGCAAAGGCGGTCTTAACGACCGACAAGGCAAAACCGAAAAGCGCGTAAAAACGCTTGAGGAAGAGATGGACGCCGTGACGCCGGCAATCGCCGGCATCAACGGAAAGTTCGACGGACTCACTTGGTGGGTTCTGATTCTCACTCTCATCGTTCTGATCGGCTTTGGCCGACGCTACTGGATCCACCGCTAAGGAGTCGGGAAGAAACCATGAACATCAGTGACCTCATGCTGACCACGCCCCTCGGGGCGATCCTCATCATCGTCTTGCTCGTCCTGGCCGCCATCGCGGCTTGGGGGGCATACGCAAACCGTCCTACCGCCAGGCTGGAGACGGCACCGCCGACTCCGCCTCAGCGACCGACCCCAGCTCCGGAGCCTCCGAAGAAGGAGGAGCCGAAGCCAATCGTCGAGCAACCCCTCCCCAAAAAGGAGTCGGAACCTTGCACTTGCAAGGAAGAGGAACCGTGCGCCAAGGAGCGCGAGGAGATTAGGCGCCTAGAAGGCGAGCTGGAGACGGCGAGAGCCGACAGCAACACGAAGGAGGGTGAGAACAACGAACTCACCAAACGTCTCGCCAACGCCAACCGGCGACTCGAGGAGTCGCAGACGAATGCGAAGCTGGCCAAGCCGCAGAAGGTGACGGCCAGTAACATCCTTCCGTTGCTCGATGATCTCGGCAACATCAACTTCAGCGCTGCAAAGCAGCTTCGGGCGGAGGCCAACAAGCCTCAGCCTGAGTACGCACGGATCGAGAAGCGACTCGGAGTTTTCGCGGACTACTGCGAGCAGCGCGGCTTCGAACGCCCCGACCCCGGCACTCTACTGCAGCTTCTGCAGGAAGCGCTCAAGCAGTAGCGCAACAATGAATCCACAACGGACCGTTCTCAATGGCACCAGCCAACGAGACGGTCCTCTTTTTTTATCTAATTTTTATTTGATTAATTTAATTAGCTCCCGGAGCGAGATAGTATGATCGTACTGTTGGTCACCTTCATCACGCATTAAAGTAATATTAAAGTCTATGGTCTCCGGTTCTCCAACGCCTTCTGCCATTAGTATTGAAAGCGGAGTCTCCGATAGTTTTTGCGAGCGAGGGATATTTAATGCCTCTTTAATCTCTGCTGCTTGTTCGCTGTTATCCGCTGCTTCAGAAAAATTAATTGACTGGCCCTCGGCGAAATCGTCTGGGGTTTTACCCGCCTCTGTAATTAAATCGTACAACTCCTTGTCGGGCTCAGACTCTGACTCCGGTTCTGGCTCGGGAGCTTGGATTAGCTGCTCTACTTGTTTTTCAGGTTGTTGAGTATGATTTGGATTTTCTTCTTCGGTTGGGGACCGATCTTGTTCTGTAACTTCCTCCGATTGAGATGATTCTAGATTTCGCCCAACTACCATTGATTCGATCGTTGAATACACAAATGGTTGAGCAATTTTGCCAACCTTAGTAACGATCGTTTGACGCTTTGAATCGACTCGATCTACGGTGATTTTTACCAAACCATTTTCTTTCTCACCGCTTCGCAGAACAGTAGTGCCGATTCGGCTTGAATCACCCTCAGGAACTCTCAAGAAAAGTACGTCACCTTGGGCTATATCTTCAAACTTTACGCTCGCTTCGTTCTCCTCAACGCTCTTATTTGCTTCTACCCTTACAGTATTAATATTAGGCTGGCCGTTAACAGTGATGGGCACCGGTTCTTCCTTTTGAAGCTGTTTCTTGGCGTTAGCATCTTCAAACCGGTCAACAATCTCGTTAAGCAGAGCTGTCACTTCTTTGCTTGATGGGTTTGTTATAACTTTCCAACCATCTTTCTCCCGTGAATCAGTTCTACCAAGAACAATCTTAGGCGGGTTCGGCAACGGCCGCCCTTCGCGATCGTACTCTGGCTCCGGATATTCTAACTTAATAGATTGGGAGAAATTGTCTTTGTTTTTCAAGAAGATCGACGTGACCGAACGACCGTCTGGTGCTGGAGTCTTGCTCATTGTGATCCCAAATGTGTTTAACGTATCTTCGTCTAATTCAGAAGCTCCAAACGAATACAGCTTCTCAACATCTTCAACTATCGACGCAGCGTCACTACTTTCTGGTTCAACTTTCTTATCGCCTTTTTCGTTATAAGCCTCCAGGAAAGCCTTGCTAATATCCTCTTCAACACCTTCAAGGATTTCTTGATGACCAGTAGTGTCTTTTTCGGCCCACCGAACCGGTAAGTTCTTGCCATTTTCACCAGCTGGTAATTCTTTTTGGTCACGGGCGTTAAGAGCTGCTTGCTCGCCATCCGTTTTATCAACGCCCGATTCTTCTGGTTTTTTGCGCATCGGTAACGCTTTAGCTTCGCCGCCCGGTAATGCTAGCCGATTATCATCAGATTTTGATTCAGTTGCCTTGGGTTCTCCGCCACTCTTTTTAACAGATGAAAAGAACTCAGCCAAGAACTGCAGCTGTGCCCCAGCTATTGGCACAGCTTCTTTCCAGAACGATCCGGCTAACGCAGCAGCGCGCTCAGCAAGTTCGGGATTATTTTGCACTATCAAGTTGCGGAAGATACTATCGTTGAGACCTGATAATACGTGAACTTCGCTACCATTATTTAACACGGCTGTTGTAACTTCGGCAGCCTTATTGACGCCAAACTCAGCCGCCGCAGTTCCACCGTTGTAGTTAAAGACAAAACCTCCTGTTTTTTCGAGTTGTTGGGCAAACCCTGGATCGGCGCTAGCGATATCACTCGGGTTAATTTTTTCGACAAAATGTTGTATTCCATCTTTATCAAAATCTGCCCATACCCCACGAACTTTATCAATATCGGCATTAAGCAAGCTCTCCTGAATTGCATATCCTCCCAGCCCACCTAATATTGAACCACCTGCTGCAATAATGTCGGCTACCTTCTCTCGTTTTTTTTCAAGACGCATCTTGTCATAGCCAAGTCTTTGCGTTTCAGCTAAACCACTGAGTTCCTTCTCCACTTTATTTTCCGCATAAAGTGCCTGGTAGCTTTCATAATGAGTGAGGTCAATAAAGTATTGATGGAGTTCTGCAAGTTGTTTGTCGATTTCCACCCTTCGTTCTTCGTCGGCCTCCTCGCGCTCCATGACTAGATCCACAGCTTGGTCTTGAAGCCTGGCTGCCTCGGCAAATACCTTAGAGCGAGATTCGATAACTTTGGTTCTACCCTCACGTTCATCCTTCTTAAAATGTCGGTAAAGCTCGAAGGCCCCTCGCGCCGCAGCACCGCCAGCCAACGCCGCTAGAAAGACAGGCGAGCCGACTGTCCCACCGAGTATTGCGGCAATACCTGCACCGATACCACCAGCAACACCGGTTTTTACACCAATTTTGCCGAGACGAAGTGCGCCATCACGACCTAATAATCGAAATGCTTTTTTAAGTTCTTTGGCTTGCTCTTCAGGCTTTGCATCAGCAACTCGTTCAGAGATTTTTAAGTCAGAGTATTCACCTGCAAATACAGCTTTGGTTTGCTTAATAAATCGGCTAAGTACATTACCCTCACTAATTTTATAACGCTCCGCGATCTCTTCGATACTTCGCTGTCGGGCCTGCTCAACGTAATTAATAGCGAATTTCTCGCGTTCCTGTTTATTATCGACAACCGTATCGGCGTTCTCGGGTGAAATCAGTGGAGCAGGCTCTTCCGGGGTTGGTTCGCTCTCTGGTTTTTCGGCTACTTCCTCAGTGGTATCTTTCCACTCGTCGGGGCTTAATTCATAAACTTCCGGATCTTGGCCAGCATCAGCGCCCCTCAGCTCCGACATTTTAGTTACTCTGGTGCTGACCGCGCAGCGTCTCAGAGATAGAAGCCATCTCTACCTTATACGCAAGTGATTCTGTCGTGGCAATCTGATCAATATCAATACCGTTTTCTTCAAAGAACGCCTGAACAGCCTTGGCATCACCAGCATTAATCAGTTCTTTTAATTTATCTAGACCTTGTTCATCGAGCTGGTCGGCGACTCGCAGCATTACTCGATTCATCACCGTCTCATACGCTTTCTGAAAAACGTCTGCCTTTTCTTCCTCAGACAGTCCCTCAAGTTCAGAAACCTCAAACAAGCTCTTCTGTAATACGTCTTCTAGCCCAATATTACTCATACTACGAGCGTAGCAAATTCGAATAACATTACAACGCTAGTTTAAGTAGTCTTTGAGCTTTGAGGCTTCTTCGTGTTTTTTGAGTTTTTGTAATGCTTTAGCTTCTATCTGTCGGATACGCTCGCGAGTAACACCGAACTCTTTTCCGACTTCTTCCAACGTATGGGTACGAGCTGAGCCTTCCTCGGCATCTAAGCCAAAACGCATTCGCAAGATTTTTTGTTCGCGTGGCGTTAAAATCGAGAGCGACTCCTCGACGTGACCTTTCATCAACTGATAAATCGCTTGCTCTTCTGGTGAGATCGTATTTTTATCTTCAATGAACTCGCCTAGGCTCGAGTCGCCTTCGTCGCCAACAGGGGATTCAAGCGAAACTGTTTCTTGTGAGATTTTCATAATGTGTTCGAGCTTATCGAGCTCGACGCCGAGTTTTTTGGCTAACTCTTCGTGGGTTGGCTCGCGACCGAGCTCCTGTTGAAGTTCGCGTTGCGTACGCATATATCGGTTGATGGTCTCGACCATATGAACTGGGATACGAATAGTGCGAGCTTGGTCGGCGATCGCTCGGGTAATTGCTTGGCGGATCCACCACGTGGCGTACGTCGAGAACTTAAAGCCTTTTTTGTAATCGAACTTCTCTACCGCCCGATGCAGACCAAGATTTCCTTCTTGGATTAAATCCAAAAGCGATAAACCGCGACCGATGTATTTTTTGGCAATCGAGACGACTAATCGAAGATTAGCTTCGGCTAGTTTTCGTTTGGCTGCCTTATCACCACGCTCAATCCGTTTGGCTAATCGAACCTCTTCGTCACCAGTTAAGAGCGGGTACTGACCGATCTCACGAAGATACATGCGGACCGAGTCTTCGCTGAGTCCGGTAATGTCGTCGTCTTTGACTACTTTTTTCTTGCCGGTTTCTATTTCGGGAATGTCGAGTAAGGGTTTTGGTTCGCGTAACTCAACCCCGATCGTATCAAGGTAGCGCATAAACTCGTCGACTACCTCTAAATCATTTTCCGGCTCGGTGAAGCTCTGCAAGATTTCTTTATATGTAACGAATCCGTGCGCCCGGCCTTTGCGAATAAGGTACATCAGCTCTTCAGGAAAATTAAGGCCGACGTCTTGCTTTATTTTTTTCGGTACTGCTTTTGTCATACGTTATTCTCCTTAGTTTGTTTTGATAGTTCGTTTAATTCGTTCATTAACCGCTTTACTTCCGTTAAATCGCCGGCCTGCTGCGCTCGTTGAATACCGCTAGCTAGCGCGGATTTTTGCTGATCGTATTGTTTTGTTGAGAGTTGAGAGAATTTTTCCTGTAGCAGCTCTTCCGTAAGCGCCGGCGAAAGCTGCTCCCATTGGGAAGAGAGCCAAAATTGCCACGAGTCAATTTTCTCACTTATGCGTGAGTCAAGGTCGGTTTTCACCTGTGAAGAAAAGCGAGACGGGTTCTTCACCAAAGTTTCATCAGTGTACCACTTCTTGATTGAAGAAGCAATCAGCTCGGCATCCATGCTCTGCCAAACTACGTCTTCAATTTTTTTAAGATGACGCTTAATCCCAGACGGGTTAGAGAGAAGTAGTGCAAGTAGCTGCTCCTCATTGGTTAGCGTGGGCGGCTTTTCGACTACTCTTGAGCTGCCAGTGTCTGGAGTTTTTGGTTGGCTCGTTTTTTTTAAGGTTGTGTATAAGCTTTCCGAGCTAACTTGTAACAGTGAGGCAAGACGCTGAACGTAGTAGTCGAGTCTTGTGGCGTCTGGAACCAGCTGCAGCGTCGGCAAAATCATAGAGGTTAATTTCTTTTTGTTCTCGATAAATTGGAGGGAACCAACAGCTCTAACTTTCTGGTTAATAAGCCAATCGACCATTTCTGTAGCGCTTTTTAGTGTGTCTGCCCACGTCTTCGGGGCTTTTTCAAAAAGTTCGCCGGCATCTTTATACGAACCAAAACTTAACACCCGACCGCTCAGGTCGTTCTTGAGTAGTAGTTGAACAACTTTCTCGGTCGTACTGACGCCGGCTGCGTCGCCGTCGAAGCCGAGGACGAAATTTTGAGTGTATTTAGAGAGAATCTGAAGCTGCTGCTCGGTTACAGCAGTCCCCGAACTGGCAACAACTTCAGTAACACCGGCCTGATGCAGCGCGATAACATCCAGCTGGCCCTCAACTAAAATCACTCGATCTTCTTTTTTAATACCAGCCTTTGCCAGATGCAGTCCGTATAGAACCCGGCCTTTTGAGAATAATTGAGTTTCAGGAGAGTTGAGATACTTTGGCTGGGCGTCTCCGAGCGAGCGACCGGTAAAGGCGATAACGTTCCCAAGTACGTCGTAGATTGGGAATATAATTCGATCGAAGAATTTCTCCGGAGAGCCAGCGCGCTGTAGATCGGTGGCGGTTACCCCTTTGCTAGCCATCAATTTTTGCAACGAGATGCGTTTCGAAGCAAATCCGACACCAAACTCCTTTAACGAATCTGTTGAAATTTGACGCGACTCTAGATACGCCAAAGCCGCTTTACCTTCTGGTGTCCCAAATAAAACTTTTTGGAATATCGCTGCTGCCAGTTTATTTACTCGATAGAGCAGCTCCTTGCGACCCTGGCTTTGATGCTCAGCCGTAGTTCGCGGCTGCAACGTAACCCCAGCTTTCTGTGCTAAGAGTCTAAGAGCGTCGCCGAACTCAAGGTGTTCGGCCTCCATTACGAACGTGTAGTGATCGCCGCCCTTACCGCAGCCGAAGCACTTCCAGATCTGTTTTTGCGGGCTAACCATCATCGACGGCGTTTTCTCCTGATGAAACGGGCAGACGCCTTTGTAGTTAGTACCGGCTTTCTTTAAAACGACGTACTGACTAATCAAATCAACAAGATCCAGCCGTCCCTTTATTTCCTCAACTTCGTTCATCGCTTACACGGAGAATAACAGATACGGGACCAGAAGAGTATACCGAGAAACTACTGGATCTTTCGGACATTTTTTAGTATCATTCTAAAACGTTTCCGCAAAAACGGAGGCGAACATCGGAGGGTAATACACATTGCAACTCAGTAACTGTAAGAACGAACGGCAGCTCATGGTAGCTGCTGCCCAACACATCGGAGCCAATCCGAGAAGCAGGATCATCAACCAGGTCTACCGCGCCGTGCAAAGGTCGAGCCGTCTACTCGACAAACCGCACAAGACGCTTCGGCGGATCGACGCGACCCGGGAGGGAATCGCCGAGCTGAAGAAGGATGGTCACGACCAACACATTCCGCGCTACGTCCAACGCGCTCTGGTGGATGGGCAGCCCTGCCCCAAGAAGTTCTTGCAATCCGTCGGCTAATTGCCGACCTGCCCACTCGTGCGATGAGTGGGCATATTTTTTTACAGTTTTCAGGTAAAATTACCAGGAATTCGTTAGGAGAGGTCGCATAGTGGCCTAGTGCGTCGCCTTGGAAAGGCGATATATCCGCAAGGGTATCGAGGGTTCGAATCCCTCCCTCTCCGCATTGTAGATATACCCACTCCTGTGGGGATGTTTGCGATCCGATAGGTAGGGTGAGAACCTAACGCGTTGCGTTATGGTTCGACTGCGAATGAGCGAAGCGATTGAGAAGTTGGAGCACAGCGACAAATCCCTCCCTCTCCGCACAGAAAGAGACCCCACATAATCTCATTACTTCCAAAAGCTACTAAAGTGATAATCAAGCGTCATATGATCTTGTTTGCGAAACTCACATTTTTAGTCTCGATCGCTGGTATAGTTTGGTTCCCCGCCTTTATCGAAGCGCTAAATAGTTACGCGACATATGGTCTTTTCTGTCTTACTGTTGTTCCAATAATTATGAAGATAAACGTTTTTTTCTGAGATCTGCCAAAAATGAGCCAACTTCAGCAGAGGCCTTGCAGGTAATTAAGTTTTCCAGGGTGCTTTCGGTAATTTCTCTTGTCTGGTCGATACTAGTGCTTTTTGTGGGGTACTGGGCAGGTTTCTGACGGAACAACTTATCTCCATTTTCTTGGTCAAACCATTGACATTTAAGGTTGTCTATAGTAGAATTCACACGCAGTTCGAACATGGAAAAAACAACCGCAGAAAAGATTGCAAAACTAGTCGAACAATTCGGAGAGTCAGTGCCAGTTCTTGATAGGAAAAAGTTCCTGGGGATCATCCCAGTAACCATCCGGCACGGGTGGCTCTGGGTTGAAGACAACGACAGTACTTGGCGTGTATTCCTTGCTAACGGCAAGAGCACCCATCAACCCCTGGACGGAACCTTGGTTGGCGCAGATATCCGGAAAGACAACAGCGAGAGAAAAACTGGCCCGGGCGAATTGACGGGTACGTGGACATCGGCTGTTAGCGTCTGGCCAATCACGGACGAAAAAGAAGCACTTAGTGTGTTTGGGCGGATTCTGTCGGGGATAAATCTCGCCTTCCGCCATCACTGTGGTAACGAAGTGTAAATCCACGCAAACAATCATGCACCAGGCCTCGGTCTGGTGCTTTTTTTACACACTCCCGTACCTTATCCAATAATCACACCCTGTATTTTCGTAGTATAATGCGAATAGATATACAAAAAAGGAGCGTGAATGAGTAAAAATAGAGTCGTCCATTTCGAAATCGGCGCAGAAGATCCGGAGAAATTATCTGAGTTTTATAAAAAAGCCCTAGGCTGGGAGATTAACTTGTGGCCAGGCAGCGACTATTGGATGGTGGGCAAGACAGAAGATAGAGCAGAGGGAGCAATCTTTGGCGGCATTATGAAGCGTTACGAGAGCGAAAAAACTATCAACACTATTGAAACCGAAGATATCGCCGCAACGATTAAAGATATTGAGGCTAACGGCGGGAAGGTTGTAAAACCGCTGGCTGATATGCCGATGGGGCCAGAAGAAATTATGCGCTGGTGCTACTGCGAAGACCCGCAGGGCAATATATTCGGCCTGATGCAAACCATCAAAAAAAACTAACTGCATGGAACGGTGTAGCTGGCCGGGTAAAAACGAGCTGATGGTTCGTTATCACGACGAAGAGTGGGGGGTGCCGTGCTATGACGATCAAAAGCTGTTTGAGTTTGTAGTTCTCGATACATTCCAAGCTGGCTTAAGTTGGGCAATTGTATTGAATAAACGAGAGGGTTTTCGCCAAGCTTTCGATAACTTTAACCCTCAAAAAATCGCCAATTATTCTGAGAAAAAAATTGAGGAGCTGATCCAAGATAAAAATATCATTCGGAACAGATTAAAGATCCGGGGGACAGTTAAAAATGCCCAGGCATTCCTGAAAGCTCAGAAGGAGTTCGGCAGCTTCGCTAGTTATCTTTGGGGATTCGTGAATGATCGGCCAATTATTAATCATTACCTTCAAGATTCTGATATTGGCGCAACCAGCCCTGAGTCTGACGCAATGAGTAAAGATATGAAGAAAAGGGGTTTTACGTTTTGCGGCTCGACCGTTTGTTACGCTTTTATGCAGGGCGCTGGTTTGGTTAACGACCACGTTGTTAGTTGCTTCCGATATAAAGAAGTCCAGGGTATAGTTTAAGTGATGATTCCTCGAGTAACTATTATTTGTTCAACACTACTTGTGCTTACATGTAACGTTCTGGCTAACATACTGCCATTTAACGGCCTAACCACTGCTGCTGTTTCTGATTCGTTTGACGTCTTTTTTGTGCCGGCAGGATACGTGTTCAGTATCTGGGGAGTGATATATCTACTATTGATAAGTTTCACGATCTACACCTTCTTAAATCGATCCGACGACAATGGACGAATTTCTCGAATAGCACCCTGGTACCTGTTAAGTTCTGTCGCAAATAGTGCCTGGTTATTAAGCTGGCACTACCAACAATTTGGATTGAGCGTAGTCTTAATGGTGGTTCTGCTACTCTCACTAATTCGAATCTATATGCTATCACGACCCGCCCTAGATAAACGTGAGTATTGGATGAGCAGTCTACCTTTTAGTGTTTATTTGGGTTGGATATCAGTGGCTACAATTGCCAACGTCGCTGCGTACTTGGATTACGTCTCTTGGAACGGCTTTGGAATTATCGAGTCAGCTTGGGCTTCGATAATGATAACTATTGCTGGACTACTTGGCATTATCTTTGCATTACGACTTAGGGACGCCGCCTACACACTGGTTATTCTTTGGGCGATCGCTGGAATCTGGGTGAATTTTCCACTTCAAAAAAGTATCGTCACGACTGTACAGGCTGTCGGCATACTGCTAGTAGTTGCTGTCATCTTTGCGGTTACTAAACAGAAGCCAACCAATGCAGCAACTAACTGAGGATCAATGGAAAGAGAGTCTAACCCCCGAGCAGTACGAAGTATTGAGGCTAAAGGGAACTGACGCACCGTTCTCGGGAGAGTACGTCGATTTTCACGAAAACGGTGATTACGTCTGCGCAGCCTGTAACAATAAGCTATTTAACTCGGAAACAAAGTACGACTCACACTGCGGCTGGCCGAGCTTTTTTGATGTTGCTAAACAAGGAACCATAGAGTTACACGAAGACCGATCACACGGAATGGTTCGCACTGAAGTAACGTGCGCTAATTGCGGTGGTCACCTAGGACACGTTTTTGACGATGGCCCCCAAGATAAAACCGGTAAACGGTACTGCATAAACTCCACTTCGCTAAAATTCAAAGCGAGATAGCATGAAAAAAATTGTGTTGTGGACTGTACTCGTCGCAATACTACTCGTGAGCGCATTAATTCTCTTTAAAAGAGCGAAACAACCTAGTGCAAATACAGAAACAACCATAAGTTACGACCAACAGAGGTTAAGGGGCGTAAGTTGGTCGCCAAAATCAAGTAGCGTGGCTGACCTCAATGCTTTCTTCAAACTTATTCCGAGTATCGGCAACGCGCTTAGCTGGGCAGGAAATTATCAAGATTTAGCAAAAACAACCGGTAACGCCGCCCGAACTGTCATCGAACAATCTAGGAAGTATAATATTACCCCCATCATTATTACCGGCCCGAACAACAACGAAGTGCTCGATGGCATCGGTCGAGAAAACTTTCGGAATGCAGTGCTAAACTTTATTAAAGAGAACGACGTTCCGTATATCGGGTTAGGTAACGAGATCGATGAGATATATTTAGAGTCGCCGACTCGTTACGAGAATTTGATCAGAATAATCGAACAGCTGGCAACCGATGTTCGGGCTGCATCACCCGACACTAAAGTATTTACAATCTTTCAGCTGGAGCGAGTAAAGGGCATGCGTGGCGGTCTATTCGGTGGGAAAAACGATCCCAGTATAAATAGTTGGCCCCTAATTACCGAGATCAAGAATCTAGATTTCGTGGCGTTTACCAGCTATCCGTGTTTAATTTACAAGAGCCCTGTCGAAATCCCTGACGGGTACTATTCAGAAATTGCTAATTATACGTCGCTACCAGTCGCATTTACTGAAATCGGATGGTTCCGTGAAACTCCGACTATCGGCTGGGAGAGCTCCGAAGCAGAGCAGGCTCAGTTTGTGCAACAATTTAAGCAATTAACTGAACGCATTCCGCCAAGAATTGTAATCTGGCCGTTTTTGTACGATCAAGATATCGCTGCCCCATTTAAACAAATCGGACTACTTGGGCAAGAATCAACAACTTCACTCGGCTACGAAGCTTGGAAAAACTACTAATGAATAAAAGCGGGGCACATGGCCCCGCGGGTAGTTACCAGAGTTCGCTGAGATCGGGGATCCCGTTTCGAGCGATGTTTTTAGCTTTGAAGCGTTTGTCGTCAGTGACATCAATGGCATTTGCCATCCACGCAGGCAACACAAACGCTGCGGCCTCGTCCTCGCTAGAGAAGTTGGCTTCAACCACAAACATCTGTCCCGGCTGCTGGTAATGGTCGATCTCATAGATCACACCCTGCCAGAGCGAGAGATGGCGGATCTTTTCGATCGGATGCCCAACGATATGCCCCCAAAGAGCTTCGAATGCCCACTCGTGTAGGTTTGGATCCTCGTACTCGCTTCTCGAGACAGTCCCGTCGCCCTTAACGGTGTGGAAATACTCGATCGGTCCGTTTTCGACCGCTGCTCGACGAAGACGCTGCTCGACATCGTCTTTAGCGATTAAATAACCTTGACGCTGGAAGACACGAACGACGCGCTGGAATTGAGATAGGTCCGGTAACTCACGGAGCAAGAACTTCTTTTCTATTTCCTTACTCGTTAATTCCCTCACGACTGCAGCGATCTGACGAACGACCTCGTCGATACCCCTGCTGCCATCTACCTCAATAAGTCCAGGGTGATCCGCCCAGGCTGATCTGGTTCGTTCGTCCAACGCCAAGACCTCTTCGACGCTCCTCGGTGTCCGACTCGGATTCTCCTTTTGGATTTGGAGATACCGTTCCGGATCGTAGTTCGCTAGAGAACGCAGGACGATGACGTGATCGTAGCGATCGTAAATCTCCTGTTTTGTCATTCCGAACGCCTGTTCGACCGCTAGCCAACCACCTTGTTCGTAGGCAACTAGATCTGGAATCCCTCGATCGCACCAAACAAGCTTCTTGCCTTCGGCTGCTGCCACCATCCGCCACGAATCTTCAGCAACCAACTGTGCTAGTCGAAATACACCTTGATATTGCTGAAGCGTTTCTGGTTGAACTTCAATATCAATCCCCAGCGCAGGGAGCGCCTTCCCCGCTCCCATTAAAGCCGTAGCGATCTCCGGTACTTGAAGTACCCTTGCCTTCAGGTCCGTCGGTAGCCGTCTCCAGCTATCAGTTTTCCCTGAAACATCTCCACCCGTTACTGCGATTATCTTCATAAGACCTCACTAAAATGTGCATTGCCGGAGTTCCCTCCAACGAGTGGAGGATAACAGGTTGGACTGTTGAATCTAGTCAAAATATTTTGAGTCGACTACCCTAGGCTTTACAGCTGTTGAGTCAATACTGTATGCAGTAGAGGCTATGCATGAAATACAGAAATACGTCATCAAGCAGTTAATTCACAAAGACATCTGCAGGTACCGAGACATTAAGCCAAAAGACGTCGAGGGGAATTTATTTATGTATCACCTGCGGAAACTAATTCGTGACGGATTTGTCGAGAAGGTAACGGCCGGTTACAGGCTCACTCGAAAAGGGTTGCGTATGGTCGATACGCTGAGCCTAAAGAGTATGCAGCCCAGGATCCAACCAAAAATTGTTACGCTTATCGCTTGCCAAAACGACCGGGGAGAATGGTTGCTTTACCGCCGGACTAAACAACCGTTCTTCGGGCTGATCGGCTTTCCGTACGGTAAAATTCACCTTGGCGAACGTATCCAAGACGCCGCAAACCGAGAGCTTGAAGAAAAAACTGGGCTAATTTCCGAACTCAGACACGCGGGAGATGTTTATCTAACCGTTGAAGACGACGAGTCGCTACTAACTCATATGCTCTTCCACGTTTTTCACGGCAAACAAACTACTGGATCGCTCAAAACCGACTCTGTAATAGGCGAATGTTTTTGGATGAGAGCTAACGATATTAGACCTGAAGAACTAATGCCCGGTTTTGCGGAAATTATCGAGCTGATTATGACTAAAAACAAACACTTTTTTGCTGAATACAGCTTTTTGCTACCTGTTAACGAAGTTCGTACGTGATTGTAACCGAAAAACTTACCTCTTGTTCGCCGGGAAGAATGATTGGAGAGCTTACCGCGTCAGCGCTGCCGACCTTGCCTTCTAGGGGAATAATTCCGCCTCCCCACTGAACTTCTGAGACTTTCTGAACTTTTCCGAGTTCTACGCCGAGGGTATCGGCAGTTTCTAGCGCTTTCTTTTTCCCGTCAGTTAGGGCAAGCGTTCGTGCTTTCGCTTCAAGTTCTTTACGAGTCTTATTACTGAAGCCGTATTGCGGAGTAACTGTGTACTGTACCGGAGTAGTGGCAATGTAATCAGTCACTTTCTGAGCGAGCGTTTTATCGTTGACAATCGCCGTTAGCGTAAAAACTGCCGTTAGCGAAGAGTTGTCTTTTCGCAGCGTATCCTCTGAGATAGGCATACCCGGCTCGTAGTAACCGACGCCGGTACTAACATTGGTAGTGATCTTCTTCTCTTCAACTCCAAGTTCTTTTAGTTTTGCCACAACATCGTTACCGAGCGTGGACACTGCCGCAATCGCTGTCTTTCGTTCTGAAGCCGTTTTCTGATATGTGGCGTTAAACGTAAATTCATCTGGCTCAGCAGTCAGCTCTGCTTGGCCGGTCACTTCGATCGTTCGATTTTTTGTTTTTTCCCAGGGCCGCCAGAGCCCAAACATAACGAGAATCATAACCACCAGCGCTATCACCAGGAGCTTTAGATCGAGCTTAATTGTCATACAAGAATGATACTACTTCACTTCCGTTGATTCCACTGGTGTATTTACCTATAATTGAGCGGTCACGTTTTCGGTGCACCTACTATCATGAAGAGAGAACATATCGGCTTTCTTATCAACATCCCCGCTAAGGGCGGGCACGGCGCAAAAGAAGCGCTAAAGCTACGCAACGGCCTACTTGGAAGAGTTGTCCGAGAAGATACAGCCGAACAGTTCGCGATCGGACTCAAGTCGTCGCAATGCTACTTCGGTCCTTCCCCGGTAATAACTTGTAGCGACGGTGTCGAGATTGTGGTTCACATTCTCGGAGTTCCGGCAACTTCTGCAGCGCTACTCGACCAAAAACACCCGCTGCATCACCTTGCTATCGACCGTCTGCTAGCGGCACCAGAGGAACTACGCAAGCTCGCCAAAACCAGCTTGAGCGTACTTGGTCTTGGGGCGGCAACGGCCATTGCGGCTGGGCACGGCCGTTCGGTATTTCAGCAGGCTCGTTCGCTACCCGATCCGTACCTCGTCGTTACCTCAGGCAATACCGTTACAAGCGGGCTCTCGGTTGAGATTGCGAAAAAAGTTGTGGAGCAAGCGAGAATCAGCTATCCGTTCTCGATCGGGGTATTGGGCGGATTCGGCTCCACAGGTTCTCGGGTTGTCACTATGGCCGCTGAGGCTTTTAAACCACAGCGTATCGTAATAACCACAGGAACGTCAGAGCAAGACCACAGCAAGGAGTTATCCCGATATCGCGAGTGCCACCCACACACCGAGTTTGTCGTTGGAGATCTCTGCCAAGCAGTTGGCTGCCGGTTATCGTTTCTAGCGACTTCGAGCGTCTCAGCCTTAGCAATTAACCCAAACTGGGTTGCTCGTAACGCGATAATGATCGACATCGGTAAGCCGCTAAACACCGAGCTGTCGCTGGCTCTTGCCCGACCCGACGTCACAATAGTTGACGGCTCGCTAGCACTACTGCCAGAAGGCACCAATTGGAACGACCATTGTCGACAGATGAGCTTAGTAGCCAACACTGTGTTTGGCTGTTTAGCCGAGACAATCTTTCTCGGACATGAAGAAGCCGTCGACAAACTCCTAGACTTTCACGGTAAAACGACGTTCATCGGTCGTCCCGATGGAGAGTTGGCCCGCTCGATGGTCGATGGTTTAAAGAAGATCGGTCTCAACCCGCATGTTGTTCCCGCACATCGTCCACACTAACCCCGCTTGCGGGGTTTCTTTTTACGTTAACGGGATAATTAGGTATCGATCGCCTGTGCAAGGAGAATTTTTTTCTCGACTGACGCGATTAGCTTGCGCGTAGAAATAGCGACGTCGGGAGCCACCGAAACGCTAGTAGTACCGGCCTTCACCATCGCCTCGGTAATTTCTGGGTAGACGCTTGGCGCCTGGCCACAGATCGAACAAGTAACGTGATGCTTGCGACAGGTTCGGACGACATGAAGAATCGAGTTTAATACCGCCGGATATCGCTCGTCGAACTCAGCCGCTAATTTCGCCGAATCTCTGTCAATGCCAAGCGTTAGTTGTGTTAAGTCGTTTGAGCCGATCGAGACGCCGTCGATGCCTTCTTTGATATACTCTTCGAGCTCAAGTACTGTTGACGGCACTTCCACCATAATCCAAAGCTTAAAGTCCGGCCCTTGGCGCAAGTTATTCTCGTGCATCAGGTCTCGGACCTTACGAAACTCTTCGACAGTGCGAACAAATGGAATCATTACATGAAGGTTTTTAAGATCCATTCCGTCGCGTACTTGCTTAATCGCTTCAATCTCGAGCGCAAACTCGTCCGGCTCGGCGATGTAGCGTGACGCACCTCGATAACCAATCATCGGGTTATTCTCTGGTTGCTCAAACTTTTCGCCACCTTTGAGTGACTTATATTCGTTGGTCTTAAAATCAGTAAACCGATAGACGACCGGTCGCGGATGAAACGCTTGCGTGATCGTAGCGATACCTTGCGAAAGTTTCTGAACGTATTCCTTACTACGACCAGCTTCGATCATCGCTCGCGGATGCTCACCGATACCAGCGATAATAAACTCTGCTCGCAATAACCCGACGCCATCGACTGGTAATCCGGCGTACTCTTCGGCTTTTTCTGGCTCTGCTAGATTTAAATACACTTTCGTAGCCGTAACCGGTACTGTCATAAGTGCTTGTGAAGCAGTTAATTTAGTTGGAGCAGCTGCTGACACTTCAGAAGAACCGACCTTACCTTTGTAGATTTTACCGGACTGTCCGTCGACTGTTACCACTTGACCGGTTTTAAGTGTTGCAGTGGCGGTACCGGTACCGACAACACACGGAATGCCAAGCTCCCTGGAAACGATCGCGGCGTGAGAGGTTCTGCCACCAGTGTCAGTTACGATCGCCGAGGCGCGACGCATCGCCGGTACGTAGTCGGGAGATGTCATCTCTGTCACCAATACGTCGCCCTGGAGTACTTTATCGATCTCGCTCGGTTTATGGATAACTTTGACCGGACCGCTCCGCAATCCAACCGAAGCCGCGGCGCCGCTCAACAAAACTTCAGCTTTACTTAAATCCGTTGTTGGCTCCGAACTACTCTCGGGTGTTATCTCGTTAGCTTTTTTCTCGCCAAGAGTAGTAACTGGTCGGGCCTGGACCATGAAAAAGCTACCGTTCTCGAACGCCCACTCAGTATCTTGTGGCTTACCGTAATGCTTCTCAACTTGAGCACCAATTTTCGCTAGCGCAATAATCTGCTCGTCTGACAGCTTCGGATTCTTTTTCTGTTCTTCTGTTAGATTCTTGTGAATATTCTTGCCGCCGGTATCTCGAACAAACATCCAGGCTTGCGGCTGAATCTCTTTACTTACGATCTCCATTTTCTCCTTATCGACGACGTAGTGGTCGGGGGTTACGGAACCAGAAACGATCGCTTCACCTAGACCGAGCCCTGCGTCGATAACGATCTTGCCGGTGTCCTCACTAACTGGGTCGACGGTAAACATTATCCCGGAAACCTCGCTCTGAACCATTTTCTGAACTGGCACAGCGATACCGACTTTCATATGATCGAATTTATTAACCGTCCGGTAGTAGATCGCTCGTGCTCCAAACAGCGACGCCCAGCACTCTCGGATAGCTTTGATGAGCTGCTTTTTCCCCTCAATATTCAAAAATGTTGCTTGCTGCCCGGCGAATGAAGCATCGGGCAGATCTTCGGCGGTTGCGCTTGAGCGAACAGCAACCGGACCCTCGTGCATCTCTTCGTAGGCTTTTTCTATCTGCTGCTGCAATGCCTTTGGTAATTCGTTCTCTTTAATGGCCTTTTGTAGCGCTTCGGCAATAACATTTAGTTTCTTTGAATCTTCAGGATCGAGATTTTTTGTCTCTTTCTCGATAAAAGTATCAAGCTTATGATCTTTGATGAAAGCAAAATAAGCGTCCGCCGTCACGATAAATCCTTGTGGCACTGGTAGGCCAGCACGGCTCATCTCGCCCAAATTTGCCCCTTTACCTCCGACTAACGGAATATCGGTGCGGCCGACTTCGCTAAACCACACCACTATTTTTTTCTTTTCCCCTCCAAGCATTCTTCTATGATACCCAGCTACTCAGGTTTCGCCTAGGGTCGTGTGAGAATTTTTAGCGCGTTATTTCATTCATACGCCTTTGCCAGCCAACTGTGCATGTCGACTCCGCTCGACTTGAACGACTCTACATCTCGGCGCAAAACAGTAATGCGGGAGGGGTACCTTACATGCAAAATCATTCAGATACAATCGGCCTATTCAGGCTACCGGACTCGCGAGCAAGCCGTGCGATTACTGCAATGGTTGAGGAGATACAGCAGATGGGCGACCAGCCGTCGCCGATCGTGTTTTTCGGCCGCCAGAAGCAGAACGGGATTTCGATCCCAACGATGTTGGTGGTCGATCTGTACAATCGAGCCACGTACGTTTCGTTAGACGGGTTTGCACCTGTCTGCTCACACCTCGCTCCAACTTGGGCGATCAAGCGAGCTAGACGGCTTAGCAAGATGCTACTTAGGCAGTATCTCGCCAAGAACGGTCGACGAAAGGTCTCGTGCGCGCCGCAACACCGGATCGAACCAGCCTTTCAATTTGCCTGCTCGCCCATACAGGCCTAGGACGGGCCAACTCAAATTGCCACACGGATGTGGCAATTTATTTTTCTATGGCTTGACGAATAATTGCTCCGCTAAAGCCCCGTCGTTGGAGCAGTGAGACTGATCGCTCAAACCGTTGCCGATCTGTTAATTGTCGCCATTGCCGGGTCTTACTCTCCAGCAGGCTTCGGGCCGCCTCTAGTTCGACCTCTGAGTTAATATTTTTTGTTACTTCCTGAATCAACTCTTTATCGATACCTTTTTGTAGCAGCTCAAGCGCGATACGATGTCGGCCTCGACGATATATCCGTACCTTATCCTCAGCGTAAATCTTCGAGAATATTACATCGTCAATTAAACGATTCTTTTCGAGTTGAGAAACTGTAGCCGCAATCTCCGACTCCGGATACTCTTTGGCTCGCAATTTCTCGACAATCTCGCGCTTAGAGCGCGCTTTGCGACCGAGTAAGTACAGCGCGTAGGCGGTAGCGCTACGCTTGGGCATCAAACCTCTTCCACTGAGATAGTAGTGAGCGGCCCTTCGGCGGCGGCGCTGCGGATTTTAGCTTCGAGCTCGTTCATTAGCTTTGCGTCAGCACGGAGAAAAGCTTTGGCAGCCTCCCGTCCCTGCCCAAGCTTCTGTTCTCCGTACTGAAACCATGACCCAGCTTTTTCGATCAAGCCTGACTTTACACCTAACTCTAATAGGTCACCTTCTTTAGATATACCGGAATCAAACATTAAATCAAACTCAGCCGTTCGAAACGGCGGCGCAACTTTATTCTTAACTACTTTTACTCGAACTCTATTCCCGATCGGATTTTCACCGTCTTTAATTTGCTCGCTCCGACGGATATCCAATCTTACCGAGGCGTAAAATTTAAGCGCATTACCGCCCGAGGTCGTCTCTGGGTTACCGAACATAACGCCGATTTTCATACGAATTTGATTAATGAAGATTAAACAAGTTTTCGACTTAGAAACTGCGCCAGTCAGCTTGCGTAACGCCTGGCTCATTAAGCGGGCTTGAACGCCGACCATCGCGTCGCCCATCTCGCCCTCGATCTCTGCTCTTGGTACTAACGCCGCTACCGAGTCGACAACGATAACGTCAACAGCATTCGAGCGAACTAACGTTTCAACAATTTCCAGCGCCTGCTCGCCAGTGTCTGGCTGTGAAATTAATAGCGAATCGAGATCAACGCCGAGTTTGGCGGCGTAACTTGGATCGAACGCGTGCTCAGCATCAACCAGCGCACCGAGTCCGCCGCCCTTTTGAACCGAGGCGATCGCCGAGAGCGCTAACGACGTTTTTCCCGAGGATTCAGGGCCGTATATTTCAACAATTCGACCTCGAGGGAAGCCACCCGCACCGAGCGCGATATCAAGCGAAAGCGAACCGGTCGAGATCGTCTCGACTTTCAAGTGGCTTTGTTGCCCGAGACGCATAATTGAACCTGCGCCAAATTGTTTCTCAATCTGAGAGAGCGCGGCCTTTAAGGCCTCTTCGCGTCCAGAATTCTTTTCGGGAGCCGGAGTTTTTTCTTTTGCCATCTCTCCCTTTCTACTGCCTCACGGCTAGTTTTGCAAGCGACTGGTTACGGAGTAATTTGTGGCGCTGTAGTACCTAAATCTACTTTGGCAACGTCTTGTTTATAGAGAACCTTAACTGTTGTGCGCGACTCTTTCTGAGCGCGATTGCGCGCCATTACAACAATTTGATTTAACCCAGGAGAGAGCTGAACTTCTTGAGAGAAGTCGCCCGCAGAGCCGACCGAAATCGGTTCGGTGTTCATCGATACGATCACGCCTTCGTCCGTTCGACCGTTAATCGTAACAGTGTCCCGATTGCTCGTGAATTCGTTTGGCACGTTCATAACCAACTGCGGCGGCTCGGCAAATTTACGAACCTGCAGATAGATATAGCTGGCGATACCACCAAACAACAAAACCATTCCTACCACCGCAATAAGCTTGGGAGTAATTAAGAAATTCCAGTCGCCGAGCGTACGCGGACGCAGCTGAACGGTATCGTTACAATCGGTAAATCGGTGCTTTGAGCGCTCTTCTCGATACTGGGCAACAATTTTTTCAGGGTCGAGCTTGAGAGTCTCGGCGTACCGACGAACAAACCCAATATTGTAGGCCTCAGCTGGTAGTAAATGATACGCGCCCTGTTCGAGCGCCTGTAGATGCTTAGCTGGGATGTGGGTCTGCTGCTCGACCGCTTCGAGGGTGAGGTCGGCTTTTGTACGCGCGGATTTTAGTATAGAACAAAGCGATCGCGCTCTGCTTTTTGAGATTTTTTTCGTGACAAATCCAGTCATGCCCTGTAATTTCCACCGTACGCCAAACGACACGTACGGTCAATTCGAGTATACGCTACGGCCCCAAGTAATACTCACTACATTCATTTACTTTTGGTCTACGGCCCCAAGTAATCGTCAGGTTGGATCAGGACGTCTCGTGGTTTTGCGCCATCAGCTGGGCCGATAATACCCTCCGCTTCGAGAAGATCAAGTAGTCGTGCGGCTCGAGCGTAACCGACTTTCAGCCGTCGCTGTAAGAGCGAGGCTGAAGCCTTACCGGCTTGAATTACCAACTCGCGAGCTTCGTTAAATAGTTCGTCGTCTTCGCCGCTACCAGTCGCACCGGCGTGACCATCTTTAATTCCGCCTCGATACGACTGGATCGAGTCGTCGTACGCTGGCGGCGCTTGTTTCTTCACAAACTCAGTCACAGCACGTATATCTTTGTCTTTTAAGAATACCCCTTGAACGCGTCTCGGCTGCGGTTGATCGGAGCTAAGAAAGAGCATATCACCCTTACCGAGTAGCTTCTCAGCACCACCCTGGTCAAGAATCGTACGAGAGTCGGCCATACTTGGTACGGCAAAAGCGATACGCGCTGGGATATTGGCTTTGATTAGACCGGTGATCACATCAACTGACGGCCGTTGTGTTGCGACGATTAAATGCATGCCGACCGCGCGCGCCATTTGTGCAATCCGGACGATCGACGACTCAACTTCGTTGGCGGCTTGAGTCATAAGGTCGGCTAATTCGTCGATAACAACAACAATATACGGTAACTTGTCGAGACCTTCCGGTGGGTTATCGTTAAACGCATCGATATTCCGGCGGTTGTTCGACGCCAGAACTTGGTAACGGCGTTCCATCTCTGCTACCGCCCAGCGAAGTGATGAGATTGTTTTATCTGTCTCGGTTACCACGTTAGTTAATAGATGGGCGATCCCGTTGTACTCAACAAACTCTACTCGCTTCGGATCGATAAGAAGTAGCCGTAGATCGTTCGGTGAGTTCTTGTACAAAAGATTCACTAAAATTGCGTTCATGCAAACAGATTTTCCGGAACCGGTCGCACCAGCAATTAACAAATGCGGCATTTTCTTTAAATCTGCTGCCATCACCTTGCCGGCTACGTCACGCCCTAAGCCAAGCGAGAGATTGGATTCTATATCTTTATAGTCCGGGGCTTCCAAAACTTCTCGCAAACTAACTGTGGCAGAGACCTTGTTTGGTACTTCGATACCAACTAACGACTTACCAGGGATCGGCGCCTCGATTCGTATTGGGTGAGCTGCTAGAGCCAGGGCGATATCGTTGGAGCGCGCGGTAATCGTATTTAACTTAACTCCCTCTGATGGCTTTAATGTGTACTGCGTTAACGTTGGGCCGACATTAACCTCGCTCATCGCTACTTCAATACCGAAGTCCTTAAGCGCTTTTTTGATTGTCTCGACGTTCTTACCGATATCGCCCGCCTCAGCACGAGTCGAGCTGCTGTATTCGATTAGGTCGAGCTGCGGGAACTGCCAGTCACCGGACGCTGAGACCAGTGAAACCGGGTTGACGCCGCCCTTTTCTTGTTTCATGGTTCGAATCGGTACGCGCGGCGTATCGTTGATCTTAACTCCCGCTTCACGCTCGCCGAGTTTCAGATGACTTAGCAGCTCTCGAACCGAGGCGTTAAAGGCAAGAAGCAACGCAATCACAACTGTGCCTAATATCGCTAAATAGCCGGCAACAGTTCCAAGAACCGAGGTATACACATTGGCAACGCCGCCACCGATCGAGCCGCCTTGAGCGCCGAACATCGCCGGCACAACAAAAAAGAGCAGAAGTACGCCGATCATACTGCTTGCCCTAATGAACTCGCTCTTTAGAAAAAGAAGCTTAACGCCGCTGTAGATAAAAACAAACGGGACAACGTACGCCAGTAACCCAAATAGCGTTGTTGATAGTTTAAGAAATGTCTCGCCAAACGACCCGGCTAACCGGAAAAGCCCAAGAGCAAACAATAACCCAAAAATAAGCAGGAGAAAGGCGAAGATCTCTCTAGCGGTGTCTGGCTCGACTGCCCAAACCAGATTATCCCAAAATGTTTCTACTCGCCGTCGACGGCGAGAGCCGTAGCGTCGACGCCGCTTTCCAAAGAGTCCCATGTGTTTACTCTAGCAATTAGGGGGTTATCTTGAAAGCAGCTTGCGAATAATAATCTGCCGTCTACAATCGGCCTGTGAGGTCTGTATGCACATTCAGTTCAGAAAAAGTCGTAACCACCCCAGCGACTGGGAGGCGTCCTTTGTTGGTAGCGAAGAGATCTACTCGACGGGCAAAACGATCCCCGAAGCGATCGGGTCGCTAATGCAAGAGCACGGCGAACACTTTGGTGTGGTGGTAGAGGACGTTACGCCCTCCGATCAACTCGTTCCGTTCCCCGGCTAAGCCGGGATTTTTATACTTGGATTACCGCGCTGATTACCATTGGAGTGCGTTGCGTTTTCTGAAAGAGAAAATCACTCATGTCGTCGCGAAGGGCCTTCTTGAAGGCGTCCCATTTAATCGGGCGCTTGGCGGTAAACTGACCGTGAAGTTTTCGCGAGAGCGCTCGAGCACCGCCAATTAATTCTTCAGACTCTTTCATATAGACGAACCCTCGAGAGATAACGTCAGGCGAGCTCACGAGGCGACCGGTTTTACGATCAACTGTCAGGATTATAAGAAAGACGCCGTCTTTAGCCATCGTTTGGCGGTCTCGCAAGACGATCTCACCGACATCGCCGACACCAGAGCCGTCGATAAGCACTTGACCAACCGGTACGCGCTCGTCAGAGATGCGACCGCCTTTCTCATCAAATTCTGCGACGCTACCGTTCTCGAGAATAAGACAGTCTTCGTACTTCATTCCAGCGCTCGTAGCTAATTTCGCGTGCTCAACAAATCGCCGATAATCACCGTGAATCGGGATGAGATACTTTGGCTTAATCAGCGAGATTAATAATTTCATCTCTTCGCGATTAGCGTGTCCCGACGAGTGAATGTCCAATTCCTTATTAGTAATTACTTCGGCACCGAGACGATAAAGATTGTTAATCGTCTGATCGATGCCACGTTCGTTGCCTGGGATCGGTTTGGCTGAAACCACAACTGTGTCGCCAGACTTAATCTTAATATGACGGTGTTCGCCGTTAGACATACGAACAAGCGCTGAATACTCCTCGCCTTGCGAACCGGTACACATAACAACAACTTTATCGTCGGGCGCGCTATTGATCGTTCGAATGTCGCTGATAACGCCCTTTGGCGCCTTGAGGTAGCCGAGCTCCATAGCGATATTGGCGTTGCGCTCCATCGAACGACCAGCCAGCGCCAGGCGACGACCGGTATTAGCGCAAGCGGTTACTACGTGTTGAATTCGGTCGATTCGACTCGAGAAAGAGGAAACGATGATTCGTCCCTTGGCGTTTAAGAAAATTTCTTCGAGAGTTCGACTGACGACTTGCTCACTCATTGTATAACCTGGCTCGAGCACGTTCGTCGAGTCAGACAGGAGCACGGTTACACCGCGCTCAGCCAATTCAGCAAGCTTGGCAAAATCGGTTGACTCGCCGAATGCTGGCGTAAAATCAAATTTCCAGTCGGTGGCGTGATAGACTAACCCCGCCGGGCAAGTGATAGCGAGGCCAAGAATATCAGGAATTGAGTGCGTCATACGAACTGGTTCGATCATGAACGCACCGATCTGAACTTTATCGTTTGGCTGGATAATACGAAATTCGTAACCCTGGATGCCGTGCTCTTCAAACTTAGCTTTAATCAATCCTGCTGTTAGCGGAGCAGTATAAATTGGGACCTGGAACTTTGGCCAAATAAACGGAAACCCGCCGATGTGGTCCTCGTGTCCATGTGTTACCACAAACGCCCGGATTCGTTCTTTGTTCTCCTCAAGATACGTTGTATCGCAAATGACGTAATCGATCCCCGGCATCGAAGCATCAGGGAACTGAATACCGGCATCGACGATAATAATATCGTTGTCGTATTCAAATACGAGCATGTTCTTTTCGCCGATCTCTTTCGAGCCGCCGAGTGGGATAATCCTTAAGTTTTTACTCGGAGCGCGTCGGATGACTGTCGGCCGCGGGTCTTCCTCTTTGGCTCTCGGGGGACTATAGCGAGGTCGGCGTGGTAGACGATTCTTTTTAGGACGCGGCCTATCTTCTACTGGGTTCGCTGCCGTCTGAGGCTCTGGGGTGCCCGACGTGTTTTCCTGATAACCGCGATTACGACTACGGTTCCGATTTCTTCGGGGACGGCCGAACGGTTTCTGGTTATTTTGTGGGTTACTGTTTGGTTTTAGCACTGAACCAGCGTCTGATATATCGACGGCTTCGCCTCTGAAAGCTTCCGCTCTGCCATTCGGCAAAGAGTCGCTAGCGATTATATCTTTCCGAGCCGGAAGGTTGTTCTGGTTAGGAGTTGGCGCAGTGTCGGGCGAGTTGCCCGTTGAATTTTCTGTCAAAGTAAATCCTTTCTATTCCTATGAATTCTGTTGTTCGGCTGCCTTAGGGGAGTTCGGCAATCGAAGATTTATATACAAATAGTATACCGGACTCTGGTAATCAGGTCAACGACTCGGCTGAGATCCGATCCATGTACTCTGGTATTTTTTGAAAGTCGTCTAATAACGTCTGGCGCATCCCGCCGTTGTAGAGAGCGGCAGCTGGATGGTAAAGCGGTAGATACCATTGATTATCTTTTCGGATAAGTTGGCCGTGAATTTGGCTTATCGTTCCCTGGTCTGAGAGAAACGCGCTCATCGAGTGGCGCCCCAGAAAGCAGATTAATTTCGGCTTAATGATTGCGATCTGTTTGAGTAAAAAAGGTAGCTGAAACCGGATTTCTTCAGGGAGTGGATCGCGGTTGCCTGGCGGCTGATATTTAATAATGTTAGCGATAAAAACATCTTGACGCTCAAGTCCGATTGAGTTGAGCATCTCCTCTAAGAATTTGCCGGCAGCGCCGACAAACGGCCGACCGGTCTCGTTCTCTTTAGCACCAGGCGCCTCGCCGATAAACATAATCTGGGCATCTGGGTTTCCTTCCCCGGGTACCGGGTTCTGATCTGGGTAATACTTGCACCGCTCGCACTCAGCGATTCGTTTTGCGACAGCAAGAAGCGCTTCCTCCTTGGTCATATCAGGTTATGTATACCAGATAAAAGAAAAGGACCCAAGCGCTTGTGCGCGAGGGTCCGATAGAGTTTGGCGAGATCATGCTGCCAGGATTCTTTGGAGAAAGGCGGCTTCCGGCCGGAACGAGAACAGGATGCCGTTCTCAACAGATTGTGCCACTTCTTTAAGCGTCAATTTGGTCGGTTCGACGCCGGTGGCGGTCAGCGAGCCGTTCAAGCACATCCCGGTTTCCACTTGGAAGTGCCACTTCGGCATCCCGGAGATCGCTGCCTCTTGGAAGAGGCGAGGATCCAGCGGCTCGATGGCGAGCCCGGCAAGCTTGGCCTCAGCCAGACGAATCCGGCCAACGACGTGCGGCATCAGAGCTGCCAGATCTTGGCGCGTCGGCAGGACCTGAATATTCCCGCTGGAGCGCTCTATAACCAAGATTGAGATTCCTCGACCGTGTTTAGCTGAGCGCGCCACGCTGAGTAACTGGTCGTTATCGCTGCGAATCGTAGCGATCCGCAGCTTTCTGCCGCTTGGCAGCTTAACGACTCGGATCTTGGCTCTCCTGAGCTCGGGGACTGCGCTAGTGTGAAACCGGCGCTGTGCCCGGAGATGGGTCACGATCTCCTCGATCGCCCACTCCAACACTTTCTGGTCGCTCTGGCCGTCCTGGTACTTGGTTCGCATCGAGTGCGCCAAATCCATCATCGAGCTCCGACCCTTCAGGTCGTTTGCCCTAATCCAGTTAAGGACGTAGACCACTTCCGGCCTATTGGCAACTCCGAGCGCCGTAGCGACCAGGGTCGCGCAGGTCTCGTTTTCGGTGCGGGCAGCGGTGTCGGTGGCGTGCTCGTTGAATCGTCCCGAACCGACGCCGACCTGTAGAATCCCTTGAGCTTCGAGCTCTTCAGGATCTTTGTCTTGGTAGTTCTGATAGCCAGCATCGATAAAGACAATCTGAGCATCTCGAGAGAGATTGAGTTGGTCGCCGCCGTACTCGCGCAACAGCGCGATGGCAGCGGCTTCGTCCGGGTGCGGACGACGGTGGGTGACGACTTTGCTGAATTGGTTCAAGTACTTCTCCTGTTACCCTGACTGTAGGGTGCGAATTGGGCGAACTATACCAGAAAAACCTGGAAAAATCCAGGGTTTAAGCTCTTATTCTAGCGGTAATTAAACGCGTACTAACGAGATCCGACCGCGCTCCGGGTCGACGTCTTTAACGCGAACCTTCACCGTCTCACCAACCGTCACAACGTCAGAGACGTTTTTAACAAACTGACCGTTACCGAGCGCTGAGATGTGAATCATTCCGTCACGATTCGGCGTTAGCTGAACGATCGCACCGATGTCTTTACCGGAGTTGCGATCTTTCATAATCTGAACGACTTCCCCAGTAAACTCTTGACCAACCTCGATTGGTCTACCGATACCTTCAACTATCGCTTTTACTTGAGCAGCCACGTCAGCATCTACGGTCGTAATCATCACGACACCGTCGTCGTCGATATCGATAAGTACTACGTCTTTACCGCCGAAACTATCGATAATACCGTTGATCGTTTTACCGCCCGGTCCGATTAACTCGCCAATCTTTTCTGGATCGATTTTGGTTGAGATAATTTTCGGTGCGTACTTAGACAGTTCTTTGCGCGACTCTGGAATTACCTTCAACATCTCTTTCATGATTAGCTCTCGACCCTTCTTGGCGTCAGTAAAGGTTTGGTGGATCATCTCGGCAGTTAAACCTTTATTCTTTACATCAAGCTGGATAGCAGTAATACCTTTTTCAGTAGCGGCGATCTTAAAGTCCATCTCGCCAGCAAAATCCTCGAGTCCCTGTAGGTCGGTTAGAACTTGGAAATTATCGTCGGATTCGCTAACTAATCCCATCGCAATACCCGCAACTGGGGCTGTAATCGGCACACCGGCGTCCATCAACGCTAACGTCGAGCCACAGGTTGCGGCCATCGAACTCGAGCCGTTCGAACCGAGCGTCTCTGAGACAAGGCGAATCGTGTACGGGAATACTTCTCGAGGCGGAATAACGGGAACGAGCGCTTTTTCGGCAAGTGCGCCGTGTCCGATCTCGCGGCGATTACCGCCGCCGAGACGCTTAACTTCACCGGTTGCGTACGGAGGAAAGTTGTAATGGTGAATGTAGCGTTTCTTACCGATCTCTTCGACTGTCTCAACCCACTGCTCTAAACTAGGTGCGCCGAGCGTAGCGATCGTTAAAGCTTGCGTCTCCCCGCGATTAAATAAACCGGAGCCGTGAACACGGGGTAGTAAACCAACCTCGATCGAAATCGGACGAACCTCGCCCATCTTGCGACCGTCTGGTCGCTGTTTCTTCTCCAAAATCAGTGATCGGACTGCCTTAAGAAACACAACATCCAACGCTTCCTTAACCAACGATTCTTCAAATTGTTCCGAAAAATGGGCAGTGGTCTCTTCGGTCAGTTTTAGTAAAAGTTCGTCTCTTTTTTGCAGATCGATTTCTGAAACAACGGACTCCATTTTTTTATAGGAATAGTCTTTGACAGCGGTCCAGTGTTCGGGTTCAACAAAGTCTACCTTCTCTTTATCTGCTCGGATCAATGCCCGTTGTGGCTCGATCGCTGCAGCGATCGCTTTCTGAGCAAATGCCAGCGCCTCCTCCATCTTCTCTTCGCCGATTTGGTTTGCTAGTACCTCGATCATGGTGATCTTTTTCTCGGTTCCAGCTGCAAGTAAGTCGAGCTCACTACTCTCCATCTGCTCGACTGTTGGGTTAAGGACGAAAGATCCGTCAACCAATCCAACCCGAACAGCAGCGATCGGCCCTTCGAACGGAGCGTCTGTTTGCAGTAACGCTGCCGAGGCACCGATTACCGCAATCGCAGTTGGATCGTGAGACTCGTCGTAGGAAAGTGTTGTAATAATTACTTGAACGTCGCGACGGAACCCTTTGGGAAACATTGGTCGGATTGAGCGGTCAACGATGCGACTCTTGAGAATCGCTTCATCGGAAGGTCTACCCTCGCGCTTCATAAACTTAGAGCTAGAAATTTTACCGGCAGCGTACATTCGCTCTTCGTAATCAACTGTGAGCGGGAAAAAATCTGTTCCTTCACGTGGTTCTTTTGCTAGCCCAACTGCAACTAGAATTACCGTCTCGCCGTAAGTAACTAACACGGAACCCGCCGCTTGTTTAGCGAGCTTGCCAGATTCGATTTTTAGTTCTGTCTCGCCAAAGGGGATTGCCGCAGATAAGAGCTTGGCACTCATCGCCGTTACTTACGTAGTCCGAGGCTGGCGATTAGTTTTTTATATTGCTCTGGCTGCTTTCTCTCTAAATAACCAAGAAGGCTGCGACGATGGCTAATCATTTTTAGTAAGCCCATACGAGAGTCGTTGTCTTTTTTGTGAGAAGAGAGATGGGAAGATAATTGAGCGATCTTCTCGCTTAAGACAGCAACTTGGACTTCTGTTGAACCAGTGTCTTTGGCGTTTCGCTGGAACTTCTTAATCGCGTCAGTCTTTTTTGATGGCTTTTTAGCAACCTTAGGCTCTGCTTTAGGTTCAACAGCAACAACCTCTTCGGTCTTCTTAGTTTTCTTAGTAGCTTTTTCGACTACCTCAGGAGTTTCTTTTGTAGTTTTCTTTGGCATTAGTGATAAAAGTTTACCAAATTTGCTACTTCTGTTCAAGGATCGTCTCAGGGAGTATCAGCGAGCCTTTCGCCGATTTCGATCGAACGAACTCGGTAATCTTGCGAATAATTTGCTCTTCCTGTTGATCGAGCGTGCCGTTAAGCGCGAAACCGGCAGCAGGGACATGGCCGCCGCCGCCGAAAATTTTTGCGATCTCAGCAACGTTATAAGAAGGCTTAACTGAGCGTAAGCTTCCGTGAATCTCTTCACCTTTCTCACTTAACAGAAAAACGAAGTCGACGTTGGCGATACTCTTTAGTAGCTCATCAATAAGACCGCCCTTTGACTCATCTGGATCGGCACCGACTTCGCGCATCTCGCTCTCTCGAAGCGTCGCCCAGGCAAATCGGAGTTCACGGTTCTCTTGGATATTTGACAGAATCTTTCCCCAGAGTTTCAACGTGATAAAACGCTTTGTTCGGTAAATCTTCTCAACGATCTCTTGCTGGCGCGCGCCGGCTGCGATCAACTGCGCGGCGACTGTTAGAGATTTCGGTGTCGTATTCATATTTTGGAAACTATCGGTATCGGTAATTAGGCCGGTTAGTAAGCAGGTGGCGATATCGGCATCCAGCAGCGTCTCTTGGCGACCGAGTGATTCGATAAGTGAAACCAGCATCTCTGCCGTGGAGGTGGAGGTCATATCGACCCAGTTCACTTTGGCAAAGTACGAATTTGTTGGATGGTGATCGATCGAGATCGTTGGTGTTTCGTATAGTAAATCGGGAAAATCGGCGAGGATATCTCCCAGCAAGCTCAAATCAGCGGTGTCGAGAACGATAACCAGGTCGTACTTAGGTCCGGATCTGGTAATAGTAACGTCTTCCGGCACCAACGTACCGCGTTGCGGCGAGATAATAATAGTTACCCGATGGTCTTCTGCCGACTTTTTATGGCCGAGCCGTAAATCTTCACCGGTCGAACGCGTATCAATTGTAAGCAGTAAGTCGCTGCTGGCTTCAAGCTTCTTTGACAACGTACTCACCCCGGGTAAAAACTCAAGACTTGGATTTAACCGACCCGAGATGGCGACATCGGCTGTTTTTTCGATTTTCTTTAATGCCGCTTGCAGAGCCAGCGCCGAACCAAGGGCGTCGCCGTCTGGATCTTGGTGGGTCAGGATAAGGATATTCTGCGAGCTGCGGATCAGTTCAACTGCTTGGGCTTTCGGTGTTAATTCCATCGCGATGCTCCAGGGTTTCTGTCGACTTTCATACTGGGGACAGTATACCGCAAACGCTATGAGGTTCAAGAAGCTAACCGCCGTCTTTACCGAGCAGAATAAATCAGGTACAATTTGCTTCGAAATGCCAATTAGTAATAGCGCCAAAAAAGCCTTGCGTAGCGCAGAGCGAAAGACATCACTTAACCGGTACCGTAAAGCTCGTCTTAAAGACGCGCTTCGAGTTACGGAAGACAAACAGGTTAATACCGCTGTTTCGCTCATCGACAAAGCCGCCAAATGGGGGATTATTCACCCAAACAAGGCAGCTCGGCTAAAATCGCGCCTTTCGAAAAAATTCGGCTCAACGACTACCGCCGAAGCAAAGAAAAGTGCGCCCAAAAAACCTAAAACTGCAATCAAGAAGAAGTAACGCTCGTCAGAGCGCTTAGTTCGTCGTAGACTAGTCGTATGGGCGAGTCACGATATTCCGGATTTTCGATTAATTTATTTAGCTTAATACGAGCGGCGTTGCTGGTGATAATCGGCGCAGCGATCTTTGTTGTCTTTATCGGTTTACCGTTGTTTGTGAGCGGCCAGAGTATGGAACCTAACTTCGAGTCGCGTGAGTTAGTTTTCGTTGAAAAGCTAAGTTACGCCAACGACGGTGAGATTAGACGATTCGACGTCGTCGCTGCCAAGTTCCCAGCCGACCCAGACAAAACTAGGCTTATCAAACGAGTTATCGGTCTACCCGGAGAAACAGTTCGAGTTAGTAACGGAACGTTTACGATTAATGGCGTACCCCTAACCGAACCGTACTCGATAACGTTAGGCGAGATTCCGTATACGGAGCTTGAGGAGGTTCAATTAAGAGCTGGTGAGTACTTTCTAGCCGGCGATAACCGACCTGGTTCGAGCGACTCAAGGCTCTGGGGAGCGGTGCAGCGAAGCGATATCTTAGGACGAGTTTGGGCGATCCTTCTGCCGGTGGACAAGGCCCGGGTGCTAGTACGTTAGCGCGCTGCAGGTTGAGAGCTTGAGGCTAGTATATGAGATAAGTAGCCAAAAAGCGGGAATACTTTATTGGCAAACTGGTCGATTGTGGCGATATTTGCGGCGACATACCAATTCGGCTGGATAAACGGCAACTCATAAAAACTCTGTGTCCACTCTACTTCGACGCCGAAAATAATTGCGTACGGCAGATAGCTTAAGTATTTCTCCTGGCTATGCGAGGCGAAATTCGCCGGAGCCTTACTGCTAAGATACCTGCCAAAAGCGAGCCATTTGGCCAATTCACGATCACCGAAAACGGTGCGGCTTGGTAGCGATTTCGCGAAGTGGGTAACAAACATCGCCGAGAAAATCATGCCGATCCAAAAAAACAGAAGGCTCGGGATAGCGGTGAATACAAACAAATTGCTAAAGAATCCGACCACCCCAAGCAGAAAGAGGAAGATCCCAGCGTATTGGTAACGTCGATGCAACCGCAGCGGATTGGTATAGAAGAACCCAAGCGCGTTAATTTTTCGGTAGGCAAGAATAAACGATTGGCTGACTCGCTTACTAAAAACCTCTTGAGCTAGCGAGAAACTAACCTCGTCTGAGCTTGCCCGATTCGCAGACGGCCCGAAAATTTGCTCGAGCAGCACCTTCTCGAAGTCCTCTAGTTTTTCTTGGCTCTCAAGTCGACGGAATCGATAATCGTCCACCGAGTAGTGGTGAATCGCCAGATGACCGCGACGCGCTAAATCTAATAGCGTCGCCGCTAGCTCCCTACTTGTGAGCCGACCCCGCAGCAGAATACCGACCAACGCCGGGGCTAAACGGCTCGGCGGGGCAGTCACCTCCTCTTTTAACGGGCTTACTCGTCTCGATCTGGCGACCGCGAGTACGAGCAATAGTAAGATTGTTAGCGCCGGTAACGCAATTGAGACACTTGTCCAAAGCGCGCTCGGAAGTTCTGACGCGCGCTCCTGTAGGGCAAAAAGCGCCGATCTCTGAATAAAATTCTTCGGAATCTCAAACTCGATCGCTAGCTGCGACTCGGTACCGACGTCCAGCGCCGTGAAATATATCACCTGTGATTCGATTAGTTCGCTACTAGTACTTAAGGCGCCGCCGTTATTGATAAAACGATGTCCGATCGTTTCTTCGGTACCGCTTTCTGGTAACCAGACCGCAACAGCAATTTCGCTAGTAAACTCGGTTGGTCGGTTGACTACCTGCAATCGGTAACGGTACGTGGTCTCGGTACTAAATACTTCTGGCGATTGTTTGGTTTTGCCGAAAATCAACGATCCGTCTTTCGTTAAGGTGTAAAGCAAGAGCGAGTCGCTTTGGAGTCTCGGGTCGGCTGGTAGCACCGGATCCTCTGCCCGAAGCGCAGAGCTCTGCAGAAAAACTCCGCCGCCAAGAAGCGCTAAACCGATTATTAGGAAAAAACCGGCAGAACGTCGGTACAGACCGATCTGTCCTAATAACTGAAAAAACCAGTTCGGTTGTTTAACTATGCGTGTATCTCCTCCCATACTTGTTCCCATTGTAGCCGATAACCTGTCGGATCGGGTAGGTAACGTCGTAGAAGCGCGATCGCGTCTTCCTCCTCGACAAGGCCAGTTTTTAGCGCCAAATCGAAGTCAGCCAAGAGCTCGACTCTTTGGAGTCGATCCTCGAAATTAGCTCGCGACCGCCGCAACGCCGAGGCGATGGCGCCGATAAGCATCTCGATCGGCTTACCCGAGCGGTACTCCTCAACTAGAGCGTCGGCGACATTACCCCATCGTTGTTGGTCGACAAAACGGAAAAGGGCAAATCGTTCCAATTCCCGACTATTACCACCCATACTTGACGCCTTCCCACCGCTAATTCGCGTGAAGATCGCGCTCTCAAGCGCCCACAAATCCGAACCGTTTTCTGCGATTAACTCCTTGTAGACTCCCAGCTCAAACGGCTCCGCACCGAGCTCTTTCGTAATACTTCGTAGTAGTGCCGTTAGTTCGCGCTCGTTTGGGTGATTGGCGAGCACTACTTTCGAGGCGCTATTTGCCACCGCCAACAACTGCTCGCCGAGTTTTTTACCGTCCCAGATCGCCACCACAGTAGTCGGTGGTAAAGCTTCGAGCGTTCGAGCCAGGCCCTCTTGTAGTTCGGCTGAGAGCAACCCGGCGCGCTGGATAACAACCAAACGGCTGGAGGCAAAAAGAGGGACAGCCAACAAATCGGCCCAAGAGGTAATGCGCGAATCGCTGTCGAGCTCTAGTAACTCTGCGTCGCTGTTTTTTGCTAAATATTTAGCTTTAATTTGCTTGATCGATCGCCTGGCTAAGTACTGGTTCTCGCCCGTTATAAAAATCAGCATTAGTTTTGTTTTGAATCCATATCCGCCCAATTCGGACCGTACTTAATATCCACTACCAGAGGCACTTTAAGCTCGGCGATCGTACTCATAACCGCTCGGATGTGCTCACCTGTTTTCTCCACTGCTTTTGCATCAACCTCAAAAAGTAGCTCGTCGTGTATCTGTAATAGCATCGCCGCTTCGCTTGGTAAGCCATCGACAATTCTGATCATCGACATCTTCATTAAATCGGCGACTGTTCCTTGGCACGGCATATTAACAGCCATGCGTTCAGCGGCTGAGCGTAGCATCATGTTCGGAGCGTGTATATCTGGTAAATACCGACGACGACCAAACAGCGTCGAGACGTAGCCTAAATCAGCAGCTTCGCGTTTCTTAGCCTCAATAAACGCCCTAACTCCTGGGAACGTTGTGAAGTACTTATCAATAAATGTTCTGGCTTCGGTTGACGATATATCTAAGTCGTTCGCTAACGCGTTAGCGCCGAGTCCGTAGATAATACCGAAATTAATTGCTTTGGCAGAGCGGCGATCAACGCCAAGTTGGGCGGCGACAGCGGCGTGAAAGTCTTCGCCTTGCTGGAAGGCGTCGATGAGACCCGCGTCTTCTGAGAGATGCGCCAGCACTCTAAGCTCGGCCTGTGAGTAATCGGCTCCGAGTAGCACTTTACCGGGCGCAGCGACAAACGCCCGCCGAACGCGGTTACCGAGTTCGGTTCGGATCGGGATATTTTGCAAGTTCGGCTCAGTTGAGGCTAACCGGCCGGTAGCAGCACCGATTTGGACAAACGAGGTATGGATACGGCCGTGCTCGTCGGTTTGTTCGGGTAACGTCTCAACGTAAGTGTTAAGTAGTTTTGCTAACTCTCGGTACTCTAGGATTTTTTGAATAATCGGGTGCGCGCCTTTAAGCTTGGTTAGCGAATCGGCGTCGGTTGAGTAACCGGACTTGATTTTTTTGATGCCGGTGGCTGGCAGCCTCAGATCAGCAAATAATACCTGCTGCAGCTGAGCAGGGGAGGCGATATTAAACTCCCTGCCGGCGAGTTCGTGTGTTTTCTTTTCGATCGATCGCAAGTCCTCTCGTAATTTCTCACCCAAACTTCTTAAGTACTCTCGATCGAGTTGGATACCGACGCGTTCCATCTTTTCCAAAATCGGCAGCAGCGGCATTTCGATCTCGTAAAATACGCGTTTAATCGACGGCTCTTCTAGGCTCGGCATAAGCTTATCGAACAGCCGCCAAGTAACAATTACGTCTTCGCAAGCGTAGGCCGCCAGATCGTTAACCGGTGCCTCGGTCATAACCAAACCCTTATCACCCTTTATTAGTAGTTGTGATGTGGGAATTTTTTTGAAGCCAAGCTCCGAGAACGCCAGCGCATCAAGTCCGTGGCTGTAGAGCTGGGTGTTCACTAACTGCGACGCGATCATCGTGTCAGCCCAAATGTTCTCTACCTCGAACCCTGAACGCGCTAGCGCTGTCAGATCGTACTTAATATTATGGCCAACCTTCTTTATCGCCGGGTTGCCGAGAATCTGCTGGACTGTCGTTCGTACTGCTTCGATGTCGAGACCGTCTTTGTAGGCTGGGGCGAGCGGCAAGTAGGCAGCGTCAGTAGCGCTCCAGCAAAAGGCAATGCCTATCAGCTCACCGTTAACGTCAACTGTTTCGGTGTCAATAACCAGTAACGGCTGCTTATTGAGAAACGCGGCCAGCTCGTACCAACGCTTAATTGTAGTTACAGCCTCCCACGGCAGCGTTGGCTCAACCTTCACTGCTTCTCGCTTGGTACTGATTGAGCTAAACAGCTCTCCTTGAACTGATTGCGCCGATTGCGGCAGTTTACCGAGAAGCGACTTAAAATCTAGTTCATGAAAGAGCGTGACTACTTTTGAAAAATCAAAATTCGCGACGTCAGCCGCCTCAAGATCTGAGTCAATCTCAAGATCGCACTTTATCTGAGCTAGCTCTTTACTCATATACACCTGGGACTTGTTATCGGTGAGTATTTGTTTAGTGCGTTCTTTGAGTTCGTTTAGATGCGCGTAGACGTTATCAAGTGTCTGATACTTTTCGAGAAGCTCGATAGCCGTTTTCGGTCCGATGCCCGGTGCGCCTGGGATATTGTCTGACGAGTCGCCGGCGAGCGCCTTATAGTCGACGATCTGCTCGGGATACACACCCATTTTTTCTTTTACAGTTGTTCGATTGTATGTAAGTGTATCAGTCACCCCTCGTCGCAAGCTGTAGACACTCGTTGAGTCGTTCACAAGCTGCAACGCGTCGTTGTCGCCGGTTACGATCACCGATTGAATACCTTTCTTCGCAGCGATCTTAGTAAGCGACCCAACTAAGTCATCTGCTTCAACACCTTTCTGACCAAATAGCGGGATATTCAGCACTTCAACGATCTCACGAACCCGAGGGATTTGGAGTGTTAATGCTTCGTCTGTTTCTTTACGGTGTGCTTTATAGCCATCAAAGATTTTATTGCGAAACGTTTCGCGCCCGACATCAAAACACGCCACAACGTAATCTGGCTTCTCGTCTTTGATCGCTTTTAGGAGCGTACTAGCGAATCCGAATACAGCGTTTACCTGTTCGCCTTTCGGCGTCGTCAACGGCGGGAGGGCGTGGTAGGAACGATGAATTAGGGCGTTCGAGTCTAATAGTAGGATTTTCGGTACTCGGCTCATGTGCCGAGTATACCAACTTTAACGGACTTGGTATTTAACCAATAACTCCTCAAGAACGGCTTTATCGCTCCACGGCACTAATTTATCGCCGACAGCCATAACCTTTTCAGCGCCCTTACCGGTAACTAGGACAACGTCTTGCGGCCTCGCCATCGAGAGCGCCTTAGCGATCGCTTCGCGGCGGTCGAGTATCCTCCACCACCAAATGTCCTCGCCGGAGTCTTTGTATTTGAACGGCACCTCGGATTCTTTATTAACTTTCATCCGACCACCGCGGTTCGGTCGCCCGCGCGGAACGCCGGCAGCAACAGCATCGATAATATCGCCTGGATCCTCGTCGTACGGATCCTCGTTAGTTAAAATTACAAAATCTGCGTATTTACCTGCCAGCGCCCCCAGAATCGGTCGCTTAGTTTTATCGCGTCTGCCGGTTGCACCGAGTACTGAGATTAGTTTACCTCGAACAGTTGGCTTAATCGTTTCGTATACCTTTTGCAGCGCGTCCGGGGTGTGAGCGTAGTCAACGATAACGGTAAACGGCTGGCCGATTTCGATTACTTCCATCCGTCCCGGAATCGGTCGGATATTACGCAGTCCTTCAATTACGTCTTCGATACTAATATTAAGCCCGATACCGACCGTCGCTGCCGCTAATGCGTTATAGACGTTAAACATTCCCGGTAACGGCAGGTTAAGCGCCGCCTGGCGCTGGCCGACTACCAAGATAAAGTCTGTCCCACCCGGTCTGGTTAGTACTTTTTTAGCTGCGATAAGCGAGCTGTGTTTTAGGCCGTACGTCAGCAGATGGTCTGCGGGATACTTAGCGAACTCCTGAAAAGCCGGGTCATCACTATTCACAACTGAGAAGACGGGATGATTGGCAAACAGCACTTCTTTAGCGAGTCGGTACTGCTCCATCGTTTTATGATAATCGAGGTGATCGTGAGTAAGATTAGTAAAAACAGTCGTGTGAAAATCAATCCCCCAGAGCCGATGTTGATCGAGCGCAATTGAGGTCACTTCAATAACCGCGTCCTGACAACCGGCATCAACCATCTGCCGAAGCATTTTTTGCAGTAAAAACGGGCTGACGGTCGTCATCTTTAGATTATTCTCGAATCGACTCTCGCCAACCTGGAAGTTAATAGTCGTGGTCATCCCTACTTTCCGCCCCGAGGCTTCGAGCACTGCGGTAATCATATGACACGTCGTAGTCTTGCCATTTGTCCCGGTTACACCGATCACTCTCAGCTGTCGTGACGGAAACCGATATAGCACGTTAGCCAGAATCGCCGTGGCTAAGTGGTAGTAGTTAATGGTTTTTTGCGAGAAGACCTTTCGACCGAGTTTTTTGAGTATATTCATCTATTTAGCTAGCGCAGCGCCTGTCTGCGTCGACGCTCTGCGAACTGGTATATGGTATACCAAAACGGTTTACGGATAAAGTCCCAACTCCCGAGTAATCGCACTGATTCGCCCCCAAACTGCGTTTTGAAGCGGGTGAGGCTAGCGTAAGAATGGTTCGGTCTGTCTGGAGGAGCGATCGCTAATAAGTCGTAAATCCGACAGCCCCTCTCTCTCGAGCGTTTCATCGCCGCCCAGTGCATCAGATACGGAGCCATTAAGTTTCGATCGCCGCCCGACGCTCCGTACAGATAACTACCGACGCCGCCCCAGTACAAAAATATCCCGGCAGAAAGCGCCGTACCGTTCTTTGAAATAACGAGCACCTCGCCGACGCCTTCTTTGGCTAAAAGCTTAACTAGCCCCTCAAAGTAACCGAGCCCGCGACCCTGGAACCGGTTTCGCTCCGATGTCTGTTGATACAGGCTAAAAAACTGTCCGACGGCCGATCGGTCGGTTGAAAAGTGTATTTGTAGATGATTGCGCTCAGCGACCTTGATGTTATAGCGACCTTTCGGTTTCATCTCACTTAAAAGTTCCTCGTCGGACCTATCAAGATGAATCCACTGTCGGTATTCTGGCTGTACTTCCTCAAACGACTTTCTTAGGCCGATGCCTTGCAGTTTCTCTACCGTCTCTGACGAGTATCGTTCGAGAAATTCAAAGCGGGTAAAAATATCAGGCGCCGCAGTAGCGCACTCGGCCTTAACTTCCCGCAAGACTTCTTGAGAATAAGGCAGCTCCGGCCAGTACTCGAGCGATAGACCGAGCGGTAACCCCTTCCGCAGTGCTAAGTGCTCGCCAACGCGTCGCGGTCGCCAGCCACTTTTTTGCTTAAAATTCGCCCAAGCATCAGTTTGAAAGAAGGATGTAATCACCTAATTAGTATACCCTGCCCGAAACAGGCTAATCCAGGTAAAATATAAGGGATGAAGATACTTGCCATCGAAACTAGTTGCGACGCTTGCGAATCGTCCGAAGGACGCGGGAGCATTCCGAGTAACTGGTGAAATAAAATGAAAATTCTTGCTATTGAAACCAGTTGCGACGAAACAGCGGCAGCGATCGTCGAAGATCAGAATTACCGTCCGGTTGTATTAAGCGAAGTAGTCGCGTCTCAGATGGAAGTTCACGCCGAAACTGGTGGCGTCGTTCCCAACATCGCCGCTCGTCTTCACACTGAAGCTCTGCCGCAAGTACTCGCTCAGGTTACCAACAAAAAAAGGCTGGATTTTGATGCCGTCGCTGTGACAGTCGGTCCAGGATTAATCGGCTCGCTGCTAGTAGGGGTCGCGGCGGCTAAGAGTATCGCTATAAGCAAAGACTTACCGTTTTTCGCGATTAATCACCTCGAAGGACATATCTACTCGGCTTGGCTTAACGAACAGTTGCCAGAGTTGCCGGCAATTATTGTAATCGTGTCCGGCGGTCACACCGAGCTTGTCTTAATGGAGCGGCACGGAGTTTACCAACACCTCGGCTCAACTCGCGACGACGCCGCCGGCGAGGCCTTCGATAAGGTTGCCAGACTGCTCGAGCTCGGATACCCGGGCGGGCCGGAAATTGCGAAACTGGCGCTTCACGGCGCTCGTGACGCTTACCAATTCCCGATCGGACTCGACGAGCGCGACAGTCTAGAGTTTTCGTTTAGCGGTTTAAAGGCGTCTGTTTACTCACTCCTCCAAAAGTTGCCCAAACCGCTACCAGAGCATACAAAAGCCGATATTGCAGCTAGTTTTGAACATACTGTTGCCGCAACTGTCGCCCGCAAAACCGTAACAGCAGTCGGCCACTACCCAGGATTACGCTCGGTCTGCTTGGTTGGCGGGGTCGCAGCCAATCGCTATTTGCGAACCTATCTCGAACAAGCACTCAACCAGCGTCGACCGGACGTTCGCTTCTCGATCGCACCGCTCAACTACTGCACCGACAATGCAGCGATGATTGGAGCGGCGGCTGTCTATCACCATCTTTTTGGTAAACCTGATTCTTGGTATGCTAGTCAGGCTAATCCAAGCCTAGAGCTCTGATGAAAGAAATACCAACTCGCTACGACCACACCACCGAGCCTGTAACCTACGACGAGTGGGAGAAGTCTGGTCAGTTCTCGCCGAAAGGCAAGGGCGAACCGTTTAGTATGATCATGCCACCGCCAAACGTTACCGGCGATCTCCACCTCGGTCACGGTTTAACTTATGCAGTTCACGATACCATCGCCCGCTACCAACGCCGACTCGGTAAAGATGTGTTAATCCTACCCGGCGCCGACCACGCTGCGATCGCGGTTCAAGCACTAGTCGAAAAGAAAGTCCAAAAAGAGCAGGGTATGAGCCGAACACAACTAGGTAAAGAAAAGTTCCTCGAAGAAGTTTGGAAATGGATCGAGTATTACATGCCTCGTATGAAAGTATCACTTCGTCGATTTGGCTTATCGGCCGACTGGACTAAATTTCGTTTTACGATGGACGAGCACTCCCAAAACGCCGTTCAAACAGCGTTTATCGAGCTTTATAAAAAGGATTTGATCTATCGGGGCAATTATCTGGTTAACTGGGACCCAAAACTTCAAACCGCTATTTCCGACGATGAAGTTGTCTATCAAGAAGTGCCCGGTAAGCTGTATTGGATAAAATACGGGCCGATTACGTTAGCAACCGTTAGACCCGAGACAAAATTCGGCGACACCGCCATTGCCGTTCACCCAGAAGATCATCGCTACATTAAGTACGTCGGGACAGAGATCGAGGTAACGCTAGCGACAGGCGAGAAGAAAAAAATCCCGGTCGTCGCTGACGAGGCCGTCGATCCCGAATTCGGCACCGGCGCGGTTAAAGTTACACCGGCTCATGACCCGGCTGACTTTGAAATCGCCAAGCGCCACAATCTGCCAGCGATCGAAGTAATAGATCAGTACGGCAAACTCACGGCCGTTGCCGGTGAGTTTGCTGGCCTTAAAGCTAGCGACGCTCGTGAAATTGTAGCGAAAAAATTAGAAGAGATGGGCCTTCTCGAAAAAACAGAGGACTACGCGATTCGCCAACCAATTAGTGAACGAAGCGGCGCCGTCATCGAGCCACGTCTTTCGACACAGTGGTTCATGAAAACAACAGAACTAAAGAAAGAGGCGCTGGCAGCCGTTCGATCAGGTAAAATTACGTTTTTCCCAAAGAGTATTGAAAAAACATACGAGCACTGGTTAAGTAACCTTCACGACTGGTGTATCTCTCGTCAGCTCTGGTGGGGACACGAGATCCCTGCGTACTACGACGAGTCGGGGAAGATTTACGTCGCCGAATCGCTTGATGCAGCTCAAAAACTGGCTGGAGCAACAGCTAAATTAACAAAAGATCCAGATGTACTCGATACTTGGTTCTCTTCGGGACTTTGGCCGTTCTCGACGCTCGGCTGGCCGAACGCTGAGGCACCAGATCTAAAACGGTACTTTCCTACTAGCCTACTAGAAACCGGTACAGATATTCTTTTCTTTTGGGTAGCTCGGATGATTATCTTGAGTCTTGCCTTACAAAAAGATGTGCCCTTCAAGCAAGTCTACTTTCACGGTCTAATTTTGGACGAAGACGGTAAAAAAATGAGTAAAAGTAAGGGTAATGTTCTTGACCCGCTGATACTTATTG
The DNA here is from genome assembly GCA_016861245.1 of Patescibacteria group bacterium. Taxonomy (GTDB): domain Bacteria; phylum Patescibacteriota; class UBA1384; order 2-12-FULL-50-11; family 2-12-FULL-50-11; genus BOKZ01. The sequence goes on along the minus strand of BOKZ01000001.1, from coordinate 256,869 downwards.
ATAAATACGGCGCTGATGCGTTCCGGATGAGCGTAATCGGTGGCAATTCGGTCGGACAGCCGCAAAGATACTCCGAACAAAAGATCATTAAGTATCGAAATTTTGTTACAAAAGTGTGGAACGCAGCTCGGTTTGTGGCTATAACCGCCGATAACACTAAACCAGTAAAGCCAACTAAACTCGACCGGACTGAAACCGAGTTTTGCCAAAAACTAGAGCGTCTAACTCAAAATAACCAAAAGTTCTTCACTAATTACCAACTCGGGGTGGCGTTAGAAGAATTGTACGAATTTTTCTGGCACGAATTCGCCGATAAACTAATCGAGTATGAGAAGAAAGTGATCCAAGAAACTACCGACGTCGAGCGAGCCAAGGAGGCCAAAGCCTTCTTAAGTTGGGCGCTGCAAGAACAGCTACCGCTCCTTTCCGACTTTGCGCCTTTTCTTGTTGATCGCATCAAGAAGGAGATGTTTCAATGACACCGAGAGCGTTGTTTTGGATCGGCGCGCTCATCGCCTTTAGCGCAATTGTTAGTTTGTACTCAGCCGAGCGCGCAAAAATTTCCAGAGAATTACTCCAACAACAAGAACAGTTCCAGCAAGCTCAGGTAGAAAGTATGAAAATCTTTCTAAAAGAACAAAGGGACGGGAAAAAACTTATTGGACTCGCTAAGCGCTTACCGAGCGAAAACGTCGAGTTAATAAAATTGGTGGTGCTACGCGCTTACGAGCTAGAGCCAAATAGCCGAGATATCGCCGTGCTTGCCAGCGCTTACGACCCCGGCGCTAAGGCTCGGGTTAAAGAGATCGACCCGCTTTACTCCGAATAAAAAATTGGGCCAAGGTCGGCCCAACGAGTTATACCCCCTTTTGCCAGAGCAGGGGTTTTGCTCTTGTCGTATCGTCCCAGACGTGGAAACGTGCGAGCGCCTCTTTAAAGTCTGCTGCGAACATCGGTTTGCCAGCTGAGACGGTAAGAGAAATTGGTTGTGCGCTTTTCCAGCCGGTCTGATCACCCCAACAGAGTAGAGTCGCAGTACATCGAGGCGTTGTGACGCTCACCGACCAGTAGGCGCCGGGCCTAACCGTCTCTGTGAGGTACTCAACGGAACGCTGGCTTTCCTGACCGAAAAGGCGCAACAGCTCCTCGGGTGCCGGGACGCTTTTTGTGAGCTCTATGAAACCAATATTGAGCTCGGGCTTGGTTCCAGTCCCGCTTTCGACCAGGCTAACCACGAGGTTCTCTCCCTGTGATTTATTAACAGCCAGGTCCACTGTCTTGAAGCGGTAACGACCAAGCAACGAGTGCAACTCAGGGTTGCGACGAGCTGACGGGGCACTGGTTTCAACCGGCCTTCCCCCAGCCAATACGGCTTCATTCCTCCCCTGTAGATAATCAGCAACACGCTGCTCCACTAGGGTTGTTGTGGCTTCGCCGAGCGACAAGCCAGACTGGGTAATGATAAGTGCAAGTAACATCATCATGGTGCGATCACCTCCTGGTGAGTTAAGGGAATTATACCAAGAATACTAGCCTAACCCACATTTTCTCCAAAAACCGGAAGTGCTATGGTTAGAATATGGGGAGGGTGTATAGAAAATTTTTCACAGCCTTATTGGTAATAGCGGTTACTATCGTTCTGTTTCCCCCTATACCAGCATTGGCACAAAACACTAACACTCTTCCAGACAACTGTTCAGGGAGAAACGATTTAGTCGTTAAGTTTAAGAACGTCTCCGTAAAAAACTCTCCTTCTGGCGGAAAACTTGGGGTACGGTTTGATGTGGAGGTGACCCACCCCGGCGTTGATAACCAACGTGGGAAGTTTTTGTTCATGGCTATTTACGAGCGGATGGATGGGGAGAGCCAATGGAGGGCAATTGCCTCAAGCTCGGACTATATCTCCGCACCATATCGAATTAATCCGGAGGTAATTGATAACGGTAGCACTTCAAAACTGAGTGGGTTTATACGTGTATTTGATAAGGAACCTGCAGACCCAGGGTTTGAGTATGTGATATATACGTTCTTCGAGAATAATCTAAACAAAAACTGCAGTGGCCCCCACGATGTTTATCTTCAATATAAGGGCGACGATACGAGCAAGACTACACCGCCGTGCCCAACCAATGTTAGACCAATTAAAACTGAAGACTTGGGTGAAACGAACGTCGAGTTCCAACAAGTACTCCTAGCGTGGGACTTTAATTGGGAAAATAAACCATCCGACGCAGAAGTTGCCTATAGATATAGGATCGCAACTGAATCAAATAACGCCGGATTTTTGCGGCCACCTGACGGCGGATTCATAGAAGAGAAACAAGCCCTAGTACAGTTCTTGGACTCGAGGGGCGGCAAGAATACGATTACTATTCTCGCTGTGAACAAGAAATCTGACAAGATGTCGGATAATTGTAGGCCAGTAGTCTTTCAGAATACTGAGGCAGGCGGTCCTGACATCTGGATAGACCAAAATGGCAATGAAAGTAAGGTAAAGCCAGGGGAATTTGCTAACCCAGTGCAACCCGACGATGGTGGGGACTGTAGTATCACCTATATTATATCGGGGGAATCGAACGTAATTGCTGGAATATTTGTTGGGGACAAAAGCTTAGGAGCAATATTTGCGCGTTTTACCGACTGTCTTTTTAAATCAATCTTCCGACCCATGATCGATTGGGCGGCAGACTTGCTTCAGAAAGCTGCTGGGGTCTCATACGATAGACAGCGGTTGCTCCTTGCCTATATTAAACCGGGAGCGATAGTTTCATGCTAGTTAAGGAACGAGGGCTCGCTAAATTCTTTTTGGTTCTTTTGTTTGGGCTACTAGTTCCTACTTTAATATTTAGCGGCAATAGCCATACTATGGCCCAGTCACTTCCCGAAGAAGAGCTGCTGCTTTATCCAGAAGGGACTGTTAGGATCGCTCCTGGAGACAACACACCCCAAAAACTTTACGTTTCATTAAAATCTAGGCCCACCAAACCAGTAACGATTAAAATATCACTGGAAGCCGACGGTAACTTTATTGGTACCGAGGGTAAACTGGTAGTAAGCCAGACCTCTATAACATTCTCGGATCAAGGCGACGATTATCAGAAGGCGAAGCAGTTTACCGCTGTTGTTCAAGGTAAGCCGACCGAGGGTTCGTATAAGAATATTCTGCTCTCAGGGACGGATGGAAAGAAAAACTACAATGACTTTTTTGCCGTAGAGATTATGGGCAGCGGCAAGAAACTTGGGAAACTAATCTTAGATCCATATCCAATTATTGAATACAACAAGCAAGATGCCCCTAGCCAGAAGGTGAGTGTATCGCTAAGGGACGACCCCCAGGGCGAGGTAAAAATTAAAGTATCAGAAGCGGCTGGAAAACTCAAACTAAGTAAGTCCAGCCTTACGTTCAATTCAACAAACTTCAAAACCGCTCAGACTTTTGAGGTATCACAGGTTGAGAACTACGAAGGGGATAATAAAACTCGTATCGAATTAAGCGGCAGTAGTAGTAAGGTCGTCTACAACGATTTCATCCAGACACAGTTGTTTGATTTTAAGCGGCCACCAGTTGAGAACTCTGACACCGGTCCAGCCGGGTTTGGGAGTCCGCTCGGTGCGCTAATCTCAGAAGAAAGTGGTTTTGTTTATCAGGCCTGGCGAGTAACTAGAAGCGTCATCAATATATTACTTATTGTCGCCCTATTCGTGATTTCTTTTTCCAACATTACTCGTATCAATATCGATACCTACACCATTAAAAAAGCGTTACCAAACTTAATTATTGGGATAATTCTGGCTAACGCCAGCCTATATATCATCAGGTTTATGTCCGATATCACCACCGTAGTTACCTACTTTTTTGTTAACCAAGTTGGCTCAACGACATTTGCAGATTTTGTTGGAGATACCGCAGAGTTATTTGGCAAGAACGCTATACTTACCATTGGCTGGGGGGTTGGATTATTGGCCCCGTTACTAGTGCTGATTCTTGCACTTATCACGATTATCGGCCTGTTGTGGTTATCGTTTTTACTCTACTTCCGGCTTGTAGCAATTTACCTACTCACAATCCTTTCACCGTTAGCGTTCGTATCATATGGCATTCCAGGCCTTGATAAGTACTTTAAACAGTGGTGGCAACAGTTCACGAAGTGGCTCTTCATCGTGCCGGCGATGTCGGCAGTATTTTGGCTAATGCTAGTGATAGGGAACGCGGGTGGTAACAACCAGAGTATCGCACGCCTCCTTATTATGTATGTTTTGTTTTTCACCGCGTTAACGTTACCAAGCAAGATGGGTGGCGCTGTCATCGACAAAGCTTCAAAGGCGTTTATGAAATATACGGGTGCCGGCGCAGCAAAACAGGGGGCGATAGAGACGGCTGGGCGTACTGGGCAACAGCTAGCGCTCCGAGCACCGCTATACGGTCGACTTAAAAAGTCGATGGAATTTGCAAAAAAAGCGCAGGAACAAGATATAAAAAACCTACAGACTTCTGCTGAAAGTAAGGCAATGCGGGGGCGCAATTATCGGAAATTCGCTCGCACAACCAAACGCGGCGAGGAGTTATCTAACTACTTGGCAGCCGAACAAGCTAAGGCGAACACAAAGGCTGGGGAGGGCAAGCTTGCCAATTTCCTAGACCGACTGCAGCGCCGAGGCGGTTCCCTGCCGGAGCGCCAAATATCCTCTGCCTACAACAAAGGCTTGGAAGAGGCTCGAGAAAAGATAGAGATGAATAGAAAAAGAGTTGCCTTTACTAAAAACGATGACAACAAGAAACTCATGGAGCAATTCGCGGCAGCAAGTTCTAAAGACAAAGCATTTGCTGACGCAGTACAGAGCGCTGAGCGTGAAGTTACTGGCATCTACACAACGGGGCGCAAGGACGTTATTAGTAAACTTCGAGAGGCTGGCGATATCGCTGGAGAAATCGACAAGATCGAGAAGAAACCAGAGGCCGAACGAACCGATGAAGAAAAGGGCGATTTAACTTTCTGGAAATCTTACCACTCCGAGTTATTAGCAGACCTAGAGAAGCTTAAGGTCGGTCACGACGACTTGGCTGGCATGAGCGCCGAAGATATGGTACAGAAATATCAAACCGATAAAACCTTCTCGACTCTGGTGAAGGCTGAGGAGAAACGGCAGGCCAAGGCCTTTAATGAAGGGATTAAAGCTCAGAACGAGGACACGCTCGCCGATGGGAGCGTTAAAAGTATCCTTAAGGATATCAACGAAGGCCTTAAGGATCTTAACGAGACTGAACGCGCCAATCTTAAAAAGAAGTTCTTTAACAGCGACACAATTGGAATGGATGCAAAGTTCCAAAACACGTTAATTAAAAACATCCAAGCGCTAAAAGATATCGGCAAAAATCAGCGCGACACTCGAAGCCCAGAAGCACTGCGGGAACTCGCTAGCATGATTATGAAAGATGGCGAGAAACCAATCGTTGTTAAGAGCAGAACAACTGGCGAAGAACACACGTTTGATAATTTTGATGAATTCCAGTCGAAACTATTTAGTGGTGATAAGGATAAGAAGCTATCCACACAAGATATGAAAAACGCCGTACTATCCCACGACTCAATTTCTGGCACCCCAGCCTCACATCTAGGAAAGACTCCGAAGAAAGATGACTGATCGAATTTGGAACGAAACCGAGGATCAGGTTATCCTACAAATCCAACAGCTGCTTTACTACGGCGACGGAGATATTTTTACTCAGGTCCAAACGCTATTGGGTTCGGTTGGCGACGAAATCAGACAAGAGCTGTTTGAGTCCGCGTTGTCACAAGTTAGATATGAGCAGGCCGAGCGTAGGAGGTTTATTTGCGAACAATATCTATTTAACAGCGAACAACTTAATCGAACACAACAGGAAGGATTTATTAGAAGTTTATACGGAACTGGGATTGATCAGCCGATACCAACAACAGAGTCGAATATTGTGGCGCCGGGCGGTCAATTAAAACAAAGCACAATAACAAAAAATGTGTTTGAGCAGCTAGCGTTATATCAAAGGGTGGAAGATAACATCGCAAACTACTACCAGCGCAAAAATAGCCTCGAGCTTGTTGCTCCCTACTACAACTCTCTAAAGCAGGCAACAAAGGAGCAGCGCCTCGCTCTTTACGGTGGAATCGAACAATTCTTTTCTGGGTTAGCAGCCTACGGCAATAACCCGCCATTTAACCATATCACCATACCAAATAGTTTAGTGGCGATGCTAGAATCCTTAGGTTTAGCAGGCTCCCTCGAACGATTTGAGATGTTCGGTGAACAGTTAAACTTTTTAGTTCGGCTAAAACGCATTATTGAAGCGCTTGATGCGGTAGAGAATAAACAAGTCTCCGAGGAAACCGCAATCACCGCAACTGGTCTCTACTTACAACAGTACGGTAGCTAGCTGGCGCCTAGTATACTGATACGGTAGATTGTAACTATGGGGGGAAATGCAATTTAAAGTTCCTCAGAATATAGATATGCAGGACCGAATTATTGGTCCGTTAACCTTGAGCCAATTTTTCTACTTACTTTTTGGCGGACTAATTATCTATATTTTATTTAGCAAATTAGTTCTAAGTGGCTTCTCTTTTCTCTTTTGGATTTTAGCCATCCCAATCGGAGTGTTTAGTTTTTGCATGGCGTTTATAAAGATACAAGATCGGCCGTTCCCTGTTTTCTTTATGGCGATGGTTCGCTACATGTCTCAGCCTCGAGCTCGAGTTTGGCAGCATTACACTCCGGCGCAACAATCCCAGCCATTAAAACAAACTAAAAAAGCTGAGCAACAACCAAAGAAAACACTCGATCCGATTCGGGTTAACGAGCTAGCAAGTGTTTTAGATAATCCGGAGACAAAACAATAACGATGGCGAAAAAACCACTAGTTGCTCCAACACAAAAGTATTTGCAGATCGAACGAATTCGAGACGGTATTATCATCCTCAAAGACGGACGCCTACGAAAAGTAATTAAAGCCGTGCCAGTTAACTTCGATTTGAAAAGCGAGAACGAGAAAGAAGTGGCTATCTATCAGTATCAAAGTTTTTTAAATTCGCTGAAATTTCCCGTAGAAATCGTCGTTCAGTCGCGGCGAGTCGACTTAGCGGCGTATATCGATAAAGTCGAACGCGCTAGTGCCGGCGAGATTAATGAATTACTCCAAAGGCAAGCTAAGGACTACTTAGATTTCGTCAAAACCCTGAGTGAGCAGATTAACATTATGGAGAAGTCGATCTACATCGTTATCAGTCACACCGCTAAAGGCGCTGTCGAGAACGAAACGCTTATCGACAAAGTATTAAAACGAAAGAAAGTCGGCGTTACTGCAATTAGTGACGACGAATTTAAAGGTTATAAAGAAATACTCGAGGAGCGATCGCGCACAATTAGCGGTCGCTTAAACTCGCTCGGCGTTACAACTAAAGAGCTAGATACTAAAGAGATTATTGAGCTCTTTTATAACACCTATAACCCAGAAGAATCGTATACCCAGCATCTGAAAGACCCCGAACAGTTTACAGCCCCAATCTTGGAGCACGGCCAAAAGTTGCTCGAAGAGGCGACAAACAAAAACGCACCGCAATCCGACGTTAAGTTACAACAAGCGCAAGCGGCACCAAACCCAGAAAAAACGGCAAACGCTCCGACTAAGGAGGAGATCGAACTAGCCAACCCGTCGGCGATGAAAAAGACCACCGTCAGTGAGATATTCGGCAAGTTGGGCGTCAAGCATAGCGACCCAACGAGTACCGATGAGGTGTTACGTCAAGGTGTAGCTAGTGTGTTAGACATTATCGCACCAGGCGGTATGAATATCACACCGAACTACATCCAGCTCGGCAGCTTCTTTGTTCGAACGCTGTTTGTCTACACGTACCCGCGATACTTACAGGCAAACTGGCTTTCACCGATTATTAACTACGACGCAACGCTCGACATTAGTATGTTTATTTACCCGATCGAGACGAACGTATTGCTCGGACAACTTCGTCGAAAAACTACGCAGCTCCAGTCGAGCTTACAGATAGAAGCTGAAAAAGGACTTGTGAGAAATCCCGAACTTGAGACTGCCGTCGGCGATATCGAAGAGCTTCGCGACACATTACAAAAAGGTGAGACTCGGCTTTTCCAGATGAGTCTTTACTTCACTTTGTACGCCACCTCGATCGACGAACTAAATAAAATGTCTAAGCAATTCGAGGCGATCCTAGGTGGGCAGCTAATTTACACCAAACAAGCGCTCCTACAGATGGAGCAGGGCTTTAATTCGACATTACCGCTCGGCGACGACCAATTGGATGTTGTTCGAAATCTTGACACCGCTTCACTCTCAACAACGTTTCCGTTTACCTCAGCTGAGCTGTCTCACCACGACGGCGTACTGTACGGCATTAATCTCCATAACAGCTCGTTAGTACTATTTGACCGCTTCAAAATGGAGAACGCTAATCAGGTTGTCTTCGCCAAATCCGGTGCCGGTAAATCGTACGCCGTGAAGCTTGAAGCGATTAGATCGCTGATGCTTGGCTCTGAAGTAATCGTGATCGACCCAGAAAATGAGTACAAATCTTTAGCAGAAGCTGTCGGCGGCACCTACATTAACCTCTCGCTCAACTCGCAGCAAAAAATTAACCCATTCGATCTGCCAAAGTATCGAGAAGGAAGCGACGAGACCGGCGAGCAGCTCCTGCGTGCCACAGTGACGTCAGTTCATGGACTGGTCGCGCTAATGGCAGGAAGCCTATCCCCAGAGGAAGATAACCTACTGGATAAAGCGCTCTACGAAACGTACGCCCTTCGCGACATCACCACCGACGCCGCCACCCACTCAAATACTCCCCCCACACTGAGCGACCTTACGACAGTCCTACAAAATATGACGGGTACCGAGTCGCTCGTGAACCGGCTCGCTAAATACACCGACGGGAGCTTTGCCAGTCTCTTCAACGCCCAAACTAATATCGATATGAACAATAAAGTCACCGTCTTCTCGATTCGGGATATGGAAGAGGAGCTGCGGCCGATCGCGATGTATATGGCGTTAAATTACATCTGGAGCCGCGTTAAAAGCGATCTCAAGAAACGGATGATGATTCTAGACGAGGGCTGGATTATGATGCGCTACGAAGATTCGGCGAAGTTTGTTAATGCGATCGCTAAACGCGCGCGTAAATACTACCTCGGTTTAACTGTTATTAGCCAAGACGTTGAGGATTTTTTGAGCTCCAACTACGGTCGGTCGGTCGTTAACAACTCTTCGACGCAACTACTACTTGGACAATCTACCTCCGCCATCGATAAAATTGCGGAGACCTTCAAGCTTACTGATGGCGAAAAGTTCTTTTTGACTGAAGCTGAGGTTGGGCAGGGGTTGTTCTTCGCTGGTAATAATCGCGCTGCCATTCAAATCGTATCGTCGTACACCGAAGACCAGATTATCACCACCGATCCAAAGCAATTATTAGAGCTCTACGGAATAAGTGAGTAAAAATGGCCGGAGGGGATCCAAAAACACCACCACCACTAACACCAGAAGAGGAGTTCGACGATACCCCAGAGGAGCTCGTCGGACAGCTTAATGAACAAGAAGAATCCGAGCCTGATCTTCAACAAGTCTGGGATGAGATTAGACAGCGCCGCAGCACTGAGTCGCCAACTAAAACGGACCCGATAGAGGCGACTAAGCGTCAGGAGTTGCATCAGAAGGAACTAGAGCGTTCTCAGCAGATTGCCGAGGAGGTAAAGTCCGGCCGACAAGTCGCCCAAAAGACCGTCTCTAAAAATGCCGAACAAAGCGCTGCCAAAAGAGTTGAACAACAACCGGTAAAGGCGGGTGAGCGAAGCGCCCGAGCAGCGGCTCGAGCCGCTGGCGAAGCAACGAAAAAGGCCGCCAAACAAGCAGGTAAAGCGATCGGTCAAGCGATAAAAAAGCTAGTAACTCAGCTTCTCGCTAAAAATCCGTATGTGTGGCTAGCGGTTGGGATTATCCTGCTAGTGATAATTATAGTTCTCATTATCGTTGCCCTCTTCTCATTTAGTGGTGACACTGGCAAGGGACCAGCGCGATATCCGACCAGCGTTTCGCAACAAGAACAGGCTACACTACTCTCAGCGTTATCGGGCGATAAGATCGCAAACGATAAAACAGTAAAAGAGGTTGTTGAGGACGAGAAGGATCGCTATCAACGGATTAAAGGCAACGCTCAGAAGCACTCCGCGAATAAAGTCGCCGCAATTGATGCCAAGATCGTAGAGTTCACACCGATCTTAGACTCTCTCCTTAAAACCTCTAATAAAGTTGAGCGGATGAAGATTCGCGACGATTTGCAGAAAAAAATGTTGGAGTTCGAGGGCACGTTGCCGTTTGGAACATGGATCGTAGCTAACGCCAAAACCCATGTCGGCGAGCCTACTGGTAACTTCTGTCGGATAACTGGTGCGCCAGATAAGCTAGCCTGTGCCTCGTTCTCGTCCACAACTTTATGGGAATCTGGCGTACCAAACGCAATTGTCGGGACCACTACCGCTCTTTGGAACAATAAAGTATTAAGACTTGTGATTGACCGAGCTGAGACTGCTAGTAACGAGCGGATCAACGAGGGCGTGATGCGGCCAGGGGACATCGTCTGGTTTGGGAACGGTAGTCGCGCCCAACGACGATACGCTGGCGCCTTATTTGACCACGTCGGAATCTATATCGGCAACGGTAAGATTATCGACTCGTCCTCTCAGACCACAACGATTAAAGAGCGACCACTAACCACTCATAAGTTTAACGGCGCCAAGAGGTACGGAGCAGACTGATGGTAGGGGCTTATAAACTATTAATTGGCGCTATTCTTACTTTAACGCTTGGGTTCCAGCCGATTCTTGTTACAAGCACGGCACTAGCACAAGCGCAACCAAGCGAAGAGGAACTTGACTCACTAGAAGACGTCGCCCCAACCGGGGTTACCGCCGACGCCGACTCAGTTCTCGATCTTGAGTGGATCTTCGATACGGAAGACAAGATTCAGCTCTCGCCACAAGATCGAGCGGCGATCGAGGAGGGTCGAGTTGACGTTCGGGTTACCGACTACTTGATTTATCTCGTTAAGCCAAAGGAGTTCGGCGGTGCCGGGCTACCGTACATTAAGGCCCAACGGATACTCAAAAATTACGATACCGACGGACGTGGTAAGTACGATCGAGAATCGCTCGACGCGATCGAAGAAGATGTCGGAATTGTCTCGGCGCACAGCACTGGCCAGGCGGTCGATATCTCTGAAGTCGGTAAGATAACCTGCAAACTCGTTGAGCGACGGCATCTCGGTGGTAACAAAACTCGTTTTCAGCGCGCTAAGCCAATAAAAGTGGCTTGGCAGAGCCGTGACGGTATCGCTCGAAACCCGACGCCACGTGGACCAAGCTTAACTGAGATCGCCGGTACGCTCGGTACCGACGGAATTATGCAGATGTTAAACGAATCTGGCGAGATGGATTTTCTCGCTGAGTTCGGTAAGGGCTTGCGGTTGGAAGATGTTTTACTGTACGTCGGCGCTAATATTCTACTCAAGGAGTTTGGCGGTGGCTCGATTACAAGCGACCCGTTAGCAGATTCACTTATACGCTCAATCGGTGCTAGCTATTTACACAAAATTATTCCTGGGCTACCCGAAGGCTTCTCGATCGCTGACAACGACCAAGACACTCGCATCGCGATCGCCCGCGCTAATATCGAGATGCTACTCGGCGTTCCGCCCGGAACACTCCGAGGAAGTGGGTGGCGACAGATACTGGAAAGTGCCGGTAAGCGTACAGTCGAAAACGCTACCGGACTACCGACGCTCTTTCTAGACACCCACTCACTCGAAGATATGAACAAGATCGAAACGGTTAAAGGCGTCTTTAGCGCTCTCGAGAAAAAAGACGCGGCTTTCGGAGTGATAACCGGTACGATCGATAAAATCCAGCGAAACGATACAGAGGGGCTAATTTGGGCCGGCGTCAACGTTTTAGCTGACGCTTTTCGGCTAACTGATCAACAGCGCCAAGCGTTAGAATCTGCAACTAGAGCCAGAACTACGCCGCCTATCACCCTCGAAAACGCCCCGATCGATCGGAGTGTTCCGATCGCCTCTTTGGCTAAACTTTTCGCTGAAGATAAAGCTAAACAGCAGGCGGCACTAACAGAACTACGCGACTACGGCTACAACTTTCTCAGAGAAGCAGCTGTTAAAGGAATACCGGGTCAGTACCGGGCAATCGGTAACGGCGTAGTACGTGACCTGCTAGCCGGCAAGGAGATAACTCTTGGGTATTTGAAGGATAACATCGCCGCCAGCGTTATCGCCGAACAAACAGGATTGGATTTTTCGAGCGCCCGCGATCTAACTCGAGGCAAGTTTAACTCAAAGTCAATCGGCGTTCTAACGAACTTTATTAATAAGGAGCTTGAACTCGACCCACAGAACCAGCTTTCGGCGCAAGATGTCCAAGCCGTTGTTAGGGGTGATGGCTTAAGCGTCTTGCAAAAAGTCGGCGGCGCCCAAGCTGATAATATTATCGGCTGGAACATAGGTACCGGTTACCAAGTGATTAAGGGTGAGAAGAAGTTAGAAATCGCGCTGCAAGAGGTGTTTGGCAACTCGATCACAAGTCTACTTGGTTTAGACCGGGGCACCACTATCCCGCTAACAGGAGATCTTCAAGGAAACTACGGGCAAGCGATTGTTGAGCAGCGCCTTGGGCTACCTGCTGGTTATCTGAAAGATCGGCCAAGCGCCGGCAGTTTTTCTGGTAACGATCTGGAGCGGTATTTTGGCAGCGATTACGAAGAATGGGAGTACACCGACTTAATTCTTGGTGTCCCGATCGGTACGACCGAGCAGTTCGTGAACGGCGCGATCGACACTAAGAGTCTAATTAAAAAAGCCGGTGGTGAGAATCTTATTAATATCGGTGTTGACCAAATTTGGAACTATTTCGACCTTGACGAAACACTTAGAATCAAAACTCAGGAAGCGCAGTTCCTGCTTGATACAATTCGTAACTGGGAGAACGCACCCCTGGAAGATAGGGCGAAAGCCTTAAATTTCAGTGTGACGCTCGTGGGACGGTTTCTCGATCGACAAGCTAATTTCACTAGAGATACGTTCTTAGCGTTTGCGCTCGGCGATACACAAACCGGCACTAAGTTGTTGATTGCCGAAGGGATAAAGCAGCTCGCCGGCGCGCTCGGGCTTAAACTCGACGGCTTCGACGAAGACGCGCTAAAGACATTAGCCAACCAGATCACGCGGGCGTTTAGCGGCGATTTAAATGATTTCGAGAAACGAAGTTTGATCGCGAAGTTAGCAAAAGCGACCGGAATTCCAATAGAGTACGTCAACGACATCGAGAACTTTATCGACGGTGATTACCGTCAAGCTTTAGAGCACTGGTCTTCGGCGATGTGGAGCGAGTTCGCTAATAAATATCTACCAGAAGAGGGCAAGCTCTCGTACGAAGAGCTCCGAAGCGCACTTAACTTTGCCGACAGCGATGCGATTAACGCCGCGGCGGTTGCGCTCTTCAACGAGCAAACTGGATCAAATATGGAAGTTAACGAGTTTATGCAACTTTCCGAATCGACCCGAAAACTCTACCAGGACAGCGCTCGAAAAGAATTAACCCAAACCGCACGCGATAACACAAAATATAAAATCTCTGACGCGTTCCTCCGTCAAGCCGGCATTCTTGTACCCGTTGATTTCTCAAGAGTTATGTTCAGCGGCTCAGATAAAGAGCGGGCGGCAATGCTAACAAGCGCTGTCTTTGCCTACCTTGATCCAGAATTAGCGGCGCTCGTGCCAGGCTACCAAATAGGTATGCTCGAGAAGTTATATAAAGGCGAGTTAACTTCACGTGAGGTTGACGGAATAGTTGGGGCCTTCATTAGCCGGCTTGATATCGGCCTCGGTCCGTTCACGAGTGACTTCGTAAAGACTTTCTACCAATTCGTAAGAAACAGTAACCGAGACAACTTCTTTACTGCTAGCGAGTATCAGGGGATGTGGAACTATCTAGACTCCTGGTTCTCTAACACCCTTGGGATCCAAGAACTGCCGAGCGGATTTGTTAAATCTATCTACTACGCCTCTCAAAATGGGTTCGACTTTAATAAGGGTCTGGTGATTGACGGCCGCGTCGTCGTCCCGTCTCTTACGGACTTAGGAAGAGATTTTGTTATCGGGAAAGTTACGCAATGGGCCGATAAAGCGCTCGGACTACCAGCTGGTTCGGTTTACCAACTTTATCAAGCAATTAACGGTATTATTACCGCTTCAAGAGCGCTCACCGCTGCTCACGCCGCAGCTCAGGGTATTAACGTAACCGTCCAAGCACTGACCGGCTTAACGGGCACCGGCGACGCACTGGTTAACAGCGCTCGGACCAGCCTAGCAAAAGCGCAAGCAAACCTGACTGTTCTGGCAATCACCATCGCCTTAAACGCATGTGAAGCCTGCCAGGCGTTCTTTGCCTCGATCGACCAGGCCATCCAGGCGCCACCTGGGTTTACAAACGCCGCTGTGGCCGGCGCGATCGCGATGGCAGCCGGACTCGGACCAGCAGGGTTAATTATCGCTGCTGGGATATACCTATTCGGTACGTACCGCGTTGACTATCTCTGCCCAATTCCGCCGCCAGATCGATTTGCTAACGCCCAGTTTGATCCAGATTACGACAAACTGGAATACAACTACGGCGATTACTACAACGACCCAAATAAACCGGTTAAAGACACGCCGGCTGAGGGCGAGAATCCGTTTGACTGGGACGACGGCGTACCGTTTAAAGACGGGAACGACCCGAAACTTTGGATGGCATGGTCTCGCTACTTTACTGGGAAGCTTCTGGAAGCCACCATGGACTACGGCGCATCACAGCAAGGTGCGAATAAGCCAGTACAGGTTATTACCTTCCGGCAAGCTAACGCGGAGTACTTCTACCCGCGCTCACTTGAGGTTTTTGGCCCAGGCGAAGCTAATAACCCGCGCGTCGGCCTTGGCTTCACTCAGCGTTCAACAAAAACCACCGATTGGGTTCACGCCGCATTCGGGGGATTCTTCTAATGCAACGCCGGGGCAACGCCGTTGTTATTGTTATAGTAGCGCTTGCCGCAATTCTCTTGATCGTCGGTAGTATTATGCCGTTTATCCTCTTAGCAACATTCTTGGGACCAAAGATTGATAAGCCGACTGGCTCATTCGGGGGTAATGGTTGTTTCCTAACCGATAGCGCTTTTAGCGACACCTCGATTAGCGCTAACCCTAGCGAAGTGATCGCCATCTTAAAAAAAGATTCTTACAGATTAAGCCAGATTAACAAAATGCGTTCGGAAACGCCGGACGCAAAAGAGTTTGACTATTACATTAATAGTATATTAGAGCGCGGTAAGAGTGAGGGGATTAACCCCGCTATCGTAATCGCTATTTGGTGGGGTGAGCAGGAGTTCAAGCACCCAGAAAAAGCCTTTGGCTATAAGCATTACGACAGCGGTGCTAGTTCTGATGTTTTGAGCGGCTCAACTGAAGAGCGCTGGCAAAAGCAGTTAGAGGGTGTTTACAAAACTGTTCGAAGGGCGATGCAGGGCGAAGATATGTACGCCAGCCCAGCTGGAACTAATATTAATACTCGACTGTTTTACAATTATGCTACAGCTATGAGGACGCAGTACGACGAGAGCGGCAAACGGTGGGAGGAGTCGTATAAACATCCTTCTTACGGCAACCCTTACTACAAAAGGCTAAATATTGTGAGGTTGTTAGTCGAAAATCAGGTACAGTGCGAGTCTTCTGGTGGTGCTGGTGTGGCTACGGGTAATTATGCCTGTGTAGCGGAAGAATCGGCTGCCCGAAACGCTGGTCGCGGCGGTTGGGGTGATGTAATTAGCAAGCGTACCTATAAAACTGGTACCTACGCCGGCCACGAAGGTTACGACTTAATGGCTCCTGTTGGAACTAGAGTCTTTAGCGCCAGCGATGGCGAAGTTGTAAAAGTCTCGGTCGATAACGACGGTGACGGGGAGAGCTCAACGTCAGTAACTGTGAGAGAAACAAATAATATCTTTTGGTACTACACCCACTTGCAACGGCCGTCGGTCAGAGAGGGACAACAGGTAAAGAAGGGTGATAAGTTGGCGGAAGTTGGTGTTTACGTACGCAACTCGAACGGCGAGCAGGCTCACCACCTTCATGTTGGTATCTCAAAACGACTCGATAATAGGCCAACGCTCGGCGGTACGTACAATTGGGACGCGTGGTATTACCCGTACGAATTCTTGCGCCATATTCCTTGCTTACAGCCGCCAGCCGCTACGGAGGTAAACTACCCATGATTAGTAAAAAAGTGATTATTGTCTTGGGCATCGCGACACTTGGGCTACTTGTTTGGCTTATTACTTGGTACAGCCGGACAGTACCGTTTAGTATTGGCATAGACCCAAGTAGCCAAATAAAAACCGGTTTAGTAGCAACTACTAGCAAAGACTCTCATAAAAATAGTCGCTCGTTACCGTATAGCACTAGGGTGAGACCGGGAAGCTACTCGGTAACAGCTTGGGGCAACGGCTCAGCCCCTGTTTCGGTGAGCTACAGTGTTGAAAGAGGGAAAGATAATAAGTTATTGCTCTACTTCCGTCCGGTCTCAGGAGACGATTTTATTAAACTCTACCAAGGAGACCCTTCTAAAAAAGTTCCCTATTTAGAGCTGTTTCCGCACGAAACAATCGATTACTTGATCTCAGCTACCCATAATAACGAGTCAATTACTGCGATTACTGTTTCAGTGAAACATCGCTTTACCACCCCGAAAGACGGAAAAAGCTATATAGAAGAGCGAGATATAGTCGCGGCTGCCGCCAAGAACTGGTTAAAGGAGCGAGGAGTCCCGAGTTCCATACCAGCAACTATTATTGATTTCACGACGAATAATTAGATCGCTTTAGTCGGAGCTGTAACTTTGGACGCTCTGTCCGGTAGAGTTCGGGCGTAATGCGCTTAATTTGAGCGTATATAGCCCGCTGGTGAAGTTTTAGCGCCTGTAAATACACTGACGACGTCCCTTCTATTACGAGCGTCTGGCTCTTAATTATCACCGTGCACTCACCAGGTACGATTTTTTGAATCTGCTCTTGCAGTTTTTGAGCTAGATATATTTTTTGCAGGTAATTCTTTTGGTAGTCGTTTCCTAAAAAATTACTTAGTCGTTCAAGCGTCATTTTGTACTGCAACAACCTCATAATTACTAAATTCCTTACTTTGCTCGACGCTCGTGGCAATTACTTGAAAATCTTTGGAGAAATTATTTAACACGAACTCAGTATTGGTTTGATCAAGCTCAGACAGAATATCATCTAATAAGATTACGGGCTTTATATTTGTGTTCTCTTTCAAGAACTGTGCCTCGATTACTTTAATAGCCGCAATAATCGTTCTAGACTGTCCTCGAGAAGCGAATTTTCTCGCCGGACGATCTTGAAATACTATCTCGATTTCATCGCGATGTGCCCCAAACAGATTTTGCGCACTTTCAATTTCTTGAAAAATTAAGTCTTCAGTTTCTGTGAAAGCAGGTTTACTAACTACCGTAACCGTTAGATCTTCTCTATAGAGAAGATCGGTACCCATTTTTTGCGAGATATACTCAGAGAATCTTTGTCTACCAGAGCGCACTATCGCGGTTTTTTCTCTTAATAACTCGCTCCATGGCTCGAGTTCATCTATCTTGGCTCGTTTTGTTTTAATTAAAAATAACAGCGCCGATCTTTCTTTTAAGACGCGTTGTAAATCGAGGTGAGCCTGCCTAAATTCTCGATCAACTTGCCAGAGAACGCTGTCAAAATATCTTCGGCGCTCTGACGGCGCTCCTAAAATAATTTCTAGGTGCTCTGGAATAAACAATACCGATGGGAAACGGCCGATATAATCGATATATTGATCTTCTTTCTTATTAACTTGGAGTCTTCTTTCCTTGATCGGATTCTCTGTGAACTGGGTGCCGTAGAAAAAATCTAACTCGGCGTCGTTCCAATTTGCCGTCACTTGTAGATACGGCTGGTTAAACCGGATTACTTCATCAAGCCGGTTCGAACGGAAGCTTTTCCCAACCGATAATACCCTAATCGCCTCAATTAAAGTGGTTTTTCCCGATCCGTTACGTCCCGTAATAATAACTAGCGGTTTGATAGAAAAAGTGGCGCTATCGTAACTTCGAAAATCTTTAACCGATAGGGTTGTGAGCATCTATTCATTCCTGAGTGGCATCACAAGATATAGATACGACGGCTCATCGGGAATCGTAATAACAACTGGACTCTTCTGATCGATTACTCCAAGAGTGATGTCCTGATTAATTACTTGGAGTGCGTCAATTAGATACTGTGCATTAACAGACAAAGAGAACTCATCCGTACTCTTAATAGTTAGTTCGTTACTACTTTCACCTACCTGGGCCGAAACCGCGCTAATAATTAATCTTCCTTTTTGAAGCTCAATTTTCGTACTATAGGCAGAGTCCCGAGAAAAAATACTGGCGAGCCGAAGATTTTGCAATAAAGCCGACGACCGAAGTTGGAGTTTAACGCGCTGATTCTTAGGTAATATCCCCTTATAGTTCGGGAAAGCGCCATCTAGGAGACGTGTTGTTAATACAGTATTACCCGTTACTAATCTAGCTTGGTTTTCTCCAATAATAAAAGTGACCTCAGAAGCAGAAGTAAGTTTAGCCAACTCAACTAACGCCCTTCTTGGAAAGATATATTCTGATTCAACTTCTTGGGAGAGCGGCAACTCATGCATCGCTAATCGGTACCCGTCTGTTGCAACGGCGGTAATTTTATTTTTAGATAACTGGAATAATACCCCCGTTAATATCGGTCGAGTATCGTCTTGGCTTGTGGCGAAAACGCAGCGCTCAATAACGTTTTTAAGTGAGTTTGCCGGTAGTTTAAAGGAAGTTTTTTCTGTAAATACCGGCGGGGTTGGGTAGTCTTCGGCTGGGAACGATTTAATCCTCGCTTTATGGTTGGCAGAGGAAATTACGAGAGTAGTGTCTTCAAGCTCAAGAGTAATGGTAGTGTCGTTATTATTCTGAAGAAAATCTGTAATAATCTTACCCGGAACCGCGACCGCACCACCTTCTTGTATTTCGGATTGAATCTCCACTTCCAGCGCTTGCTCAAGATCTGTTGTTCGTAGAATGAGGCTGTTTTTCCCTGTTGTAATAAGGATCGCTTGTAGTACTGGAAGGGTTGAACGAGTACTCACTAATCGACTCGTGGTATTAATTGCTTCTTTTAAAATTTCTTTTTCACAAATACATTTCATATTAATTTCTTAGTGAGAGAGAGTTTATTTTTATTTCTTTAGTTAAGTAGTTAAGAGACTAAGTAATTATTATAAGTGTTGTGGGTTTGTGGAGTTATTTGGTTGTCGAGTGTGGAAAACATTGGTGTTATTGTGGAAAAGTTGTGAAATGTCTGTGAATAGAAATCTAAACCAGTTATCTCAAGACAGTTATCCCATGTTTGTTTGGTTTCGGCAATATTTACTAACATCTTATCCACAATTATTCATATAGTAGGTTTAGTATATTTTTTATATCTTTTTCTACAGTAGGATCCTTCTTTTTTTGGTTCTCAATCTTTGTCACCCCATACATAATTGTTGTATGATCCTTTCCTCCTAATATTTCTCCAATTTGTGGAAACGACTGTCGGAGTTTATCGCGTAAAAAATACATAATAAGCTGTCTTGGGTAGACTAGCTCTTTAATTCTCTTATTACCAAGTAAATCGCTCTCCTCTAAGTTGAAATACGTAGCCACAACTCGCAAAACCTTTTTACTCGAAATCACTCCACTAGGTTGTTGTAGTAAGTCTTTTAAAACACGTTGGGCAAACTCTTTTGTAATCTCCTCACCCTCAACCAACGAAGCGGTATGAAGCTTAATTAACGACCCCTCAAGTTCGCGGACATTAGAAGTGATAGTATTAGCGATATACTCTAATACTTCCTGAGGAATAGTAATGCCCTTTTCTTCCGCTTTCGACTGCAAAATAGCAGTACGGGTTTCGAAGTTTGGCGACTGGATATCAGCTATCATTCCCCAACCGAATCTTGAGATTAGGCGGTCTTCTAGCTCAGTCATTTCTTTTGGCACGCGGTCGGATGTTAAGACAATCTGACGATTCGCTTGGTGGAGGATATTAAATGTGTGAAAGAACTCCTCTTGAGTCCCCTCTTTGTTGGCTAAAAACTGAATATCGTCGATTAACAACACATCAGCGGTCCGGTACTTGCGCTTGAATTCGGTGATGGTCTTTGTTTGTAGGGCGTTAATAAATTCTCCCGTGAAAGTCTCACATGAAATGTAGATGATTTTCTTTTTTGGGGAGCTCTCTAATACCCTATTGCCGATGGCGTGCATAAGATGTGTCTTACCCAGCCCCACACCGCCGTAGATAAACAGTGGGTTATACGCCTGACCAAGTTTCTCAGCCACAGCTTGGGAGGCAGCGAAGGCGAGGCGATTGTTATTGCCCACAATAAAATTCTCAAATGTATACCGAGAGTTGAAAGAAGGTACTTCCACATTTTTTTTAGCTACGTTTTCAGTCTCAAATTGCTCCACCTCTGTTTGATTTGAAAGCAGTGGTAATTCGGCGTAGTCCTTTTTTGGCTCTGGTTCTACTAAAACTAGCTCAATATTCTCGATCTCCGGGTGGTGTTGCTGTAGCGCCAAGAGAAGTTGTTTTGTGGCGTTCTTCTCGATCCAGTTTTTAGCGTAGTGGTTTGGTATTGAGATGCGCGCCAAGTTATTTTTTAACTCAAGTAGATCAGTTGGTTTAATCCAGGTAATAAAGTTCGGGCGGCTCGTGGTAGCCTCAAGGGTGTCTAAAACTTGTTTCCACAAAATACTCGACATCTGTGGGTAAAATACAGGAGTTTTCCACAGGGGTCAATCAGAAGTATAGGAGTTAATCGTTGCTTTACTTCTCGAGAAATAGTACAATTACAGAACAATAATAATCAAACGAAGATTAAATGAAGCGGACATATCAAGGAAATAAGCGCAAACGCAATAAGGTTCACGGTTTTCGTGGTCGATCTGTTGTAGTACTCCAGCGTCGCCGCCGCAAAGGGCGCGCTCGTCTAGCGGTTTGATAGTGTCGCCATGCTTAAACGCCAGCACCGCCTGAAAAAACAGGCCGATTTTTTACGCGTCTTTAAAGAAGGAAAGCGTCGTAACTACGAATCGATTAGTGTTACTCAACTAACCAACTCTTTAGGAGTTCCTAGGTTTGCAGTAGTTGTTTCTAAAAAAGTAAGTAAAAAGGCGGTTGTTCGTAATAAAATTCGACGAAGCGTTTTGGCGATCCTTGAGCCCTATCAACAACTACCACTTAGTGAAGACGTTGTAATAACCATTACTCGACTACCAGACGATCCATCCAGCCCGTATCGATACTTTCAGCCAATTATTAAACAATGGCGATCGCTGTAGTCTGGTTAATCGAACTTTATCAGCGGACGCTTTCACCGGATCATGGCCTATTAAGAATCTTCTTCCCATCAGGAGCTTGTCGACACCACCCAACTTGCTCTGAGTACACAAAAGAGGCGGTAAAACGCCACGGGCCGTACCGAGGATTAGCGCTAGGATTGAAGCGCGTGTCGCGATGTCACCCGTTTAATCCGGGCGGATTTGACCCCGTACCCGAGAAAAAGTAATATTCCACCATATGGTTAAAGAGTTCTTCAAGACGATTCTATACGAACCGTTATATAACCTGCTCATCTTTTTCGCCTGGCTCGTGCCGGGGCACAGTATCGGTTGGGCGATAATTCTCCTAACAATTGTCGTAAAAGTTCTACTTTGGGCACCCTCAGTTAAGGGTATCCGCGCGCCGCTACAAATGCGGGTTCATCAGCCAGAGCTGAAGAAGATTCAAGAGCGGTATAAAGACGACCGGGCGATGCAAAGCCAAGCTTTAATGGCCTACTACAAAGAGCACGGCGTGAACCCGCTTGCGGGCTGTTTACCTCTCTTAATTCAATTGCCGGTTATCCTTATCCTTTACAACGTGTTTGTGGCCGGCTTGAAGGATATTCGACCAGACATTATCTACTCGTTTACGCCGCATCTCGATACTATAAACACTCACTTCCTCGGCCTGGATCTCTCTAAACCAGATCGGATTTTCCTCCCATTAATAATCGCTGCCCTACAATTCTTCCAAGCCCGCCATATGCAAAAGATAAACCCACCGGTGTCGAACGATCCGAAAGATCCGATGGTGATGATCTCGAAACAGTCTGTCTTTCTCTTCCCGTTAATGACATACTTCTTCGCGCTTAGCTTCCCGGCAGGCGTCTCTCTCTATTGGGGAACATCAACGCTGTTCCAATTACTCCAACAGCTCTATATCCAGAAAACCTTCGTTGCTCCAAAGCCGAAAGTGGCGGTGACAGTTCGTTCAAAAAAGAAGTAATTTGCGCGCTCGACAGGAATCTTCCAGGTGTTCAGTTCCTGCCCAGTACATTAAACAAAAAACCCACAGAAGTGGGCTTATTGTTTAGCGCGCTCGACAGGAATCGAACCTGTGGCCTCCCGGACCGCAACCGGACGCTCTATCCGCTGAGCTACGAGCGCATGAGTGAAGTAATGAACGAATGCGTTAGTAGCTTGGGCGGAACGAATACTTGCAGTATCCGCTGAGCTACGAGCGCTAATATGACTTTGTCGTCGCGGAGGCGGTAGGATTCGAACCCACGAGGAGCTTTCACCCCCAACGGTTTTCAAGACCGTCGCTTTCAACCACTCAGCCACGCCTCCAATAAGAGCAAGGTACTCGAGTATTGTACCGTAAATCAGGGGTGGGGTCACTACTTTTTAGGTTAATCATGAGCCAGAGTGATCGCCCAAATGCGTTTTGCGCCCGCCTTTCTTAACGGCCTTACTACGGCTGATAAAGTACTACCAGTGGTAATAACGTCATCGCAAAGCACGATCTCTTCAGGCGGTTTATTAACAACCTTAAACACATTCTTCAAGTTAGTTCTGCGTTCGGCCTTTGTTAATGTTGCCTGAGCAGCGGTCTCTCTTATTTTCTTAATTCCCAGAAATATTCTCTCGTTGGCAAGTAGCTTAGTAAAAATTTCCGACTGGTTATACCCGCGCTTAGCGCTTCGTTGTTTCGTTTGTGGAATATAAGCGTAGTACCAATCACCTTCTGGTAGTCGCCGGATTATCTCTTCGTGCAGCGCAGCCGACAGGCAGGTAATAGCGTCCCACCCACCGTCGTACTTAGCAGTACTTAACACCTGTTTTATTAACGGGTTCTGATAGTCGAGCGGCGCGATAACGCCGTCTAGTTGGGTTAATTTCCGGCACTTAGGGCACAGCCCGCCGATCGCTGCCTTTTTACATATCGCGCAGCGACGATCACTCATAATCTCCAGCTGTTTCAGGCGCTGTGGGCAGATCCAGTCTGATTCGGAGCCACAGCCCAGACAATAAACAGGAAATAGTAAACGCTTAAACCAATCGAGTACCGACCGACTTTGACGAGCTCTTAGCATATTTTTCCTTGACTTACTTGTACGCCCAAGTGGATAATATATCTATAATGGCACGTAAAGAAGAACACATTACTGAGGAGTGGCTCGAAGACGAATCAGAAGAAGGTCAGCTAGCGATCGACGCCTATCAAGATGAGGACAACGTTGTACTAAAGGCACCAATCGCCGGTGTTAGTATTGAAGATCTTGAGATCTCGATTACTGATGAGGTTGTAACAATTAAGGGGCAGCGTCGTAACGAGGCAGACGTTGAGCGCCAGAACTATTTTGTCCAAGAGTGCTACTGGGGCTCGTTTATGCGCTCTTACATCCTTCCAGTATCTGTAGACGCAGCTAAAGCCGAGGCGTCGCTTCGAAACGGAATTCTCACAATTAAGATTCCAAAACAAGAGAAAACCAAAACCCGAGTACTTAAGGTTCAGGTTGGGTAGTCCCGTTGCCGAGTAGCGGTATTCGCTCTACACTAGCTGTATATGAAGCGAGGGGTTTTATTACTACTTGGTCTTATCGGAGCCGCTGTTATAACGGCGCTAATTATTTTTCTCGTACGGAGCGCCGGCGACTCTGCGCCTAAAGACAAAGTGCTCAAAATCTGGTCGCCGTTTGACGAAAAGAAGATTTACCAGGAGATATCGAGAGACTTTACGGACGCCAACCCAGGTGTTGGTTTGGAATTTGAGTTTATCGACGCCAAAGATGCCAAGGAGTACGAGGCGCGTGTAGTTAACGCCATCGCCGACGGCGACGGCCCTGATATTTGGTTAGTTCGAAACGATTGGATTCCGAAGCACGCACCAAAAAGCTTGGCGGCAGTGGTCTCAAACCCCGAGGAAGATCCGATCGCGCTAGCTAAAACTAAAATCGAACCAGCACTGGTGGACCTAAACGTGTTTGAGAATAAGTTATACGGTATCCCGCTCACAGCCGACTCGCTGATGATGCTTTATAATTTAGATTTTTATAATAACGTCGCCAACGCCGCTGACGAGGCTGGAAAAAAGACTCTCGGGGTTACGCCAACCACTTGGAGCGACCTATCAAGCCAGAGCGCAGTAGTTAGCCAGCGCAAGGAAGCAACGATTCAGCGCTCCGCGATTGCACTCGGTACAGTAGACACAACGTTCGCGCCAAGCGACGTGCTAACAGCGTTTATGACTCAGGCCGAGGTAGCTATTCTAACCGAGGACAAGAAGAACGTCGGTTTTAACTTGGCCAGATTTAAGGGCGGCGTTGCCGAGTTCCCGGCGACCGACGTACTAGATTTCTATACCAGCTTTGCCAGAGTCGATAAGTCGAATTACTCCTGGAACGATACGATGGGTAATCCGATCGATACGTTTGTTAATCAAAAAACAGGCGCCCTCATCGGCTACTACTCAACGTTACAGACCATACTTAATCGAGATCCGAACTTTGAGATTAGAGTGGTTCCGTTGGTCCAGCGACAGGAAAAAACAGACCGAGTTGATTACGCCACCACTTGGTCGTTCATTGTTAACTCAGAAACAACGCAGCCGCAACTCTCATGGAATTATCTATCATACATGGCTAACGAGTTAGTGCAGCAGAAATACTCAGAAAAAACTAATAAGCCACCAGCGACCAAATACAACAACCCGACAATTATTGTGCCATCGCTCAAGCTGCCAAGTGAAGCGGCGGAGTTAGTCCGTCTTCAATTTAGAACAGCAAAACAATTTGTAAAACCTGAGTGGCAGCAGACAGATGAGATCTTCCAAGACGCGATCCGCCAAGTTGTAATACTCGGGAAGACCGCTCAAAACAGCGCCGACTCAGCGGCGGAGCGCTTCAAGATATTTGTAACACCGTAATGTTAGACTGGTTTGTAAGTCGGGCGCTAGCGTACGAGATCAACGTACCGTTAACAGGTGATAAGCGAACGTATACTACGTTTAAGGAGTATTTTCTCGATCTAATTAAATTGGCAGTAAATATCGCCGCGGCGTTAGCCGTTTTGATGATCGTCTACGGCGCATTCAAGTACGCAACGAGTGGCGGTGACGAGAGTAAGGCTAAAGATGGCAAAGATATGATCGTCGGAGCGCTTGTTGGTTTTGGGCTGTTATTGTTAATACGAGTTTTAATTCCGCTTCTAGGATTACAATGAAAAAAATTCTTATCGCTCTCATTGCGCTTATTGGTGTAGTTACGCTCCAATTTCCTGCCCACGAAGCGTTGGCAGCGCCGTCGATCCGGATCTTTAAGGCAGCGACCGGCGAAGAAGGGGTAAGTAGTTTTACGGTGCCAAAAGACGCTGGGCAATCGAGTTGGCCGGTTTATATCGCGCTCTCTGAGGCGCCGAGCAGCCCAGTGACGCTCGAAGTCAGACACCAGGGCGCCGCCGTTTTTTACTGGTCTGGCAGCAACGACTTAACCTTTACACGAGACGACTGGAATCGCCGTCGTCGACTTGTTTTAGAGTACCAGGGGACGGCCCAACCCGGGGCACGCGGGCGAATTATCATATCCGGTAACGGCTTATCGACGCGAGAAATACTATTTACTGTTGAAGGTAGTTCTGAAAATAACGGCGGCAGCGGTAATAACAACGGTTCTGGCACCGGCGGCTCAGGCGGCGGTGATCCCACAAAGTTGGCTGAGAACATTACGACTGACGACTTAAAGGGACTGGGTTTCTCGCAGTTAGAAATAAGCGGTCTGTTTGACAGGTTGATCCAACTCTTACTTATACTAATCGCTCTTGGTGCGTTCTTTAGCATTATGTACAGCGGCTATCAATATATTACATCTGGCGGCGATATGGCGGTTACGGCTAAAGCCCGAAAGAATATTACCTGGGCGATTATTGGCATACTCATTGCATTACTAGCATTCGCTGCCGTTCGTTACGTTGCGGGTATCGGCGAGCGTGGCTCGCTAGTTCAGATCCCTGATTCAGCCAATAATAATAACTCCACAAGTACTACAAACGAAAACACCGCTACCTCTGGCGCTACTGCCGATCCTAACGGTGTCTCAATATTGGTTTTTGATCCAAGCAACTTCTCGCCAAGCACCGTTCTACTTCGAGACTTAACCACACAGATCTCAGAACAGTTCGCCTTACAGCTAAGCGCACCGGCAGGAGAAGTGACGGTGACGATTACCAAAACTGGCAAGCTACCGGTTACTGTTACTCCAGACACATTTACTTTCAACGACCAGAACTGGCAACAATCGCAACTATTTGGTATTAGCTACGCCGGAGACGGTCAAAGCGGTGAAGCCGCCGAGGTAATTATTAAGACCTCAACCGGAGCCAGATATGTTATTAGAGTGGAGGCGCCATGAAAATAATTCTTAGTCTACTCGGGATCGGTTCGGCGGCAGCGCAAGATAGCGGCAGCGGTGTCACGGCTTTAACTGGCGGCGGGCTTATTCCAGAGTGTATTGCCGATCCAGAGAAGGTTCGCACCGCCGGGGCAAGCTGCCTTACGGACTCAATTACCCATTTTACGAGTCTATTGCTGCTCGGCGTAGCGATCGGCTCGTTTGTTTACTTGCTATACGGGGCGTTTCTTTACACGACCGCTTTCGGGGATGAGAAAAAAGTCGAACAGGGTAAGAAGTCGATTACGTACGCGCTGATAGGTGTAGTTATCGCAACGCTCTCCTATCTGCTCGTGCAGTTACTAAAAAATGTTTTAAACGCCTAACCTTGACAAGGCGAACAATTCATTTCTTAATAAGAGTAGATTAATTACGGGAGGATAAATGAAACTAACTGAATACATAATACCAACGGTGCAGGCACAGTTCGGTGGTAACAGCGACCCAGCCAAAACCAGCGGCTTTACGCTCGGAGACTTTAACTTTTTGCGTCCGTTTAAGCCAACCAGTGCAGCTGATGCTGGCAACAGGTTCAATAACTTGCTCGGTCAAGTG
The DNA here is from genome assembly GCA_016861245.1 of Patescibacteria group bacterium. Classification (GTDB taxonomy): domain Bacteria; phylum Patescibacteriota; class UBA1384; order 2-12-FULL-50-11; family 2-12-FULL-50-11; genus BOKZ01. Next base: position 229,351 of record BOKZ01000001.1, on the reverse strand, counting down.
ATCGGTTTAGTACTAACGATCGCTGCGATCGTCGCCTTCTTTTACTTAGTTATCTCTGGTTTCCAATACATCACCGCTGGCGGTGACGCCGGTAAAGCCCAGACCGCGCGCCAAGGGATTATTAACGCCTTAATCGGTATTATCATCATTCTCGTTGCTTACTTGGTTCTGCGCTACGTTGGGACATTCCTCACGGGCGAACGCTAAAATTGTATAAAAAGAAAAGAGGGCTTCGGCCCTCTTTTTTGGTAGTCAGACTTACTCTGTTACTGATCTAATCTCAGCTTCAGTCGTTAACCCCTGAGAAACTTTCTCCAAACCATCTTGAAGTAACGTCTTGTTGCCTACGGCAGTAAATTGCTGCTCAAATTCGCCAAGCGTCGCCTCTCGTTTAATCAGCTCAACTGTCTGTTGATCTGGGATATAGTGCTCAGCGATCAAGATTCTACCTTTAAAGCCTGTGTTGTTGCACTGCTCGCAGCCAGTCCCCTTGCAGTACTGGCAGAGCTTACGGACAAGTCGTTGCGCTACCACCAGCGAAATTGCGTCAGCAAGTAGGTATTTCGGCACGCCCATTTGGATAAGACGGGCAAACGCAGCCGGTGCGCTGTTGGTGTGGAGCGTGCTTAAGACCAAGTGCCCCGTCAGCGCGGCGTTCACAGCGATCTCGGCGGTCTCTTTATCGCGAATTTCTCCAACCATAATAATATCCGGATCTTGGCGCAGCGCTGCCCTAAGCGCTTGCGCAAAATCGAAGGCGCCGGTGCTAACCTGCTCGTTGGTCTGACCGTCCTTCCCTTTATGGCTAACGCTAATCGTCTCGCCTGCTGGTTCGATCTGAACCTGCTCGATCCCATCCAACCGGTACTCAACAGGATCTTCTAAGGTGATAATTTTGCGATCGGGTTTGTTTAATATCTGTAAGACGGAGTAGAGACTAGTGCTCTTACCCGAGCCGGTTGGGCCAGTAAAAAGAATAAGGCCTTCTGGTTTGGCGATCGACTGCATAATCGCCTGGAGCGTTGCTGGCGCAAAACCGAGCTGGTCGATCGAGAGCATTTCGTGGTTAGCAAGGAGGCGTAACTCGATAGTTTGGCCAAACGTTGTCGGAATGGCGTTAACTCGAATATCGATCGGAGTCTCGCCGATCTTGACCGTCATTCGGCCGTCCTGAGCGACTTTCTTAATATCTAATTTAATATGGGCAGCAGTTTTAATTCTGGACGATAACGCGTGGTACGACTTTTCAGGGATCTCGATTATCGGTAGTAATCGGCCGTCGATACGGAATCGGATGTGGACAGAAGACTCCATCGGCTCGAAGTGGATATCCGACGCCTCAAGCGCAACCGCACCGGAGATGATCGTATCTAATAACTCACTAGTGGATACCCGACCGATCGCTGCCTGGAGATCTTTAAGGCCGGTAATCTGAGTAGCGAATTCTTCTTTTGTCGATTGTTGGATCGAAGTTGGTTTTGGCTTTTGTACCAGTAACGGATATCGAGACAACGCGTAAGCGATCGAGGTGTTTGAGCAGATATACGGCTCGAATGTAATGCCGATTTTAGCGCCCAATTCGTTCATCGTCTCGGCTAAGCCTTGTTGGAACGGATCCGGAGTGGCAACGCGCACAGTTTGACCGAGTCGCATAAACGCCACTAGTCGATACTGAAGCGCTTGCTCTTCGGGGATAATATTTAAGACATCACCGACGAATGGGTAATTTACTAGGTTAACGTACGGCAAGCCCTTCTGCGACGCAAAGAGCGCAACCTGCTCTTCTTCTTGCTGTCGATCGAAGCTCCGTACAACTGAGCGCAAATCCCTCGCCATTAGCTTATTGTAGCCTAAATACCCTCAACGAACGCTGTAATTTAAGGTAAAATAACCAGGTACGGAAAGGTCGCATAGTGGACTAGTGCGCCGCACTCGAAATGCGGTGAGGCTGCAAGGCTTCCGTGGGTTCGAATCCCACCCTTTCCGCGAAAAGTTCGACTGCGAACAGCCACCAGGCTGTAAGAAGTACGAGCTGAGCGAGTAATCTCACCTCTTCCGCAGTTACAAAAAAGCCGCCTCCGAAGAAGCGGCTTTTTTGTTTTATTAATCTAATGTACAGATCTCTACTGAGATTAAGTAAAGTAAACAACAGGTTAACCCCGTTGTCAACAATTTTTTAGGGTAAAAAAAGGCCGGTAGGCCTTTGCATTTCTGCAGGAAACCTACCGGGAAGTGGATTTGAACTCGCGCATCTTCTTGCGCAAGTCCTCAAGAGCCCTGGCCGTGGCGATCATTCCGCGCCGGAACTCGGGATTGTTATCCCATTGATCCAGCCGGAACTGGTTGCCGATTTTGAAGCCGGCAAACAGTCGATCAACCGACAGACCCTCGAGGTTGGTGGAGCCGTACTTGGCTCGACCAACGAACGTCTTCACTCGCCGACCTGTTACCAGATCCTTAAGATGGACGACGATGATCGCTTCGGCCGATCCCGACTCGAGCGAGATGTTTACTCCTCCTAAGGAGAGGTTCATGCCGCGCGATCCGCCGCCGTTGGAGCCGCCAGTAGCGATCTCCAGGCCGTACTCGCTCGGTTCGAGCGTTCGCTCACGCAGTCTGGCAGAGTCGGCAATCCAGCGGTTGTTCCACAGCGCGTCGCGCTGGGAGGCCTCGTTGAGTAGTTCGAGCGTACTCGAACCAACTTGTCCGCCCCACTCCTGGTTCACCAACTCGGCCACAAGGCCGAAGAGGACTTCTCGGGAATAGGGCCCGCCGGACATCTCCCAGCCGTTTTCGCCCAAGGCGAGTTCGAATGGGGCGGACCAATTGATAGGCCCGCGCGTTTGCGGTGTCGTGGGGCGAGCGTTGCCGCCGCCCAGGTCGTCGATACTTTGGGCAAAGCCCAAGCTCGCCAAGATGGCGAGAACGATAATCGTAGCGATCTTCATGTTAACTCCTGTGTACGTTTCGCATTTTTTAGGACGCGAAATTGTGCCCGAAATATACCAGATAACTGGTTAAAAGTCAAGGGATTGAGGGGCTATTTCTGGGGTTCTGCTCGCAGGATTTTATCCATCGACTTACCATGAGCTAGCTCGTCGACGAGTTTGTCGAGATATCGCACTTCTCGCATAATTGGGTCTTGAATCTCTTCTACGCGAACTCCGCAAATAACGCCCCTTATGAGACTGCGCAGAGGATTCGGCCTGGGAGCTTGAGTGAAGAAACTTTCAAAATCGGTTCCCTGTTCCAGCTTTGCTTCCAGCTCTTTTTGGTTGTATCCGGTTAACCAGCAGATAATCTGATCGACTTCCTTTTTCGCTCGCCCCTTTCTCTCGGCCTTAGTTACGTAGAACGGATATACTTTGGCGACCACCATTTTATAAACTCGTTCGTTATTCATAAGCTCTATAGTACTTCTGTCGCTAGCTAATAAAAATACCTGCGCTAAGCAGGTAGAGAACTGGCGGAGAGGCAGGGAAGACGGTCCCCTAAATCCCTACCTCGTCATAAGTTCTGGCGGAGAGGCAGGGATTCGAACCCTGGGTCCATCTTTCGACAGACAACTCATTAGCAGTGAGCTCCATTCGACCACTCTGGCACCTCTCCAAATTGTAAAGAATTACCTGAGTATTATATCTCGGTTCACCAAGTAAAAAAAGCAGGTTTCCCTGCTTACTGTGTTGGAGTACCTAGCGGTACTTCGATTTTGCTAAGTAGATTTTTCCCACTCCAATCTGTTGGTACCGGTATTTCTAGAAGCGAAAGAGCGGTTGCCGCCGTGTCCATCGTCGAGATTGATCTTCCTGATAGAGCGGAGCTTGCAAATTGATACTTCTGCTGAATCCCACCGCCTGTTGCTGCCCAAGGAACGGTCGTATCTTCCGGGCTGTCTGATCCATGACTCTTACCCTTCCCGCCGTGATCAGAAGTAATAATCACCACAGTTTGGTTCCATAAGTCATCCGATTTTAGTTGAGCCAGTAGTAAACCTGTTACTCGATCAACTTCCTGAAGAGCTGCCATGTACTGCTGTGACGACGCCTCGTCTTTCGACCCGCCGCCCCAACCGTAGGCGTGCCCCGCCGCGTCCGGTTCTTTGAAGTGAAGAAATAGCAGCCCAACCGAGGTGTCTTCCAATATCTCGAGCGCTCGATTGGTGGCGGTAGCCGCGTCTCCTCGCTCATGGAAATAGTGGTCGATAGTTTCTGGCTTGTTTAAATGAGCAAACTTTTCCTTGGTTGCCACCATCGCCGTTCCGATCCCCTGTTTTTTGGCTAGCTCAAAGACAGTTTCGCTTTTAACGAAGCCGCGCTCTGGCTGGTAGTCGTTCCAAGTAATTTTGTGTTCCGAGATCGGTCTGCCGGTTAGCATCGAAGTGTGGCTCGGTAGCGTCACACTCGGTACAACGGTCTGGGCGTCGAAATCGACGTAGCTACCGACTTGTAGGCTGGCAAAGGTAGGCAGCTTGCCCTCGTCAATTAAGGATTTCATAACGACGGGTTTGGCGCCGTCCCAGCTTACAATTACAACCCGACTAGCTTTGGTTGGTAGCGGCGTTCGCTCCTCAACCGGCGTCTGAGCGCTCTCCGGTTCCCGCTGCGATATTGTCCAACTTAGATAGCTGCCAAGCCCGAGGGCTATAAGCGCTAAGCTGACGATACTCCAAAGGAAGAACCTGTTTAATTTGTTCGAGTGCATAGATATATTGTTTACCAACTCACCTGGAAAGGCAATGTGGTACGATCAAAGTACGATGAAACCGCGCTCAGAGCACAAAAAGAGCTCAAAACACACCGCCCACAGTTTCGCGGCGAAAGAGTTCGTCTACCACGAAAAAAACCACTACTGGTACATCGGCGTAGGGGTACTACTACTTAGTTTTCTTTTCTTAACTATCCAATCGCAAGATTACCTAATGTCGGCCGTCGTTGTCGCCATCGGCGTGGCGGTGTTTCGGCTTGCCGGTCTCAAGCCCGGATCACGCAATCTTGAAGTGACGTCGAAGGGTGTTTACTGGGGCGATAAGTTTATCGGCTTTCATCAGATTAAAAACTTCTGGGTAGCGGATATTAACGGGCAAGCGCACGTTTACTTAGACCAGCTCGGTTTCCGTCCAACGCTCTCGTTTGTGATCCCAGCTTCAAAAATCGAGTCGGTGGTAACACTACTGGTTAACCACCTCCCCCATCACCCTCACCGCAACGAGCCGGTATCAGATAAATTGAATAGGTTGCTTAGGCTATAAAATTATCTCCAATTGTCTTTACAATTTCTGACAATTGCGTATTATATCCAAGCACCTTAACGGAGGAACCATGTCAAAACTAGCACAAGAACTCGTCCAAACCCCTGAAGGGTATTTCTACCACGAGTCGGCATACGTCGACGAGGGATCCGTGATTGGCGAGGGCACCAAGATCTGGCATTTTAGTCACGTCTGCCCTGGCGCTAAGATCGGTCGCAATTGCGTGATCGGTCAGGGTTGCTACATCGGCCCCGGAGTCGTCATCGGAGACAACTGCAAAGTTCAGAACGGAAACTCGTTGTACGAGGGTATCGTTCTCGAAGACGGCGCGTTCATCGGGCCGCACTGCGCGTTCACAAACGACCGCAACCCCACCGCGATCGACACCAGAACCAAGGAAGAGTGGCTTGAGCACACGCTGCTGAAGAAAAACTGTGCCTTGGGCGCTGGAACGGTCGTTCGTTGCGGCATCACCATCGGTGAAGGCGCGCGAACTGGCGCTGGAACACTTGTCGTCAAGGATATTCCTGACGGCGAGCTCTGGGTCTCTAAGGCTCTGCCAGCGGAACCCATGCTCACTTCCTGATCACTGGGGTACCTCCGTGATCGCTCCCCGCTTCGGCGGGGATTTTTTATTTCCGTATCAGGTTTATTGCGCTAGAATACAGGTAATGAATAGGATAACAGCACTTCTGAAGGGTAGCGCTGTGATTACATTTGGAACAGTAATTGGAGGGATACTCTCCTACGTTTATAGCTCGGTGATGGGGAGGATGCTTGGTCCGGCCGATTTTGGTGATCTAGGCGCCATTAATTCGTATTTTTTGCTCACCACTGCTATTAGTGGTGGACTACTGACAGTGACTATGTATTTCGTTAGTAATCTCTTCGCTAAAAAAGATATCGCCGGTATTTCATATTTTCACCAGAAGTTCAGTAAAGTGGTGGTTCTTGGCTCCGTGCTTATTACCATGCTTGCGCTATTCTCCATTCCTTATGCTTCAAAGTTTTTCGCAATAAATAATCAGCAAGCACTAGGGTTAGCGCTTAGCTCAATTGTTCTTGCGTTGGTTCTCACGGTCAATCGAGGAGTTTTACAAGGAACGCAGCGTTTTGATCAGTTAGCTGTTAGTAATATTACTGAGTATCTAGTGAAGTTAATTGCCGCCGTAATTTTTATTAAAGTTGGAATGGGTCTGTCCGGAGCGACATTCTCTATCTTTATTGGTTCACTTGGTGCACTTACCCTGAGTTGGGTAGTGCTAAAAAGGATGCTAAAAGGAGAAACTACGGTACGAAGTAAGGGAGAATACTTCCCCCAGAAGCGGGAAGTATTACTATATTTCTTACCCGCACTTGCTAGTAACTTCGCCCTACTCTTATTAATGAATATCGATGTGCTTTTAGCAAAGAAATTCTTTCTACCTGAAATTGCTGGACAATATGTAGCAGTATCGACAGTGGCGAAAATAATATTCTATATCTCAGGACCGATTACATCTGTCATGTTTCCCTTGATTGCTGCACAGAGAAGCCGCGGTGAAAAACACGTACAAACGCTTTTTGGGGCGATATTGATCACTCTAATAGGTTCGGGAGTGTTGTTGGTATTGTACGCGTTGTTTGATAGGGAGATTGTCAGAGTACTTTATGGAAACGATTACCTAGAACTAGCAAGCTTACTTTCAATTTCTGCGGTGCTAGTAATATCATTGTCCCTTGTGAACCTGATGAGCCAGTACTTCTTATCTATCCAACGCTATTGGTTTATTGCCGAGATGTTAGTAATTGGGTTAATTCTCATAACTTATACTAGTCTTAAAATTCCTCAGAACGTGGCGGTACTGCTAGATCAATTACGCTTGGGATTCATTGCACTTCTGGGTGTGATGGTTGTAGACTACCTAATATTAAAACGCAATCAGCTTAAAAGCTTGTTATTTCAACGATGAAAGACCAAATAAAACTCTCGATAGTTATTCCGGCGTACAAAGAGGAAAAAAGTGTTCGACAAACCATTGAGCGTATTGTTGATGTACACAACTTACTTCCATATAGCTACGAAGTACTTGTTGTTGTCGATGGTTCACCCGACAAAACTACTGAAGAAGCAAGAAAGGTTAACTCACCGCACGTCCGAGTTCTTGACTACGAAAAAAATCAGGGCAAGGGATATGCTGTTAAATACGGAGTTGAACAGGCAGTTGGGAAAATTATCACTTTTACTGATGCGGGCGGGGACTTTAACCCAGAGCAATTCGATAAATATGTTAGTTTGATGGAGTTATTCGATGCGGATATTGTGATCGGCTCAAAACGACATCCAGCTTCGAAGGTGCATTATCCGCCATTGAGGAGAATATATTCTCGATGCTACCAGCTGCTAATTAGATTACTCTTTGGGCTGAACATTACCGATACCCAAGCCGGGCTTAAGTTTTTTAAAGCAAACGTAGCCAAAACCATTTTCCCAAAAGCTTTAGTAAAGCAATTTGCAATCGATCTGGAACTATTAGTAATTGCTCAGCAATTTGGTTTTAGAAGAATCTTTGAGGCGCCGGTAGAGTTAAATTTTAATAACGCTGCATCGAGCATTAATTTCAAAACCATTAAGCGAATGATAACAGATACATTGGCGATTTTTTATCGAGCGAGAATCCTAAATTATTACCGTTCGACTAAATAGGCTTCATGAAGATATTGTGGCTGAGCTGGAAAGACAAGTTTCATCCGTTGGCCGGTGGTGCAGAAGTGGTGACGGACCAGCTTTTAACTAGGTTAGCGAAAGACGGACATGATGTTACCCTATTTACGGCATCTTACCCAAATGCTGGCAATCGAGAGATAGGCCCATATCGGGTAGTTAGATCGGGCGGCAGACTTTCAGTTTACTTGAAAGCCTTTAGGGCGGCTAAACGTGGGGAATTTGGTAGTCCAGATTTACTGATTGAGGAAATAAATACCGTCCCGTTCTTTTCCCAGTTTTATGGTTTAAGGAGCAAACGTACTCTTTTTTTCCATCAATTGGCTCGTGAGGTTTGGTTCTTTCAAATGTTTTTTCCTTTAAACATTTTGGGTTATTTAATAGAGCCTCTTTACCTAAAGATCCTAAGTAGTAATAAGGCAATTGTAGTGTCTGAGAGCACCAAGAACGATCTTTGTAGATATGGTTTTAAAGGTGAAAATGTTTCAATTGTCCCAGTCGGCATCGAGCTAGAACCCGTAGCGAGTTTAAAGTCAGTGACCAAATTTAATGACTTCACCCTACTCTCTCTTGGCGCCATAAGACCAATGAAACGTACGCTTGATCAAATTAAGGCGTTTGAGCACGCGCGATCAAAAATCCCAGAACTGAAACTAATAATCGCTGGTGCCGGCGAGGGAGGGTATTTTAATCGCTGTATGACTTATATCAAAAAGAGTCAATTCTCTTCAGACGTAACATATCTTGGTCGAGTCAGCTCTGATAAGAAAGTAAAACTTATGCAACAGTCTCACGCTATTCTAGTTACATCAATCAAGGAAGGCTGGGGTCTGATCGTAACTGAGGCAAATAGCCAAGGAACGCCAGCTGTTGTCTATAATGTAGATGGCCTACGCGATAGTACGAAAAATAATGTTACTGGTTTAGTATCAGTTTCCAATACACCGACGTCACTGGCTGAGCAGGTGATCGCTCTATATAACGATAAGGCGCTATATTCACGACTACGCAACACCGCGTGGGAGTGGAGCAAGGAAATTACTTTTGAAAACAGCTACAATTGTTTTAAGCAAATCCTGTTTATCAAATGAAGAAAGATGTCCTAGTATCGGTAATTATCCCAACTAAAAATTCTGAGAAGTTCATTGAACGCTGTATAGTTTCGGTCAAAAATCAGACATATAAGAATATTGAAGTTATCGTAGTTGATAACTTTTCTTCTGATAAGACTCCTGAGATATCTCGAAAACTTGGCGTAACCTTTTTCCAAAAAGGTCCAGAGCGCAGCACTCAACGAAACTACGCCGTATCTCAAGCAAGAGGTGAATACGTTTTTATTATTGATAGTGATATGGAATTGTCTGCAACAGTCGTTCAGGAATGCGTTGAAGCAATGGAAGGGAAGCCATATGTTGCGGCTGTTGTAGTCCCAGAAGAGTCGTTTGGCGAGGGCTTTTGGGCACAGTGTAAAAAGCTGGAGCGCAGTTTCTATGTAGGCGTGAGCTGGATGGAGGCCGCCCGCTTCTTTCGACATAGTCTTTATCAGCAACTTGGTGGGTACGATGAAAAATTGATAAGTGGTGAAGATTGGGACCTTTCTCAGCGCGCTGGTAAAACCGGAAAGATCGCTAGTATTAAAAGCTATATTTTTCATAACGAGGGTAAAATTAATCTTTGGAAGACGATTAAAAAGAAGTATTACTACGCGCAAAAGTTCTCAAAATACGCACAAAAAAATAAAGGCAGTAGTTCGTTGAACCAACAAACGGGAATTCTGGGTCGATATAAACTATTCTTCTCGAAACCGGGAAAATTATTTGCAAATCCTATCGTTGGGCTTGGCATGCTCTTCATGAAAACCTGCGAGTTTTTATTTGGCGGTCTTGGGCTTGTCCTTTCCAATTTATCAACGAATGAAGGGTAAGTTGTTAGTAGTAACGCCTGCATTCTCTGGTGGTAGTTGGATTTGTATCGAGCGCATTCTGCAGCAACTTCAAACTGACTACCGAATTGTTTGCGCTGGATTAGGTGGGGTATTCCACCGCCAACCAGAAATAAAGTATTACTCTATTCCTTTCCCTAGGTACGATAAATGGGGCTATCTCACTAATCTTGGCGCTCTCATCTCAATGCTTTGGAACTTGCCACTGCTCTTGCTGGCCATCATATTTGGTATCTTCTCAAGAAACAAAGCGGTGATTACAAATGGTTTTGCTATTGCGCTGATGCTCCTGCCGTTTAGGTGGTTGTTTGGGGGAAAAATGGTTGTTATGTATCACGGATATATTGCCAAGAAAGTAGCGTGGCAATCATCCTTCTTAAGATTTTGGTGTGCTGGTGTCGATTTGGTGGTTGTAAACTCCCGAGGGAGTGTTGAGAATGTGCTAGACTTTATCCCCAGGGAGCGGATTGTCACCAACGAGCACTTCGCAGAAAACCGTTTTTTTGAGAAAGATCTAGCGAAACCGGACGGCAAGATTATTATCCAGTTTGTAGGTCGACTTGATTCCGATAAGATGTGCTTACCGCTCATTGAAGCGGCAGAAAGAATAGCGGCAGATACGCAGCGCCCGGATTTACAGTTTAGATTTATTGGAGTTGGGGAATTCCAAGACCAACTAAGTAAAATAGCCGATATGTATGAACAGGTCGAATATTTCGGCTACGTAAGTGATCGCGAGAAAATTAGCGCCTTAATTAGTGAGGCTGATGTGGTATGGTCATACGCCGATGAGACTTACCTTACCCTACCAGCTGTTGAGGCGTTAGCGAGTGGTACGCCAATTATTATTCCGAAATACGCAGCGTTAACCGAAAAAATCAAGCAGAAGATTACCATAGATTCAGATCTTGTACCGAAAGAGATTGGGTGGATTATAGATCCATTTAATCCTGAAGAAGTCGCCTCGTTCCTTTGCACACTAGAAGAAAAACAGTTAAATAGTATGAGGAGTACATCAAGAGAATACGCACGGAGTCGTTACAGTGAGGCAAATTTACGGCAGACCGTGATTAGGATCAAGGAGAAATTAAATAAATGAAGAAAAAAATTGTCTACATAATCGGTACAAGGCCAGAAATCATCCGTTCGGCAACGCTAATACCTGCCTTTAAATCTGATCCCGATATCGATTTTAAGTTAGTTCATACCGGCCAACATTACGATTACGAAATGAATAAAATATTCTTTGAAGACCTTGGTTTGCCAGAGCCAGACATTAATCTTAACGTTGGATCTGGAACTCATGGCGAACAGACGGCTAATATTATCTTAAGGCTCGAGAAGTATTTTGAAGAGTTTAAACCAGATATGGTCGGAGTCTTTGGAGATACAAACTCCTCACTCGCAGCCGGTATTACCGCTGTAAAGATGAATATTCCGTTGGCTCATATTGAGGCAGGTTGTCGCGAGTGGGAGATGGATATGCCGGAAGAGATAAATCGTCGGCTACTAGACCATTGTTCAAATGTAATGCTAACGGTTTCGGATATTTCTTCAAAGAACCTTGAGAAAGAACATGTTGCTGGTGATATTAAGTTTGTCGGCGACCCACTGTTTGAAGTTTATGAGTGGTGTACGAAAAATATGACGGAGGAAAAGAAAATCTTAGAGGAGTTTGATGTTAAAGAGGGAGAGTATGCTGTTTTAACGGCTCATCGCGCTAAGAACGTCGATACTAAGGAGTCACTTCAAGCCCTAGTTAGTGCGGTGGGGCACTATCCGGATCTACAATTTGTCTTCCCAGTCCACCCGCGCACGAAAGCAAGGATGGACGAGCTAAATGTTATAAAAGACGGCTCAAATATTAAGTTTATTCGTTCACTCAGCTACCGAGAGATTGTAGCGCTTGTTGAGCACTCTAAGCTCGTTGTTACTGATTCAGGTGGACTACAAAAAGAGGCATTCTGGAGCAAGAAGCCGTGTGTAATTCTACGTGACCATACCGCTTGGCTAGAGCCAATTGAATACGGTGTTAGTTTTCTAGCAAAATGTGATGAATCTGAAATTAAGGACAAGCTGAATTATATTATGGATAACTACGACGAGCTTCAGAAGAAATATGTAGAAGTTGGCAACCCTTACGACGCACCCGACATAAGCCAGAATATTATTCGTGAAATGAAGGCATATGCTGGTAAGCGCTGGTAGGAATATATTTCGTCGCTTAATCTCGTTTATCTCTCCCAGGCCATGGTTGGTGTTTCTAGTATTAGGTTTAGTGGCATTTTCCTGGTTCCCCGCTAACGGATTCATTTGGGGTGACGACGCCTCTTTCGGCATTAACCAACAGGTTTATTTGGCAGACTATTTTCATCTAGTTTCTGGGAAGATTGCGTTGAGTACACCGGATGCAAGTAAGTTCCCCTTTTTATTGCCGTTTGGATTGTTATTATTAGCTCTACAAAAAATTGGCTTAGTTTTGTCGGTTGCCGCTGTCCAAAAGTGCCTTCTCTACACGATTATCGTCGGAGCCGGTTTGTCGACTTACTATTTATTTAGGCAGTGCTTTCCGGAGAAGGCCAAAGCAGGAGCGGTAGTTTCTGGGTTACTCTATTCAACAAACGTCTACGCTGTTGTGGCGCTAAGTGCGCTCTCTTGGATACTGTTTTTTTTCGCTTTCTTCCCATTAATTTTAGGCTTATTTATTAATCGCTTGCACTCTACCAAACCAATTATTATGTCCGCAGTAACTATTACGCTAGCCTGGTCACTGCTTTTAACTCCAAGCTATGTTACGCCGCCGTTCATGCTAATTACCTGGGGAGTTTTATTCATTTATCTGGCCATCTTTTTGATAATTGGGACGAAGTCAAGACAGCGAAGATATCGGGCTCTTCTTCTTACCGGATTAACGGGCGTTTTTTGGCTTGTTGTTAATCTTTTTTGGCTACTACCACAGCTACTGTTTGTGGGCGGGGAGTTGTCGCGTCGCGCTGTCAGCGATATTACTACAGAAGCGTTATTAAAGTTTAACTCTACTCGCCCACTTGAATACTTTAAATTACTTGGGCCAGATTTCTTGGGAGATAAAGTTGGTGGTCAGCCCTATCACTTATGGTTTAGCACATACGCTGCCACAGCCACCTCAATTATCGGGGTCAGCGTATTTGCGACGGTTTGCTGGCTAATGCTACGCCGTCGTCTCACGCCAAATATAATCTTCTTCTTTGTGCTTTTGCTGGTTTTTGGTCAGCTAACTCTAGGTGATTACTCGCCAATGAAAAGTATTAATAACTACTTCTATTCTCTTCCAGCGATCGGTGAGGTGTTTAGGTCAATTTGGCAAAGATTTATGCCTTTAACCTTACTCTCCGTAGGAGTTTTGTTTGGTTATGTTGTTTCATTAATCCCAAGCTCGACGTTGCCCAAATATGCTAAGACTGGCGGTGTCCTGGTAATAGTCATCATTTACCTTTTCACTTATTCGTCCCCATTTTGGAAGGATCAGGTGTTTCCGGCCAGGAACGACGTTATTCCCTCCAGAAAAGTTAAAGTACCTGATTCCTATACCCAGCTTGCCGCCTGGCTGAACGAACAGCCAGATCATTTTTTTGTCTTACCGTTACCGATTATAAACACAAGCCTAGCCTCTTTACGCTGGCAATCTGGCAGTGACGGTTACTGGGGGACTTATCCGTTGATGCTAATGACCGACAAACGTTTTATTACCGGACAATCTAGTGATAGCTCGGGCAAACCGTTTACCAGCCTTAATATGGAACAGTTGAAACGATCGAATGTACGATATGTGTTGCTACACAAAGATATTAACTGGCCGCTTACTCAATTGAGTGATGTTTATTTTTCGGCTTCTGAAGCTAGTGTTACAAGCTTAGATAAAGAATTACGTAAAGGTTATAAGTTAGTTAAAGAGTTTGGGGATATTAGTGTCTATGAAGTACCTGGTTGGCAGCAAAACTATTTACAAATTACCGGTGCGGAGAGTGACTCTGTCACCTTTAGGGAAGTCGCGCCAGGGCGATTGAGTGGAGAGTTTATTGCTACAGAGCAACCGCTTAGTATTACCCTGAACGAACCCGTCTCAGAAAACTATCGATTATTCATCAGGCCAGGGAATTGTGCCGATTCATTTGGAAATTCAAATTGTTTTTATAACCCAACAAGTATTTCTTCTAGCCTTCGCCTTCGCTCGCTGAACTCATCCGTCGAGGGAAAACAGGAAAGTGCTTGGCTAATAAGCCAACCCAGTCTTAAACCAGGTGAACAGTACTCATTTATGATTACTTTTTACCCACAAATCCTGACAGCAATCAGTCAGATAATCTCGTTTGGGTTCCTATTCGTGCTTATGGTTATCTGGTGGATCGGATATAATCGAAGGAGTCGCTATGCTTCAACTAACACCTAATCGGTACTGGTTTCTTTCCCTGCTTTTCATTTTGTTACTCGTTTTCGGTGCACGTCCGAACGCATTTGAAGAAATAAAAGAGAATAGCTTTAGTTATGAACTTGGAGAATCGAACGCATCACTTGAGATCATTAGCCATACAAATCTTGGTGATGGCTCATATCGAGTTGCTTTTATTGCAAAAACAGAGAGCACTGAGTTAGTTGAGATGCAATTAATTACTCACACTGTTGGATCGGACTCGCTGCTAATCGGTAGTTTTACGGTCCACCCCGGTGAACCTCAATACTTCTATAAGAACTTCGAACTAAATGGGAAAACGGTTGACTCAATAGTAGTCGCCAAAAAAAACCCCCAGCTCCGTGCAAAAGTATTTATCGATCAAGTCAGGCTGATTGGGCTAGATGTTCCTGGTGGTAGCTCGGATTATGCCAGCCCTTACAGTCAAGAAGTTTATCTTGAAAATGATCCAAAAGTTGATAGAGAAGTATCGATATTTTCTCCCGTTTTTTTCTCTATTACCCCCAAGACTGACAAGCTTCAATCTATCTCAGTTAAAGGCGGCTACATTGGTAATGGCGGTGGGAGGTATGAGGCAAGTCTCTATGAAAAAAAACTAGAGGTACTATCGTCAGAGAAAGCCATTTCTACAGTCGAATTCACTGGTGTGAGTGCTATTAAAGATGGTTGGATATATCTACCACTTGCTAGCAGAGTTAAAAACGCTCAGGAGTATATCGTTGTTATTACCCCAGCCCAGTCTCGTCCCACCAGAATGAGTCACATTTTTATAAACGGTATCTTGGCGGCTTCTAGAGTGAAAGTCGATGGTACTACTGTGAATTCAATTGAGGGCGTTTCGTTGCGACTATCCCGACCTAAACAGTCACTAATTTCTATAGGCACATATCTTGATCAAATTAGTTTAACACGAGAACAATACTCGTGCAGCACCTCCGGAGAGCCAACGGATCGTCTAATGATCTTGGATACTTCTGGTGATGCTGTTGCCAGGTATAGCTACTCAGAAAAGTCGCTAATCATGAACAAGTCAATTGGTGCTTCCTTTACCTTTGTTTGCGAATTGTCGTCGCCAGTGCTATCAGCTTCGATGCAAGCTAGTCGTCTCTACTCTGAGTACAACGATGTTCTGCTTGAGATGTCCTTTGATGGTCAAGAATGGTTCGTCATTAACGAGAACTCGCAGTTGGGCGCTGGTCAGTATTCTGGCTCAGCCGACAATAATAATGACTCTCACACCGTTTATATTAGGGTGTCAAACAAGGAGTTGGGTTACACAGCTTATCCTTACTTTGGTCTCCGGTCTTTAAAGGTCTCTGGACAGCTACTGAAGAAATGACGGATTTATATAAAAACATAACTTCATATATTATTCGATATCGTTCGTATATTATTGTCGGGGCTTTCGGCTTTTTGGCGATGTATCTTAACTGGAGAGTACGCGATGTAGTAGCGCTAGTCTTCCTGGTTTGGCTAGTTGTTGAAGTGCCACAGCCCAAATTGTTTGCGTTAGGGACTGTTTGGGGCTTAATCGGTGTAGCGCTGCTACTGGCAATTAATAGGACCGATCGAGCTGAACAAGCAGCAAAAATTGTATTCATTCTATTTGCAGTTACTATCGTTCTGCATGTCTATCACTCGTTTAAGATGACAACAGAATCCAGCTTAACGGATGATAACTAAGCTTAAAAACTGGTTGTCTGTCCGCCACAATGTACTTGAGTTAATTTTCGTCGCAAGTTTACTAATTGGATACGTATTAGTTGCCTGGGGTGGCATCGGTAATAATTGGGACGGAACTTTTCCGTATTTCTCTAGGCATTTCTCCACTTTCCCAAAGCTGGAACTCTCAGCCTGGCAGTACGCTGGCCTGGGCGCGCCACTTGGTTACGCCAGCTCTACACCTTTTCCATTACTTACCTATCTTATTAGTCGATTAACAGTTACCCCCGAGCTAACGCAAATAGTAATCCATCTTTTATTCTTTATTTCAATCTATCTTGCTGGGAGACTAATAATTTCAAAACTATTCCCGGCTCAGCGCTTGATTGCAGTGCTTGTAAGCCTGCTCTTTATCTTTAATCCCGCAATTTTTTATAAGTTTTTAGCAGGGCATTGGGGTTATATCTTCTCCTACTCAGCTTATTTATGGCTAGTAAGTCTTCTCTTGAGTACAAAAGTCTTCTCAACGAGAACAGTAGTTGGTTTGATGCTTCTGGCTTGGCTGACAACAGTACAAATACAATTTTTTATTTTTACACCACTTACTTTATTGATCTGGTTGTTTTTAAACTACACCCGAGATCGTTTAAAGATCATCCTATCTGCTTTCGGAGCAATGCTGTTACTTAACTGTTATTGGTTGCTCCCAATACTCTTTGGGGCGAATTCCGTTGATTCGTTGCGGTCAAATGCAGCCGTAAACTCATTCACTGATTTAGGTCGGACGAATTTTTTAAGAATTTTTACTCTATGGTTCTCTCCAGCTACTTTTATCGATAAATTCTTTGGTGCTCCATCAGCGCTCTTTGGTATTTTATTCTTCACTTTAGTTATTTGGGGAGTATTCAAGAGAACTTACACTGAAAGAAAAATAGTACTTTACTTTTTAATTGGCCTTTTCTCATTTGTCATACTTACTAGCGGTTACTACGCTTCAATCCCTATACCTGTTATCTCCTACTTCTACCCAATGCTTCGAGAAGCTGGTCACGCAGCACCGCTGCTAGTCGTATTCCTACTATTAGCAATAGTAGGACTTTGGGCTACCCGTCGTACACTTGTAACAATTCTACTATTCAGTTATCTAGCACTTAGCTACCCGCTATTCCTACGGGGGTTGCCGAAAGTGAGTTTTTCAGACGCTAGAGCAAGTCTCCAGAGCTACGAAGATTTTCTGCAACAAAAGGAGGATAGTAGCCGTGTTTTGGTTTACCCGTTTTTTAATCAATATTCACTTATTGATCAACCAGTACGAGTAATTAATAACACCCCGCTTTCCAATAGTGGCTGGGATAGTTTTAGTATATTTTCTGGCAGTGGTTATATTCAGAATTCTGTCTCTCCAATAGACTTTCAAGACTCGTTGCAGCGAAAGTTCTTGGAGCGCTACGATCTTGAGCTACTACGACAAAAGAATGTTGGCTATATTCTTGATTTATCAAGTGTTTACGCCTCAAACTTTGATAAATTTTCTGACCCGGCGGTTTATGGAAATGATGTTAGTCTAATTCACACCGATAAAGACTTTATAGCTAAAGTTGTTAAAGCTAACCCTGATGGGTTAGCCCAAGTTTCTCCAAATATTTATAGAGTCGTTGGCGCGGAGAGTAGGATAACGGGGCCGACTTTAATGTTCGTAAAGGAGAGCGAAACACTGTATCGAGTCGATGTTACTATCCGTGACTATACAAAGTTTAGTCTAAATTTCTTAGAGTCGTTCCACTATGGTTGGAAGATTGGTTCGGGTACGGCAATTTCGTGCGAAGTTGTTAGCGTAAATCAGGAGATAACTGAATGTGCTAGCAGTAATCGACTAATAACATGGCCGGAATTCAAGCAGCCAAGCTTTTTTGAGCAGTCACACACAATCTACAAGGATTTTGGCAATCGCTGGGAAGTTGATCCTGAGCTTATACGGAGTCGTTCCCCGGGGTCTGTGCGCAGCAATCCAGATGGAACTATAACAGTTAGCTTGTCTATTTATTATCAACCACAAAACTACTACTTAGTCGGAATGCTTCTCTCGGCTTTAGCGCTCGCGTTGCTATTATTCGGTTTATTAAAAAGTCCTAGGATTTCTCCTAGGAAAGTTGTTGACTAACGTAATTCCCAACTGCCAGCGACGCGGTGAGACCCGGGGACTCGATCCCGATCAGGTTTATTAGCGGTAATTCCGGGTGTTTTTCGATGACAAAATCGCTCTCGATCGATTCGTCGGTGGTCTTCGGTCGGATTCCTGAAAACGCCCAAGAAATATCCGCAGTTGTTAGGCTCGGAAGGAAAGCCCGAACCGCGCTAAGGAACTTTTCTGGAGGTGTTTTGTCCGACCTGTAGTCGTCGGGGCCTGAGACGCGTTTTGTGTTCGGCCCGAGTAAGATTCGACCATCGGTTGTGGGTGTGAGATGAATGCCAAGCCCCTTACTGTGCCTGGGTGGGAGCGGATAGACGAGACCGTTTGCCGTAATTCCTGCCGATGGCTCGATTTCGTAGTATTCGCCACGATAGTAGTAGTGCTGGAATTGCACATCAGCGAGTCGAGCGACTTGGTCGGCGTATAAACCTGCGGCGTTGATAACGAGACTCGCCCGGAACCGCGAGGAGCCAGCAGTAACTACTAAGCCTGAATTAACCGGCTCGATCGCAGTTACCTCCATACAGCAGTCTATAGTTGTGCTGCTATTTCCCATGTCATCGATTAAGGCGGCCAGGAAGGCGCACTGGTCGATGATGCGAACACCTGGCACGTGGACACCGAGCAAGCAGCGTACAGATGGTTCAACGGTACGTATCGCTCGGCCACTTTTTACTTCTATGCGAATGTCTTGTTCACGTGCGCGCTGTAGTAGCTTGGTGAATTGTTTGAGCTGCCCTACCTGTGTGAAGCAATCTTGCGCAGTGACGACGATATGCATTCCAACCTCTCGATTTGGGACGTTGAATTGCTGACAAAATTCTCGAACTAGCGCGCTCCCCTCACGCGCTAACCGTGCCTTGAGAAAGCTCGGTGGTAAATGGATGCCTGAGTGGATGACGCCGCTATTATACCGACTCGTTTCCATCCCCGGGCGCTCTCGTCGTTCTAGAACCAGTACTGATCCGTGACTCGAGAGCTCTCTTGCGATAGCGCAACCAACTACACCTGCGCCAATGACGATGAAGTCGTAAGTTTTCATAATTTCTAGGTACAAACAGTGGCAGTATAAACCTGTAAACATTTTTTTCAAGCTTTGACTCGCGCGTGGATGATTGGTATGAACGTATTGGATGATAAAAATTGTTCAACCAATTATCGAAGCCGAGGAGGTTGACGGTGTTGTCGCTGTACTCAAATCCGGAATAATTGCTCAAGGGCCAGTTACGAAAGAGTTTGAAGAGAACTTCGCCAAGCAGTGCGGGTCTAAGTTCGCAGTTGCAACCAGTAACGGTACGACAGCGCTACACGCGGCGCTCTATGCCGCTGGGGTTAGCGCTGGTGACAGCGTCATTACGACACCATTTACGTTTGTTGCCACTGCAAACGCAATTTTGATGCAAGGCGCAAAACCAATATTTGTTGACGTTGACGAGGAAACCTTCTGTATCAACACAAAACTAATTAATAAAGCAATTAGAGAAGACACAAAAGCGCTTCTGCCAGTTGATCTATACGGTCAACCATCTGAGGTTCAAGAATTAGAATCAATCGCAAAAAAACATTCTCTTAAATTGATTTTCGACTCCTGTCAGGCCATTGGTGCAACGTATAACGACAGACCAGTTGGCTCATTTGGTGACGCTAGTTGCTTTTCTTTGTACGCAACGAAAAACATCACAACTGGTGAGGGTGGGATGATTACCACTAATAGTGAGAAAATATTTGAGCTGGCTAAACAATTCAGACATCACGGGCAATCCGAGAGTCAGCGTTATGAGTATTTAGATTTAGGCTATAACTATCGGACAACAGATTTTGCGTCTGCGATCGGTAACGCTCAACTTAAGAAGCTAGAGCGGTTCACAAAAGCTAGACAAGAAAACGCCGCCTACTATACCAAATCATTCAATAATATCCCAGGGTTGATTACCCCTAGGGTTGCACCAAATAGAACTCATGTTTTTCATCAATACACGTTGCGTATTACCGAAGACTTCCCGATAGATCGAGACCAGTTTGTCGAACGACTAAAGGCAAAAGAGATAATGGTAGGCGTATACTATCCGAAGCCGCTTCACCTCTTCCCACAATTCAAGAGCTTGGGACACCGAGAAGGTGACTTTCCGGTTGCGGAGAAGCTCTGCAAGGAAGTTGTGTCGCTGCCGGTTCACCCTCTGCTGTCAGAGACAGATAGGCAAAAAGTTGTAGAAGAAATTATTAATTTATCAAAGGAGTAGCTATGGCTAAATACAAAGTTGGCATTATCGGTTGCGGAATGATATTTGATCGTCACCTTGAGGCCATTCATGCCAATAGCGACCATTTTGAACTAGTGGCACTATGCGACATTGATCCAAAAAAGACTGAGCATAGGTCGAAAGAGTACCAAGTTCCCGGCTTTACCGACTACAAAGAAATGTTGCAAAAGATGAAGGGGAAGATGACTATGGTTACGATTGCGACTCCAAACAGCCTTCACTATCAACAGGCAATCGACTCGCTTCAGGCTGGCTACGATATCTTAGTGGAAAAACCGATCGACTTTAT
The DNA here is from genome assembly GCA_016861245.1 of Patescibacteria group bacterium. Taxonomy (GTDB): domain Bacteria; phylum Patescibacteriota; class UBA1384; order 2-12-FULL-50-11; family 2-12-FULL-50-11; genus BOKZ01. The sequence goes on along the minus strand of BOKZ01000001.1, from coordinate 208,604 downwards.
AGAATCCCGAGTACAAGAGATAGCTAATGTTGCTAAAAAGCTACAACGTAACGCGTATGCTGTGCTACAGGTCCGCTACAATCCAACTGTCAGTATGGTTAGGGAAGCACTAGACCAAAAGTTATTTGGTGATATTCGTTCGGTTAGTCTGATCCAGCGCTGGCAGCGGCCGTTGAGCTACTTCGAGTCATGGAGAGCCGATATTAATGTTGGTGGTAGAACTCTTTATGAAGTGGGTATTCATTATCTTGACATCGTACAGCTACTATTCGGCGTCCCAACAGTCAAAGCTTCGGCAAGTTTTAACAACAAACATAAGCACGTTACATTTGAAGATACCGTTTTTGGGATTTTACAATTTCCAAACGGTGCGTCGGGGTCGTTGGAAGTAACGATCGCTTCTGAGCCATCAAACCTAGAGTGCTCGATCGCCGTGCTAGGCTCAGAGGGTTTTATTAAGATAGGTGGCCGAGCGCTTGACCAAGTTGAGAGGGTAATGTTCTCTAATGATCTAGTTACGAGAAAATGGGAGAAGCTCGTTGCAAACCACGGCGAGTCACTCGAGCCGAACTCTTACGGAACTCACGCCGGTTCGTGCCCAAACCACCCAACGCTTTATCAGGAGATAGGTGCTGGAAACGGAATAAAGCTGGAAGACGCGATCAACTCGATCAAGTTTATCGAGAACGTGTACGCTAAAGAAGTTGCTTAGCGAAGCCTACGTCGCAGATAGTAGTAGGTCCCGAAGGCGACACCAGCAAGTAGTAGTACATTTCCGAGCGCCAGACCAGTCCAAAGTAGAGTCTTCTTTTTAACTGTTAGGCCGAGAACTTTGATGGTGTCATTTTTCGGCGGCTTTTCTTTATCGGCATTGGTAATAAGACGAATCGCGCCGCCTTCCGCAACACTAATTTGAATGCGCATCTTGTCGCTCACTGGTGTTAATACTTTTTCTTTCTGTCCCTGAGCGGTAACGGTATAAAACCCAGCTGGAATCGGTGCGTCAACCTGTAATCGCCAGGCACCGTCCGTGCTGATTTCGCTCGTTAGCTTCGTCTCAGCTGGCAGCGGTGGCATTGGTAGTAGTGTGACGTTGGCGGCAAATCCTGCAACCGTCGTGCCTTCGAATACCACACCAGCAACAGTGCCGTTCTCGACATCATTTGTGTATACATCTGCCAAGCGAACTGAGCTAAGAGTGGTTTTAGCGAGCGTCTCATCGACTTTCGGGTCCGGCTCCTTAATAGTTATTTTAAAGTGGGTCGTCGGTCCCCAGCCGTCGGCGTTTAGTGCTCGAATGTGAAAGTAATGTGTACCGATCGCGGCCCCCTCGTAGCGCTTCGTTGTATCAGCTGAGGTTACAGTTGTTGGCGGTGTCGTATCGGCGATATCATCGTAGAGGTAAGAGAAACCAGTTACGCCGGCAGGTTTATCCCAACTCAAATCAATCGTAGTTGCCTCGTAAGCGATTGCTTGATCTGGGTGGGTTGCTGAGCTGACGGTGATCGCGCCCGGTACAACCAGCGCCCGTGTAATTGTAAATTTGGTGCTGCCGCCCGAGTTACCGACTTCCGCACCAGATCTAGCTAACCGGACGCCGCTAACAGAAACCGAGCCCGAGCCTTCTTTGGTTCCCTTAAGTCTAATCGTCGCCACCGTTAGGTTGCTAGTTGGCGAGACAATCCCAACAAACTGCGTGTTGTTGGCTGGAGCCTTACCTGGTAGCCAGGTGGCGCCGCCGGCTGAGAACGAGACGATCGAGACCGGCCCGGACACTGAGATTGTGCCTTGCAAACTATCGAAGGTGGCGCCGCTCGCTCGCACGGTAATTGTAAACGTCTGCCCGTTCTGAACACTGGTGCCGCCGCTCGGCGTGATACTACCGGCCGCGAGCGCTGTTTGCGGTAATAGGTTAAGAATTACTCCAACAACGATAGAAAGCGAAAGGAAAAAACGACGTAGCATACTTCTATCTTACCTCATTATCCTTCCCAGGAATTGGCGAAAATGGAGATATCCAAGAGATTTACTTCGTTATCAACCTCGGGGTTAAGATTCATCCAGTCGTCGTCTTTGGTTTTATATCCCCACGCCCCACCGATCAGCGACAAGTCCAAGATGTTAACGCCGCCGTCGCCGTTGATGTCGCCGTTCTTGCGTTTTTCGATCGTGATCGATTTAACCCCGAGCGTACTGCCATCGGCGAGTTTGTACGTAAAATTGTAAGTGTTAGTCCCGATCCCCGGGTCGAATTGATATTCCCAAGAGCCGGAGCCTAACTCGGCGACAATCGTATCACCAAAATACACTCGAGCGTCGGTCTGCTTGTAGCTTTTTACGGTGTACTTGCCCGATGCGTACATTCGTCCGCTAGCTGAGGACAGATCGTTAACGCCACCACCAAAACTCCCGCCGGTGCCGAATCCGAACCACTCAACGCCTAGTTTCCAGAAATTCCAGTTACCGTAGTACGTGTGTGGGGTGTAACGCATTAACGCTGCGGTCGTGTGATTAGAAAGATAAACCGAACGAGCGCCGTCGTAGTCGGTGACCGTTACAACCTTACCCATGTAGTACGGCTCGATCTGACGAACCGATCGTTCGTAGTGCAAGCGAAGGTTCCACGCCGCCCAACCGACCTGATTTGAGAAGCCTTTCCACTGCGGTCGGTTCTCAAACATCCAAGTACAACCGTTGCCGCCCTCGTAGCCCATCGCGCAGTCGAGATCGCGCTGACTCGGCGCGCCGTTGGTTACGAGCGACTGCTCTTTTTGTAAGGTAATAAGAATAGCTTTCGGACTTACAGTGCCGGTGGTGCTGTTGATACAGATACTACCGGAGCAACCAACAGCAGCGTCGTACAACCCCTTTGCAGCGTCGTAGATAATCTGGGCTGCTGAGCGGCCAGCGGCGCCGTCACCGAGCTGGCTCGAAGGCGCGACTGCTAAGTAGCTACCTTTTCCAGCTAAGAAACCTTGGATGTCGGCAACCGACATCGCGTTGACGTTAATAAAATCGCCGTCAGGGGCTAGCTGGTTGTAATATTGATTGTTGAGATAGCTGGTTAGACTGGTATCGATCGCCCTGGCGCTCGGAATCGGCCCGAGTCCTGTTACCATCATCGCTGCAACAACGACGAAAAATAGCTTTCGAAAGCCGTTATTATTCTCTGTTTGGAGCCTTATCGTATCTGACAGTTATCCCCCTACTTGATTACAGTATAGCAGCTTAATCAAGGTTTCTTTGGCATATCAGACAAAATAGGTAGAATTAGCCTAGATTATGAGTTTGGCCACAAAAGTCGCGTACAATACCGTCGTTCAAATCGCTGGGCGCTTACTTGGTCTGGCGATCACGCTGGTAACGGTTAACTTTATCGCTAACCACTTATTGGTCGAAGGATCGGCGCTACGCGGGTACGGACAGTACACGATTATCTTTACCTACGTTTCGATTATCGGTTCGGCCGCGGATTTCGGTTTGTTCACATTATTGGTTAGAGAAATCAGCGGCAAAACTCATCGTGAGGCCGGCGAGTTGGCCGGAAACGCCTTAGCGTTTCGGTTGCTTTTGTTTGCGGTTACCTTAATTCTCTTTCTTATCCTCTACCAGTTCTTGCCGTACTTGGCGATCGTCAAACAAGGCATTATTATCGGCGTTTTTATCGCGTTCTCGATGCTTTGCTCGCAGATTATCGCCACCGTTTTCCAGGCGAATCTACTGGCAGACCGAATTGTTATCTCGGAAACTATCGGCAAACTTTTTACCGCTATCGGTACGATCGTGGTGCTAAAAATGGGCTACGGGCTGATGTCGGTGGTAATCGTAAACCTGCTCGGCCAGATTTTAATTTTCGGTGTCAGTTTCCTGTTGGTTCGGCGCTTAGTAACTATTAAGCTCCGACTAGACTTCTCGCTCTGGCGTCGGCTACTGCCGCAGTTTGGCACGATCGCGATAATTAATTTGCTTGCACTCGTTCATTTCAAGACCGATATGCTACTGCTCACTTTTTTCAAAAGCGAGTCCGACGTCGGTATCTACGGCGTCGCCTATAAACTACTTGAGGTTGTGTTAGTTATCCCGTCGATTTTTGCTACTAACTTATTGCCAGTACTAAGCGCGGTGATGTTAGAGGGGCGACGTGAGGATGCTAGCCAGATCTTAAAGCGATCTAGTTCGATACTGTTTGTTATTGCGGCCTTTCTCGTTGTTGCACTAGTGGCGTTCGCGCCGCTGGCGATCGTTTTCATAACGCAGCCGGACTTCTTACTCTCGGTCGCACCGCTACGAATACTAATGCTCTCGATCGTTTTTGTCTTTATTACAACACTTCTGAGTCAAGCGATCATCGCAAGTCGCGATCAAGGGGTGTTAGTACGCGGATACTTACTAGCGGTTGTCGTGAACGTGCTCCTAAACCTGTACGCCATTCCGAGATATTCGTACATCGGCGCGGCGACCGTAACAGTGATCACGGAAGTCGTGCTACTCGCTTATACGCTTCGCGCCAGTCGCCGACACTTCCAAGATTTTATCCACTGGCCGGTACTCGGCCGTGTGGTACTAGCGGCGCTGGCCACCTGGATTATTCTTTACTTCTTGCCGCTTGGGTTAATCGAACCGCAGACGTTCGCCGACGCTGGCAAGCTGATGCAAGCCGGTTGGCTCTTGGGCGCGTTCACAGCCGTGGCCGGAGTGTTCTTCCTAGCACTGCTAGTAACATTCAAAGGTTCGTTCCAGCGAGTTTTCCAGATCTTTAGTGTTAAATGAATCGGTACTACAGCTTTATCGGGTTAATCCTTAGCGCAGCGTTATTCATTTTACCGTTTCAGTACCTGTGGATCCGACCATTTGAGTTGCTTGAGACCTCGGCTCGCTCGGTGTTTTTACTCACGAACTGGTACGAGTTGCTAATAATAGTAGCGCTACTGGCCATAGTAGTACTGTTTCTCAAGCGTAAGTTATTTTGGTTTGACTGGCTCCTGCTCGGGGTGTTAGCGCTCTCGGCAATCAGCTCGTACTGGTCGCCGGCAACAGGGTGGACCGACGTTATTGGTTTGCGTTACGGCGTTGGTTTTATTGTCTTTTATTTTATCGCTCGCTCGATCGCACAGTGGCAAGTGAATAAGAAACTATTAAAAACAGTATTTTATTTGGTCGTGATTATCGCTCTAGCACAAGGCGTATTCTGGCTTGCTGGGGCTGAAAGCAATTTTTGGGTACTGGCGAAACGAGATTTAGCCGGCGATTTGCCGCGGCTGTACGGCTCGTTTATCGGGCCAAACCAGCTAGGAACGTATGTTGCCTGCTTGGGTCTCTGGCTGTACGCCAAGCGCCAGATCGGCAGTTGGTGGTTAGCGGCAGCCACTCTGGTGGTGATCGGAACGTTTTCGAGAAGCGCCCTACTCGGTCTATTGGCTGGTTTTGTAGTACTTATTTACCAGAGTCGAAGCCTTATTCGATGGAAAATGGTTGGCGCGGCGCTGGTTGTCGGCTTAGTGTTAGTCTTGCCGTTAGTGTTTCGCTACTCCGATGATCTGCAGCAAACGTTCGTTAGTAGTCGTCACACCGATCAACGCGTTAGCGCTTTTCAAAGAAGTATAAACGAGTTTGCTAGCGCCAGTGTGCCGGTAAAACTATTCGGTCACGGCGTCACGACCGCTGGACCGTCGACGTTCGTTACCGAGCAAGTCTTCGTGCCTGAGAACTGGTTTTTTCAAGTATTACACGAGATCGGTTTAATTGGACTGTTTGCTTTATTGGCTGCGATCGTTGGGGCGCTTCGACTCTTGTCGCAAAGCGGCTCGACCGCGCTTCTTAGTGTATTTGTGGCGATTGCCGTTAATTCGCTTTTTCTACATCCGCTAGCCGATAACCCAACGACCGCCATCACCCTATTCGCGCTCTTAGCCTCGGCTGTGAACGCTCAAGAACGAAAGCGTATGCTGGAATAAATGACTAAGCTTGGAAGATTACTACTAGTTGTTGCGATCGCGCTATTACCGTTGTACTACGTCCGTTTTTCGATTCTTGAGTTGCCGACTAATGTCGTTGAGCTCTTGATAGTGCTAGGATTTGTCGCCGCGCTGTTTAGCGAGCAGCAGCCAAAGCCGTTAAAAACGCAACTAGTGATCGGCACTTTGTTGTTATTATCCGGCGCCGCGATCGGCACGCTGGTCGCCGACGATACGCGCACAGCCTTAGGAATTTTGAAAGGCTGGTTTGTCGTCCCGGCGATGTTTTGCTGGAGTGCTTGGAAACTTTTCGACCAAAAGTCTGCTCACTGGTTATTCCAGGCGATAATCTTTTCGGTATTTCTAGTCTCGCTTTACACTATTTTACAGTGGGCAGGCTACCTGCCGCTGATCGCGCACCAAAATAGTGGGGGCGATTTAAACCAGTACGTCGAGCAGGGTAGGGCGCTCGGTTTCTTCGAATCGCCAAACTACGTATCGATGTATCTTGTTCCACTTTTAGCCATAGGTGTTGCGTATATTTGGAGCCGAACTCGCAGTATCATCGTCGTGGTCTTATTGGCGGCGCCGGCTGTAACAGCGATTTACCTGTCGGGCTCTCGAGCGGGTTTGGTTGCGCTACTAACAGTTGGCTTAGTCAGCTTATTATGGCGTCGTAGTGTTAAGGCAGTGCTAGTAACGGCTGCAGTCCTGTTGGCGGCAGTTGCGGTTGTTTCGCTCTCAGCACCACGACAGAATACTAGTGATCAGGCACGGCTTTTTATCTGGCGCGAAGCAACAAAAGTAGTGATTGACGAACCACTAACTGGGATCGGCCCGGGACAATTTCAAACCGAGCTAGACAAAAAGTTGGCCGCAGATAGCTATTACCAAAGCGACGTTCGCGCCTACGCCCTGCACCCGCACAACCTTTACTTGTCGATGTGGCTCTCCGCCGGCGTTTTGGGCTTACTCGGATTAGTATTATTACTGCTCCACGTTTTATTTACCGGTATTGTCGAGTCGCATATCTCACGAATACGAGTTGGGATTTTGGCGGCAGTCGCAGCGATAGCGGTCCATGGGTTATTTGATAGTACCTATTTTAAAAACGATCTCTCGATTATCTTCTTTTTAGCGTTAGCTCTGTGGCAGATTTGCGAAAGCAGCGGCAGACGCTATGATTCGACCTAATGAGTAAAAGAATCGGAATCGACGCGCGAATTTGGCGCTCTGAAACTGGCGGGCTCGGTCGGTACGCACGCAATTTGGTAACAGAGCTGTTAAAGATCGATCAAGAAAACGAGTACACAGTTATTATTACGCCGGCCGATGAAAAAGAGTTTACGCTTGATGCGCCGAATTGCCGTTCGCTGGTGGTTGATATCCCCCATTACTCAGTTGCCGAACAAAAAGCGCTACCAAAGATTCTTAACGAGCAACGTTTTGACTTAGTACACTTCACTCACTTTAACCACCCGATTCTCTACCGGAAACCGTTTGTCGTTACTATTCATGATCTGATTATGCACCTCTTCCCAACTGGTGCTCAGACGCGCTCGACGATTCGTAAGGCTGCCTACAAACTGGTGATGAACGATACAAAACGAGCTAAAAAGGTTATCGTTCCGAGCGAATCGACCAAACAAGACCTTATTTCTATGCTCCAATTTTCGCCGGAAAATATTGTTGTCACTCCAGAAGGTAGTGAGAAGAAATTTAGACTGCACTCCCAGAAAGAGATCGAGGCGATTAAACAAAAATATAATCTACCTGATCGATACGCGTTATTCGTGAGTCGTTGGGAGAAGTATAAAGGTCTTGTCTCGTTAATTGAGGCTTACGAGTCGCTGTTACCGAAGTTCCCTAATCTGGCGTTAGTAATTTGCGGTAAGCCGGCGCATCAGAGCCCCGAGGTGGCGCAGCTTGTGTACGACAAGCAAGCGGCTGGGCTTAATATTATTACTCCCGGATTTATCAGCGACGAAGATTTGGCTGCGATGTACAGCGCCGCTTCTGTGTACGTTCACCCGAGTTGGTACGAGGGATTCGGTATTATGATTCTCGAAGCGTTTGCTTCAGGGGTACCGGTCGTTACCAGTAACATCTCGAGCTTACCGGAAGTAGTAGACACCGCCGGCTTACTAATTAACCCGCATAAACCACAGGAGATCGCTAACGCGATCGAGCGAATACTGTTACAGCCGAAACTTGCCGAAGAGCTGAGGCGTCGCGGATTAGAACGGCTCAAACAATTCTCTTGGGCAAAGATGGCAAAAATGACGCAGGATGTGTACAGGCAAGTCTTGCATCAGGACTGACGCATCTTGTCTCTCGAAGCCAAACCAGTTACAATACGCCTAACACAGATAAAAACGAGAAGAGGAGTGTAAACGAATGACTATCGAACAGTACGTCTTATACAGTGCGACCGGTTCTGGGTTGCTTGCCGTTTTATACGGTTTTGCGTTAGCTAAATGGATCGCTAAGCAGCCGAAGGGCTCAGATAAAATGGTTCAGATCGCCAAAGCAATTCAACAGGGAGCACAGGCATATCTTAACCGTCAGTATAAAACTATCGGTATCGTTGCGCTTTTTGTTTTTATTACTCTCGGACTCTTTCTTAACTGGATTTTAGCGGCAGGTTTTCTCATCGGTGCGATACTCTCGGCCTTTGCCGGTTATATCGGTATGAATATTTCTGTTCGTGCCAACGTCCGAACTGCTGAAGCTGCTAAAAAAGGGCTGCACCCGGCGATGGATATCTCGTTTCGCGGCGGCGCCGTTACTGGCCTATTGGTTGCTGGTCTCGGACTGCTCGGTACCACAGTGTTCTATTGGGTTACTAAAGATATCCCAGCGCTAGTCGGTTTAGCGTTCGGTGGCTCGTTAATCTCGATTTTTGCTCGACTCGGCGGCGGTATCTATACCAAGGCAGCTGACGTCGGTGCCGATTTAGTCGGTAAAGTTGAAGCCGGTATTCCAGAAGACGACCCACGTAACCCGGCCGTTATCGCCGATAACGTCGGTGATAACGTCGGTGACTGTGCCGGTATGGCTGCAGATCTATTTGAAACATACGTTGTTACCGCTGTTTCAGCGATGCTGCTTGGTTCTATTTTATTCCCGAACGTTGCTAATATCGTCTTATTCCCGCTAGCGCTCGGTGCGGCTTCGGTCTTAGCCTCGATTATCGGTATGCTGTTTGTTCGCGTTGGTAATAAAGAAGGTTCAACAATTATGGGCGCGATGTATCGCGGTCTGGCGGTCTCAGCCGTATTGGCGATCCTCGGTTTCTACCCGATTACTAAGTGGTTAATCGAAGGTCAGACCGATTTAAACACGCTAAAATTGTTCGCTACAGCGGTGATCGGTATCGCTGTCACAGCGCTAATGATGGTTATTACTGAGTACTACACTTCAACGAAGTTCAATCCAGTTAAGCACATCGCTCGTTCGTCCGAGACTGGACACGCTACTAATATTATCGCCGGTCTTGCGCTTTCGATGCGTTCCACGATGTTCCCCGTTCTTGTTATCGCTGCCGGCTCGCTCGGCGCTTACGAATTAGCGGGCCTCTACGGTGTTGCGATCGCTGCTTTCTCGATGCTCTCGTTGACTGCTGTGATCGTCGCGATCGACGCGTTCGGTCCGATTACCGACAACGCTGGCGGAATCGCCGAGATGTCTGGTTTGCCAAGCGAAGTCCGAGTTGTGACCGACGAGCTCGACGCTGTCGGTAATACGACAAAAGCCGTAACTAAAGGTTACGCCATCGCTTCAGCTGGTTTAGCGGCCTTGGTGTTGTTTGCCTCCTACACCGAGGAGATCATGATTAAGGGATTGGAAGTAGCGTACAGCCTTTCGGATCCGTATGTGATCGTTGGGCTGTTTATCGGCGGTCTATTGCCGTACCTCTTTGCCGCTATGTCGATGGAAGCAGTCGGTCGAGCAGCCGGTGCCGTAGTCTCGGAGGTTCGTCGTCAGTTTAAAGAGCGACGCGGTATTCTTGAAGGTAAAGTTAAGCCAGACTACGCCCGAGCAGTCTCGATCGTAACTGGTTCCGCGCTTAAGGAAATGATTATCCCAGCACTTCTACCGATCGTCGCCCCGATCCTAGTTGGATGGTTGCTTGGCCCAGCAGCGCTTGGCGGGTTACTAATCGGCACCATTGTTACAGGCTTATTCGTCGCGCTCTCAATGACCAACGGCGGCGCAGCTTGGGATAATGCCAAAAAGTACATCGAAGAAGGCAACCACGGCGGTAAGGGCTCAGAAGCGCATAAAGCTTCGGTCACCGGCGACACAGTTGGCGATCCGTACAAAGATACGGCTGGTCCAGCCATCAACCCAATGATTAAGATCGTGAATATCGTCGCCATCTTAATTATTGCGCTTATTATCCGCTAACTACGATGTATCGCCTGGCTGTCAGAAACCACAACGACTGCCAGGCTAACACCGCGATCAATGACGCCGCTTAAGCCAATCCATTGGGTGATCGACCGTTTTGAGAACGGTTCCGGCGTGCTAAAACATAACGACGAAGAGCTGCGGATTCCCAGAATCCAGCTGCCAGAGAATGCGAAAGAAGGAGATGTTCTAACGGCTGAGTTTTACTTTGCTAAAGACGAGAAGGTCCGTCGAGAGAATTTAGCTCGAGCGTTGCTTGAAGAAATAATTGGCACGTAGTAGGGTGGGCAAAAGAGATGACTCGACCACCATTGCCGAAAGCTCTCGTGAGCCTAGGTTCGTATATACAGAAGCTTCCCCAACCTCAGAGAGGCTCGTTGGTAGTGTTACTTTTCACTGCTGCCATCGGCTTACTATACCTCGGTTATAGCTTACTGTTTCTAGGACAGGTGTATCCAAAAGTAATGATCGGCGATCAGAAATTCGCCGGACTAACCTACGAGCAAGTTCACCAAAAAGTCTCACAACTAAGTGAGAGTTTAAATCAACAAAAGATTGTTTTAACGCACGGCGAGACAGCTAACGAATTACTACCAAAAGAAGTAGACTGGAACGTCGACGTTGAAGGGACTACTGACAAAATCCATAGCTTCGGTCGAGGCGAGGACGTCTGGCAAAGTTTCGTTCAGCATCTTAGCGCGCCGTTTATTACCCACCAAATTGAGCCGGTTGTACGCTACGACGAGCAGGCGCTTGAGTCGTTTATTGAAATCGTTGCGCAATCTGTTGATCAGCCGGCAGTTAACGCAAGCGGCCTGATCGATGGAGAAAAAGTTACTTACACAAAAGAGAAGGTCGGTAGTGTTGTTGATAAACTTCTTCTCAAGCAAGAAGTAATTAGTTCGTTAACGTCGTTTAAAGGCGCAACGATCGCTGTTACCACCGTCGTCGACTCACCGAGAGTCGTACTATTAGACGAAGCAACGATTAACGCTCAAGTTGAGGAGCTCTCCAAACAGCAATTAGTCTTGTCGTATTTTGGGACCAAGAAAACACTTCAGCCAAAAGAGATCCGCCAGATGATCGGATTTGTCGGTGCCTCAGAATCAATTGACGGTCGCTATCCGCTGGTTGCTGATTTCACTCAAGACCAAGTAAAAAAGTTCTTGGAAGAACTTGCCGCTAAAGTCGATCAGCCGGCGCAGGAGCCAAAACTAGTTATCCGAAACGGCGTTCTAGCGATCGCTCAAGCTTCGAAAGAAGGAGTCGTTATTAATATTACCGAGTCAACAGCACGTGTCCTCTCGGCGCTCGACTCAGCCGAGGAAAAACCGACCGCTGAGTTGGTTACCGGTCCGCAGCAGCCGATTATTAACGAAGCAAATCTGGCTACGCTTGGCATAAAGGAGCGAATCGGCTTGGGTATTACCGATTTCACCGGTTCGCCGACGAATCGCCGACTTAACATCGTTAACGGCGTTAAACTACTACAAAGCGCGCTTATTAAGCCCGGGGCAGGGTTTTCAACTGTGAACTCGCTCGGCGCCGTTGACGCCTCAACTGGCTTCTTGCCGGAGCTGGTGATTAAAGAAAACCGGACGATCCCTGAGTACGGCGGCGGACTTTGCCAAGTCTCAACGACGCTCTTTAGGTCGGTATTAAACGCTGGGCTCAAAGTAACCGAACGACGTAACCACTCGTATCGCGTTAGTTACTACGAGCCGCCGCTCGGGCTCGATGCCACGATTTACTTACCGAAACCCGACTTTAAATTTCTTAACGACACGCCCGGACACATCTTGGTTCAGGGACGCGTTGAAGGCAATAAAGTAATCTTTGAGCTTTGGGGAACGAGCGACGGACGGAGCTCAGCGATTAGCGATACTCAAATCCTGAGCACTACACCGGCCGGCGAGCCGATTTACGCCGACACCGACACTCTGTTTCGCGGTGAGACAAAGCAGATCGAGAAGCCACACGACGGTGCGGTAACAACTGTAACGTATACAGTTTCAAGAGCTGGAGCGGTGATCAATAAGCAAGTTTTTAAATCTATCTACAAAGCTTGGCCGGCCAGGTTCTTAGTTGGGACTAAAGAGCTTCCAGCGCCGCCACCAACCCCGTAAAACTAGTCATAAATCCGTTGATTTTTTAGAGCATTTCTGATAGGCTGGGTGCACAATCCTGCACGGAGGCACCTATGACATTTCAGGAAGAAAAAGAGTTCTTTGCCGGTCTGACCGAACGGCCAGAATGGCTCAACAAGACGGAGTGGAAGGTACTAAGAGTACTTTACGCTTACGACAACCCCAGCATCCCAGTGGTGCTGAACAGGGTGGCGACACAGCTCGTCGGCGGGCAGATTCGTAATCAAGACGAAGGCTACCGCGCCGCAAAGCGCTCGTACGATTCTGGCCGACCAAAGGTTCAGGCAAGGGTAGCGGCCGAACAGCCGCGAAAACCGCAACAAGCGCAAACCTCTTCCGACAGAACCCCCTGGTGGACCTACGACAACTAGTCTTCTCTCCTCCCTCCCCCGGCCGCCGCTCGCATACCCTCGCGAGTTGGCGGCTTTTCTTTTACCCTAAAAATTACTACCATCGGATCAATGAACGAAACAATTTTCAAAGCCTACGACGTCCGCGGCACTTATCCAGATCAAATCGACGAAAAAACTGTGAAGAGAATTGCTAAGGCATACGCAGAATTCGTCAAACCAAAAGTTGTAGCGGTTGGTCGAGACGTTCGAGTCAGTGGCGAGAGTCTGCAGAAGGCCGTAATCGAAGGGCTAACAGAGGCTGGAGTCGAAGTTGTCGATATCGGTGTCGTCCCAACGGAAATGCTTTACTTTGCCGTTGGTTACTATCATTACGACGGCGGAATTCAGGTTTCTGCTTCGCATAATCCTGCCGAATATAACGGCTTGAAAATGATAAAGGCCGGTGTTGAGGCGCTATCTTCGGAGAACGGCTTACCAGAAATTAAAAAGTTAGCGTTCAGCGACGAAGATTTTACGTCTGAACAGAGGGGCAGCGTCCACGAAAAAGATACTACCGAAGATTTCTTGGATTTCTTAAGTAAATTCGCCGAGTGCGAAAGTATCCCAGAATTAACGGTTGTTGCTAACGCAAACTTCGGCATGAGCGGCGTTGTCGCCGAAAAACTACTTGAGAGACTAGGTCTAGATACAGTCGAATTCGTTAAGCTTAACTTCGAACCAAACGGTACTTTCCCCAAAGGCAGGCCGGACCCGCTCGTCCCAGAAAATAGAGAAGAAACGAGTGAGCTAATCCGAGAGACGAAATCGCACATCGGTATTGCTTGGGACGCTGACGGCGATCGTTTTTATGTGGCTGACGAGAACGGCGTGTTTGTGGAGGGTTGCCATCTGACGGCGCTAATCGCAGAGTACTTGTTGAAAAAACATCCGGGCGAAAAAATACTGTACGACCCGCGCAACATTTGGGCCCAGATCGAAACTGTCGAAGCGGCGGGCGGTGTAGCGATTCTTAATAAAGCCGGTCACACGTTTATTAAAAACCGCATGCGAAGCGAAGATGCCCTGTTTGCCGGTGAGATGAGCGGACACTTTTATTACCGAGATTTTTACTACGCCGACAGCGGCCTAATAACCTTTTTAATTCTGTTAAATATCATTGCCGAAAATCCAAATAAAACGATGAGTCAAATCGTGGAACCGCTTAGGAGTAAGTATTTTGTTTCTGGTGAGATTAACTTCACCGTTACCGATATCAGCGCAAAACTCGAAGAGATTGAGAAAACGTATTCTAAAGGCGAGCTCGATAAAACAGACGGACTATCTGTTAGCTTTGACGACTGGCGTTTTAACTTGCGTGCCAGCAACACCGAGCCGCTACTTCGTCTAAATGTTGAAGCACGAAGCGAAGAACTCTGTCGCGTTAAAACGGAAGAGCTGAAGAAATTTCTCGTATAAAAAAAATAGGCCCGAAGGCCCGTTGTGGTGTTAGGATCGAACGCCGCAGTTCCAGCATGGAGTGCAGACGCCTTGATAGACGCCGTCGCTTAGGCGGACGCGTCGCCCCTCACTCCAGGTTCGCTGGTTGACGCGCACTCTCATATTCTTGTGTTGTTCGCACCCTCGGCAGAAGGGAATGAAAGTTACCCCTTCCGGTATCCTGACGTCCGGCAGTCGCTTCTCCGTCGGCAGGGCGTGACTCATTCTGATTGGGCTTTCTAGGTTCAAAAAAATCCTCCAAGAACAAATAGTATAAAAAAATATCGCCCAAATTTCAATAATCTAGCCAGGTCTTACCAACCCGGCTAGCGGTGCGGCCTAACATAGTCGTTTCTGCAAGGCCAGATAGTCGTTCTCATGCTCGGGGCACACTCCGTACGTCGTACCGTCTACTGTTACGGTGTAGTTGCGAAGCTGCAAGGCTCCGCGTAGTGGCGTCAATTTTTGTTGTCGCCTACAAAAAAAGCAAAGTAGGCGGCTAGGCTCTATTGACTGATCGCCGCCCTGAACTCGTGATGGTTTGGCTTCCAAATGTTTCACCTCCTTGCGCCAGCAGGCGCATTAGATGCTTAAAGCCTGATCCGATCCCGGCTGAAAATCAACGGCTAATTATCCAACTAAACCGAGTGCTTTTTTGGCGATCGATAAGTTTTCTTGGGCGATTGTTCGGGCGCGCCTAGAGCCGTTGAGCGCCATTAATTCGAGTGCTTTAGGATCTTTGATTAACGAGCTGTAGGTCTTTTGAATCGGCTCTAAGAAGTGCAGTGTCTCCTCGATAAGTAGCTCCTTTAGTTCGCTGTAGCGCAGTTTACCGTCTTTGCGCATCGCCTCCATATCTTTCACGGCTTCGGGTCCTGCGACAACTTCCAGAATCGTGAATAAATTTTGCAGTGCTTTACTTGGCTTAGCGGAGTTCGGATCGGAGTCGGTAACGGCGCGCTTGATATTTCTAATAATCGTCGCTTCGTCGTCGAGCAGTCCGATAGCGCTACCGGCAAGACTTTTACTCATCTTTTTGGTTGGGTCTGAGAGCGACATAATTCGTGAACCTTTTGTTAGTAGCGGCTTCGGCTCGGTAAAGACGTTGCCGGCGTGGGCGTTGACGCTGCGGATAATCTCACGAGCGAGCTCTAGGTGCTGAATTTGATCGTCACCGACCGGTACCACTTCAGCTTGATAGAGCGCCACGTCGGCGGCCATTAAGACGGGATAGGTGAAAAGGCCGACGTTCTGGCCGTACTGATCGGACTTTTCTTTGTATTGGGTCATCCGTTTCAGCTGCCCGACCGAGCAGAAGTTGCTAAAAATCCAACTTAACTCGGTGTGCTCTGGAACCTGGGACTGAACAAACACCGTCGCTGAGCGCGGGTCAACGCCGCAAGCAATTAACATCGCTAGAACGTGGTAAGTACTCGCAGTTAACTCTTTCTTAGTTGGGCGGCCGGTGAGCGAGTGATAATCAGCGACGAAAAAAAACGAATCGTATTGATGTTGTAGCTCAACAAATTGCGCGATCGCGCCGATGTAGTTGCCTAAGTGCAGTGAGCCCGTTGGTTGTAAGCCGCTAACCAGTCGTTTCATTTGAAGCTATTCTAGCTGTTTAAGCTACTTATTTAAAATTGTGGGGATCAGGGACTTAATTGCGAAGCAGTCCCTAGATCCCCACACCCCTATACCCCGCACGCTCTCTAGCGAGATGTGGTAAGAAACTTCTCGCTGTCCCATGGCTCGAAGTTTCTTGTCTCTAAGAGTGCAAGGGGGTGGGAGGTTGAGGGTAGGGGGAGCGCTTACGATAGTAGGTCCCCCTACCCTCGCAAAAGAGGTATTGACAATTTTCCTCCTTGGTTTAAATGCAGTAGCGTTAACAATACGCACCCTACATACAAGGACGTATCTCATGAAACAAATATCCAAACTCGTGCTGATTCAGCTTCTGGTTTTCGTCTCCCCCGCTAGCTTCGCGTTAGAGGTAGAGCGATTCGACATGACTAAAGACCGACTCGAAGTCCGCCACTATCGCGGTGGCAAGTACCCCAACTGGGTACAAACCGCAACTGGCGCGGATTTCGTGACGGTGGCCGGTTTCTACGGCGAACGAACGATCGACGGCAGAAAGCTTCGTTGCGGCGTCGACCTGACGATCGAAAACGGTGTCCGCAAGATCGGTCCGTATTGCGGAACTCGCAAAGTCCTGGCCGGTTACAGCAACGGCAGAGTTGTGATCTACCCAAACGCCGCGAGCTGTCTCGCTGCTGGCACACCGGATTGGGCGTTAGCTGGCATGACGATCCCGCCTGCTCCCGAGCAAAAGCTCTGGCGGCAATTCTGGGCGACGAAAGGAAATTACTACTTTCGAGTCAAGATGCGCGGGAATCGTTGGGACTGTTTACGACTGGCTAAGCAGTGGGGCTTTGAGGCGATGGTGCACATGGACGGCGGCTCGTCGTTGGCTCCGCGAATTCTTCACCCGTCGTACGCGCTCGTATTCCGTGATGCGTTGGCCACAACCAAGGTTGCTCTCAAGTAACTCCTGGCCCCGTTTGGGGCCATTATTAATGCGAATATTGACTCTATGTAAAGTACACTTTACAATCAACCTAGAAAATAAATAACAATTCGAAAGGAGTAAACGATGAATATACGTCCGCTAGCAGATAGAGTTGTTGTTAAGTTAGTCAGCGCCGAGCAGACGCTGAAATCTGGAATTATTATTCCAGATACCGCCAAGGAGAAACCGCAAGAAGGCGAAGTTGTGGCTGTGGGTCCAGGCCGTCTCGATGTTACCACTAGCAAACGCGTCGCTATCGAGCTTAAGAAGGGCGACCGAGTTTTGTTTGAAAATTGGGGTGGCAAAGACTATAAAGCCGACGGATTTGAATACAAAATTCTTCGTGAAGACGAGATTATCGGCATTATCGAAAAATAAGGAGCATTAATGGCAAAACAGATTAAATTTTCACAAGACGCTCGCGACAAAATTAAGCACGGTGTTAACGTTCTAGCCGACACGGTTAAAGTAACGCTCGGACCAAAAGGACGAAACGTCTTACTTGATAAAGGTTTTGGCGGCCCAACCATCACTAACGACGGCGTTACAATCGCTAAAGAAATCGAGCTCGAAGATAAGTTCGAGAATATGGGCGCGCAGTTAGTTAAAGAAGTCGCCTCACGGACCAACGACGCAGTTGGTGACGGTACAACTACAGCCACACTTCTTGCGCAAGCGATGATTAACGAAGGCCTCAAAAACGTTGCCGCTGGTTCTAGCTCGATGGCGATCCGTCGCGGGATCGAACGTGCGACCGAAGCCGTTGTGACGCACTTAAAAAAGAGCGCCAAAAAAATCTCTACTAAAGCTGAGATTGCGCAGGTTGCCTCTATTTCCGCTAACGACCCAGAGATCGGCGAGCTAATCGCTGAAGTCTTCGATAAAGTCGGTAACACTGGCGTGATAACAGTTGAACAATCGCAGGGTATCGGCGTTGAGTACGAATTAACCGAGGGTATGCAGTTTGATCAAGGGTATCTCTCGGCCTACATGGTAACCGATTCGTCACGTATGGAAGCTAAAATCGAGAGCCCACGAATCCTAATTACCGATAAAAAAATCTCCTCGATTCAAGAAGTTTTGCCGCTCCTCGAGCAGCTCGCGCAAACCGGCAAAAAAGAGCTTGTTATTATCGCCGAAGATGTCGACGGCGAAGCCCTAGCCACCATCGTGGTGAACAAGCTTCGCGGCGTTCTGAATATTTTGGCTGTAAAAGCGCCAGGCTTTGGTGATCGTCGCAAAGAAATGCTTCAAGACATCGCTGTCTTAACTGGCGGCCAAGTTATTAGCGAGGAAAAGGGTATGAAGCTCGATGCCGCCACTGTAGATATGCTCGGTACTGCCCGACGTGTTGTCGCCGACAAAGATAAGACTACGATCGTCGACGGCAAGGGCAGCGACAAAGAGATTAAAGCGCGCGTCGAACAGATTAAACAGCAGATTCAAAAATCGACCAGCCAGTACGACAAAGACAAACTCAAAGAACGTCTCGGTAAGCTTTCTGGTGGCGTTGCGGTAATCAAGGTCGGCGCGGCCAGCGAAGTCGAACAGAAAGAAAAACAGCACCGCGTCGAAGATGCTAAAGAAGCTACTCGCGCCGCGATCGAAGAAGGCGTTGTGGCTGGCGGCGGTACCGCCTTACTCGAAGCGCTCAAAGCGCTCGAAACGCTCAAAGCCGAAGGCGACGAGAAAACTGGTGTCGATATCGTTGCTAACGCTCTGCATGCCCCGGCCTGGCAGATCGCCTATAACGCCGGCGTCGAAGGCGCTGTGGTCGTTGCTGAAATTAAAAAAGCTAAAACTGGTATCGGTTACGACGCCAAGAACGACAAGTACATGAATATGCTCGAGTCGGGTATTATCGACCCGCTTAAAGTTACTCGTTCCGCGCTTCAAAACGCAGCCTCAGTGGCAGCGATGATTCTCTCCACCGAAGCGGCAGTTACTGACTTGCCAGCCAAAGACTCCGGCCCAGCAATGCCAGACATGTCCGGCATGGGCGGAATGGGAATGTAGCCCACATTTCAGTAAAATAGAAAAGCGGTCGCGAGACCGTTTTTTTATATGTAAGCACATTGACAATTTCTTACGTTTATTCAAAATGTAAGAAATGGATAAAACAAAAGTGTCAGATAAATACCAGGTGGTAATTCCAAAGAGTATTAGAGATGCCGTAAACCTTAAGAGAGGTCAGACATTACAAGTTCTGGAAATAGAAGATGGTTCAATATTGCTAACACCAGAAAAAATGTGGCCAGATTCTTATCTGGGAACCCAGAAAGACATCTGGGGGAAGATAAATGTTGCTAGATACTTACGGTCTGAACGCGGTCAATGGACGCAAAAGAACTCACGGATCTAATTTACAACAGGCGTATCTCGATTGATACGCCAATTTTTATTTACGCTTTGGAAGGGAATGATGACTTTCCTCTTTCTCAGGAACTATTTCGCCAGATACCAAAATCAAAAACAACTGTTTACGCATCGGTGATCGTAATTACAGAAATGCTGAATAAAATCTATGAGGTAGGAGCACAGAGTAGAGTGCCTGACTACCTAAACTTTATCCACGGCGGCGGTCTTATTTCGGTTGTAAACGTTGATAGATCGATAGCCCTTAAAGCTGCTCAACTCAGAGCTAAATATGGACTAAAGCCGCCAGATGCCATCCATCTAGCTACAGCGATTGAGAGAAATTGTGAGTATTTTGTAACCACAGACAACGGTTTTGGGAACAATACCGAAGAGTTAAAGATTATTTACTTGCCGGATGTAAGTAAAAAATAAAATCTCTAAATACCGCTTAGCTAAGCAATTTAAGGCCAGTTAAAAAAGAGTTACTATGAATAATATGAACCCCTGGCAAATTTTCCTGAGAATTTGGGCAGGAGTTTGTGTCTTAGCCGGATTCTGTGTGCTGTATTATTCATATCAATCTTTCTATAACCACTACGAAGTAGGCGGGATTAGTGTAATGATTGGGGGAATAATCACCGCCTTTGGTTTGTATCTATTGGGGCGAGGGTTTTGGTTTAGAAGGAAGTTGTCACTTTGGGCTTGGTTTTTGACTATACCGCTGGCATTCCCGGTATCGTTTATGTTTTTATACGGTGCTTTTGACGGTGGGCCTCCGCTCGGTGCACCACCTAATTGGGTCTTATTCTTAGAGGCTACCCTACCGATTCCATTTGCGATTATTACGTCAATCCTTCTAACTATTGCTTATAAGAAAGTCCCTTCTAGCGAGTCATAGTAGCGCAAGGTCTGGATAGTGATTTTTAATCTAGGGTAAGCTAAGATACTTCTATCAAATCGCCCCTTAGGAGTATGCGATGACAAGTTTAATTTCAAGGCTTTCCGTAGTGGTTGCACGGCTTAAACAGCCAAGAAAGTCCGCACCGATCAGATTCATACGCTGGAGCGCCGTCTCACTCGACGACCACCGGGCGATAATCGGTAAGCTCGATCGCAACGCGGCCACACCTGTGCCACCTGGAAAATACGAAAGCAACACTTGCGATAACGGACATCCGTTGTTGGAAGTGGAGGAAACGTACTGGGTTTTACCCGGTCACGGTGGTGGCAATCGTTATATTGTCTGTTTCGACTGCATGGAGGTCTATCATCGCCAGACACTCTGGCGTTCCTAACCAACAGTCTCGCCCGCCCTGATACGGCGGGATTTTGTTATAATCTTCCAGAACACAGCGGGAAAACACAAAGTGCTGCTAGGGCCGTCAAGTACCGTACTTGGCTCTAGTCGTCCGCCGGTTACACCGGGGCGTCCACAGAAAACGGAACCAGCTGGTCATAAGGGGCACATGAAAGTGCCCCATTTTTAAAAAAAGTGCCAGCGCGATGCTGGCAGGATTGGCGGGCGCTACTCTCTAATTGGGATGGCGACGTTGATGGCGGGCGGGTAGAACTTTGTGATCGTTACCGCTTCGCCAGGGTCGTTGGGAAGATACTGGCTGAGCACTCGAAACCCGTTTTTATACGGGTAGAGGCTAGCGGCCTTGGCGCCGTTAACGAAAACGTCAACGATGTCGTGATCTTTCCCTTCGGGTCGGCGAAGCCGGAACGTGACCGAGCATCCGTGCTGGTCTTCTTGACTAGACATGTACGATATTCACCTCCGTGTGAATGTGTCTATTTTACGCATTAAGGCTTGGTTAATCAACGGAAAAGTGACGGTTATCCGTTGATTTAACGGCTAATTTTCAGTATCATAAGCCAGACTTTGGTCACGCACGGAGGTGCACCTACACATGTTGAAGAATCTCAACTCGAATCAACGGATCGGAGTCGGCGTCGTTTGTGTCGTCGTACTCATCGCTCTAGCAGCGATCTTCATGCCGCGCGGCTCGCGTGAACTGGTGATCGTCAACGGCGTCGAGTACGAACTGCTCGGCGTCAAATCGGTGACGCCGGATCTCGGCGAGGGTGTCGAACCGTTCGATACCTATCTGCTGACGCTGGCGTACGACGAGCCGAACGTCGGGACAAAACGCGGCACGATCCTCGTGCCCAAAGTCGCGATCTTTCGCGACTACCGGCTGCCGGAGAATAAGGTGATCTGGGATCACCCGATCGCTCTCGAAGGGAAAACCTACGCCGTTGCGCGTTGGAACCCGAAACGGCTCTTGCCCGACGACGCCTCACCAGCAATTGTCCCTGAAGACCCGCTGACGCGACCCTGAACAGGGAGCGGGCCTCTCGCTCGACCGCCAACAGCTCATCTGAGCTCGCGGCGGTTTTTTATTTGCCAATAATGGTCTGAGCCCTAGATTTTTTACCTGAAAAGTGACATAATTTGCCCAGTTTGTACCTGGGGGTGGAAGTTGGATAAAAGTTTAGTCATTTCCGACACTCACCTGCGAAGGGGGTTTGATCGGAAGAAATGCGAGATTCTACGTAAATTAATCAACGAGTGTGACAAATTGATTATTGTTGGCGATTTCTATGAAGAGTACGCAACCACTTTTTATGATTTCGTTCACTCAAAGTGGGCGGAGTTGTTCCCTTTGATGCTGGAGAAGGAGACTGTTTGCGTATTGGGTAACCACGACCCCAACCTTCAATCAGAGGCTTACGGCTACTTTTGCACGGATGTCGTGGAACGATACGAAATGGAATCTGGGGGAACGAAGTTCACTTTCATTCACGGCCATTGTTTCGACAGGGATGCATCTTCGCCAAGTAGAGTGCCCAGGATGATGAGGGCGGTTCTATCGTCCATGGCAAAGCTTGGCTGTGCGATTACCGGCCAAAGAAGTTTGATTATTTACAAGTGGTTAAATAGTAGGATTAAACACTGGAAGAAGCGTTACATGTTATCCAAGGATTGGCTGGTAACCGGCCACACCCATTGGGCCGAAGTCGACTATTCGGCGCGATACGCTAATCCTGGTCTATTCCTTTCTTCCAGAATCTACAGCTACTTGATCATTGAGAACGGCGCCGTGACACTACGATACGGCCGAGACGAACCGCGGTGAAGAATTTCTCCTCACCGCTTTTATAATGTCTTGATCTACTCGAGAGATGGCGGTACAATATACTTCGCACATCAGAGAGCGGGTGTAGCTCAACGCGGTTAGAGCGCTTGCCAAGCTTAGCGAAAAAATCAAGAGGGTAGGTAACCAGCTTCTGGGGCTTGCCACAGCGAAGCAGACGCAGGAGGTCGGCGGTTCGAATCCGTCCACCCGCTCCATATCATTCCCATCATACGCGCCCATCATGGGCGCACTTTTTTATAAAAAACCGCCCGATTAGGGCGGTGGGTACTTGGCGTTGATCAGTTCGATCATCCGTTGCATGTTGCCACGCGCGACTTGTTCGAACTGAGCGAACTCAGCCGACTGATAGATCTTTGGACGTTTGGCGAATTCAACGAAGAAGTTGCGACGACCGATCCAGTAATCTTCAGTGCTGTACTGGGAATACTCGCGGCGGATCAGAACGCCGTTGCGTTTGAACTGCGGCCAGTTGACGCTCAAGCTCATTAGGTCGATATCGCAAATTCGCTGGTAATCCGGGTAGGTAGTAAACCGTTTGTGGTCGGTAAATTGGATGCCCAGCTGCACCCACTGGAGCCAGGTGCTACGCGACGGCAATCCGACAAGATCCCAATACTGCTCGGCAGCTTTTGCGCTCTCGGATTCGTTATCCGTACGCTCGCTGTCGTAGACGTAGTCGTGCATCACGAGCGTGTAAAGCGAGAGCCACTTTGAATCTCGGAACTTGTCCTGAATCGCTACCCAGTGTCCCACGCACTCGTCGATGTGGACGAGGTTGTGAAAGTGTCTTCTGTCGTTCTGGTGCTCGCGAAAGCGATACCAAAGATACGAAGGTCGTTTGCTGTACTGGGTTGTTTGACAGAGCTCGGCTAAGCCGTCCCACATTGCAAACCACAGATCGAGCGTTAAATGTCGAAGTTCGACTTGTTGCAAAGAATACCTCCTTACAAAAGTAATTAGCGAAAGTATACCTGATTCACTCGGTTATGTCAGCGGTTTAGCGAACGATTGTGCCAGGATCAACGTCGGTGTCTGGATGCAAGGCGCGCGGCTGTTCGTCTTTAACGGCGCTTAAAATCATCCCCTGACTTTCAACGCCGCGAATAGTTTTTGGCTCTAAATTCATTAGTACCGGCATTTGTGTCCCGACTAATACGGCTGGATCAGGGTACGAAAGCGCCCAACCGCCGATAATTGTTCGTTTCTCATTGCCAAAATCAAACTCAAACTTCAAGAGTCGATCGGTCCCCTCAACTTTCGTAGCGGCAAGAACAGTACCAATTCTTATCTCAAGCTTAGAGAACTCTTCGTAGCTAATCATACGGGTATTTTACCCGAGTTACGCGGTTTCGGCGACAGCGACGCGATCAAAAATCGGCTGGCTAACGACGTCTTTAAAGATCACCTCTCTCGGAGTGATAGTTACTAGAAACTGAACTGGAATTATTCGCTCTTGCAAGAAGTTACGTAAATAAAATCGCGTAATCCGACCGCTGCCGGTTTCGATAACTACGTCCAAAACTTTACCGAGCCGTTTGCCGCTCTCCGTTTTGGCTGTTACCCCAACAACAGAGCCGTATTCTTGAAAGTGCTCATCGAGAAACTTCAGATTGGTCTGAAGGCTAGAAGCAGTAGCGACTTGCACATCGCTTCGGGTAATCTCGACGATATCGTCAAAAAGTAAGCCGCGAAATTTTTTAACAATTCCTGTCTGTACGACCTGGAATCCGACCAAACGAGCTTGCTTACCGTCGAATACCGGAAAGTCGATCGAGCCGATCTTGGTGCTCGAATTGGTTATAACTGGAGCGCCGATGCAGTATGAGAGTTCCAATAACATTTTCCCCTTTGGTTAAGATTAGCAAAAACCGCGAGGTTGCTCTACAATTTTTTATGGAGGGAACTTGAGCAAAATCCGTTATAAGTACCGGGTAAGGGACAGTAAGGGACGGGTTCATACCGGTCGGGCGATCGCTAGCTCGGCAGGACAACTTCGACGAGCCCTCAACAGCAGAAACTACACCATCCTGTCGGTGGCCGAAGAGAAAGGTTTACTCAAGCGCCTATCGATTAGCCGAGTGTCTGCGAAAGATCGCTCGATAGTGTATCGCGAACTCTCAACAATGCTAAAGGCTGGCGTCGGTATCACCCAGTCGATCGATATCGTCTCAGAGACGCCGAATCGCAAGTTTCGGCAGATACTGCGAGAAATTTCTGCTAGTCTCGAAAACGGCTTTCCGCTCTCGGTTGCGATGGCCGGCCACCCGAAAACGTTCCCAGTTGTTGAGATCGGTGTTATTAAAGCCGGCGAAGCCACAGGAAATTTGGTAAAAGTGCTCGACGAGCTCGCGAACGTTACAGCTCGCTCGGCCGAATTTACTAGCCGCGTTCGCGGCGCCATGATCTACCCAGCGTTTATTTTGGTGGTGATGGTAATTATCGGTGCCATTATTATGACGAAGGTTATTCCGCCGATTAAAGCGATTTTTGAGAGTAGCGGTAGCGAGCTACCGCTCTCAACGACGATTCTACTGGCAACCACCGACTTTATTACGAATTATTGGTACTACATTATCGGCGGGTTGATCGTATTTCTGATTGCGCTTAAGTTTTTTCTTACAACCAAGCCGGGTAAAAACGTTGGTAGCTATATTAGTCTTAACTTTCCGGTGTTTGGCGGGTTGAATCAGTATGTTTTCTTGGCGCGGTTTAACCGGACGATGTCGCTATTGGTTAAATCCGGAGTACCGATTATCGAATCGGTTGATATCCTGATGGATTCGACTGTCAACGTTACATACAAGAAAGCCTTGAAATCGTTGATGCGAGCGCTCGAGCAAGGTTCGGCGATCTCAACTTCGCTGCAAAATAACCGATACTTTCCGAAGATGATGACGCAGCTGCTCTTTGTCGGGCAGCAATCGGGTGATCTGGCTGGCACCACCACCACGCTTGCCGACTACTACGAGAGCGAAGTCGACGCTCGTTTGCGTGCGCTATCAGCGCTGCTGGAGCCGTTTATTATCGTTATTTTAGGGCTAGCGGTTGCGTTCGTAATTATCTCGGTGCTGCAACCAATTTACAATTTAACGGGGGAATTTTAATGACTAACAATCGCGCTAAGGGATTTACATTAATTGAGCTACTGGTTTCGATCACTATCATCGGCATTCTAATTACAATCGTGACGGTGGCGGTGCTGCCGATCCAAAAGAAATCGCGAGACTCAAAGAGAAAGGCAGATATTAACCTCTTTATTTCCGGCTTGAGTCTCTTTAACTCGGATTACAAAGTGTACCCGAATCCGACGTTTTACTTGGGTTCGTTTGACAATAACGGTGATGCCAAAAATTCTAACTACGGCCTCGCCCCCGACGTTGTTGCCTGTAATGGGGCTCAGACCGGTGCTACCGCAACGTTTACTGATCCAACTACGGCTACGCCGACGGTGAGTGATCTCGATACGACACCGATTAGGCTAAAAGATGGTTTCGTCTCAGTTAATAATTTTCTGGTTTGTCTTAAGTATATGGACCGATTAGTCCAAGACCCGCTCTTTGTCGGTGTCGACCGGTACCAATTCCGAGTTAGCTACGATTACTCGGAGTTCCTAGTAGCTGCTAAGCTGGAAAATCAGAATGATCAGAGCGGCAAGCTCTCGCTGTTTCCTGATGGTGCGACGTATACCTCGAAGTGGTTTTTCGACGGTAACGGCTTGAACGCCCGTAATCTTGACGACGACACCGACGTGACTGGTGAGTATTTCACATTCTCGGCTAATAGCGGCTCCTTAACTGACGGTCGTTATTTCTACCAATGCACCGTCGACGGTCTCGGTAACCCGATTGACGAAGATAAGCGTCCAGATTTTGCCCCGTTAATAAACGACGGTACCGGTTGGACGGCTAACATCGGGGCGACCGGCACGGCTTGCCAAAACAACATCGATGCCAATACAGTATCGCGTAGTAGCTATTAAACGATTTGCTTATAGCTTAGTTGAGCTATTAGTCGTTCTTGGAATTATCACGCTTTTGGCGGTGATCGGTGTGCCGAATCTATTCGGTAGCAACGAGCGCTACGCGCTCGACAACACCGCCGACAAGATTGAGCAGATGCTCATTGACGCCCGGACGCGTTCGATCGCGCCAACCAATAATATTACTGGTGGGTACTCGCAGATTTTCCAGGTAACGTTTAGCGATTTTCCGCAAGGCTCGGTCTCGAAAGGTAAGGTCACGGCCGAAGGAGATATTCGAACCAACCTTGCCAGCTTGGAGCGCGGAATCGCCAGCTGCGGTACGGGCGTGGCTCAAGGGAGTGTAACCAAATTAAAATCGTTAAAGTTTCCTCGAAATGTTTACGTATCTAGTTTTTTCCCAACAAATCAATCGCCGAACGACCCAGAAGCAACGGTACGGTTTTCGATCGGCAAAGTCGGTTTTCAGTGCGGAGACACCTCTGCGCCAATCGACTCGGCCGAGCTTTCAAACCCGTACTGGAGTGGTCTAACAGCCACAGCTCCAAATAGTACCGCTCGATACTTAGTGATAGAGCTTAGCTCGAAACAAATCGGTGAGAAGCGATACATCGCTATCGACCGATTAAACTCCGAGATAGTAGTGAGCCGAACCAATCCTCAAGCAGGCTTTACGGCGCTTATTGATACATTTTCACCGCTCTGGAAGGACGCGCCAGCAGCTACTTTAACACTAGTCTGTCGCGCCGAGACCTCGGAGATTCTACTTACCTATCCGCGAGCAGTCGATCGATCTAAACAAGAGGAGACACTCAGTAACGCCGACCCGAATCGGTTGGTCTATTACGACATTCACTGGAAACAAGGCGCTGCCGGAGCAGACCAGTTCCAACCGTTAGTAAGTAAATATTTTAGTCCGCTCAACCAAGATGTTGTCGGTTATAGCTTTACTACCGGTGCTGTAACAACCGCGAACCAGCCAACGCCGTTAGTATTTCGTGTTTGGGCGTTTGACGCCTTTACTAATTACTCTGATTACAAAGAGTTTTCGTTCGCTCGACCAACAGATTGGGATTGCGGTAATAACGGCGGCGGCGGTTGCGTATCAAAATTACCGAAGCGTTCGGTGCTCTTTCGACCAGTTATTACTTACAATGAGGGTTTCGATTTAGATGACAATCCGTGTACTAGCGATACCAACAACGGTACGGGCGAGAGCGGTCAGAACGAGTTCGGCAATCAGATGTTAATTAATCCTGAAATCTAGCATGAAAAGAGGTTTTTCCATTATTGAAGTACTCTTCGCGGTAGCGTTTTTGATTATGGTTGGCTTAGCGATGATAAGTTTGAACGCAGCGGCGCTTCGCCTGATAAACGGCGCCGAACTGCAAACGGTTGCTAACGGATTAAACGAAGAGTCAATCGCTGTGGTGGCGCTTGTAAAAAAGACCGATCCAAGCGGGTTTGAGGCTTACTTAAACTCGTTAAACTGCGCGACCGAGTGTTACGTCGATTGCCCGGCCGATAATCTGTCGCAAACCTGCAAGCTTTCGAGCGAACGAAAAGCCGTTCAGTTAGGCAGAAATAAGCTTCAGTTCACAAGGACTGTCGTTGTTAAGCGCGTCGGCGCTACCGACTCGTACAACGTTCAGGCAACCGTTCGCTGGGGCAGCGGCGCCAGTAGAGAGACGACAGCCGCAGAGGTGATCGAGTAATGATTAGACGCGTTAAACAAGGCGGCTTCACTCTAATGGAACTTCTGATTGCGGTGACGCTGATGGTTCTGGCGATCACAATCACACTCTTTGCTACCATCGGCACCAACAGTTTAATTGAGCGAACCGAACAGCGGGCGCTGATCGTACAAGGAACCAGAGAGACGGCCGATAGCTTACGGCGCGGCCTTGCTCAGACTTCGGTAAGAAATATCGCCTTGATTAATGACGTTCGTTACCCGAATCCGCAAAACGACCAAAATTTTGAGTTAGGACGAGTTGCTTACGGTGTTAATGAGCAAGGTTTCGCCCTCGAGATGAAGCGTTTCGGTAGCGCGCAGCGAGACAATACTTGCCAGCTGCTCGGCCGTGCCCGGGTAGTCAAAGATAGCGGCGGCAACGAACAATTTTTCTTACAGCCGGACGGTACCCAGATCGCGCTACTGGTTTTTAGAATGAATACCGCCGGTCTTTGCGAGTACTCGACGTCGCTGTATCGAGGAACACTGACTAGCTCGACGATAACAGTCACCAATTTTAGCGCCACGATAGTTAAAGCCGACTACAACTGCGGGACGATCACCTGCTCGGTCGGTCAGCTGCGGTATCGCTTAGGGATAGAATCACAATCGTTTGCCAACCAGAGGCAAAGCGCGATCGATAGCTCTGGCAGTGTCCCGATCTTAACAGAACATAAAAACGTTCCGCCGACGTTACTCGGCATTAGTTTTGATCCGATCGGTCCGGTTACATTCAATCCTGGCGGTACACAGCAATTCTTAGTTAAAGCTGGCTATAGCGATAACTCGATCGTTGATGTTACCGACGACGCCATCGTAACTGCTCAGGGCGGCTCGTACAGCCAAGCGACCAATACCTACACTGCCGGAAGTACTCCGGGAGTATACGAACTGCGCGCTACCTACGGCGGTTTTTCGGCGATCGCTTCGGTGACGATCCAGGGTGGTGGCGCCGAAGTGACACTCGTCAGTCTACAACTTACTCCGACGTCTGCTTGTGTTGTGAGCGGTCGATCGCTCAACCTAACTGTTATCGGCTACTACAGTAACGATACGATGCAGAACCTAACTACGAGCGCGCAGTATACTGTGGGAGTTCCTGCCAACGGTAGCGTTAACTTCGGCGTTTACCAATCTGTTATTGGCGTCTATACCGATCGAATCACGGCGCGTGTTGGCTCGGTAACCTCAAACGAGTCTGTTATTCAGGTTGCAACCAGTTGCGGACCAAGAAGAGAGGATCCGCCGATAGAATGAGAGCTGAACTAAGATCCGGCTCAGCGCTGCTGTTGGCCATTATGGTAATTAGCGTTTTAACAACCACAACGCTCGGGGCGATCGCGATTCGATTTGATCAACTCCTTGCAACAGACCGAATTACGAGCGCTTCAAAAGCTAAACTGGCCGCTGATAGCGGTTTGGTTAAGCTGCGCGAGAAGTTAAGCACCGCACAGACCTCGTTTGCGCCGGAAGCGTACGATCTTACCAGCGAAGAATCGGTCAACATTCCGCCCCAAGGTCGCTTCCGTCCAAATCCGCGCCATAGTGTTTATAGTCTTGAGTCGCAAGTTATTAATCTGCCGCGCTGTTTGGCAGTAGCCGTGCTGTCGCCCTGGGTTAACACCGGGACGTATCTACTGGATAACGACGACTCGTTAAGTAACCCAGCGTTACTGTTTTACTACGCTAACATCATTAACGACACACCGCTTGGTACCATCGGTTCAATTACAAATAACTCCAACGGTTACAGCGCGATCGAGAAGGAGCGATCGCTAAGTGAGTTAACCAAGCTCGGTCAGTTTTACAATCCGTACGCTCCATCTGGGTATCAGGAATCGAACCGAAACTACTGGACGGTTAAACTAGGCGGTCCGCAAGACGAGTTTCTGTATAAAAAAGACGCAGCAGGTACCGGCTCGTTTTATCGAAATCTTGATTTCGTTTATATCCCGTATCTCCCCCGATTCACCGATACGGGCGTTTTGAGGGTCGCCAACCAACCCGATAGCGGACTCATACGAAAAAGCGCGACCGAGATCCGTGACGATTTCGAGAACGTTATAAAAAACAACAACTTAAAGGTCTGGCTCGACGCCTCCGTTACAAACGACCTGCTGTATCAGTACGGGCTAGCTGATTTATTTACCGACGCTGGAGAAGAGAGTAGTCGCGTCACTTGGTTGCAGCCGTCGCTTTGGAACGATCTGCCGGAGGCCGATACCGAGCTCGGTTACGCCAGCGGCTTATCTGGACCGTACACCATCGATAATATTAGCGGCGCTGTTACGACTGGGATGCAATGGCAGCGTCAATCGACTCCCACGAAAGTACTCGGCGCCGACGACGCTGGCTGGTCGGTGGAGATAGCTCGAGGATCGAAATCGCTTTCCTTCATTTACCCGAGCGGCGACTTAAATCGGACGATCACACCCAACTCAACGATCTCATTCAACGTCTACGGCTCACTTGAGGGTCTGCGACTAAACCAGCCGATTACCGTTACTGCTATCGACAAAAGTCGGGGCAGACCGATTGCTTTAACTAGTCGCGATAGCACTAGTCAGGGGCGATTTTATAACGTGCGTATCACTAGTATTAACAGGTTGGGTAACGGCGAAGTGGCGATCCAGCTCTCGTTTTTTAACGGCACATATCAAACCCCAACAAAGCTGGGCGGCAGCGCGGTGAGATTGGCTGAGATCGCAGTCGGAAGTTTACAGGCTGGACCGCAGCACGCGACTGAGCGCTCAGTTTCTAACGCCACGCTTCGGTCTGACGGGCGACGAGTTACGATACCAGCATCAAGTTGCGAGTACTCCGAAACTAGTTTTGTAGTTTGTCCTGCAGTTGGCGACGTGGTGAATCTTAGCAAGCCAGGCAGTGAGCCGGTCTGGGGGCGGGTAACTGAAGTGAGTTTCGACGGTCCTGGACGTCAGATGGTCGGTTTCACGCTCGATAAGTTTCGTGAGATGCCACTCCCGACTCGTGAGCTCGCTTCCACTATTGTGAACGACGGCGGGGCAGAGAAAGTTGTGTACTACGGTGGAATTACGACCGCGAACGAGTTTGACGGCGGAGTTAACGGCGTTAATGACGGATTCTGGCTGTATAATCCAGCAGAACCGAATCAGAATTCCGCTTGGACGTATCTGCCAAATACTCCAGCTGCCGGTGATCCGAACAACCTACCTGGACCAAGAGCTGGTGCCAGTATCGCCGCAGTCGGAAGTAACGTTTACCTATTTGGTGGCTACCTTTACAGCGGGGTCGGAGAAATAAGTGCCGGTAAGACGTGTGCCGATAACTATTATTTAACAACCTGTTTAGGACTAAACCGTCCTGGTGCTCGGGTAGCAAAAGTATTTCCGAGTACTATGTTTCGGTACGATTTAACGACCAGACAATGGAATCGGGTTGTTTATGATCCAATCAACACGAACCAACCATCGATTGTTGGCGATAATTCTAACGGTAGTGGCATTTGGCTCGAATTAAAAACTGTTAGTCGGTTCGCAGATCGAAGCGGGAAAGACGGCTGGCAAACAAGAGTTACGGTTAACACCAATAACGGCGCTAACCCCGTCAGCTTATCGATCGACCCAAATACGCCAACTACGTTGACGCTGACTACTAGTAACGCCGGCGTTGCGGTGGGCGACGAAGTCTATTTGAACGGCAGCAAAACTGACGGCGGAGTACTTCTGACCTGGGGGCGCGTCGTCGGGTTGCCAGCGGCTAACGCCATTAGCGTTAAAACGTACGGGATAAAGGAAGCAACAGGGAGTGTTAGTTTACGATCATTGTCTGTAACAGTTCTTAATCGCACGAAAGGCTCGGCTAAGTGTATCTGGCAAGACGCAACAAAAAGCTGCCGGATTGACGTACGTGTTGACGGTATTGGACTTGGCGACGCGGTCGTACTTGAGCATTACGACAGTTATACCAATCCAACGCAATTACAGGCGACGTACGCCGGTTACGTTAGTAGCATCAACGGTAATGTAGTGAATTTTAATAGTCTTGATATCAATCAAACTAACGACTATCAGACTGGTGTAGCTCAAGTCGGTGAGTCAGTTAGATTACTCCCAATCGGTCGAGCTAACGGCAAATTAAACGCTGTTGGTACAAAACTCTACTTCTGGCAAGGCGACCAACCGCAAAACGCTTCAAACGCTCGCACGGTTGATATCTGGGAGTTTGAGACGGCTAATAATCGCTGGAGCCCAGTACCGCTGGCGATGGGTACTTTGCCAACTGGCAATCTAACCTTCCAGAGTGTTAGGATGCCCGGCCAGGCAACGGTGTTCACAAGTAATTCCCCAATCAACAACGAAGAGCTGATTAAATCAAAAGAAATAACTTGGGATAACAACGGTACGCCGCAGACCGAGATAGTTTGGGACGACGCAAAGACTTGGCGGCTTGAGGTCTCTGACGAGTCGGGCAATTACTCTTGGAACCGAGAACGTGTTACGGAAGGTGCCACGATAATCATCGAACGACAGAGCTCAGCAGCTCGGGAACGCTTTACGGGGATCGTAGCGGCAATCGATCCGAACAACCAATCGAGGATTACTGTTCGTCACCATCCGAGTTACAGCGGGGATGGCGGACTGGTCGGACATAGCGCCAACGCCAAGATCGCTATCAACTACCCGGGGTACAGCAATAGTGGCTCGGTAAGCGTTTCGAACGCCGAACGAGTCAACGTCGATAGCGTGCAGGTTGATAACGGCGCTTCGGCGATTGAGCTGCGCAAAATTCCGGTCGGCGCGATTGTGATGGCGTACTCTGGCTCGTTAAGCGGAACCAACACAACAATGATGACCGCCACTGTTGACTCTAGAGTATTAACTGGCGCAAATCGCGTTGTGTTTAGCGCAGCCGGTCCGGCGTTTATGACTACTGGGCTACAAGAATCTAGATCGACGAATATTCTTGTCGGCGGCACCAGTGACGATAAGATGGCGCTTAGTTACCAGACATATCGTCCGAAGCACACGCAGGGAGCGATGGAATGGGTAAATAATATAACTGGTACAACGAACGCCAAAAAGTGGGTCGGCCGTTTCCCGAGCGCTTATTCTCATAACGGCTCGAACCGCCCAGCGCCGCGTCAGAACGGAACGCTGGCAGTAACGCCGGATAGGCAGACTGCTTTTATTGCCAGTGGTACGTTTGGACCGTACGCAAATGTTTGGAGATTGCAAAACGCTCACCGGTTTACTGGCCCGAGTCCGAGCTGGACGTTAGGAAAAAGTAGTGTCTCGGTTACGACTGATATTCCAAACTTATACGGATCGACAACCGAAGTTACTACTACTGGCAAGATGGTTATGTTTGGCGGTCAGCGGCGCTTTAATAACACAACGCTTGGTCCGAGGGTGTTGGGACAGCCAAACGGTAATACAAACATTGACGGCACTACTTCGATCGTCGACGCCGGTGCAAGTACTTCTATTAAAGCGTCCCAATTTACTAACCAACTCAAAGAACAATACACTGGCGTAGCGAAGGAAAGCTTAACTTTTACGAGTGCGCCAACATCGTCAAATATCTGTCAGTTCTTGGGTCAGGAGAATTGCGATTATCAGTTAATGCGGCACCTCGGAACGCTAGGACGATTTAGTAGCTCGTGGGGTAATAGTTTGGCGGTCGTTAACCCTGGCAACGGATTTAAGTCAGACTCCGGATCGCGTTCGTTGATACTCAGCGGGCCGACACAGTCGCTCGACGGAACCAATGGCCGTTGGGACCAGGAAGGGTACACTCCGTATAAATGCGATACCGGCGGCGGTGACTGCTTCAACCTGCCGTTTGGTTCGCTCAACGCCCCAGAAAACAACAACAGCAAGACCTTGATGTTTGCTGGGTTTAGTAGAATCAGCGGCGGCGGTTCGATACTCGTTACGCCAGTTGGCGTTGGTCGAGCAATCACAACAGGGCCAGCCGGTAAGAGTTACTGCGCCCGCAACTCAATCAGTAAAGACGAAGACGATTATTACAGCTGTAAGTCAGATAGTCTTCAATCGCGGTATATGAAATGGATTCCGGATAGCGAAGACGTACTATTTCTATTTAACGCCGCCAAGGCGCTCTCCTCGACTGACGCCTATCGCGTGATCGGTTATTACGGAGGCGTAGTTAGAGGTTACTTAGCGGTCTCGGTCGGCTCTGAGTTGACGATTCAAGAGATCGCGCCGTAGGCTAAACGCGGCTATCGTAAGCACCGGTATCGGTATTAATACGAATCGTGTCGCCGATTTGGATAAATAACGGCACTTGAATACCCGCTCCAGTTTCGACGGTCGCAGGTTTTGAGCCGGCGCTGGCGGTATCGCCTTTAAAGCCAGGCTCGGTATACGTGACTCTAAGTTCAACTTTCTTCGGTAGTTTAACGTCGATTACTTGGTTGTTCCAAATCATTAAATCAACGTTCTCGCCTTCTTTTAGAAATTTCACTCGATCTTTCGGCAGTACCAGACTAAATTGTGTGAAGTCGTCGTTGGTCATAAAGAAGTGAGTGGTCTGCTCGCTATAGAGGTACTGACTGTTTCGATAACCGACTTCTGCCTCTTCTAGCTTCTCGTCGCCTTGGAATGTGTAATCGATGACAGCCTGGCTAATTAAATTACGAAGTTTCGTTACTAACTTGGCGCCGCCTCGGCCCATTTTGTGATGGTTCGCTTCGATAATTTCATGCGGCTCCTGGCGCCAAATAATTTTGGTGCCGATCTTGGCCTGACCAAGGCTAATCATTGTTAGCGCTTTGTGTACGGGAGTAGACCAAGGTAACGAGCGCGCTTAATTGCTCGAGATAATTCTCGCTGGTATTTCGTTGAGGTATTCGTCTCTTTTGCGCTTTTTAGTTTGCCCCAGTTCGTTACGTATCGGGAAAGTAGGGCGGTATCGCGATAATCGATTTCCTTGACTTGGTTTTTCTTAAAATAACAATCTACTTTTCTTTTCATATTTAAAATGGGATATCGTCTAGGTTAATTTCGTCTGTCGGTGTCGGTTCGCTGGTTTTCTTTTTCTTCGGTGTTTCGTCGGTGGAAGTAGCAGTGATCGCTTCAGCGACGTCAAAACCACCCATACCGTCTTTCGGCGAAAGCGGGATAAAGCTCTCGGCTACGATCTCTGTTCGGCTGCGCTTACTGCCGTCGGCTGCTTCCCAGCTATTGGTTTGCAATCGTCCTTCGACGTACACTTTTTTACCTTTTGAGAGCATCTGTGAGGCGAGCTCACCGAGTCTGCCCCAGATCGTTACTTCGTGATATTGTGTATCTTCTTTCGTGTTCCCGTCTTTGTCTTTCCAGCGGCGGTTAGTAGCGACAGCGAAGGCGCAAACAGACTGCCCGCTTGGAAGATTTTTAATCTCTGGGTCGCGAGTAAGATTACCGATAACTTGAGCGCGGTTTAAGCTGAACATTACTCTTGTTCTTTCTCCTTAGAAACACGGTCAGTTCGTCCCCTAGCAGAACGCATCGGTTGGTTGATATCTGCTCGCCAAGTAGTAACGAGCGCTCGCTCGATCGTATCATCGCGACGTAAGTCGGCTTCGATCGCTGGTACAGTTGCTGGAACGGCGGTGAAGAATACTGATAAAAGATAAAGCGAACCATGTTTATTAATCGGGTGATGTAACTGCTTCTGTCCGAGACTCTCAGATTTCTTAATTTCGGCGCCGTGGCTTTCGATCAATTGAGCGAAGTGCTTAAGAGAGTCTTCGGAAGTAACGAGCGCAGACGCTAAGTATAGCTCTGCCTCGCGCGAGTGGGTGATTTTTGGTTCTTCGATAGTTGTCTTACTCATTCAGAGGCAATTATACGGTATTTTGCCTCATTAGATCAAGACACCTGACCC
This sequence comes from Patescibacteria group bacterium, assembly GCA_016861245.1. GTDB lineage: Bacteria > Patescibacteriota > UBA1384 > 2-12-FULL-50-11 > 2-12-FULL-50-11 > BOKZ01. The sequence goes on along the minus strand of BOKZ01000001.1, from coordinate 172,584 downwards.
GATTTGGGTTCTGATTCGACTAATCGTTCCGGCGTTGTCTTCTGATTATGAAAACGCCGATGTATTTCTTGAAGGTTTTTATCTGTTACATGGGTGTAAACCTGAGTTGTGGTAATCGACGAGTGGCCGAGCATCGCTTGTACCGCGCGTAGGTCTGCACCGTTTCTCAGTAGCTCCGTTGCAAAACTGTGACGGAGTTTATGCGGGGAAACCGGCTTAACAATACCGGCCAGTTTGGCTAAACGATTTAGACACCTTTGGATGCCGCGAGCGCTAAGCGGTACGGATCGATTCGTTTTTTGGTGGTGTTGCGTAAAAACGTATGGGTTCTTGTCGGTGCGTAGTTGTAAGTATTTTTTAAGCGCTGCTGTGGCGTCTTCAGTTAGAAATACCGGTCGCACCTTGTTACCCTTACCGCGAACGCTAAATTCGCCGCGCTCCAGGTTGATATCTGCTCTTTTTAGCGAGAGCAGCTCGCTTACTCTCATTCCGGTTGAGAATAAGACGTTGACGATCGCGCTGTCGCGCAAGTCGTTAATTGAGCTAGTTTGCGGCTCGGACATTCTCGCTATCTCGTCTGGCTCAAGCGCGTGAATCTCGCGACCCGGAGTTTTCGAAAGTGTAATTTTTTCAGGCGACAGAACGGTAACGTCTCGGTCGATCAAGTACTTAAACAACGAACGGATACTGATGAGATAGTAATTCTGAGTTCGTTTACTCATCGTCGGGTTGCCCTCAATCAGAGAAAGTTGGAAATCCTCGATATCGCTTCTTGTTAGCTGCTCGATCTCAGATACATTATTCTGCTGACACCAGCGTTCAAGCGCTAGTAGATAGTTTTGATAATTGCGGATAGTGTACGGCGAATACCCGCGACTGACGCGACAGTGCTTAATGTAATCTTTAATTGCACGTGTAACTTTCATGTTCACTTTGTTTTTCTGGTTACCGCTAGTTTCATCGGATATACTGTAGCACGTAATGACGTTACTCGAATTAGACCGACAAATTACGGACTGGTTCTATCAGGAGCAATCCGGCGCTCTGCAGAACTTCCTTCTAATTCTGTCGGGTGGAGTAATTTACGCGCTACCTCTACTATTAATCATCTTATTTTTCCGAAGTGCGAAGGATCGTCTCTCGGCGTTTAAAATTACGGTCGCAGCGGTCCTTTCTTGGAAAGTACTAAATTCACTCATCGGTACGCTTCTATATAACAATTACGGCTTTCGTGATCGCCCGTTTGCAAGTAGCGGATTAACCGAACTATTTTTTGAGCAACCGCAGAAAGCCTTTCCGTCAGATCACGCAGCGGTAATGGCCGCTGTAGTCTTTCTACTTTATAAATTCGGTTACCGTCGCTTGGGCAATACTGCGTTGGTTTTGGCGTTAGTTAGTAGCCTCGGTCGGGTAGCGATCGGTTTTCACTGGTTCGGTGACGTTATTGCTGGCTGGACTGTTGGTATAATCGCCGCCGCATTTGTACTATTTTTTAACCGGCAGTTAGATAATGCGTGGGGATGGTTCGAACGATTATGGCGACGGTAACCAAACAACAGCTGCGGTTGGCGGAAGTTATCTCATTTATTACGAATCCGGTCATTCTATTAGTCGCTGCTACCGGTTTTGTTATTTATCGCTACGCCGACAACCTTACAGAATTTATGCAGTGGCTTGTTGCGGCGATCGGCTTACTGGTTGTCCCGGGCATGCTGTACAGTATCGTCATTTGGGCGAAAGAGCGGAAGCTCGACCTAGATATCTCAGATCGTCAGGACAGGATCGTACCGCTCATGCTCTCGACGCTCGGAGCGCTGGTTGGTGGGTATTTAGTTAGCGCCAGACTCGAGAACACGAATTTGCTATTTATGAGTAACGTTCTGGTAGCGTATTTAATCTGTTTGACGATCATTACGCTCATCTGGAAAATTAGTCTTCACGCGGCAACGATGACGGCGATGGTAACTATTTTGGTATTGTTCTCCGGCTCAATTTTTCTTTGGTTTTACTTGTTCTTAATCCCAATCATTTGGGCTAGGTTAGTTCTAAAGCAACATACTCCAGCGCAACTCGGCGCTGGAATAGCGCTCGGCGTTTCGGTGACGCTAGTGGCTTATAAGGTGTTTGGCGGTTAGATTCACGACCGATTCGGGTATCAAAACAGCTCAATATTGTAGGTATCAAATATCGATATCTTGAACGCTACTGGCGTTTTGTGCCGGTGCTGCTGGCGGCGGTGGGGACGACTGCGTTGGTGTAGGCGTCGACTTCTCTGGTTGCGGTTGACTAAGCGAAGGCGCTGGTGTGATCGGCTCTTCGCCTGGTTCTAGCATCGTTTTTGGCGCCTCATCAAACGGAATTGTCGTTGGATTGTTTGGCGGTGGCGGCAGATCGGGCGTTGTTTTTACGGCAACAGGAATAGGCGTGTTTACCGGATTGGGGGGTGGCGGCGGAGGCGGCGGGGGTGGTGGGGCTACAGGTTTTGGTGGCGCTGGCTGCACGGGCGCAACTGGCGGTACGACTGCTTTTGGTGGGGTTACTACTGGCACTTCGATCGGTGGCTTCGGAGCGGCGAGCGGCTGAGTAGGTTGGGGCGTTGGTTGAATCGGCCACGGGCTAACAGGCTTGGTTGAAGGAGCTGCGGCGGGTTGTTGTCCGGTCCAGGTCGGATTAATCGGATTTGTTGTTGGCGCTGCTGGCGGCCTAACTGGTGGCGGCGGAGGCGGCGGGGTTTTCGGCTCTTCTGGTTTCGGCGTCTCGGCCTTTGGCTTATCAGCTGGCTCAATCGACTTTTTATCAGTTGACGGTGTTACCGGTTCGTCGACTTCATCAGTCTTAGCCTCTTTCGACGGTTGTGGGGCGCTTGGCTGACTGTGTGGCTGCGGTAAAACAGCGGTGCCGTTCATTAGATCTGAGAGGTAACTGATGTTTATTAGCGCGATGGCAGGTTTGCCGCCTTTGGTTAAAACGTACAAGCCGTCTTTTTGGTTCTCGATATCAGCAACAATTCGCGAAAAATTATCTCTGGCGTCGGTAAGCGGCACGATTCTGTCGATTGGTACGTTTAACATTTTCCCCTCTTTATATTATTAGCCTAATGGCGTGTTGAGTTAGTGTCAAATATAGCGCGTTGATACTTTGACCAGTTGCCGATACACTGGCTCCATGCATAAAACCTACCCAACTCACACGTTCGAAAACGGGATGAAACTAGTTGAGATACATATTCCGTCTTTCCATACGGTCACAAATTTTTTAGTAATTCGAAGCGGTTCGCGCTACGAAACTGCCGCGAATAACGGCATCGCCCACTTTCTTGAACACGTGGTTTTTAAAGGAACTAAGTCATTCCACTCCTCAAAAGAAATTGCCGAGGCGATTGAGGGAATCGGCGGCTACTTCAACGCTTGGACCTCCAACGACCACACCGCCTACTGGAACGTTGTGCCGCACAGTCAGTATCAACGGGGCATCAAAGTAGCATGTGAGTTGGCGTTTACGCCTCAGCTTAATTCAGACGATTTAGAGCGAGAGCGCGGTGTGATTATCGAGGAGATTCGTCGGATGCAAGACGACCCCGCTAACTTAGTCGACGATCTGCTCGGTGGCGTGGTCTTTCAAAATCACAGCCTCGGACAATCCGTAATTGGAACAGAAGAGACGATCCGAGCGATGACGATCGAGCAGTTTCGCCAGTATCACAGCGATCACTACGCGCCGAGCCAGGCGTACTTCGTCTGTGTCGGAAATCTCGAAGGTAAGGACGTTAAAAGCGCCGTTTGGGAGCAGATTCAAGAGTTAAAACCAACGACGGTTAGTCGACCAGAACTATTCACCGGTAACAGCACGAAAGCGGTGAAAGTTTTAACAAAAAACACCGACCAGACGCACTTTATGCTCGCTACCGCGACGAGCTCGTTTGGCTTAGGATCAAAAGATCGATTTGTCGGCACCGTTTTAAACGCCGTATTGGGACGTGGAATGAGTTCACGCCTCTTTTTAAACATCCGTGAGAAGAAAGGGCTGGCTTACGCTATCAACTCCTCGTTCTATCCGTTCGAGGATACAGGACTAATCTCGATCTACGGTGGAGTAAACACCGAAAAAGTTGATCAAACACTCGATGCGCTTACAGAAGAATTTGAAAAGTTAATGACCGAACCGGTCGGTTCTGACGAGTTAAACAAGGCCAAGGCGCAACTTGTTGGGTCGTACGATCTCTCCGCCGATCGACCGGTTGATCTAGCTACTTGGTACGGAACTAGTGCTCTACTTGGGGCAAAAGAAAGTTTTGAAGAGGCAAAGTCTCTAGTTCAGGCCGTTACTGCTTCACAAATTCAAGAACTGGCGAGTGCCGTTTTTAATAAAGAACGTTTAGCGATGGCGGTGGTCGGTCCGTACGAAAGCGATCAGATCTTTGCGGATTTCCTCTCGAAGCAGTAAACTATGGGTATGAAAATCGATACCACATTAGTGCTGCTTAAACCTGACGCCGTTGAACGGGGATTGGTCGGACGAGTAATTAGTCGTTTCGAAGAACGAGGCTTGAAAATTGTCGGGCTCAAATTACTGGTCGCTTCAGCTGAGCTAGCGACCAAACACTACGGCGATTTTATCGAGCGCTACACTGAGAAACTCGGCAAGGAAAAAGCAACAAAGATTATGGACGAGATGGTCGGATTTTTAACGTCTGGACCGATCGTGGCGATGGCGGTCGAAGGAATCGACGCTTGCCCTGTTGTACGGAAAATCGTCGGCTCGACGTACCCGAACGAAGCGCCAGCTGGAACAATCCGTGGCGATTTCGCGCACGTCTCGCAAGATTACGCCAACACCGTTGGCATCACGGTTAAGAATTTAGTTCACGCCTCCGGCAGTGTCGAAGAAGCAAAAATCGAGCTATCGCTCTGGTTTGATCCGAAAGAACTAACGACGTACTCGGCGGTTCACGAGAAACACACCCGCTAACAAACAATGGTTGAGTACGGTACGATTCGGATGTGATGTCGAATCTCTATCTGATAGCCTTTATCGGTTCAGCTCTGCTATCAGGATTGCTGGTGAAGTTTCTTATCGGCTACGCACATCGACACCAAGTTTTTTTACCGCCGATTCGATCTAGAGATACGCATAAACAACCGGTTCCTCGTATCGGTGGGATCGCGATCGTTGCGTCGTTTATTATAACGACGGTACTTTTTGCCTCAATTTTTCCTGAAAAACTTTTGTTTAGCGGTGAGCTGCTGCTCGGTCTCGATCGAAACCTGTTAGGGGTGTTGTTAGCAGTCCTGCTACTCTCAGCGGTTAATATTTATGACGACTTTCGAGGGGTGCGATGGCAAATTCGACTACTTACTCAAATCGCAGCGGCGTTAATCGTGTTCTGGTGCGGAATTCGAATAGAATGGCTGACGAATCCGTTTGGAGATCAAATCGTTCTTGAGGGTTTTGCTTGGGCTTTTATCGCACTTTGGCTAGTCGGTCTCTCGAATGTTGTTAACATGCTCGACGGCGTTGACGGTTTGGCTGGTAGCGTCTCCTCGATCTCACTATTAATTCTCTTTTTTCTCTCAATCCGTCCGGACGTGGCGCAAGACTCAAACGCGCTGCTTTCGATGATCGCTCTTGGGTCGGTTGTCGGATTCCTTCCGTTTAATCTTAATTCGGCGAAAGCGTTCTTAGGCGACACCGGATCAGTTTTTATCGGCTTTATTATCGGAGTGTTGGCGGTAATCTCGGGCGGAAAAGTGGCAACGGCATTTTTGGTACTAGCGATACCATTTATCGACGCATTGAGCGTTATTATTACTCGCATCGTTACCGGCCGGTCACCGTTTTTAGCGGATCGGATTCATCTTCATCACCGACTACTAGAACTTGGCCTGAAGCCGTACCAGATTACAATGCTATTCTCAGCGATTAGTTTAGCTTTTGGATTAGTCGCTTTAAATACTCAGACGTTCGGCAAACTACAAGCGGCCGCAGTAGCGCTCGCGTTGGTTGTGTTATTTATAGTTATTAGCGTATCAGTACAGCGCTCGAGAAACGCAAAAAACGCTATACTCAAACAAGTAAATGAGTGAGGAATATAGTTTTCGCGGCAAGCGAAGTAATGAGCAGGTACTACTGGTAGTAAAACAGCATCCGTGGGTATTAATGCCGATCGTTTGGGTTTGGTTAGGACTGATTACGATTATAGCCCTACTTGTCTGGAAATTTGGGCTCTCAACGATAAGCTCGTACGCGATCTTTGGCGTACTTGGCTTTGGGCTGCTGTATAGTTTGTATCAGTGGTTTATCTGGAACAACAGCGACTATATTATTACGAACCAACGAGTTATTAAAATCGATCAAAACGGCTTGTTTAATCGCGAAATTTCCGAGGCCGAGATCGAACGAATTCAAGAGATATCAACAGAAATCAAAGGACCGATCCGAACTGTCTTCAACTTCGGTCGAGTTAAAATCCAGACGGCTTCTAGTTACGGAAGAGTTGATTTAGAAGACGTAGTAGATCCATACGATATTCAACAGGAAATTGTACGGGTACAACGCTCGGTGAGCGAGTCGTCTTCTGACTCTCGAGTGACACTTCGCTAAACGCGCATCAATAACTGCTGGACTTCTTCTTCCAATTCTTCGGAGCGCTTAACTTTTAAGCTCGTTTGAACAATTTTAGTGCTGCCGCCGTGTGGTATCCGGAGCTCGACGGTCGCTTCGCCCGGGTGATCTAGCAAGATGGTTTTAAGCTGCTCGATGACCGTTTTCGTTGTGCGTTGCGGCAACTCGATTGTAAACTGCCGAGAGGTTGGTTTGGTGGTTGTGGGAGCGTTGTTCGACCAGTTACCGCGACTGAAATTCGGTTTTATTGACTGGTCGAGCGGTGAGAGAATCGCTGGTGTCACAGAATCGAGCGGCCAAACTTTATCGACCAAAATCTTTGCCGAGCCGTCCTTGTCGTTAATCTTGCCTTCAACTAAAACCATCGCGTCTGGTTCCCAAAACTTTTGGTTGTCTTTGAAAATAGTCGGGAAAACGACTAGCTCCACAACGGCGTTAAGGTCTTCTAACTGAACGAACGCCATCATCTGATTTGATTTAGTTGTTATTTTTTTAACCTCGTGAACTATCCCACCGACGCGCACAGTTTTGCCGGCATCTTCTAGTTTAATTTCGTGCAACGGGGTCGCAACTTTAGCCAGCAGCTCCGAGTACTCTTTAATCGGATGATCCGACAGATACAGCCCAAGTAGCTCTTTCTCCCAGACGAGGTTAAGCTTCTTGTCCGCAGTACCGGCGGGCAGATTTAACTTGGCGATCGTTGTTTTCTGCTCCTCCTCGCCGAATATCATCATTTGGTTGGCGGCGTGGCTCTTATTTCCACCGGCCGCAGTCTTAACCAGGAGCTCAATGCCGGCGTACAAACTCTCGCGCGAGGCAAACCGATCGAGCGCGCCAGCTTTAACGAGACTCTCGAGAACTTTTTTATTCAGGGTTGTACCGCAACGGCTGAGAAACTCCTCGAGCGACTGGAACGGTCCGTTGGCTTTACGCTCGCGAACGATCGCTTTCGCCACACTTAAACCGACGTTTTTTATCGCGGCAAGGCCAAAGCGGATTGACCGCGCGTCTTTAACCACTGCAAAATCGGCGAACGACTCGTTAACGTCCGGCGGCATCACGGTTAGTTTCATCCGCTCGCACTCGCTAATCTCGATCGAAAGGCGGTCGATATTGTCGAGGTCGCTTGTCATCAGCGCTGCCATGAAACAGTCCGGGTAATGCGCTTTTAAGTAAGCGGTTTGGTAAGCGATGAGCGCGTAGCAAGTAGCGTGGCTTTTATTAAAACAATACGCAGCGAAATCTTCTAGCTGCTTCCAGATCTCGTCGGCTCGGTCGGCCTTAACCCCATTTTTGACGGCGCCGTTGATGAATTTTTCTTTCATCTCCGCCATCAGTTTCGGGATTTTTTTACCGATCGCTTTGCGTAGCGTGTCAGCCTCTGAGCCGGTGAAGCCGCACATATCCTTGCTCAACCGCATTACCTGCTCTTGGTAAACCGGAATGCCGTATGTTTCTTTAAGGGCTTCTTCGGCTAACGGATGGAGGTAGGTGATCTTCTCTTTGCCGTTTTTACGATCAATAAAACTTTGAATCCACTGCATCGGTCCTGGGCGATACAGCGAGACCATGGCGATGATGTCTTCAAACAGGTTTGGCTTTAGCTCTTTGATGTAGCGCTTCATACCAGCCGATTCCAGCTGAAACACGCCCGTCGTCTCGCCGCGCCCGAGCAGAGCAAAGGTCTTTTTGTCGTCGAGCGGCAGATTATAGATATCGATTTTTTTACCGTAGGTTGCTTCGATAATCTCACAGGCTTGTCGCATGATGGTTAAGTTCGAGAGTCCCAGGAAGTCCATTTTTAACAGTCCGATTTTTTCGATCGGTTCCATCGAGTACTGAGTAACTTGGTGAACGTCGCCGCCTTGTGCCTGCTGGACCGGCACGTATTCGTCGAGCGGATCCTTGGAAATTACGATTGCGCACGCGTGTTGTGAGGCGTGTCGGATCGTTCCCTCTAGTTTCATCGCCGAATCAAGTAACTGCTTAGCTTCGGGGTCGTTGTCGTAAAGTTCCTTTAATTCGGGCGCTTCTTTAACCGACTTTGAGAGCGGGATGTGGCGACCCTGAATCGGCGCGGGTACGGCTTTGGCGATCGTATCAACCTGAGCGTAGCTCATGCCAAGAACACGACCGACGTCGCGAACCGCCGCCCGTGCCATAATTGTTCCGAACGTAATAATGCCCGCGACGTGATCGTCGCCGTATTTTTCTCTGACGTAGTCGATTACTTCTTTTCGCCTGACGTCTTCGAAGTCCATATCGATATCTGGCATCGAGATACGGTTAACGTCTAAAAATCGCTCAAACAGTAGACCGTACCGAAGCGGATCGACGTTGGTAATGCCGGCGCAGTATGCCATTAGCGAACCAGCAGCCGATCCGCGACCAGGGCCGACGAAGATATTTTTTGATTTGGCGAAGTTAACGAAGTCGGCAACGATTAAAAAATACCCTGGGAAGCCCATCTTAATTACCATATCGAGTTCGTAATTCAGTCGTTCACGTATTTCCGGCGTCACGGTCGAGTAGCGTTCGTGTAAACCTTTCTCGCACCATTTGCGTAGCAGCGACTCTTCGGTTTCGCCTTCTGGCAGTGGGAAGTTCGGCAGCAAATTTTTGCCAAGCTCGATATCGACGTTAACCATTTCGGCGACTTTGACTGTGTTTTCGATCGCACTTGGCGTGTCGCTAAACGCCTGCGCCATCTCGTCTGGAGTTTTTAACGAAAAATCGCCAGTATAGAGCATCCGGTTAGTGTCGGAGACTAATTTGCCGGTCTGGATACAGACTAGTTGGTCGTGCGAGACGTGGTCGTCTGAATTGACGTAATGGGTGTCGTTAGTGGCAACGAGCGGTAATTTTAATTTTCGCGAGAGCTCTTTAATTGCTCGGTTAACCACCTCTTGCTCCTGAATAGCGGGGTGGTGCTGAAGCTCCAAATAGTAGTTATCTTTCCCAAAAATCTCGGCGTACTCACCGATTGTTTCGAGCACTTCCTTCTCTTTGTTATCGAGAATAAGTCGCGATGTCTCAGAGGCCAAGCAGGCTGAGGTCGCAATTAGTCCTTTGCTGTGTCGTGACAGCAAGTCTCGATCGACTCTTGGTTTGTAATAGTAGCCTTCTAAATGGGCGACGGTTGTAAGTTTAATCAGGTTTTTGTAGCCCTCGTAGTCTTTTGCCAGCAGCACCATGTGATACGGGCGTGTGTCGATGCCGCTCGATTTGTCGGTTAGTTTCCTGGGGGCGACGTAAATCTCTTGTCCGATAATCGGTTTAATCCCGGCTTTCTGGCAGACCGTAAAAAACTCGATCGCGCCGTGCAGTACGCCGTGGTCGGTTAAGGCAAGCGCTGGCATTCCTAATTCTACAGCCCGATTTACTAGTTCCGGGATTTTCCCGAGACCGTCGAGCAACGAGTAGTGCGAGTGCACATGGAGATGGACGAATTGGTTCTTCGACATACACTTTTTGTAGCAGACTGGGCTCGCTTAGCAATGACAAACCTACTTGACTCTCTCGAAGTTTTCCCATAAAATTGGACGTACATTATGGCATCAACAAAGGCAAAAGGATCATCAAAGAACGGTCGAGACTCCCAGAGTAAGCGACTTGGGGTTAAAGTCTACGGAGCGCAGCCGATAAAACGCGGCGGCATCATCGTGCGACAACGCGGTTCAAAGTTCTTTGCTGGTCAGAATGTGATGATGGGCGGTGACGATACCATCTTTGCTACCAAAGACGGCGTGGTCACTTTTCACCAGCGAAAAGTTCAGAGTCACACTGGCCGACGTTCTCTCAAGACCGTCGTCAGCGTTCTCTGAGTTCGCACCTCGACAATCGTAGGCGGTTTCTAGGACCGCTGAACACGTTACGAAAAACTGATCATGGATGACAATCAGAGAAACAACCCGGGTCCGCTTCGGCGGTTGCCCGATTGCAGTCCGTTCTCCCGGCACTACCAAGAGCTGGAGGGGGAACCCAATCGAGATGAGGTGTTGATGCGAATCAGACCTCTGGGAGGAGAGCTTCGGCTTGACTCGATTGACCCTCTGGCTGAGGTGGACGCAGAGGACGAGATCGCTGACGCGATCAGACGACTCACTGAGCGCTGGTAACGGCGTTCTCGACCATTGGCTGCCCGAAGCGTTGCGGAGGGCGGCCACATTTATGGTGTGAAATGAACTTTTCTGTCGTTCGTCACAGACGTAACTCGACCGCGTTCGCGCAGATTCTCTCTCAGCTGAAGTGTCTACCGGAAGAGCCAAACGGTCTCACTGAGGTCCGTATCAAAGTTCCGGCCGGCCGGTACTACACCGCTGTTCAGATCGCCAAAATCGAAGAGGTGCTCCTGCCTTTAGTGGCCGAGCAAGAGTGTTTGCAATTTGGCAAGCTGACGAAGCTGCGCGACTTTTGGCACGATGGCCGCTTGAGTGGGCTTGGTGCGATTCACCTTTTCGCTCATTTGCTACTCGGCCATATCGCTCGGAACCACTCTCTGATTATTGACCGGAACTGCACGGTGATACGAGAACGGATCTACCGACCGAACCCCTCTCAACAGTCATACGTTTCGATCGTCTTTACCGCTAATCTCCGAGTTAAATCGATGCGGTTTAGAATTAGAGACGCCTGGAATGAGTTTGAAAAGCTGCTCAAGCTTGGTTCGCTCGAGCCGCCCGATACAAAGGAGGTGTCAGAACCACTCGTCGCTGCCGGATAGGCCACTGTCACGGCAGCTTTTTAGTAAGCCCCTTGCTTCACTCGAGGCGTTTCAGTATAATTATTAGGCTAATTATGGATTCACAGGCTCTGATTAATAAACTTAACTCTAAACAAATTAAAAATAACGTCGCCGACGTTCGTGTTGGCGATACCGTTCGCGTTCACTACAAAATCCGCGAGGGTAACAAAGAACGCGTCCAGATTTTTGAAGGCCTGGTAATCGGCACTAAAAGCGGCACATCCTTACAGGGAAGTTTTGTCGTTCGTAAGGTTGTAACTGGTGTTGGCGTAGAACGAACGTTCCCGCTGCACTCGCCGTGGATTATCAAAATCGAACGCACGAAAACCGGTAAAGTTCGCCGTGCAAAACTCGGTTTTGTCCGACGCTACGCGATGAGTAGCCGCTTTAAATTGAAAGATAAAGGCGTTGCCGGCACAGTTTGGGAAGAAGTAGCCAAGCAGCAAGAAGAGATCGCTGAGGCAGCCGAAGAAACCCCACAAGCCGAAGAAGTTGCAGAAGCGCCCGTGAGCGAAGAGAATGCGGTTGATGAGCAACCACAACAAGACGCTGGGGAGTCGGGGGGAGACACTAGCGAGCCAGTTTCTTCAGAAGAAGAAGCTGACGATACTGAGTCGAAACCTTCAAACTAAATTCGGCGAGATCGATATTCTAGCTAAAGATCGAGACACGCTCGTTTTGGTTGAAGTAAAGACGAAAACTGGCGATCGATTCGGCTCGGCGATCGAGATGATTACTCCAGTTAAACAGCGTAAACTCGTGCTACTTGCTTGTGAACTTCAGATGAAATATCAGAGCGAATCTGTCAGAATTGACGTTATAACGGTGGACAACGCTAATACTATGCCTCAACTCAAACATTACCCAGGAGTAATCGAATACCATGCCAGATAATATCCGCGTCCGTATCGCGCCGTCACCGACCGGTAAATTTCATCTTGGCACCGCCAGGACGGCGTTGTTTAATTATTTGTTTGCCAAGCGAAATAACGGCTCGTTTATTCTTCGGATGGAAGATACCGATGCCGAGCGTTCGCAAGACCAGTTCGCCAAGGATATTATCGACGGTTTACTGTGGTTAGGCATCGGTTGGGACGAGGGCCCAGAAGTCGGCGGCGAGTTCGGTCCGTACTACCAGAAGGAACGACTCGATAAATACCAGGTTTATATCGATCAGCTCCTAGAGAGCGGTGCCGCTTATAAATGTTACTGCACGCCGGAAGAGCTCTCGGTTGAACGCGAAAAACAGCAAAAACAAGGGCTGGCGCCGAAGTATTCAGGTAAATGCCGCAATCTTAGCGACGAACAACACCAACAGTACGAACGCGATGGTCGTACATTTGTTATTCGTTTTAAGGTCGATCCTCAAAAGGTTGTTATCGACGATCTAATCCGCGGCAAAGTGGAGTACGACGCTGGCCTCATGGGAGATTTTGTGATCGTTCGTACGGACGGTATGCCGTTATTCGTTTTTACTAATACAATTGACGATTACTTAATGAAAATCAGCCACGTTCTACGCGGCGAAGAGCACTTACCAAACGCTGCGAAACAGATACTCCTAGCAGAAGCGCTCAACTTTATGAACCCGCAATTCGGGCATCTGCCGCTAATTCTCAACGCCGATCGATCAAAAATGAGTAAGCGCAAAAATCCGGTCTCAGTTACTGATGATTACCGCGCGAAAGGATACTTACCTGAGGCGCTGATTAACTTTTTGGTTCTACTTGGCTGGTCAAGCGGTACCGATCAAGAGATTTTCTCGATGCAAGAGTTAATCCAAGAATTTCAGATCGACCGCGTCGGTAAAAGTCCGTCGATATTTGATCCGGAGAAACTACTTTGGATGAACGGCTATTATATTCGTAACTCGGATCTCGGCAAAATCGCGCACTTAACGCAAGAATTTATTACCGACAAAGAATTACAAAAAGAAATAGAAAGTGACGTGCAGCGCTATTTACAAGTGATCGCCTTAGTTCAGGATCGGTTAAAAACGCTGGCAGACGTGAAATCGCTCATTACTTTTTTCTACCGTAAGCCAGAGTACCCGGCTTCGCTACTAATCGCTCGTAAGTCCGATAAGCAGCGAACGGAGAAGGCGCTAACTGTTGCCGAGCGAACACTACGAGAGATCGATCAGTACTCAGTTGATGTAACAGAAGTCTCGCTTCGGAAAGCAGCGCAAGCCGCCGAGTTGAAAGACGGCGAGCTACTGTGGTCGGTTCGAGTGGCGTTAAGCGGGAGCGAGGCATCGCCAGGAGTTTTTGAGCTGTTGGAGATATTTGGTAAAGATGAATCGCTGCAACGAATCGAGACAGCCTTAAAAATAATTAAATCGCTGCGCGAGTAGCTATTGTCTTCGGTACTTTTTTGTTACGCTTTCTGTAAATGGAAGAACAAACAAGTAACCAAACACCGAGTCCCGAACCAACACCAGCACCAACGCCGCAGCCCGCACCACAAGCGCCGGCTGGTACGACCCACACTGTTTCGAATCCAACGCACGGTATGAACGGCCCGATGCCCGACGAGCTTAAACGTTGGAGTTGGGCAGCCTTTCTTATGAACTGGTTGTGGGGGATCTCCCACAACGTCTGGATCGCGCTACTTTGTTTCGTACCGTTTCTGAATATCGTTATGCCGTTTTATCTCGGCGTGAAAGGGAACGAATTAGCTTGGGAGCACCGCAAGTTTGAAAGCGTTGAGCAATTTAAAGAAGTACAGAGGAAGTGGATGTATTGGGGAATTGGAGTATTTGTGGCCAGTATCGTCTTTTTCATGATGATGTGGTCATTTATCTTTGCTTTTCTAGTTGGTAGCAGTCTTAATGGCGCTGATGGCGTCCCAAATTTCTACGAGGATAACACGTACGAGTACGATCCGTCACACTTTCAATAAGCTAAACAATGAACGACCAACTTCGAGAGTATATCGCTAAAGAGCGAGCACGCGGCGTTGATGACGAGCAACTGCGGCAAGAGCTACTCTCAAAAGGGTGGGATCCGATCGCTGTCCATCGATTAGTAGCTGGGGAGGCGTCGGTAAAAACAGAGAGTCAGCTTCATCTCAGCGGTACAAACGTCCTACTTATCACTGGATTAAGCCTCATTTTTATCGCAGCGGTTACTTTTATCGGCTACAGCTGGCCGCAACTCTCACCCCTTAGCCGATTTTTACTAATTGCGATCCCGAACTTCTTTTTATTTGCGATCGGTAGTTTCCTGGCTAAAGGCGACGAGCTAAAGACAGTTAAGGAGACAACGCACATGGCAGCGCACTTGATGCTGCCGATTACTGCAGGGGTGTTCTTATATCAGTTTGGTTATTACGAGAAAGCGGACGCGCTGCTTATGGCTTACAGCGTATTATTAGCCCTACCGCTTAGCTTGTACGCGGCGCTAGTTAAACAGCGCAGTTACGGCGCGTTGCTTGTTACGCTTAATCTCATTGCGCTGGCTATCTTTTTACTGACAGATCAAGATTTGAACGGTTGGAGAAGCTCGCTGATCCTAACAGTGGTATCGCTCTTGGGCTTAATTACTGCCTGGGTTTACAAGAAACGAGGCCAGGAAGAGTCGATCCCAGCTTTGGTCTCGGCCGGAACGATACTTTATATCATTAGTTTCTCCTCGCTTGTCAGTGACGTAACGAGACAAGTTACAAGCGACAGAACAGCAATTATCGGTTTTGCAGCTATCATCACAGGAGTAGGACTTCTTAAAACCGCTGCGTTGTTTGGCCATCTCTTTAAACCATGGACAAGGCTCGAGTTTTTCCATCAAAGGCTACTGATTGCAGCGGCTATGCTTATTACGTTTGTTACGCTAATTGGCGCCGAAGGTGGTGAGACGATCTTAACCGTAATCTCGGTCGTTTTCTCAGCAATGGTGGTAATTATTGGCATGGAAACCAGAGTAAAATTTATGACCGTGCTTGGTTTGGTCGGCGGCAGTATTAGTTTGCTCGGCTTGCTGTTTAGTAATATCGATCGGGTGATGGTGGTGGTGCTGATGTTTATCGTTGGCTTTGCAGCGATACTATTAAGTATTTTCCTCGCAAAACGAGGCAGCGTCTCAACTATCGAAGCGGCACCGACTTGGAACGTCGGGTTTATTGACGACAAAACCGCGGCGACGTTAACCGTTAAAACCGGTGAGGCACCGACGTTCTTCACAGTTCTCGTAAGGATTTTGTTGGCGTTCCTGCTTTACGCCTTAATTCAGTTTATTTTTATGAACTCCGTTCGATACGACGAAGCGCCGGTGCCGTACGGTGATACAGCTGAACTGATCTAAAACTTCCACTAAAACTCATTGATCTATACAGCGTTTTTGCGTATAATTTCGTCCGTTATGCGCATTAAAAGTATCCTGTTCGACCGCGAGATCGTTGAGTCGATGTCGCCCCTCGACGTGCTGGCAGAGTTTCTCGACCGAGTTCTGGCTCGGGATAGCGACGTCTGCATGGTCTTGGTTGCCGAGGACGGGTCCGAGACGAAGCTTCGCTACCTGCACGAGAAGAAGTGGTTCGAGCTTAAATCGAACCTCGTCTCTCCTGACTTCCCCACGGTCCAGGCCAACCTGAAGGCGTTCTGCAAGACGTCTGAGATCGGTTGGGCGCTCCTGAGTTTCTTGCGCAGCACGGCACAGAACGTGTCGATTCGCGTCAAGAGCAGCAAGAGCGCCGCCACCGAGCTTTGGTTGCGCAAGGACGAGCTCAAGCAGGGGCAGCTTGAGTTTTTTGTCCGCCCGGTCATTGATTGACCATTTCCGGCGACCGTGTCGCCAAGAGGAGCTAACAACTCCTCTTTTTGTTACTTAATTTCTCGAAATAACAGGATAATTCTGATAAACTCTTCAGAGTATTCTTCATATACATTCCCGAGTCGTCTAGTGGTAGGACGCTAGATTCTGGCTCTAGTAACCGGGGTTCGAATCCCTGCTCGGGAGCAAGTAAATGCCCGCCATTTGGCGGGTTTTTACTTGCTCGTTAAGGATCGAACCGTTTTCAAAGAAAACAGGTGCGACGACGAATGAGCGATGCGAGTGAGGCGCTGAAGTCCGCAAGGCGGACGAAAGATCCCTGCTCGGGAGCACAGCGTGAAACGAGTGTGTTAGTATGGACGTATGCTTTTAAGCCTGCATATTTTCGGCGCGGTTTGCACGGGAATCCTAGCCCTACTCTCAATTGTTGCTATACGCAGCCGATCTAAATATCTTTCGGGGCTCCGGTTGGGGATTATAGCAATTGGGCTGGTTCAAGTAGTTAGCGGAACGTTTCTAGTAATCGGTTCGCCAGAAGTCTCAGTTGCTCGAATCTGTTTGGCATCGATGCTGTATTTGGGTGTACTAATCGGGGTTGAGGCAGCGTTACGAAAAGCGATAAAGGCCGAAGCTACGACGTTAATACGTAAGTAGCGATCCCGTAGGCGACCGCAACGTTCATCGACTGGCCTACCCCCTGCATAGGTATCTCCATTATCTGATCTACTTGCTCAAGAATTTTAGCACTAGTGCCGCTGCGCTCGTGGCCAACGATTATTGCTAACGGCCTATTTTTAACTGGTTCGACTCGTTGGCTTCCGGCAGTACGCTCGAGCGCAACTATGTAATAGCCATGTTTCTTAAGTTGTTTAACGGTTTGCAACGCACTTTTCTTATACTCCCATTTGACTGCATTTAACGCGGCAAGCGCAGTTTTGGCTAATCTCGGGTGCTCGGGCGTACCGGTAATCCCGCACAAGTAAAGTTTCTGAACACCTAAGGCGTCGCTTGTTCGAAAGATGCTGCCGACGTTGTAGAGCGAACGAACGTTATCTAGGACGGCGACGATAGGCTCGGCTTGCTTCATTGAGATATCTAACCTCAGCAGACCCTGGAAAACAAGCAACGCTCTGTTATGCTGCAAATTATCACGGTGAATTATGGATAAAAGAGTAGTAATAGTGATCGGTGGGAGTAAGGGAATCGGCCGTGCCACAGCGGAACTTTTCCATAAACAAGGCGACCAAGTAATGGTGGCTGCTCGAGATACTGCGAAGCTCGCAGAGCTTGAGCGTGAGCTGCCAGGGCTGGTCAGCTTTGCTGGTGATATGACGGCTTCAAAGAACCTTGAGTCTCTCTTCGACAAGACCGTGAAACGGTTTGGTAAGATCGACGTGGTCGTACTATCGGCGGCGCCGTTTATGTCTAAGCCGTTGTGTGAAGTCAGCGACGACGAGTGGCAACAGAGTCTCAAGTACGTCGATATGATTTTTCGGGTCAACCGCGCTGCTGCTCGACAGATGTCGAAGCAAGCTCGCGGCGGCACAGTTGTAAACATCAGCTCGCGTGCGGGTCTGCGCGAGGACGTTCTGCCAAATAGTAGCGTCTACGCCTTAATTAAAGGCGGCATGACGCACTTGGTGATGGCAGCTAATCAGGAGATGCGAAACGTGCAATTCATCTCGCTTTGCCCGGGTTTGGTTGGTGATACTGAGATGGGGCAGCGCGCGGTCGCTGAGCGACCAGGCATCGACAACGGCGAGAGCTTGTCGGCTGCAGAAGTAGCACAAACGATCAGCGCTCTCGTTGAGGGCGCCGGTCCGAAGACTCCGCACGTCTATCGGCTCACTAGAGAGTTGGGGCTTGAGGCGATCGAGTCGCCAGCGCAAGATTGAATCCGCGGCCGGCAACGGCCGCTTTTCTTGACTTTTATCTTTGGAGTATTAACCTGGTGCTGAGATGGAAACACAAAAACGACTCTATCGATCCGAAAGCGACAAAGTTATCGCCGGAGTATGCGGAGGAATCGGAAACTATTTTGGTATCGACCCAACAATTATTCGAGTTATATTCGTACTAATTGCGTTTGCCGGCGGCGCCGGGGTGTTGGCATACTTAATTCTCATGATAATTATTCCGTCAGAAAGTTCGACTGAAATGACGCCAAAAGAAACTATCAAGCAAAACGCTGAGGAACTTAAAAACAATGTTAAAGTAGTAGCAGAAAAGATATCTAAACAATCACAAACTGATACCTCGCAGATTTGGTGGGGCGTCATTCTATTAGCGATCGGCGCTTATTTTCTACTAGTTAACTTTAATTTCTCGCTTGGTATTGATCTGGGTAAACTCTGGCCGTTGTTGTTGGTTGGGCTGGGCTTAGCGATCTTAGTCAGGAGAAAATGAATCAAGAAAAAGAATGGCGTGGCAGCAGTGTCGGCGCAATCTTCCTGATTCTACTTGGGTTAATATTTCTATTGAACAATTTTGGCGTCTTACCATGGAGCGTGTGGGGCGTACTTTGGCGTTTCTGGCCAATTATTTTTATTCTCTGGGGGCTGCGAGCGATCTTCGGTAGATCGCGCTTCTCTCGTCTGATCGTAGGACTAATATCGTTAATTGCTGTGTTATTTATTTTGGCATTAGTTGTTAGCGCCAATAACCAGCAGATAAACGATTGGGTTAAGCGTTATTTGCCAAGTTGGGACGCGACGAAGGTGCTGCGCCAAGGCGAGACAGTAGAAACTAAGAAATCTATCGCCTCAACAGAGTACCCAACGGTTTCAAAGCGTACAGTCAAAGCTGAACTTGGTTTGGGAAAATTGATTTTGAACGATTCAGCTGAAGCGGTGATCGCCAATCTGGTCGCTAAACATAGCACAACATTCGGAGTGCCGAAGTTTGAGCATTCATTATCTGGACAAAGTTTAGAAATTGAGTTGAGACAGTCCGATAAATTTGGTGGCTGGTTCAACGAATTCAGTGAGTTGCGCTATGAACTCTCTCTTGGAATGCCAGAACTTTTGACTGACCTTGATCTAGAGCTTGGTACCGGCGCCGCGGAGCTAGAACTTAAGACACTCAGAGTTGACACAGCTACAATTGAAGTCGGTACTGGGTCTGTTGATGTCGACTTTTCCGCTGCAAGCGTACCTATTAGCGAAATTAAACTCGCTGTTGGCACTGGCTCAATTTCTATCAGACTTCCAAAAGAAGTTGGTCTGGCGATTAAGCATGAAGTAGGTCTTGGTGGCTTTTCCGTCGATAACAATAAGCTAAAAGGTGACGGTGAATACAAGACGAATAATTACGACACAGCCACTGTTAAAGTCGCGATTCGCGGAGAAGTTGGTACTGGCTCCATCTCGGTTGAACGCTACTAGCTAATAAATCGTATAAGGCAGTGTTACTGCTAGTTTAGCACCGGGTGCGGTATGCTGGAATTATGACGAGTCGTTTTTGGTCTGTACCTAGCGAGCGATTACTGCACGAATTAGAAACAGATGTTAATCGGGGGCTACTTTCTACTGAGGCAAGGCGTCGTCTCTACCGTCACGGACCGAACGAGCTTACGGGTAAAGAGGGTCCGAGCGCTTTTGAGATTTACTTCCGGCAGTTTAAGAGTCCGTTGCTTTATATCCTACTATTTGCTGCTGCTTTCTCTGCCTGGGAGCGCGAGTGGAGCGAGGTTGTAGTAATTCTCTCGGTCGTCGTCCTCAACTCACTCATTGGCTTTTTCCAGGAGCGCAAGGCGGAGCAGACGATGTCTAAGCTCAGACAGATACTCTCGCCAAAGGCTAGGGTATTGCGAAGTGGGATCGAGCAGAAAATCGACGCCGCCGAAGTCGTTGTTGGTGACCTATTGTTAGTGGAAGCCGGCGATCGAGTTGCCGCTGACGCCCGTATTATTGAAAGCCAGGGGCTTCGAGTTAACCAAGCGTCTTTAACTGGGGAATCAGTTCCGGCTCATAAAAAAGTTGGCGTAGTTGCAGCCGATGCGGCGCTCATCGACCGGAAGAATATGCTCTATATGTCGACGCTCGTTGTTACCGGTCAAGCCGTTGCGGTGGTAACTGGTACCGGCATGAAAACCGAGATCGGGTCGATCGCCAAAGAAGTTTCAGAAGTAGAAGAGCTGCCGGAGAACCTACAGCGACAGCTAACGATTCTTGGAAGATCGTTGTTGGGCGTCGCAGCGGTCGCAGCGATTATTAGCTACACGATCGGAGCGATGTCCGGGATCAGCGCGTCGGATATGTTGAAGGTTGCGATCACCCTGATGGTTTCGATTATTCCCGAAGGGCTGCCGATCGCTATCACCGTTACGCTTTCGATTGGTTTGTTACGGGTTTATAGGCGCGGCGCAATTATTCGGAAACTCTCCGCAACCGAGACGCTCGGCTCAACCACTGTTATTTGTGTCGATAAGACAGGGACTCTAACGGAAGGGAAGATGATGGTAGAGCGTCTGTACGTCGGGCTCCAAGACTACGAGGTAACGGGGGAAGGCTACCAATTGAGCGGCTCGTTCCGTCTCGACAAAAAAACCGTTGATCCGCACAAGCAGAAAGCACTTAACGAGCTACTGGAGCTTTCTAGCTTAGCGACGATGTCGACAATTACCGAGAAAGATCTTCGCGACGATCAAGCTCGCGAGCTGACCGATCCAACAGAAACAGCGTTAGCAGTGCTCGCTGCCAAGGCCGGTTACTACGCGTTTGCTCAAGAAAAGAAGTATCCGGAAGTGTTAGAGGTGCCGTTTAACCAAGATCTTCGGTATTCAACATCAGTTCACGATTACGGTAAGTTTCATCGTTACATTGTGAAAGGCGCTCCGGAAAAGATCTTGTCGCTCTCGCAATCGTTTCTCAGTCAAGCCGGTGCCTCGAAACGATTATTGTCATCAACAAAAAGCGCGCTTGAGGATTACGCGCACGAGTTGGCGCGCAGCGGTTACCGCATTATCGCGTTAGCGTACGTTGACTATCCAAAATCGGTTCCAGTTGAGGAGAAACAGGTTAAAAGTATCACCTTTGTCGGCTACATCGCGATGACCGACCCGATCCGACACGAAGCAGCGCCGTCGATCCAAAAGGCGATTGCTGCTGGCATGAAGGTAGTAATGATTACCGGCGATCACCTACTGACTGCAACTTCGATCGGACAAAAACTTGGCTTATTAGACGAAAAACGCAAAGCGATCCATGCCGACGAGTTTTTACATCACGATCGCGATCAAATCGGTGTTATCGCCCGCTCAACCCCAACGCAAAAACTTCAGATTGTTGAGCGGTTTCAGAAGAACGGCGACGTTGTGGCGATGACTGGCGACGGCGTCAACGACGCTCCTGCTTTGAAAAAGGCCGATATCGGGATTGCGATGGGTCGAGCCGGAACTGATGTGGCGATCGAAACTTCGGATATGGTTCTACTCAAAGATAACTTTAACTCGATCGTCGACGCGATCGAGCAGGGCCGGCTAATCTGGGAGAATACTAAAAAAGTTGTCTTTCTACTGGTTTCTACCAGTATTGCGGATGCAACTTTGGTTGTCAGTGCTCTACTGCTTGGTTTACCGTTGCCGTTATTGCCGGTGCAAATTTTATGGCTGAATTTAGTTACCGATGGGGTTAACTCGATGGCGCTGACGGTCGAGCCGGAGGAGCGTGACTTAATGCGGATGCGCCCTCGAAAGATGAGCGACAAGCTAATTACGCGCGCGACGCTCGGGCGAATGTTGCTATTGTCGCTGGTAATGGCGGTTGTGACGATCTCGCTCTATCGATACTCGCTAACATTTGGCGAGGCGTACGCAAGAACAATGGCGCTAACTACGATGGTCTTCTTTCAATTGTTTAACGTGTTTAACAGCCGCTCAGCCACCCAATCGATTACGCAGATCCCGTTCTTTACTAACCGACTCATACTTATTACCGTACCGATCTCGATCATCCTCCAATTGGCTGCTCTGAGGATTCCATTTTTACAGCAGATGCTCGGCACGGTCGCACTGGATACGAGTGGCATTATTGTTGCCTTTGTGGCCGCTAGCAGCATTTTATTTGCCGACGAGTTGCGCAAATGGGTGCTTTGGTTGCTCCGCCGGTGGGCGATATCACAGATCGAGAGCAAAGAAGAGTATACTAGCGTCAAATGAGCGCTCGGAAGGTATTACTAATTGAGGACAACGAAGAGTTACGAAGACTGTACTCGGAAGTGTTTAAGCGGCACGATTTCACTGTTTACGAAGCAGGAGATGGCCAGACTGGAGTTGATTACGCGCTGATGTACCGTCCGGACGCGATAATTCTCGATTTAATGTTGCCGCGCCAGGGTGGCTTGGGGGCGCTACGAGTGTTTCGTTCGCACCCGGAGTCGAAACACGTGCCGATTTTTATCTTAACGGCTCTACCAAACCCCGAGTACCAGCAGATGGCTGAAGGGCGAGTACAAGGGTATTTTCTAAAAACCCAAATAAAGCCAAAAGAACTTGTTGACGCTGTCTCAAAAGCGCTTACGGCTTAGGCGATACTCTCGACCAGAGGTGAATTTTTCTATAGAATTATTTTGTTACAACAGGTTACTGGTCCCGTCGTTGGGCCTAGATGTCTGGTGGTTCGCTGCTTGAAGCACGAAGTGCGAAAGCAGTTGAAGCGGCTTCAGCCGCGGAAAATCCAGAAGATATCGGCGCAGCCGATCTAATGGTACTTAGCAGTATGGTCCCGTCGTCTAGTGGCCTAGGATATCTGGTTCTCATCCAGAAGATCACGGGTTCGAATCCCGTCGGGACCGCTTGTCAAAAATACTCACATATCGTGGGTATTTTTGGTAATTGGGCTAGAAGGTGAGAACCCGTTTTCGCAAGAAAACAGGTTCGACTGTGACCGAACGGAGTGAAGGAACAGTATTGAGACGAAGTCGAAATAATCCCGTCGGGACCGCAATTTTCTGTTAGGATTGAGCTGATGAAACGCTTAGCGCTCGTTATTGGGTTAATTGTTTTACTAATATCGCCGATCGCGCACGCTGAGGAGAATTGGCGGATCGCGTCGTTCAATTCAGCGATCGTTATCGAAAAAGACGGTAAAGTGACGATCACAGAAACGATCGCTGCTGATTTCGGTAGCGAATTTAAACACGGGATCTTTCGGGACATTCCCGAGATTTATACTAACCAGGACGGTAAGACCTACACGAATATCTCAGTTATAGCTATTAAACAGGATAGTCAGGAAGCGGTATATTCTTTAACTCGTGATAATGGGTATCTGCGGATTAAAATCGGTGATCCCAATAGAACAGTAACGGGCGTAATTACCTACGTGATCACCTACAGCGTTGTCGGGGTTTTACGATCGTTCGATTCGTTCGACGAGCTCTACTGGAACGTAACCGGCACGGATTGGCCGGTGCCGATCGGGACAGTTAACGCCACCGTTACTCTACCGAGCGAGAAAATTATACAGGTTGCGTGTTATAGCGGTAGTAGCGGCAGTACCGATCGCTGTAACGAGAACCAGACAGATAGACAAGCACAATTTAACGGCGGACCGCTCTTGGCCAACCAGGGCTTAACCCTAGCCGTCGGTTACACAAAAGGCCTGGTTCCGATTCTTCAAGGAGTGAAACCGCCAGTACCGTATCTTTGGCTTAGTGTTATCCTGCTAGTTTTAGGTCTAATCCTAATGCCGATCTATTATCTGCGTCGCTGGTACAAACACGGTCGCGACGAATGGTACGCTCGTAAGAATTTGCACGATCCCAACACAACAATTAAGACGGTGCCGTTTTTTGCAAAAGAAACGATCGTACCTGAGTACGCCGCGCCGAATCAGCTCCGACCGGCTGAAATCGGGGTCTTAGTAGACGAGCGGGCAGATACGCTGGATGTCTCGGCCACAATTGTGGATTTAGCGATTCGCGGACACCTAACTATCACTGAGAAACCGAAAAAATGGGTATTTGGAGCCAGCGACTACACTCTTACTCGAGTCCCCAATAGCAAAGATCAACTGCACGGATACGAGCAGAAGTTGTTGTCGTTGCTTTTTCAAGACGGCGACAGCGTCGATCTTTCGTCGTTAAAAAATACGTTTCACGCCTCGCTTAAGAGCGTCCAAGACGACCTCTACGCTCAAGTTACCGATCGGAAGCTTTTCGTCGAGAATCCTCAGTCGGTTCGTGCCACCGCCTTAACAATCCCAATTATTCAGCTGATACTTGCCGGCGTTGCCCTTGGTTTTAGCGCTGATTCCCAAAATGTTTGGCTGATCGTAGCCTTAGTGTCTCTGTTACTAAGCGCGATTCTCGGCGTTGCGTTATCAACTAAGATGCCGCGACGGAGCGCCGAGGGTCGCGAGGCGCTTCGAAAGACGCTCGGTTATAAGCTGTTTCTCTCTCAAACTGAAAAGTACCGTCAACCGTTTTTAGAGAATCATAATTTATTTATGGACGTTTTGCCGTACGCCATGGTATTTGGTGTAACTAAAAAACTGGCTGAGTCGATGGAAAGAATCGGTGCCCATCCAGCGCAGCCGAGTTGGTATTACGGCGTGACGCCGTGGAACCCAGTATTATTTACGCAAAATATCGGCACCGTTTCGGCAGCGATGAATACGGCGATGGCTTCGACCCCGGGCAGCTCGGGCTCAGGCGGCGGCGGATTTTCCGGCGGCGGATTCGGAGGCGGTGGCGGCGGAAGTTGGTAACGATTTGGTATACTGCCAGGGATGAAAGACACTCTTGCTGCTCGTTTACTTCTCCTGGCGGTTTTAATCGGATTTTTTACATTTGGCTACGTCGCGCTCTACAAAAAATCAGATCCAACCGCTAGTAAAACGGATACGCCGTATTCTAAAGAGACTTCGTATACCTGGGAGACAGAAGTTCTGCTAACCGGGCTTGAGATCCCGTGGGATGTGGCGGTGTTGCCAGACGAAACTCTACTAATTACTGAACGAACCGGCAAGGTTAAACACTGGGACAAGAAAAATCAGCCAACAACCGTTGCCGAGATCCCCGTAGCGATCGTCTCCGAGTCGGGGTTAACCGGTGTGGCGATTCACCCGAAATTTGAGAGTAACTCCTACGTTTATTTGTACTATACGTATCGATCGGGGGGAGAGCTTAAGAACAAAGTCGTTCGCTACGTGTTTAAAAACGGCGCACTAGCCGAAGATAAAACGATTCTAAATAACTTAACTGGTGGCCAAATTCATAACGGCGGCCGTTTACGATTCGGACCCGACGAGAAGCTATACGTGTTAACTGGCGATGCTGCACGTCCAGAATTGGCGCAGCGATCGGATCGACTTGAAGGAAAGGTCCTGAGGATGAACGACGACGGTACTATTCCGGACGACAACCCAACGAAGGGTTCGCTCGTTTACTCGCTTGGTCATCGTAATCCCCAGGGCATAACCTGGCACACTTTGACTGAGGAGCTAATTGAAACCGAGCACGGCGAGAGCGCGTACGACGAAGTAAATATTATCGAGCCAACCAAAAACTACGGCTGGCCGACAGCTCGCAAAGGCGATTTGGATCATCAAAATTTCGTGGCGCCGCTACTTTCAAGCAATACGGAAACTTGGGCGCCTTCGGGAATCGATTTTGCCGGATTAAAAATTTGGGATCTGCGCAACGTCGCCATGTTTGCTGGTTTGCGTGGCCAAAAGCTACAGCTAATTGAGATACAGGATAAAAAAATTCTCCGGCACGAAACAATTATCGACGGTACCTACGGGCGCTTACGAGCAGTTACGGCGCGCGGCGACGGCGCCTTTTATGTCACAACTAGTAATCGCGACGGTAGGACCAAGCCAACCGAGCAAGACGATCGGCTACTTCTAGTAAAGCCAATTGCAAAATGAATCTCCCCGGGCTTTCGCCCAGGGTATCTTCTTGTTTTTTTGAAAAAACATTTCGTTTTCTGAACCTACGAAGCGGAAGCTCTCCATCCCGCTAGCCGATCACGGTTTTTCGGAGAAATAATAAAGCCGCCCTTACGGGCGGACGTTGACGAGATAGACCTTCTCCAGATCTTTTTTGTAGCGGCGCAGCGCGGGATGATTCACGATCTTCCGAGGGCTGACTCGATCAAATAGAATCTGCCCGAGATGGTAGTACATCCGTTCCTGATCACGGCGTTGAGCTGCTTTGATCGCCTGCTCGAAGTGAAAGTTATCACTCGCGATCTGCTCGCGTTTACTGATGTGCGTCGATGTTCGTGCCATGTTCCCTCCACGGACACGAAAAATTATACGCTCGAAATAGGTTTTAAACAAGAATCTTTGCTACGATAATTCTATGCCGATCGTACTATTTTGGCTGACACCAGTCTTTCTTTTGATCGTTGTGATACTGCTTTTTTTACAAGAAAAACAGAAGGATAAACCGAAACTCATTTTGATCGACCCGCTGTTAGCCGTCGAATCGCTGCAAATCGCGCGAGTAGTTGGTGATGAAAAGAGTTTGAACCAAGAGTTAGCGATGATTCGTCGGATACTGCCGAACAATCAAACGCATCTTGAGCAAGTTATCCGACTACTAAATCCGGTCGTCCCGTCACGGAACTCGAAACCAACACTTTTAAAACACGCTCAACACTCAGAATTTTTAGCCGAGTATCGGTACGAGTACGCCGGCCGAGTTACCTCAATATTATTTGGTCGCTTAGACGAAGTATCTGAAGCAGCTCAGGACTACGGTAATCTCGAGCAGCTGCGAACTCACCAGGAGCGAGCCGATCACGACGGCTTCGCCTCATTCGTTTTAGCCAGACGCGTCGACGCAAAGTTGATCGAAGGCAGACAGACCTACCGAATACTTGGGCAGCTTATCGTCGAGCCGGAGTTAAATTCTAGCCGCGTTAGCAAAATTCGTTCCGCCGTTGGCGGCAGTAAGTACGTTTTTCTTTCTTGGCTCGGTTTGGGCGTGAGCACAAAAATCGCCGAAACGATATTCCCTGCTGCTCAGTTTATTAGCGCTTCTGCGATCGCGACGCGCCAGCTCCAACCAAAAAACCGCGAGGCGATATTGGAACGAGCAACGATCTACGCTAACACCACGCTCAACGATCGTTACGAGGCTGTTCAGTTCTGGCGACACAAAACTGAACCGATCTTTCTTGGGACTAACGCTGATGATCGCGATCATCTTCCGTGCCATCATGTCGCTCTGTAAACTTAACCAATTCAGGGTAAAATACGAGCATGAACAAAGAAGTTCTCCAACCACTTTCAGGGTTCAGAGATTACAGCGGTCCGACCAAGGACTGGCTGATTGCTGGATTGCGCAAGGTTTTTCTCCAGTACGGCTATCAACCACTTGAAACCCCGGCGATCGAACGACAAGAACTTCTCCTCAAAGATTACGGTGAAGAGGCGCAGAAGTTGCTGTATTTATTTGAAGATAACGGCAAACGTAAAGTTGGTTTACGTTACGATTTAACGCTGCCGCTGGCACGATTCTACGCGTCCAACTATCAATCGTTACCGACGCCGTATAAGCGATTCGAGATCGGTCCGGTTTGGCGGGCGGAACGCGCCCAAAAAGGCCGCCTACGCCAATTTACGCAAGCTGACATCGATATTGTTGGCGCACCCGGCCTGGCTGCCGAAAAAGAGATACTTTCAATCGTCGCTGAGGTAGAGCGTACGGTTGGTTTAACGCTTGAAGTACAACTAAACGATCGGACGGTAATAGCGGCCGTCTTTAATAAACTTAAAATTGTCGAAGGCTCACGCCAGAAGCTGCTACAAACGCTAGATAAAAAAGACAAAATTTCCGAAGAAGCGCTAGTTGAAGAGCTCTTAAAGCTTGGCGTCACCGATGTTCAACTTCGCCAAATACGATCGCTATTTCTTGAAAATGAAACGCTCGAAGACGTTGCTCGATTAGTTGGCGAAGAAGTAATAGCGTCGATTGTTGAGCTAATGGAAACAGCTCGACGGATCGGTGTAAACGCAGCATTTATTCCAAGCATGGTTCGAGGGCTCGATTATTACACCGGTACGATTATCGAATGTCGGGTTGAGGGTTACCCGTCGAGCGTTGCCGGCGGCGGTCGGTACGATAATCTCGTCGAGGGCTTAATCGGTCAAAGAGTACCAGCTGTGGGCGTGTCGTTTGGTGTTGATCGCTTAGTCGATATTCTAGATCAGCAGGGCCAAACGAACGACTCCGCGATGTTCATCGCCCGACTACCTGAAACGAGTTCAGAACTCGATCCTTGGGTTGAAAACTTGCGGCAAGCTGGCTGTAACGTTGAAGTATTTTTGGATGAGACTGTTGAGCTTGGTAAGCAAATAAAATACGCCGACAAACGCGGCTATCAAGAGATGCTAATCCCGCTATTAGAAGATTGGAAGCAGGGAAAGATCGTACGAAAAAACCTGCAAAGCGGGGCACAAGAATCGATTCCAAGGGAACGGATTAAGAATGCCGGAGCGTAAGTTTGTTGGTAAAAAATTTCCGTCGTTATTTGCGATGGAAGAGTCGGTGCTCGATTTTTGGCAACGAGACAAAACCTACGAAAAATCGTTAGAGCAAACTAAAAATGGCGAGGTTTTCTCGTTCTACGACGGCCCGCCGTTTATTACCGGTATTCCGCACTACGCGACGCTGTTGCCAAGTATCGCCAAAGACGTCGTGCCGAGATTTCAAACGATGAAAGGGCGTTTTGTACGTCGAACTTGGGGTTGGGACGTTCACGGTTTGCCTGCTGAGAATCAGGTCGAGAAAAAACTCGGGCTGAAATCAAAAAAAGATATACAAACACTGGGTCTAGATAAGTTTATCAAGGAGTGCCGTCAGTACGTTTCGGAAGTATCGGGTGCCTGGCGCTGGTATATCGACCATATCGGTCGATGGGCGGATATCGACAACGCGTATCGAACCGACAATCTCAACTATATGGAGTCGGTGATGGCGATGTTTAAGCAACTGTACGAACAGGAATTAATTTACCGAGGCCGTCGGGTGTCGTTGTACTGTCCGCGCTGCGCTACGCCGCTGTCGAAATTTGAGATTACGATGGACGACGGGAACTACAAAGACGTCGAGGATCCAGCCGTTACGGTTTCGTTCCGACTTTTAAACGACGATGTGTACCTACTTGCTTGGACAACGACGCCGTGGACGCTACCAGCCAACCTAGCGTTGGCAGTGGACGAGAACGCTGAGTACGTTAAGGTTTCAGACGGTACTAAACAGTACATTTTGGCGCACCAAGCGCTCGAGCGCTACCAGGACGGATCGCTCGAGGTGATAGAGTACCTCAAAGGTAACTCGCTCGTAGGCGAGTCTTACGAGCCGCTTTACACTTTTTTGCCGATCAATGCGGACAAAGATTACAAAGTTCTGCCGGGAACATTTGTTTCGATGGACGAAGGTACCGGCATTGTTCATATCGCGCCAGGTTTTGGCGAGGACGATACCAAATTAGGCGAAGCGAACGGTTTATCGATGCACGAAACGCTCGACGCGGAGAGCCACTTTGTAACCGAGGTGAAGCCGTGGGCGGGAATGTATTACAAAAAAGCTAACGATCCGATCACGGAAGATCTTCGTTCGAGAAACCACCTGTTTAAAGAAGAGCGAATTACGCACTCATATCCGCACTGTTATCGTTGTCAGACGCCGCTTATCTACAAAGCTCAAGTTTCTTGGTATCTGCGTCTGGACCCAATTCGAGATCAGCTAATCGCGACCAATAAAGACATTAACTGGGTGCCGAAACACTTCGGACCCGGCCGGTTCTTGCACAATTTAGAGAATGCGCCCGATTGGTCGCTGTCGCGAACCCGTTACTGGGGCTCGCCGATTCCGGTGTGGCAGACCGAAGACGGTGAAATGTTTGTGGCGGGTTCGATCGCTGAGCTCGAGAAGCTCTCCGGTCAAAAAATTACCGATTTACACCGACCAGCCATCGATAATGTGGTTTTAACGCTGCCATCCGGCAAAAAAGCAACGCGCGTTGAAGAAGTACTAGACTGTTGGTTCGAGTCCGGCGCTATGCCGTACGCACAGGATCACTATCCGTTTGAAAATAAGCAGTTATTCGAACGCCACTTTCCGGCGGATTTCATTATCGAATACACCGGGCAGTTGCGTGGCTGGTTTTACTACCTACACGTGCTCTCAAACGCCTTTCGAAAAAGCGTGGCTTTCAAAAACGTCGTCGTTACTGGGGTGCTTATGGGCAACGACGGTCGCAAGATGAGCAAATCGTACGGTAACTATCCGGATCCGAAAGCGACAATCGAGAAATACGGCGCCGAGGCGATTCGACTGTATTTTATGGGCAGTAAAATTATGAGCGGCGAAGACGTAGCGATTACAGAAGACGAGATCCGTGAGCAATCGCGCTTACTGAATGTGTTACACAACAGTTATCACTATTTTCTTACCTACGCAGCGCTTCACAGTTGGGAGCCAACTTCATTAGATAAAAGCAATTTACTCGATCGCTGGATTAGTACGCGAGCCGAACAGTTGGTTAACGACATTAGTAGCAATTTAAGCTCGCTTAGCCTTCAAGCCGCTACGAAAGCGATCCGACCGTTTATTGAGGATTTGTCTACTTGGTATATCCGTCGCAATCGAGATCGTTTTGTTGCTGGTGATAAGGCTGCGCTCCAAACCCTCTACGAAGTTTTACATTTATTAAGCCGGGCGATCGCGCCGATTCTACCGTTCTCGGCTGAGGTAATCTTCCAAGGTCTCGAGCGCGCCGAACAATCTGTTCACCTCCAGTCGTTCCCTGAACCAAACGTCGTTGGCGTAGAGGAGAATCAAGATCTACTAGAAAAAATGGAGCTGGTTCGTTCGATCTGCTCAAACGGTAATATGCTGCGAAGCCAAGCCGGTGTGTCGCTTCGCCAGCCGCTCGCCGCTGTCCGCCTTTTTGGCTACAAGGAACTTGAAAACGAACCAGAGTACCAGGCGATTATTACAGACGAGCTCAACGTTAAAGCCATCGAGTTTGGCCCGGTTAAAAAAAGTTGGGTTAAGTTGGAAGACCGCGGCAAAGAGATCGGACTTGATACTACAGTTACTGCCGAACTTGCCGCTGAAGGAAGATATCGTGAGTTGCTTCGCAAGCTTCAAGATGCCCGCAAGAAGGCAGGCTTGAACGTCGGAGAGAGGGTCTCGGCTAAAATCTTTGCAGAAGGAAATGCTCTAGAAATTATAAAGCAGTTTTCTACTGATCTTACCAAGGCTGCTTCGCTCCAGAACCTTGAGCTACTCCCCGATAATTCTGAAGGATTAACCCAGCTTCCAGACGAAGACATCTGGTACAAATTCGGCAACTAAGTACCGCTTTCGCTCCAGGTAAGTTCGGTTACAATGAGGACGGAATGATGACTACGGCGCAGTACGTCGCTGCGTTTATTTCTTGGGTACTCTTAAAGACATTTACGCGTTTTGAAATTATAGGTAGAGAAAATCTTAAGGAGGTGTCGCGCCCATTTATCGTTGTGTCTAATCACGAGAGTCATCTAGATCCGCAGTTAACAGGAGTAGCGCTTCTTTATCGACCGTCGTTATATCCACTAAGGTTTATGGCGAAAAACGAGCTGTTCCGAATCCCGTTATTAAATGTAGTTATTTGGTTGTTAGGGGCGTTCAAAGCGCATCGCAAACAAGGAATAGGTAAGTCGCTTCTAACCCCAACTAAAATCCTAGAAAAAGGCGGCTCCGTTATTCTGTTCCCAGAAGGAAAAATTATTCCTGAGCGACCAAAGCTTGGTGAGGGGCGACGCGGCGCAGCGATTTTGGCGCTAACTACCCGGGCAGCGCTTTTGCCAATCTCGCTTCATACACCGCACGGCTTAACGCCGTGGCGATTTATTGCGACTCGCCCAAAGATTGTTATTCGTATTGGCACACCGTTTTACCTGAACAACTTAGATTACCCAGATTTCTCCGATGAAAATACGTACAGAGCTACCCAAGAAATAATGCAAAAAATCGCGGATTTATACTACGAACACGATTATTTACCCGTAAATAAAAAAAGCCCCAAATAGGGGCGGGGTTACTGGTCGAGTAGCCTTAAAACTTGTCGAACATTCTTACGAATGCTCAACTGGCCGTTGATGTGATGAAGAGTTGGGAAGTGTTTGCACACTTTACGGTATTGCTCATAGGAGCGAAGGATACTCTCATGGTCCTCAATGGTTGCTGGCAGTCCATATGTGCTTCTTCTTTTTGCTCGTTCTATTACTCGACGAGCACATAGCACTGGGTCAGCCATAAATAAGAATATCTCTGAGGGGACAATAGCGCCCGCGCACTCGTTCGCTGATAGTATTGCCTCCGGCTGTTGACCATCAAACGACTGGTAAACCATGCTAGTCCAAACAGATCGATCAAAGATGACTATGTTACTTGCAGAAATTTTGTCTGCTAGGCTAGCGTGAACCTCGGCTCTACATTCAGCAATCTCCTTCACCTTCCTAGCTGTGAATAGCTTTTCTTCGTGCGGAAGATTGTGCCAAGCAGAGATGTACGAGCGAAGAGGTTCGTGCTCTTTCTCGTTAATTCGTAGGATGTTCAAGCCCCTTTTGTCTAGTATTGATGATACTATCCTGCAACACGTGGTCTTCCCGGCGCCACTGACGCCCTCAAATGCGATTATTCTCGGCATATATTACCTCTTAAGGTGCAGAGTGTCGTTTTGAGTTATTACGTCAAAGCGACCATCGCTCAATAATATTTCTGTAATTGAGCAATGGTCGATTTGATTAGAGAAAATTGCATCTTGTGCGCTTTGCCCACGCAGCTGCCCAATTAGCAATTTAATAAATGCGCCGTGACCAACGACAAGTAAATCTCTAGCGTTCTCACTGGTTAAAATTGCTAAGAACTCTCTTATTCTTTGCTGAACATCACTAATACTCTCCCCACCTGGGGGCTTTCTCGTCTCAAAGTCTCCAGCAAGTTTGTCCCATACTACTTCCCCAAACTTCTTTCCTTTAAATTCTCCAGCGTCTTTTTCTCTGAGGAGCTTTAAATACCGAATTATGTGCGTTCTTCCAGAAAGAAGGTATTTAGCTGTTTCCCTAGTTCTTGCCAGATCACTTACCAGTGCCTTATCAAACCGATACTTGTCAAGGCGTCTTCTCAACATCCTTACTTGCTCTTTGCCTTCAGCAGTAAAGCCGCCGTAGCTATGTCCGTGAAAGACTCGATCTCTGTTTTCAACAGTTTCTGCGTGACGAACAATTATTATCCGCATCATACTTGGAAATTGGTTTGAGAGTTACCAGCGCTCTTCGCTATCCTAGCCAACTGTTTGTAGCGCTCATCTATTTTTGAATTCAATATCAAGCGCAAGGTTTGTTTTGAGGTGTGTGGGTGCTGAGCGACTAGCTTAAGTATGTAGCCGTACTCCATTTTCCCAAGAACGAATTCAGTAATGCTATGAATAATTGACTGTGGAAGATCATTCAAGCTCAACATACTTGCCATGAATTCCCAGCTCCACTGTTTTTGTTTACTAATAGACTGTAGTAACTTTTGCGAGTCAATCTTTTCTCCGATCAGCCATAAATTGGCCAGAATAATTTCTGGGCGGTTGTCGGTAAGCGGTTTAAGAAGTTTGTTCTTTGCAGCTTGCTGCCTTGCTCGTATTATCAGCTTTCCTCTATAGCCAAAGTTTTCAGTAATAAAACCATTCACCAACTTTTCCTTTATTTTTGCGATTGTACGCATTGAATCGGTAAATTCGTAGAAAGAGCTGTCTGGGAAAAGGTGCCGAATTGTTGTCGATTTTTGTAGTGATTGTAAGTTAGTTTCTATAAGCGATAGCCCATTATAATCAGTACCTTTATTAATTTTGAGCGCTTCAGAACGCAGCAACATTACGTTTGAAATTGAGCGTAACAGTTTTTCATACTCTGATCTGTTTACACTTCCATGCTCAAAAAGTAGGGATAGTGAGTTTGTGATACTAATCGGGGGTTGTATCCCTACACTGGTTGCAGTGTGCCGTGCGATCCAAATAAAAAATAATATGTCCCTCGTTCCGCCAGCCGAGTATTTAACATTAATATAACCGTTTTTTCTTCTCTTTGAGTAGTAATAGTCATAGCAAAACAGCTGAAAAAGAATGTTTCGCTTGGACCGTTCTAGTGTATTTTGCTTCTTCACCATAGCTCTAAAACTCTTAATCAAGCTTGGATCACCGCACACAATTTTAGACTCGAGTATTTGGTTGCCTTCGACAATGTTGGTTGAGCAAATCTTTGACAGCAGCCTGATTGTCCCCCAATCTGGTATATCAACCTTCGAATAGCCGAACTTGGCCATCTCGATAGAGAACTGCTTCCTAAACTCTCTTTCTTGTGTCGATTCGCTTCCTGTAATAATTAGGACATCTGCGTCCGAATATGCTGCCATTTCCTGACGACCCGCAGAGCCATATATACCTACAGCGACCCTACACTCTGGGAATTTGGCGTAAAGCGAGTAGTAAATGTGTTCAACAGTCAAGCGGAAGTTTAATGAGTAGTATTTTGCTAATTCGAGACCAACGTATTGGCTCTGAGGAATGATATCCGAGTCTCTCAGAAAAACCGACTGTAATATATGGCCGTCTATTCTTTTTTTGGAATCAAATTTCTGTTTCATCTAGGACATTTTCGAGTGTAAGATGCAACTGGATCCATACTCTTGCGGTACTGTTCCGGTATAGATTTAGTTGGGCGAACTCCTGGATGATCGTGCTGCCAGGAAGGAAACTTCCTGAGTACCTTACAGGAGACTATGATGAATTGCCCGAATTGCGATGAAGAGATGATAGAGGATGACGACGGTTGGGTTTGCCCAAACTGTGGCTACGAAGAGTAACCAGCTTGGTCGCTGGTGGATACGGCGACCAAGTATAATTATTATATGCAACCTATAAGATATAAATATGGAGAACATAGGCAGGCTTTTTTGGCCGGGCAGCTGGTTGTATATGCGTTATTAATTAGAAACAGAACAAGAGACATCGCATGTCTAGACACTGGACTTAATAGAAACGATATTAGTAACGGAGGCTTTGTAGAGCTAAAGCAACTTGCTAAGGGGTATGGTTGTGAAGTTGCATTGAGTAAGCATGGCGAAGACAGATACTTACTACATGTCTACAGGAAAGACGCCGCAGAAAAGATGCGGGAAATGGATAGGGTTATACAGAGTTATCGCAGCGGGAAATTGTCCCGAGAAAGTTACGTCTGCCGCACTGGGGAAATATACGGCTATCCAGGTGAATCGATTAAATGGTTTCTCAAGAAAAAGTAATGATTTCTATTTTTCCTAATTAATGACTGAAATTCATTTTGTAAGGCTACCTCGAAAAAGCAATGAAGTATTTATTCGCGTTTTTACCAATGCGGGCCGGGATAGCGAGAATAGGGATAATCAAGGGATTGGTCACCTACTTGACCACTATATAAACGGCGGGATTTTTCAGAAACATTACAATCTGGATACTAACGCATACATCGATAGGGACTTTCTGTGGTTCTCGCTGAATACGACAAAGAAAAAACTTTTTAAGCAGTTGGAAAATTTTTTGCTATATGTCACTAAGCCAGATTTTACTCAAGAGGAATTGCTGAATTTCGAGAAGCAGGCGTTAATCAACGAAATGAAATCCAGTGAAGCGGTGTTATACAACAAGCTATTTCAAGGTGTGCTCACGAAAACGCTCGCACATTATAGTAGTGTTTATAGGGAGATCGAGAATGTGCCTAGGTTTCAGCTTGGTGAGCTTGCACAGTACCATCGGGGGATAATAAATCAAGGCCCAGTCACGGTTATAGTCGGATATAACGGTTTGTCAAAAAAAGATCGACACCACATCTCTTCTTTGGTTAGCAGTAACTTTCCAGATAATTCTAAAAGTGTCATTCCTAGTTTCGTGACAGTTGGACCTCGCATTGAAAGTGTTGAGGAATTACCAAGTGATGCTAAGGGACAAGTACTAATTTACTTGGCGATGAAAACGTTTGGGTACTGCGATGAAAGAGAGAAGAGAATAGCCGTAAACCTTGCACTGCGTGAGCTGCGTGGACATTCAAAACACAGTCCGTTCCTTATGTTACGAAAGTTAGGTGTCTACTCGTTGGATTACAATCACTGGATAGGCCTTAGTTATGGGCAAGCCGTTATATCAATTGTATGTATGCCTCATGTGGTTGATGAAGCGACAAATATACTAATGAGCTCGCTGAAACATTTATCAGAGATGGGGTTGTCTAAGGCTGTAATAGAAAAGCATAAGAGAAGAAATAGTGAATATTTTAAACAAATACAACAGAACAATGGTGAGTACTTCAGTAACGCGCTAGACGATATTTTATACGAAGGCAAAGAGTTGAATTACAAGGAACATATGATTAGTTTCAAAAATATCACGCCAGAGATGACCAGAAGGATATATTCTGAGATATTCGCACCAAGCAATCTTTCAAAAATTATTTATAAGTAATTGAACTAATTGGAATGTCTTTCCAGATAGCTTAGCCTCCATGCTAAGTCGTGGATTGCTTCTTTCTTTAACGCAATGAAAGCGTTTCGGGATGTAGCTGTATAATCGCTCATCGACTCGATTCTAAATAACGGCTTTCGTGTTTGGTTCTCGCCGGCGAGTATCTTCATCGGGTACCCGTCGAACCCCAACTCCCAAAGAATCTGACCCTCCTCAGCACTGTCGAGCGCTAACATCTTAAGTATTTGATATTTCAGATTCTGCTTCGTGCGTCTTGGGTAATCTGACTGTTTAAAGTATTCGATCGCTTCACGAACAATAGCCTGGGCTGAGTCTACTAATTTTCCATTATCGGCAGCTTGTTTCGTTATTTTAAATTTAGTTAGAGGATTTACTTCTAGCTTTTCTGGTACATGAAAATCTTTTATTAAGTTGCTGACGTCCGAATCGGTAATTAGCGAGAATCCTTTTCCGGTGTTATATAGTAAGTCCCTTAAGAAAGTTGTGAACCAATCGTAGAAGCTGTGAGAGAAGATATAAAAGAACACAAATGCACCAAGTATTGCTTGAGCGTTTCGACCCACTTCAGGAATAATATGTTGGCTGAAAACCATAGCTGGTAATAACGTTATTAAGGCAATCGCGCAAGACAAGTAGATAAACTCTTTAATTTCAAACAACCCCTCAATGTCGGAGATTAGGCCATAGTGGAAAATCGACACTGCGATAAAGAACACAGGCACAATAAGCAGGGGTGAGGTTGAATAGACGGCGAGGAAGTAGTTGTCGGTTTGATATACATAGACTAAAAACAACCCTGAAATAATGTAGAGCACAGAGGCAATGATGGGCAATAAAAACTTAGCTCTCCTTCGACTATCATTCACTTTACTGCGCGCAGTTATGTAGGCGTAGAGTGATGCAGACATAGCCCATACCACGATTAGTGCTATTGCATTAAATAACGGGCCCCTCTTGTAAAACTCACCAAAACTCTCGTCTGAAATTAATAGGGAACTGTAGTCTATAACTAGGTTTGAAGTACTGGAGAGTATTATGAGCAGAATAGCAATGAAATATATAAACCATAGTTGTATCCATATAGATTTTTTGTAATTCTGTGTTACCAGTAAGGCAAAATGGAGCAGCAATGGAATGGGCAAGATGTATGACCAATTCGTAAGATGATACAAGAATACTGAGGTGAGTCGGTCATCTGTAAAAAGAGGGGTAATCGCATCCACGACGAGTATGTACCAACTCAAACTAAAAAGAAAAAAGAAAATGACCCAAGCAGTTTTGCTCCGTATGTTCCTACTAACCAAGTAAACACCAACCCAAAACAAAAAAGCACTAACGATAAACTGAAACCAGAATAGAGACATTTCTTATATAACTTATAGTAATTATGTTACTTTTATATCATATGGTAGAAAGAATTAGCGAAAATACCGCTGGTGAGGCAGTTTTTAATCCTATAGACCAGGATTTCTTGGGAGAGTCATACCCGGAGATTTTAAAGGATAAAAATTCAGCTACACGTGTAGGAGGTGACGAATTTGAGAAGTCAGCCTCGATCTTTGGATTCCGGATCCTATTTATTTGGATAATTACAGTGATCACGGCGGTTAAGAAAGGTTTTTTGGGAAAGAATTTAAAGACTAACAGTTTTTGGTTTGACGGTATTAGCCAAATATGTCGTGACGTTAAAGACAATGCTTATAGCTGGAGGGCACTAGAAATAATATACAACCTGCCTAACTACCTCTCCAAAAAAATGTCACTCGATAGAATTGCTCTTTACTGGAATGGTCTTGAAAATGCTAAGGCTGTTAGAAACAGATTAAGATTAACAAAGGAAATCCTGAGTAGAGAAATTGTAGGAAGAAAATCACAAGATACAATACGCTTACTATCGATAGCCAGTGGATCTGCCCGTGCAGTATTAGAAACACTAGCTGAGGTCGTTGATAAACATCAGGTTAATTTCGAATTTAGACTCCTTGATCTCGATCCTACTGCGTCGGCTTATGCGCAAAGCTTAGCAACTGAGCTAGGCGTTGCTAATCGCTGCAAAATGATAGTGGGGAGTACAACTGATATGAAAAAACTTCTAGGCAACTATAGACCAGATATTATCGAGATGGTGGGGTTCCTTGAATATAGAAACAGAGAGAAGGCAGTTAACTTACTAAAGAAGATAAAAGAATTACTTGCACCAGGCGGGAGTATTATTTTTAGCCAGGTTAAACCAAATAGAGAAATGTATTTTCTAAGATACGTAATGAATTGGCCGATGATTTACAGAACTGAGGAGGAGTTCAGGAAGATCCTTGCTGAGAGCGGCTATTATGATTACGAATTAGTGTCTGAGCCAATAGGAATACATATGATTTGCAGCTTTCGTAAAGAAGGTTAATGCAACAACTCATCGCGTTTACAGGGTTAATTATAGCAGTTGCAAGCCTAGCCCTAGGAGGACTAGTAGTATTTAGTAACCCAATCGCTGCTGTGAATAGGGTGTTTGGTCTTTTGGGTCTATCACTGGCAGTGTGGGGATTCGGTTACTATAACTCCTTCTCGGCCACCGACCCGACCGCTGCACTTTTGTGGGCAAAAGTATTCATGTTGGGGGCTGCCTTCATTCCGGTCTTCTACCTTCATTTTGTTGTACTATTTATAAATAGATATCCAAAGTTTAAATTTTCGGTTATATCTGGTTATATTCTTTCTACAACATTTGCCTATGCAAGTCTTGTTTCCGAAAACTTTATATCTCGAGTCGCCCCAAATAGGTGGTTCACTTTCTGGCCAATAGCTGGCGATTTTTATATATATTTTCTCGTTTTCTTCTTTGCTGCCCTTGTTTTCTCCATTTACTTATTATCAAGAAAGTCGGGGTTAAAAGCGGTAGATTTACTGCAGGAAAAGTATCTAATTATTGGGGCGACCGTAGGGTTGTTGGGTGGGGCAACAAACTATCCTCAGTGGTATGGCATCGACATACCACCAGTTGGTAACATACTCGTTCTTGCTTTTCCGATTTCTATTACATATGCGATCTTAAAAACCAGATTATTCAACATTAAGGTCTTGCTAACAGAAGTTGCAGTTGGTGTTGTGGTTTCTATTGCCTTGGTCCAGACTATCGCACTTTCAGGCAGTCAATTAGTCACAGGAGGCCTCCTGACTTTATCACTTGCGGTCGGCGGAATTGTTCTTATTAAGTCAGTTCGAACTGAAGTTGATAAAAGGGAAGAAATAGAGAAGTTAGCGAAGGAAAAAATTGAAACTCTCAAAGAGCTTGAGCAACGCAATAAAAGCTTAGCAGCGCTGCAGCGCGTATCCGATATCGTCCTGAATGAGATGGATATGAAGGCGATGTCGCAGAAAATTCTCGACGAAATCCCTGTTCAACTAGAAAACTGCGTTGGCGCCTTCCTTTCGATCGTCCGCGGCGGTCACCTTGTCGCCTATACCGTCTCGACCAACACCTTTACCCGCAAAGTTTACTCACTAGTAGGAGAGGATTTAGAAAAATATAGCTACCCAATAAAGAAGGAGTTTAATGGTTTGCACGAGGTGCTCATCGAGAAAAAGATGGTCGAGGGCGACAGTCTGGATGCGTTTATCTGTCCGCCGATTAGTCGTCCGGTGGCAAAAACGCTACAGCGCTTGATCGGAGCCAAACATTTAGTAGCGCTGCCGCTTTATGCCAGCGGCGAGCCGCTTGGGGTAATGATGTTTGTTTATAAGGTCGAGAAAAGTCGGCTCCACGGGAAAGACGTGGAGATCGCTAAGGCCATTGCCGACGACATGAGCTTGGCGATTCAACGTGCTCAGGCGTTCCAAAAGCTTAAAGACGCTAACGAATACCTTAGCCAATTAGACAAGATGAAGGACGAGTTTATCTCGATGGCTTCGCACGAGCTCAATACGCCGTTAGCAGCGATTGAAGGCTATCTTTCGATGGTTCTCGACGAGGGGATGGGGAAAGTCGACGCTAAAAGCAAAGAGTATCTATCTCGGGCGTACGCCAGTAGTAAACGTCTGGCTGAGCTGATTCTCGACCTTTTGAACGTCTCCCGAATCGAGCAGGGCCGTTTGAAGATGAAGTTTTCCCAGGTAAGCATGGTTGAGTTAGCCGAGAGCGTAGTGCATGAGTTGCAGATTAAAGCAGATAGTAAAAAGATTTACTTGAAGATCGAAGCGGAAAAAGGCTTGCCAAAACTCTGGTGCGATCCCGACCGCATCCGTGAAGTAATCGTTAATCTAACCGGTAACGCGTTAAAGTTCACTGACAAAGGCGGAGTGACAATCAACATCGGCAAATCCGAAGGCGATTTTATCCGGGTGACAGTTGTCGACACCGGTCGCGGTATCGCCAAGGAAGATCAAAAGAAGCTTTTCCAGAAGTTCTCTCAGGTTAAGCGTGAGATCGACGAGCACCAGGGAACCGGACTCGGTCTGTATATCGGCAAGAACTTCGTGGAGTTGCACAAGGGTAAGATTTGGGTTGAAAGCGAAGCGGGCAAGGGCTCGAAGTTTATCTTTGAGATTCCGCTATTGAAAGAAGCGCCGAAACAGCTTGAAGGGGCAATCTTAGAGAAGCCAATTACCGAAGCGCAAATTGAAGTTGGCACCAAAGACGTACCGACAATTATCGCCGAATCCGTAGACGGTAAAATTTAAATAACGCCGATTGCCCCACCCAATTTGCAAAGTTAATCATATTTGTTAGGGTAGAAACAGAAAGGGAACTAATGGCAGATACATACAAAAGCATACTACTTGTTGATGACGACCTGACGCTTCGAGAGATGTACGCCGAGCGTCTCAAAGCTGAGGGCTTTAGCGTTGAGATGGCAAAAGACGGCGAAGAAGCAATTAGAAAAGCAACCGATTTACGGCCGAATCTAATTTTGCTTGACGTGATGATGCCGAAAATTAACGGTCTCGATGTATTAAAGCGCCTGAAAGAGCAAGAGGAGACAGGTGAGATTCCCGTTATCGTCTTAACAGCGCTTATTCAGGATCGTGAGAAAATGGAAAGCATTACTCGCGGTGCAGACGATTACATCGTTAAATCTGAGACGATGCCAGGTGACGTTATCCAAAAAATCCACGCGGTACTTGAGAAGAAAGCGGCTGGCGAAGCTAAACCATCTGGTGAGACTCCTGCGGCGCCGGCACAGTAGTGTCGGATGAGCGCGTCCGATTATATTAAACTTCGAGGTGGCAAACCGTTAATCGGTGAGATTGTTCTGCGTGGCGGTAAAAACGTCGTACCAAAGTTGATGGTAGCAGCGCTATTAACCGACGAACCGGTGATCATTCGGGATG
This sequence comes from Patescibacteria group bacterium, assembly GCA_016861245.1. Taxonomy (GTDB): domain Bacteria; phylum Patescibacteriota; class UBA1384; order 2-12-FULL-50-11; family 2-12-FULL-50-11; genus BOKZ01. Next base: position 130,622 of record BOKZ01000001.1, on the reverse strand, counting down.
TGCCCAAGATTGAGGACGTCGAGATAATGTCGACAATCTTTCGAAGGCTTGGTGTTGAAATCGAGGAGATTCGTCCCGGCACCTTACAAATTACCGCAAAAAATATTCGCGAGATGAAGCCGAACGATCTTAAGGGCATCTCTGGCCGGAGTCGTATCCCAATTTTAATGTGTGGCCCACTATTGCATCGTTTCGGTCGCACAGTGGTGCCGCACTCAGGCGGTTGCAATATCGGTCCAAGACCAGTCGACTTTCACGTTAAAGCGTTGCGTGAGTTGGGCGCAATTTACAACGAAAACGACGATAGCGGTTACTTTGTAACGAAAGGTCTGCGTGGAACGACAATTACCCTGGAATACCCGAGCGTCGGGACAACCGAGCAAGTGATCCTCTCGACAGTTCTGGCTGACGGATTAACTGAGCTTCATAACGCCGCTGTCGAGCCAGAAATAATGGATTTGATCTCCATGCTTCAGAAAATGGGCGCGATAATTTCAGTCGACACCGACCGAACAATTTACGTGGAAGGCGTCGATTCGCTCTCGGGAACGGTTCACACCGGTATGCCGGATCGCAACGAAACCGCTTCCTGGGCGTGTGCGGCGATTGGGACCAACGGCCGTATTTTTGTCCGTGGCGCTCAGCAGCTGCCGATGATGACATTTTTGAACAAGTTTCGACAGATCGGCGGCGGTTTTGACGTTAACCGAGATGGGATAACTTTTTACCGAGAGAATGGGCACATCACCCCAATCACCCTCGAAACCGATGTCCACCCGGGTTTTATGACCGACTGGCAACAGCCGTTCGTGGTGGCACTAACGCAAGCCAAGGGGCAGTCGGTGGTTCACGAAACAGTTTACGAAAACAGGTTTGGATACACCGAGTCGCTGAATGATATGGGAGCAAAAATTAAAATTTTCGAAGAGTCTCCAGATCAAATTAAATCGCGGTTCGGCAAGCGTAACTATCGTCAAAGCGTCACTATTGAAGGCCCAACCAAGCTTCATGGCGCCCAGATTGAGGTGCCAGACTTGCGGGCTGGGTTCTCGTACGTCGTAGCGGCGTTAATCGCTGAAGGTGATACGACGATAAGTAATTTCAAAGTATTACAGCGTGGCTACGAACACCTGGTGGCAAAACTTCAGAGTCTCGAAGCCGAGATACTCGAGATTAAAACGAGCTTGTAGCTACTCGAACGGATTTCCCTTACCGTACGAACCCTCTTTGGTAGCGTCTGGCTTAGTTGTGTAAACGCGAAGACCGCCGAAAATCGTTTTAGCTTGCTCAAGAATCTTTGCTGAAGTAATGCTTGTCTCCTGAGTTGGGGCTGGCTTTGTAAAGAACTCGGCCGTGACAGTTGTAGTGTACTTGTCGGCCGCTTTAGCGATATCGATTGAAGTAATTTTGTTCCAGCGTGAGAACGTTCGCAATCTAGCCAAGAGAGTCTTAAGCTGAGTGTAAGTGATCTCTCCGTTGAGGGTAAATGTGGTTGTCGCGCTCGAGCCTTTTACGACCGGCTTGGTAGTGGTCGCTGCTCCTCCTGGTCGCTCTGCGCCGTCGGCACTCGAGGTGCTAGAAACGGGTGTTGTGTTTTGGAACGGCACGGTAATCTTTACGCTTCCTAATCCCAGATCGTTCAAAAGACCCTCCAACTCCAGTAATAATAAGTCGGTCTGGGCACTAACAGGTAGGGCGCGCTCGGCTAATTGATACGCATCATCCAATTGATCTGTCTCATCTTTTAGCGCTGCAATACTCTTGCTGTACGCCTCGGCCGCTTCTAAATCGGCGTCTAACTGCTTAGATTTCTCGTTATTTTCCTTCAGCTGGGACAAAATCGGCGGGTAGAGTCGCCAAAGTGCGCCGAGCGCAACTACAAGAAAGATAATCGTTGTAACCCAAAAGAATTTACTTTTTAACAGCATCGGTTTGTACTCCTAGTTCAATTGTGAAATCAAACTCTTTATTGTTGTTGGTGGCTACTTCGTTGAGTTGTTGGATAAATGGTGCGCTAAACGTCTTTTCTTCAGCAAGTTTACTTCTAAACAGTAGTACTGAGCGTCGATCTGAGGAGATACCCTGAAGAATAATTGCTACTTTTTTAGTTTTCGAGTCGACGGTGCTTTTAATGCTCTTTAGTCGTACCTCGCTCGGCGTGGCTTTTGCGATACTATCGAGCGTTTCTTCCCATGCGAACGATTCTTGATACGTCCCCCGACTACTAATGCGATCGCTAATAAAGTTAGCTTTAGTAGCGATTTCGTCATCTTTGTTCTTTTGTTCTGAAAGTGCGGCGATCCGATCTTCCTTGCCGGTGATATCAGCCGAAGCAGTTAAGTTATACGTTGCGAGTGCCGCCGCGCCAACGAAGACAACGACGCCGACGATGATGTAAACCAACGCAATTAAGTATGATAAAGAAGCGATCCGGTTGCGTTGTTTATGCTCTGGCGGTAAAAGATTAATCATTTCGTCAGTTCTCGCATCGATAACCCAAAGCTATCAGCAAACGATGCGGCTATATCTTTTGGTACTGGGTAGTGCGGACTACTGATGTGCTGCATTGGGTTACCAATAATTACAGGTAAACCGGTTTCCTGCTGGACGTACCCAGCTACGTTTTGAATATTTGAGCCGCCGCCAGTTATTAGTATCTCCTCAATCTTGGCAGTCGGACAGATTCGGTTCTCAAAAAATTTGGTTACGTGAACTAACTCGTCAAAGATCGGCCCAGATTTCTTCTTGAAATTCTCTAGGTCGTTTTCGGGGTTGTTCGCCTCAACTTTTGTGCCAAGCGGAACCGAAGAAACGAGTCGTGGCGAGAGACCTTCAACGACGTTTACACCCGTTGCGCTGGCGCCCAAATCTAGGATTAACCGAATTTTCTTTTCATCTGGCACCACGGCTCGAGCGATGGCCCCGGCTTTAATATCAACGCCGGCTAAGTGCAGCCCAGCAAGTTCCGCAAACTCTATTAACGACTCGATCAGCGACTTTTTCGCCGCCGCGGCAAATACAACGGCGCCGATAATGGTCGTGTCTTCAGGTTCGTTGCTGGTTGGTTTTTCAGGCGCTTTTGTTTCGGGCTTCTCTTTTGATTCTTGTGGCGTTGGGATATCAACGAGCGGGCGACAGAGGCTCGGGCTAATCTCGTAATCAATATAATACTCGTCGAGATTAATAGATAATCGTTCCGCGATCTCGTACGGCAGTGCTTGTTCGAGATCTTTTTTGCTTAGCGCTGGAATGGCAACAGTAGTAGAGAACACAACCAACTCAGGTAGTGCGATCATCAGTTCTTTACCGTTAATTGCGCCAGGTTTGGCGTTAGCGAGAGCGTCTTTGAGAATTTTAGCTATCTCTTCGCGTTGCTGGAGCTCTTCTGCCTTCCAGGGATCAGCCGGGGTGTTGGCGACGTTCATCCCAACGAGCCGGTACTGCTTGCCCTGTTTATTGAGGCCACAGACCTTTAAAGAGTTGTACGCAATGTCGAGCCCGATTATTGTTTTTGCCACGTTCCCTCCGTTATTACCATACCAAATTCACCAGTTATTACCCACCAAAGTTTTGAACTAAGCCGTAAATCGGCCCAAGCACGGCTGCTACTACAAACGCGACACCGACACCCATAATAATCAGTAGCAACGGCTCCAGTAACGTTGACAGATTTTTTGAGGTCGTATCGACCTCCTTGTCGTAGAATGTGGCAATTTCAAGCAAAACTCCTTCCAACGTTCCCGACTCCTCACCAAGACTTGTTAGCTGTGAAACCATTGGGGGGAACAGCGGCTCACGATCAATCGCTGCTGAGAGCGACTTACCGCTTTCAACAAGCTTGTCGATTCGCTGGAAGGCAGCGTCGTAGTGAACGTTGCTAATTGTTTTGCGAATAATGCGGATCGACAGCAGTATCGGCAAACTTGCTTTAATTAACATCGCTAAGGTTCGAGAGAAGCGCGCCATATAGACTTTTTTGGTTAGCGAACCGAATACCGGCACAGAGATCTTTAACCGATCGTAAAACGCCTGACCGGTTTTCGTTTTAAACCACAGCCGCATACCGTAAAAGGCGGCGATCATTATCGGCAGAATTATTAGAAAGTACTCTCGAATTGCCGTACTAGTGCCAAGCAAGATCCTGGTTAGTATCGGCAGCTCTTGCCCGGAATCAGCGAAAATACCTTCGAGACTTGGCAATACAAAGAAAACAATTAGCCCGGCGACACCGACTAACGAAAGAAGAATGATAATCGGGTAGATCATCGCTCCTTTAATTTTCCCGATCAAGTCAGCTTCCTTTTCTTGTTGATCGGCAAGATTGAGTAGTACGTCCGAGAGCTGTCCGGTTTCTTCTCCGGCTTTAACAACAGCGGTGTAAATTTCGGAGAAGACTTTTGGATACTTCATCATCGCTTTTGAAAGCGTTTGGCCGCCTTTGAGTTGTGTCGAAAGCGATTCTATTACTTCTTTAAAGTACTTCTGTTGAGTTTGACGCTTGAGCGCGTCGAGCGATTTAACGATTGGTAGCCCGGCCTTAATCATGACCGACAGTTGCCGAGTAAAGATTATCTTTTCTTTAAGCGAAACCCGCTTCGTTAGAAAACCGATATTTAGCTTATGTCCTTGCGCGACCCCTTCGTTTAATTCGAGTACCAAGAAACCTTCGGCTCGTAGTTTCTTGGTCGCCTCGGTCACGCTCTCAGACTCGATCTGACCTTTTTGAGGCTTACCGCCAGACTTTTTGACCGTGTAACTGTAGATCGGCATTATTCTTTTGTAACTCGCCAGATCTCCTCGATCGTTGTTAACCCGTCGAGCGCTTTAAGGATACCGTCTTGGCGCATCGTGATTAAACCGTCTTGCTTTGCCTGAGCTAAAATGTCGCTATTTGACGCTCTTTTTAAGGTTAATGTTTTAACGCCTTCGGTTACCGTTAATATCTCAAAGATACCGATACGGCCCTTGTAACCAGTTTTACCGCAAGCCGCGCAGCCGGCGCCCTTGTAAAAGGCTTTTTTCTTTGAAGCTTCGCCGCGCTCCAGCTCCGGAAGACTTTCAATCTCTTTTTTAATTAGCTCGACGTCTTCTGGCTTAACCATATCCTCCTGGCGGCATTTTTCGCAGATCTTTCGGCATAACCTTTGAGCGATGATGGCGTTTGTCGAAGAGGTGATCAAAAACGGCTCGATTCCCATATCTAACAGACGTGGCAGCGCACCGGCTGAGTCGTTGGTGTGTAGACTCGAAAGCACGATGTGACCTGTAAGCGCAGCGTTAATCGAGATGTCGGCAGTTTCCTTGTCGCGAATTTCACCAACCATTACGACGTCTGGGTCTTGTCGCAAAATTGAGCGTAAACCGCTCGTGAACGTGAAACCAATTTTAGAGTTTACCTGGCTTTGGTTGACGCCTGGCATTCGATATTCGACCGGATCTTCCATTGTTACGATATTGACGCCGTCGTCTTTAATTTGGCTAACGATAGCGTAAAGCGTCGTCGATTTACCGGAACCGGTCGGTCCGGTTACTAACGTCATACCGTGCGCTTTTTTAATATTTTCTTGTAATACGGTTAGCGACCGGCCGCGGACACCGAGCTGATCGAACGTTAACGTTCCTTTCGAGTGGTCAAGAATTCGAGCCACAATCTTCTCGCCGTTTACGGTGGGAATCGTTGAGATACGGAAATCTATTTTGTTAGCGTCGAGTAAGATCTGAATACGACCGTCTTGCGGTAGGCGAGTTTCATCGATCTTTAAATTCGACAGAATTTTTATCCGTGAGATAAGCGCTGGCTGAACTTCTTTTGGTAGAGCCAGGACTTTGCGCAAAACGCCGTCGACACGAAACCGCACCTGTACGTCGTCTTCGCTTGGCTCGATATGGATATCTGAAGCTTTCTCGCGCACGCCGCGCTTAAGCAGTGAGCTAACTATTTTTGCGGCGGGGGACGTTTCGGTTATATCCTCGTCGCTAACCTTTTCTTCTTGCTCTTCGATAGTCGAGATATCGTCGGTCTCAGAGTTTTCGACTAGTTCGTTTAGCTCTGATTGTAGTGCCGAATATTGATCGAGAATATAATTAATATCTTCTTGAGTAGTTAAAAACGGTTTGAGAATTTTTCCAGAGGTTTTTCTGATGGCGTTGAACGCCTCTTCGTTCTCCGGATCGGTCATCGCGATCGAGAGTACTTTCTCTTCTAGGGCAAACGGCACAGCCTGGTATTTTTTAGCTAGATTCTCCGGAACTAGCGCCAAAATCGTTTTCGGGATAACCTTACCGTTTAATTCGATAAACTGAACGCTACTTTCACGATTGTGTAGCGGGCTGATACGAAAGTTATCTTCAACCGGCTGCTGCGGTGCTTGCGACGGCGGAGTAGAGCGAACCAGCGGCTTCAGCGTCTCACTGATGTCGAAATCCGGTGTTGTCGTTGCGGCTAGTTTAAGTACTTGTTTTTTACCGCCGAAATTTGTCTCAACTTTTCGGATCGGCAATCGGAGAAGTTTAAATGTGCCGAGTTCTGGCAGCTCAACTTTCTCACCTTCTTGAAGAGCAGCGCCAATTACATCTGTCGCGCCGCGCAAATACGCTCGGACCTTAAAGGTCGGCATCGACGTTTTCTGACTAATTTTTTTAATAATGTCGTTAGTTACGGCCAATTTCCCCTCCGTATGTATCCTAGCAAATTATGGCGTGACTTTTGAGGCGTTTCGTGGCAGTATCGTTTCAGTATGTCCGCCATCTATCGACGCTACCGACCGACCCAATTTACAGAAGTAATTGGGCAGGATCACATTACTAAAAGTCTCCAAAGCGCCCTTCAAAAGGAGATGATCGCTCATGCCTATCTATTTTCTGGTCCGCGCGGAACCGGTAAAACAACGATGGCGCGTCTCTTTGCTAAAGCGCTTAACTGTCCCAAGCGAACAAGCTCAGCTGAAGCCTGCGATAAATGTACGATCTGCCAAGAGATAAAAAACGGTAGCGCTGTCGATATTATCGAAATCGACGCCGCCTCAAATCGCGGGATCGATGAGATGCGTGAGCTGCGCGAGCGAATTCTATTTAGCCCAACCAGTCTGAAGTATAAGGTTTACATCATTGACGAAGTTCATATGTTAACCAAAGAAGCCTTTAACGCGCTGTTAAAGACGTTAGAGGAGCCGCCAGCTCACGCGATCTTTATCTTGGCGACAACCGAGCTACACAAAGTCCCTGACACGATTATCTCTCGTTGTCAGCGATTCCAGTTTCACCGCGCTTCTATCGAGTCGCTTCACAGTGTTTTAATAGACATCGCAAAAAAGGAGAAGATTACTCTAACCAACGACGCGATCGAGCTGATCGCTGAGCGCGCCGACGGCTCATTTCGGGATGCGCTGACAATTCTCGGTAGCGTCTCGGCTCACGGTAGTAACCTCGGCGCCGAACAGCTTCGGGAGATTCTCGGTTTGCCGAGTGAGCAAGTTATTGCCAAACTTTTAGAGCTCGTCATAGGTCAGGATCCGTTGGCGTTGGCGACATTTTTACAAAAACAGCTACGGGATGGTCAGGATCTGTCGGTGATGGTTCGGCAGTTGTGCGATCGATTAAAAGCAACAATTTTTGACGAGAAAGACCCGGCCGTTATCCAGAAGAACGCAACGTTACTCGAGCAGTGTTTGCTTGTCTTAGCACGCATTCGCGTCGCCACTGATCCAAACGGAATTATCGTTACCCGATTGTTGGCGCTTGTGAAATCTGGCGCTGTTCCCGGGCCGGTACCGGTAGTACAGACCAACACTCCCACGCCGAAAGTAACAGACTTAACCAAGAAAGAGAACGAATTCGTAAACGATCAGAGCTCGACACAGTCGGTTGATTCTGTCAGCTCTCAAGAGTCACAGCCGCTTGAGTCTAAAGATTTTTGGGGCGCGTTTCTTCTAGAGATCAAGCAACACAACCACGCACTTTACATGTTAGTTCGCTCGGCCAAGCTGTTAGAGCTCACTGATAGTAAGCTGGTGCTGGCGGTTAAGTTTCGTTTCTACTCCGAGCGTTTGTTTGAAACTAAGAACCGTAAACTCGTTGAAGAAGCGGCCAGTAAGGTTCACGGCAAGCGGCTTATTCTCGAGTGCCAAGTAAAAAGCGATATCGAAGAGGCTAAGCCGGCAAGCGGTGAGGACGTGATGAATACCGTCGTTGACGTTTTCGAGCTAGAAGAGGTAGCATCCTAGCATGAAGAAAGATCTGATCGGCAGTAAGCTACCGCCGCAGAATATCGAGGCCGAAGCGGCGGTGCTCGGGGCGATCTTAGTTAATAAAGATGCGATGGATAAAATCGCCGATATCGTTACTGATGCCGACTTCTACCGACCCGACCACCAGGCGATCTTCCGAGCGATTAACCGTCTTTACGAGAAGCGCTCACCGATCGATCTTGTGACATTGACGAACGAGCTCGAGTCGCTCCAACAATTCGACGAAATTGGCGGGGCTGCCTACTTAGCGCAGTTGGTTAACGCCGTTCCGACGGCCATTCACGTCGCTCACTACGCCGAGATCGTCCGCCAGAAAGCCGTGCTCCGAAGAATACTCCAAGCCGGCTCTCGAATCTCCGAGCTTGGTTACGACGAAGAAAAGGAAATTAGTGAAATCTTGGACGAAGCCGAGAAGGCGTTGTTTAATGTGAGCCACCAATTAGTTAAAGACAATTTTATGCCGATCGCCGATATCTTGGCGAGCAGTTTCGATCGTATCGATCGTCTGCATCGCGAGAAAGGATTGCTCCGGGGCGTCACCACTGGTTTTCGCGATCTCGACAACAAGCTCTCCGGGTTACAACCATCCGATCTCATTATCTTAGCTGCTCGTCCGAGCATGGGTAAGACAACATTTGCGCTTAATATCGCCTTAAACGCCGCCGTAAAAGGTAAAACGACGGTCGGCTTTTTCTCGCTCGAGCAAAGTAAGGAGCAGATCGTCGATCGCTTAATCTGTGCTCAAGCGATGGTTGACGGCTGGAAGCTTAGAACGGGTAATTTACACGAAGACGACTTCCCGGCGATCGGTATGGCGATGGGGACGCTGGCGGAAGCGCCGATCTTTATCGACGATACGCCGATGATGACTACGATCGACATCCGAACTCGCGCCCGTCGGCTTAAAGCTGACCATAATTTAGGTTTAGTTGTCGTTGATTACTTACAGCTGATCGATGGCGGCGCTGGCGGCAACATCGACAACCGGGTTCAGCAGGTGTCCGATATCTCTCGATCGCTTAAAGCGATCGCGCGTGAGCTCGATGTTCCGGTTGTGGCGCTCTCGCAGCTGTCGCGTGCTGTTGAATCTAGAGATAAAAAAATGCCGCAACTCTCAGATCTTCGTGATTCCGGCTCGATCGAGCAAGACGCCGACGTAGTGATGTTTTTGTATCGTGAAGACTATTACGATCGCGAAACTGAGCGTAAAGGTATTACCGATGTGCTTATTCGCAAACATCGAAACGGTCCGATCGGAGAAGCTGAGCTTCATTTTCGAGCCGAGCAATCGCGATTCTTTGACGTCGAGCGGAAAGCCAAGATTAACCCCAAGGCCTAAAGAGCATGGCTGAGAAGGACATTATTTTTGACGGTCTTAACGCTGCCCAAGCAGAGGCGGTTCGCGCAACGGAGGGACCGGTTTTGATTTTGGCCGGCGCCGGTTCGGGTAAAACGAAGTGTCTGACCCATCGATTAGCGTATGTCGTGACCGAGAAAAAAGCCGAACTCAATCAGATCTTGGCGATCACTTTTACCAACAAAGCAGCCGGGGAGTTGGCGACACGAATCCTCGATATTCTCGGAATAACCGTCCATCACGGCAAGACGACACAATTTCAGATTAGGCGCTACTTACCTTGGGTCGGAACGTTCCACTCGATCTGCGTGCGGCTTCTGCGCAACGAAGCGACTGAGCTCGGACTCTCACCGACATTCACTATCCTTGATTCGGACGACACGATTTCGCTGATTAAGCAAATCTGCAAAAAGAAAAATCTCGATCCGAAACAGTACTCTGCTCAAGCGATCCGCTCGATTATTAGCAACGCCAAAAACGAGTTGATGACACCGGACGAGTTCGAGCCGTTTGCACAAGGTCACTTTCAAGAAATCGCGCACGAAGTATATGTTGAGTACCAGAAAGAACTCGGTAAGCTCTCGGCGCTGGACTTTGACGATCTAATTTTTACAACGGTCAGGCTTTTAGAGAAACATCCCCACATCGCCAAAAAGTACCAACAGCAATTTAAGTACGTGATGGTTGACGAGTACCAAGATACCAACAAGGCGCAGTACAAGCTTACTAGGCTACTAACCAATCCACAGACCAACAATCTTTGTGTCGTTGGTGACGATTTTCAGTCTATCTACGGATGGCGCGGCGCTAACTTCCATAATATTTTGAATTTTAATCGAGATTTTCCCAACACCACGGTTGTAAAACTTGAGCAGAATTATCGTTCTACCCAAACGATCATCGACGGCGCGGCCGATATTATCGCCAAAGTTAAGCGACGTTCTGATAAAAAAATTTGGACAGAAAACACCGGTGGCGCCCCAATTACCGTTTACGAAGCGAACAACGCGTACGCCGAAGCCGACTTTATCGTCACCGAGTCGCGTTCGCTTAGAGCGATGGGATCAAGCTGGTCGGACGTGGCGATTTTGTACCGAACCAACGCCCAATCTCGTGTCATCGAAGAAGTATTACTCGCTGAAGGCGTGCCGTATCGGTTGGTCGGAGCGCTTAGATTCTACGAACGCAAAGAAGTAAAAGATATCTTAGCGTATTTACGATATTTACGAAACGAGAACGATACACACTCGTTGGCTCGGATCGTTAACGTTCCGCCGCGCGGTATCGGCCCAAAGACGTTCGAGAAGGGTGGCGAGAAAGTGCAACAGTTTCTATCCGAGATGCAGCTGCTTCGCGAATTCGTGTCGCAAAACACGCCGACTGCCAGTCTGGAGCGTTTGTTGCAGATAACACGTTATAAGGAGTTCTTAAACGACGGAACGCCGGAAGGTGAGGCTCGGATGGAAAACGTGGAAGAGCTGCAAAATCTCAGCGCTGAATTCGAGACTGTTGAAGACTTTTTGGAGCACGTAGCACTCGTTTCCGACGTCGATAATTTCGATCCAAACGCCGACGCCGTTACTTTAATGACTCTCCACTCTTCGAAGGGTCTCGAATTTACGACGGTATTTCTAACTGGTTTAGAAGAAGGGCTCTTCCCGCATATGCGAGCGCTTGAAGACGATTCGGAAATGGACGAAGAGCGCCGTCTTTGTTACGTCGGCATGACTCGAGCGCGCAAACGACTTTATTTAACTTGGGCGCGAACCAGAATGATTCACGGCGGCATGACTTCAACGGTACCGAGTCGGTTTCTCTCTGAAATAAGACCTGGGTTAGTCGATCGTATTTAACTACCGATACATCACCAAGTTAGTGCTACAATTTAGTTATGGATCAAGCCGGTATGCGACAAGAAATAACCGAACGGGTTAAGCTGTTACATCAACTCATTTATGACTCAACTCTACTCTCAGCTTTCTTCGTAGCCTTCGGGAGTTGGCTGTATATGAACGTCCCACAGGAGGTGTTTAATTGGTATCTTTTGCTTATCCCGGTGGTGATCGCCGGCCTTGTATTTAATTACCAATCAAATCAAATGACGATGGAGGCGGTGGCCGGTTATCTGAAAAGCGCCGACGACGGCTGGGAGAAACACTACGGCAGCCACAAACAAGGCGTCCAACTGACGAGCTTTTTAAAGGTTACGCCGCTGTTATTGCCGCTGCTACTACCGTTTTTTATAGAGCCGCTTACCAATTATCAAATGTATCTTCGTTACTTTGACTTCGCCCTTCTGTTATTTGCGATAGCAAACTTCCGCTACAAACTACTTGGTCGTTGACTTTAACGCTCAAAAAAACTACGTTGAGAACACCGCATGAAACCGTCCATCGGACGCGTCGTAGTAGGAATTGGGTTAATATTATTACTCTCTGTCTTACTCGTACTCTCGTCTAGAAAAGTTACAAGAGTTGAAGCGCAAGGATCGCCCGATCCGCTCCACCCCGTCGAAGTCTTTACTGCCGATTCGAGCGCCAAATCGTTAATTGCGGCTTTTACGCAAGCCGGTGTTACCTACTTTCCAGAAGATATCGTCCAAGCGTTCCCTGATCCGGCGCTCGGGCTCGGAACGGTAGTTCGAGTCGAGCGAGCGACGCCGATTACGATTCGAGACGGCAAGAAAACAATCCAGGTAAGGACATGGAAGAAAACAGTCGGTGAAGTACTCTCTGAGAAACGTCTAGATCTCGGTAATGAAGATCGCGTCGGACCAACTCCGGTAACCCTACTGCAGTCGAACATGACAGTTACAATTACCCGGGTAGCACGGACAGAAGTAGTCGAAAAAGAGATCGTTCCGTATGAGACCGTTATTGAGAAAGACTACACCCAGTTCGTTGGTACAGATGTCGTACTGGAGCAGGGAAAGAACGGTGAGCGTGAGAAAAGATACTTACTCATCCGAGAAGACGGAGAGCTGGTTAGCAAAACGCTCCTACAGACAACGGTAACTCTGGCTGCCCAGAAGAAGAAAGTTCGCCAAGGCTCGCTGAAACCGGTATCGAGCCGCTGCTTGCAGTACAAAGACTGGGTCGTTGATGCTAGTAAGAAAAACGGCATCGATCCGAACGCGCTTTATTATCGAATGCAAAAGGAAAGTAGCTGTAACCCTAACTCTGTTGGTTACGGACCGGCCGGCCAAATTTACGAAGGTATGTTCCAGTACGAAAAAGGCGGTCTTTGGAATACGCTTAGCACGAAAGCTGGTTTTAGCGGCACCAGTGTCTGGGACGCCAAAGCTCAAATTTACACTACCGCTTGGGCGTGGGCGAACGGGCACCGTTCACGATGGCCTAATCCGTAGTGCTTCAGGTATAATTAACCAGTGAAACAGAGCGAAATTCTTCGCGGATTGGCAAAATTTCCGCAAAAAAAATTAGGTCAGAATTTTTTACAGGACGAACGAGTACTTGGCGATATTTGCGAGGCAGCAGCACTGTCTAAAGACGACACTGTTGTTGAGATCGGTCCTGGACTTGGTGTTTTAACTAGGGAACTCAGCCAACGGGCTGGTCGCGTACTGGCGATCGAACTTGATCGAGACCTAGCCGAGTACGTCCGAAGTTTATCGTTACCAAATGCTACAGTCGTAACTGGTAACGCGCTCGATATCGATTGGACGATTACACTCGAAGATGAGTATAAAGTCGTCGCTAATATCCCGTACTCAATCACTTCGCCGCTACTTCGTAAAATTTTTCATTTACCAAAACGCCCGAATAGCATTGTCTTACTCATTCAAAAAGAGGTAGCTGAGCGTATTACAGCCAAACCAGGTGATCGCAACCGCGGCTATCTGACGATGCTCACAGAAACTAACGGTGTAGCTGAGATAGTACGGGTGGTGAAACCTGGAAGCTTTTATCCGCAACCAAAAGTTGACTCGGCGGTAGTACGGGTTACGCCCCACGAAAATTCTAGTGAGGCTGAATTATTTTGGCCTCCGGTCGAAGCGGCGTTTCGTCACCCGCGGCAAACGGCCGTTAACGGTATAGCTAACACACTACATTTACCTAAGGGTACGGTTGAGCGAATATTTGAAGAACACGGTCTTGATCGATTGGTTCGACCAGCGGTACTAACGCTTGAACAGTGGAAAAACGTCGCTAAATCTATTCAAAACGAATTAAAAAAGGACTAAAATTTCTCTACCTTTCCATGGAGGTGAGGTATGCTCTTTAGTCAACGGAATAAAGACTGTCGAGGAACGATCCTGTCCGGCTGTGTTGCGGCAGGTGCGGTGATGGCGATCCTAATCACTTTCATCGCTAGCTTCTGGTTCGGGTGGTTCACACCGGAGTCGTTGGCGCTGCTCTGGCAATCGTTCCTTAGCTTGACCAGCCTTTTCGTCCTTCTTGCTATCGTCGGCTGCTCGGATTTCTTTGAGGGCGTTGCGATGGTTCCGCTGGTGATACTAGCGTGTGCTCTTGCGGGGACCGACGAAGAGCGAGAGGAGGCTTACTGATGATGGTCTGGCGGCCAGGGTGTACCCGGCCGCCATTTTTTATTAGAATAACCTGAAATGTTATATATCGTTGCGACCCCGATCGGTAACTTAAAAGACATTACGTTCCGAGCGATCGAGACGCTTCAAAGTGTCGACAAAATTTATTGCGAAGATACCCGACAAACCCGAAAACTTCTTAGCGCTTACTCGATCTCTAAGCCAATCGACAGCTATTATCACCATTCTGCGCCACATAAACTTGAAACGATTCTCCGTGAGCTCAAAAATGGTACGGAATTGGCGTACGTCACCGACGCCGGTACGCCCGGTATCGCCGATCCGGGCGGTAAATTGGTTGAGGCGTGTCGTATTGAAGGCATCACTGTCGTACCAATTCCAGGCGCCTCGGCGGTTACGACCTTACTATCCGTCGCTGGATTACCAGCAAATTCGTACGTATTTGCTGGTTACGTCCCTACAAAGAAGGGCAGGCAAACATTTATAAAAAGAATTCTAGCCACAGACGAACCAGTGGTACTATTTGAGACTGCGCCGCGTATTCGTAAGCTACTGAGCGAACTTGAGACATTGGGAGCGACTGAACGTAAAATCATTCTTGGCCGAGAGCTCACAAAACAGTTTGAACAAATCGTAAGCGGTACGCCGCGAGAGGTTTCTGCCGAATTACCGACCCAAGTTAAAGGTGAACTTGTAATTGTTCTAGCGCCGGCAAACTAAAATTCTGCTAGAGTGTCGCTTAAGGTCGGAGATAATCGCACTATACAGCTGTCAACGACGACGACTGGCGGATACCGATTCCAGGGGCAGCTAGCGTACGCGTAGCTAGTTGCTCCTTTTTCTTTACCTGTTAACTCGCTTCCGTTACCATAGCAGTGATGGCAAAAACAACAGTCACCACATCAATCGCTTATATCAACGCCGAGCCCCATATCGGTTTTTTGCTCGAGTTGGTTGCGGCTGACGTATTGGCCAGGTATTACCGACTTCAGGGCGACGACGTTTTCTTTTTAACTGGTACTGACGAGCACGGCGTAAAAGTCCAACGAGCAGCCGAGGCGCTCAAACAAAAACCCCAACAGTACGCCGACGCCGTTGCTGCAAAGTTCCAGAAGGTAACGAAAGACTTTTCAATTAGCAACGATTACTTCGTACGAACAACAGACGCAAAACATGCCGAGTTTGTTCAGAAGTCTTGGAAAAAATTAACAGAGGCCGGTGTAATCTCAAAAAGAAAATATGAGGGGCTATACTGCGCCGGTTGCGAGGCATTTAAAACCGAAAGAGAAATCGATAACGGAAAGTGCGTTATTCACGAAGTTGAGCTGGAGAAAGTGGCGGAAGAGAACTATTATCTTGAGCTTAGCGATCAAACCAAAACCGCGATCCGATCCTGGATCGAGTCGATCGAGCCCGAGACGAAAAGGGCAGAAGTACTAAATATTCTCGAAGATTTTGAGGGCGTTAGCGTTTCTAGGCCAAAAGACAAGCTGTCCTGGGGTATTCCAGTTCCAGGCGACCCAGATCAGGTGATGTATGTTTGGGTCGATGCGTTGTTAAACTATCTGTCTGCTTTGGTCGCCGCTGACAAATCTGTCGCGGAGTACTGGCCCGCGATCCAAGTTATCGGTAAAGACATCGTCAAGTTCCATGCGGTGATTTGGCCAACGATCCTTCTTGCGCTCGAGTTACCGTTACCGAAGAAGCTACTGGTACATGGGTTTATAACAGTAGACGGCAAGAAGATGTCGAAGTCGCTCGGGAACGTCATCTCGCCAAGCGAGCTTGAAGCCCGGTACGGCGTTGAAGCAACTAGATATCTACTACTTCGGCAACTCAACTTTTACAGCGACTCAAACTTCGTCTGGAAAGAGTTCGACGCGTTATACGAGGGCGAGCTAGCCAACGGCTTAGGTAACCTTGTGAACCGAACGATTAACCTGTTGGCAAAGTGTCGAGAAAAAGGCGTTAGCGTCACACCATACGAACCGAAAATCGATTCGGCGCTAATTTCGGCAGATTTCTCTGGTGAGTTGCAGCAAGTTAACGAACTAATCAGCGCCGCCGATCAGTGGATTAGCGAAGTGAAGCCATGGGAGTGGCTAAAGTCCGGTAAAGTTAGCGCCGATCAAGCGGAGAATTTACTGCAACAGTCTTCGATTATTGAGATCGCGTCACGACTCGAGCCGTTTATGCCCGAGACGGCAAAGAACATTCGAGCGCAACTGAAATCTCTTAAACCGCAACCGCTCTTTCCGCGTTTGTCGACATAGCTTGCCAAGACACCTAAAATTGTCCAACATGAATATATGTGGGCGGCGTTAATTTCAGCGCTATCCGGCGCTAGCGGTACTATTCTTGATAAGGTTATCTTGTCGCGTGAGCGAGTAAAGCTCAACGTCTTTTTGCCGCTCTTATTTCTACTATTGTTTGGTTTCAACCTAATTCTTGTACCGTTTTTAGGCAAGATTGAGTGGCAGATCGTCCTGCTGCCAAACACGCTATTTTTGGTCTTCTTGATGGTCGTAATTGCGGTTGCGCATAACGTCTTGTTCTACCAGAGTATCCAGCGCGAGAAGGTGTACCAGCACGAGCTGGTAATGATGATGGGTCCGTTTATTACAATTATTCTCGGTGCAGCATTCTTCCCAGAGGAGCTTCAAGGGAAGGGGATAATTCTTTTACTGTCGTTGGTTGCTAGCGTCGCGCTTATTTGGTCGAAAGGAAGTAAAGAACATTTTCTCAAAGACGCGACGTCGTATAACGCGCTTCTTGGAGTAGTGCTAATGTCGACGGAGAGTATTATTATCCGGGATCTGCTCTATTCGATGACGCCGGTTGCGCTATACGGAATCCGAACGTTTGTTATCGCATTGTTTTTCTTCGCTTATTACCGGCCAAGATACGGTCGGGTGAGCGTCCGACACTGGTGGTTAATCGCTGCGAGCGCTCTACTCGGACTTGGTTTGATGATCGCTCGTTTCTACGCTTATGCTGATCTCGGTATCGTCTTTACGACGCTGGTCTCGATTTTGGCGCCAGTCATCGTTTTCTTTGCTTCTTGGGAAATTCTTCACGAGAAGATTCGTCCGCGGATGGTTGTCGCTTCGGTGGTGATTCTAGCCTGTGTCACCTGGGCGACGGTGCTGACGTTCCGCTAATGCGCGCTATCGATACACACGCACACCTCGAATTCCCGCAGTTTGATCACGACCGTGAACAATTGATCGCTGAGTTGTCTAAGCAAGAGATCGGCGTCATTACTATAGCTACGTCGAAGGAATCGAATAACGAGACTGACAGACTAACAAAACGTCACCCGCTGGTGTGGGGGACGCTCGGGATACACCCAACCGATATCAATTCGAAATTAGTTACAGATTTACCAAAGCTATTAGACCGTTTCTCTGAGCAACTTTCGGCCAACACTAAATTAGTGGCGATCGGGGAGATCGGTCTCGACTATTTCCGTGAAAAAGACGCAGCAAACATTCAAGAACAGAAAGCAGTTTTAAGGGCGCTGCTGCAATTTGCGCAAGAGAAGAATCTACCAATTATCGTCCACTGTCGCGAAGCGTACGGCGATATTTTAACGATCCTGTCTGATTACCCGAAAGTGAGAGGCGTTATCCACTGTTTTAACGGCAATCGCGAACAGCTTCAGAAATTTTTAGCGCTTGGCTATTACATCTCATACACCGGGATGTTGACGTATCCTGCTAACGAACAGCTGCGCGCTGATAGTCTTTTAGTCCCAATGGATAAACTACTACTAGAAACCGATGCGCCGTTTCTTTCGCCTCAAGCGAAACGCGGCGAACGTAACGATCCGCGCTCGATCGAAGATATCGCTGCCGCTCACGCTAAATTACGAGATATCTCCTCTGATGAGATTTTAACAAAAACAACCGAGAATGCAGTTCGACTATTCACCTTAGAGGAGCGCTGATAGTGTAGAGATATGAACTGGGTAGACGGCGTCATAATTGTGACTTTTCTTATTTACCTGGCCGAAGGGCTACGTCGCGGCTTTATCGAACAGCTCCTGGAACTGATCGGATTCTTTATTACCATCTTTGTTGCACTGTGGACGTATCAGCCGTTAGGTGTTTGGCTGGTCGATAACGTTGGTGTGCAACAAACAGCAGCGGAGCCGTTAGCCTTTTTGTTAGACTGGGTATTCTTACAAGTGCTCTATTCGATCGCGCTGCGTTACGCTTACCCACTAGTGCCAGAGAAGATCCGAACGGCAGTGACGAATCGCGTCGCCGGAGCTGTTCCAGCGCTGTTAAAGGCGACGATTATCGTTGCGGTGCTGTTAACAGTCATCGCGATCTTACCGGTACCAGAGCGGCTAAAGAACTCGGTTAATAACTCGACGCTGGGGAGCGGTTTTGTTGCTCGAAGCGGCGAGGTTGAGTCGCTTCTCAACCGAGTATTTGGTCGTGATATTAAGCAAAGCCTAACTTTTCTTACAGTGCCGGCACAAAATGAAGAGATCATCGCTCCTGATGAACGAGTCGATCTAAAATTTACTACCGATGACGTTAAGATCGATACGACTTCTGAGCAAACGATGTTACGGTTAATCAATCAAGAGCGACTTAAGGAAGGGTTGCCAGCGCTTGTGTGGGACGAGGCAGCGGCTAAAGTTGCTCGGGCGCATTCGGTTGATATGTTTAAGCGCGGTTACTTCTCTCACGAAAATCCCGATGGCTTATCGCCATTTGACCGGATGGAGAAAGCCGGTATAACCTACAGCGCCGCTGGGGAAAATCTGGCCTACGCTGCCACTGTCGAGCTCGCTCACGCCGGGCTGATGCGCTCGCCCGGGCACCGAGCAAATATTCTCGAGAAAGACTTCGGTCGAGTAGGAATCGGCGTGATCGACGGCGGAATCTACGGCAAAATGTTTACTCAGAACTTCCGAGACTGATTTTTCTCTGGAAATTTGCTAAAATTATCGAACTCAAACGGAGTAGATAATGCAAAATAAGAAACGTGTTGTAGTTGGGCTAAGCGGCGGCGTTGACTCCTCAGTTGCGGCGGCTCTTTTATTAGAACAAGGGTACGACGTTGTCGGAGTTTTTGCTTTAGGCTGGACGGGAACGAGAGAATTTCCGTGCAACTGGCAGTCTGAAGAGCGCGACGCTAGAGCGGCAGCCGATACGCTCGGCATCCCTTTCCATACGATTAATCTCTCTGAGGAATACGAGAAACTTGTGATCGATGAGTTCCTCGCAGCCTATCAGCACAACGAGACCCCCAATCCGGACGTATTATGTAATAGCGAGATAAAGTTTAAAGCGCTCTGGGAGGCGTTGCGACAGTTCGAACCAGATTATTTTGCAACTGGTCATTACGCCAAAATTGAAAAGCGTAACGGCAACTACGAAATTCTGAAAGGTAGCGATAGTAACAAAGATCAGAGCTACTTCTTATGGCGAATCGATAAAAAAATGCTGCCAAAAATTCTGTTTCCGCTCGGTGATTTAGAGAAGCCAAAAGTACGAGAACTAGCTAAGAAGTTTGGCTTACCGACGGCGCTTAAAAAAGATAGCCAAGGGGTTTGTTTCATCGGCCCACTTAAAGTCCGAGCTTTTCTCGAGTCTCGTCTCCAAGTTAAACCTGGCGAAGTAGTGCTGACCGACGGCCGTGTAGTTGCTCGCCACGAGGGCACGCCGCTGTACACAATCGGTCAGCGTTTGGGCGCAGGTTCGGTTAGTTGGACAGGAGATGTACCGCCGCTGTTCGTACTAGCTAAGGATCAAAAGAACAATCGGTTAATCGTCGGTAGCGATGAGCAGCTATTTAGTACGACGTTTACGATCGGCCGCTGTAACTGGTTAGTCGATGAGAATCAGCTGCCAGCTCGTGCCCTGGTTAAGATTAGATATCGATCAGAAGATATCGCCGCAACTGTTCACCGGAGCGATCAAGATTTTCAGGTGGAGCTACTTGAGAAGGCTCGAGCGATTACGCCCGGACAATCAGCTGTATTTTACGACGAACACGGCGTATTACTCGGGGGCGGAGTAATTAAAGACGTCGCCACAATTACTGAGCTACTTGCGAGTTTCTAACTGGCAAGATACCGTAAGCAAGTACAACGCTATACGGATGCAAGAACTATCGCCTCAGCAAAAACGACAACTCTTTTCTAGGTTACTAGTTACTTTTGCTGTGCTATTGGTGTTCGCGGCGGGGATGTTAGCCGGAACCTCGATGGAGCGTCGCAAAAGCGCGCTCGATTTAACACAGTTTTGGAATGTTTACGGCTTACTCCAGAAAGAATACATCGGTACTCTCGACAAAGACAAAGCAGTCGAAGGAGCAACAAAGGGGTTAGTTGAGAGCCTCGACGACCCGTACTCGAGCTACCTCCCGGCCGACGAGCGCAAGCGACTCGACGAAGAGTTAAGCGGTCAATTTGACGGGATCGGTGCGATACTTTCTGAAAAAGATAGAAGAACTGAAATCGTCGAGCTGATCCCAGGTTCTCCGGCGGAGAAAGCTGGCCTAAAAGCAAATGATTTAATCCTCGCGGTCGACGATCAACCGACCGAAGGCTTGGTACTGGACGAAGTTGTCTCTAAAATCCGTGGTCCGAAAGACACGACCGTAGCGTTATTAGTTGAGCGCTCTGGCACTGACGATCCGATTGTTTTCAAGATCACTCGGGCAAAAATCCAAGTAAAGAGCGTTAAATCTGAGATGAAGGGTCAAGTCGGGTACATCGATGTTTCCCAATTTGGAGACGATACCGTAGAAGGTGTAACAGAAGCAGCTAAATCTCTAAAAGATAAAAAAGCCAAAGCGATCATCTTAGATTTACGTAATAATCCTGGTGGCTATCTTAACTCGGTGCCACCGATCGCCGGACTCTTCTTGCCACCGTCGGTGATCGTGAAAGAAAAATATAAGAGCGGGAAGACCGATTCGCTGCGTTCGACGAGTGTACCGATTCTGCCCGACATGCCGCTCTTTATCCTCGTTAACGACAGCTCTGCCTCGGCCTCAGAAATTTTAGCGGGTGCGCTACAGGACTACGACCGGGCGACCTTGATCGGCGAGAAAACATACGGCAAAGGCTCGGTCCAGGATATTATTCCGCTCTACGGCAGCGCTGCGCTTCGTTTGACGATCGCCGAGTGGTTAACCCCGAAAGATCGAGCGATTAATAAGATGGGGATCGAGCCAGACGTCGTTATCGAAGATAAGATCGAAGGGACCTCGGACGCTGTATTAGAAAGAGCGCTTGAGTTAGCTAATAAATAGCTAGTCGAACAACGAACTAACGCGATATAGTGGAGCTATGGCAGAGGAAGCGTTGATTACTGTTGGTGAGGCGCAAGAAGTTATTACTCATGCTGGCTTCCCAGGAGGACGTCGGACGTTAATGATGATTGTTGTTGGTACGATCAGTGTTATCTGCGCAGTACTGTTCGTTATGCTTCTACTCTCGTTCCGAGGCGCCAAGACAGGACTCTCAGCGATATTCCCGTTTCTAGAGAAACAAGAGAATCAAACCCTACAGATCGAGCCGTAGTCTTGCAAAGACGCAGCGTTGCTCGTATTATTAGATCAAATGGCATTATGGATTTGGATACTTATCGGTGCGGTCGTTCTCTTTCTCTTATGGCTTATTGCTACTTACAACAGTTTAGTAGCGCTAAAAAATAGAACGGATGAGGCGTGGAGCGATATCGATGTTCAGTTAAAGCGTCGTTATGATCTTATTCCAAATTTAGTTGAGACCGTTAAAGGTATCGCTAAGCAAGAACAGACAGTATTCACTAAAGTAACCGAAGCGCGTGCCGCTGCGATGAACGCACAAGGGCCGGCCGCCAAAGGAAAGGCCGAGAATATGCTTTCCGAAACGCTGAAGTCGCTATTCGCTGTCTCAGAAGCGTATCCAGATATCAGATCTTCGCAAAATTTCCTTCAGCTTCAAACTGAATTGACGGATACTGAAGATAAGATTCAGGCGTCACGCCGTTTCTACAACGCCAACGTCCGAGATCTAAACATTAAGATCGAGCAGTTCCCAACTTCGTTGTTTGCCGGTATGCTCGGCTACTCACAACGTGAGTTCTTTGAAGCCGCCGAGGGTGAAAAAGAGCCGGTTAAAGTTCAGTTCTAATACTTTTACCCGCGACTAAACGGGTATAATTACTGCAGAGATGTATACACAGATTTCTATTAATAGACGCCGAACTGTCTACATGTTTGTTGTTTTCTTTGCGCTGATCGTTGCGATCGGTTGGGCGTTGTCGTATCTCTACGATAACGCTTCGATTTTGTATATCGCTGTAGGTATTGCCGTAATTCAAAGCTGGATTAGCTACTTTTTCTCTGATTCAATTGCGCTTTCAGTTAGTGGCGCTAAAGAAGCGCCTCGAGACCAGTTTATCGAGCTACACCGACTGGTTGAGAACTTGGCGATAACAGCCGGATTACCTAAGCCAAAAGTTTACGTTATTAACGATCCGTCACCGAACGCATTTGCCACTGGCCGCGATCCAAAACACTCGGCCGTTGCTGCAACAACTGGGCTACTGGATATCCTTGAAAAACGCGAACTAGAAGGCGTGATCGCTCACGAGATGGCTCATATCGGTAATCGCGATATTCTGGTTATGACGGTAGCGGTGACACTAGTCGGTGCGATCGTTTTGGTTTCAGATATGCTAACCAGATCATGGTTTTGGAGTAGTCGTGACGACAACGATAGTCGTTCGGCCGGTATTTTTGCCATTATCGCGATCGCACTAGCGATTCTAGCGCCGCTGTTTGCCCAATTAATTCAGCTAGCTGTCTCTAGAAAGCGTGAGTATCTCGCTGACGCAACTGGCGCACTAATGACGCGCTTCCCAGAAGGTTTGGCAGAGGCGCTGCGTAAAATTGAGCAGTACGAGCGACCGATGCGCTCCGCTAACCGGGCGACAGCCCATTTGTTTATTAACGAACCGTTCGGTGTTCAAGAGAGTCAGTCGCGTTCGTGGTTGGCGACGATATTCTCTACTCATCCGCCGATTCCTGATCGGATTAAAAAACTGACCGAAATGCTCTAATGTCTGGCGCTGAACTTGCTCGAATCAAGAGGTTGTCCGAGCTACTGGAGCAGTTCCGTCGAGAGTACTACGAGCACGATAACCCATCGGTTAGCGACGCCGTGTACGACTCGCTCGTCGAAGAGCTACGTCGATTGGCAAAAAAGCATCCGGGTAAAGTTAATCCGGATTTGATCGGTAGTCGAATCGGCGGTGCGCCGCAGAAGAAATTTGCCAAAGCCAAGCATAACGAACGAATGATGTCGCTTGAGGACGTTAAATCGGTTGAGGAACTTAAGGATTGGGAACAGCGGTTAACGAAAAATGTTGGCACCACAAAACTTGGCGGTTATTACGTTGAGCTAAAAGTTGACGGACTAGCGCTTTCATTGCTCTACAAAAACGGTGTACTGACGCGCGCTGCCACTCGTGGTGACGGGGAGGTTGGCGAAGAGGTGACGAGAAATATCCTAACAATTCACTCGATCCCATTTCGAGTGCCGACGAACAACAAACTGGCAGGAGAATTCGAAGTTCGCGGCGAGGTTTATCTGCCGAAAGCAGCGTTTGAGCAACTCAATAACGAACGAGCAAAGGCTAACGAACCGCTCTTTGCAAATCCCCGAAACGCGGCCGCTGGCGCTGTCCGTCAGCTCGATCCGGCGATCACTGCCTCCCGACCGCTGGCATTTATGGCCTACGGGTTAAAACACGACTCGCTTCAGTCACATGACCAAGAGCACGTCGAACTGGCAAAGCTGGGGTTCGAGACTGATCGCTACGCAAAAAAAGTCTCGACACTCGAAGAGGTGATTCGATTTATCGAGAAAATGCTTGATACACGCGAACAGTTATCGTTTCAAGTTGACGGCGTTGTTATAACACTGGCGGATAAAAATCTCTTTACGAAAGCGGGAACGGTTGGTAATCATCCGCGCGGCGCTGTTGCCTATAAGTGGCCGGCCGAAGAGGTGACGACGAAATTGCTTGATATCACGATTCAGGTCGGGCGTGTCGGCACCCTAACACCTGTTGCCGAGCTTGAGCCGGTTCGAGTTGCTGGTACTACTGTTCATCGAGCGACGCTCCACAACGCCGACGAGATCGAGCGTAAGGGAATTATGATCGGGGATACGGTGATCGTGCGTAAAGCCGGCGATATTATTCCTGAGATCGTCGGACCGGTCGAGAAATTGCGAACCGGAAAAGAGAGAAAGTTCATTTTTCCCAAAAAGTGTCCGATTTGCGGCTCGAGTGTTGAACGTAAAGCCGGCGAAGTAGCCTTTCGATGTAGTAATAAACGTTGTTACGGGTCGGTTCTACTGCAGTTGCGTCATTTTACTTCTAAACCTGCGTTTGACGTGGTTGGTCTGGGGCCGAAAGTCGTTACCGCGCTGTACGACGCCAACCTTATCCGCGAGCCAGCTGATATTTTTGAACTAACTGCCGACGAGATCGCTAGTTTGGAGCGATTCGGTAGTTTGTCGGCGCAAAACTTAATAAACGCTATCAACGCTCGTCGTACGGTGACGCTAGCGCGATTTATCTACGCTTTGGGTATTCGTCATGTTGGCACCGAGACCGCACAGCTTCTATCGACAGAGTTTGGTTCGATTAATACTTTGCGTCAGGCCAGTCAAGCGGACCTAGTTAATATTCGAGAGATCGGACCGATTGTCGGTAAAAGTATCCACGATTTCTTCCAGCAAAAAAGTCACCAGTTGATGATCGATCGGCTGCTTAAACACGTTACAATCGAGGGCGTCGCTCGAACGAAAAAAGGAAAGCTAAGCGGTAAGTCGATCGTAATTACCGGTACACTCACCTCGATGGATCGCGCTACCGCACAGGAGAAAGCGAGGGCGGCTGGTGCTGATGTTAACGACTCTGTCTCCAAAAAAACGAGCTACCTGGTTGTCGGTGACAAACCCGGCTCAAAAGTAAAAAAAGCGAAGGATTTTGGTGTTGTGATCCTAACCGAAGACGAGTTTTTAAAGCTAATAAAAAACTAGCCCTTGCGGGCTAGCGGATGATCGAACTGGCGAGACCAAGCTCGACCGCCTCCTTGGCGGTGAACCGGTGCGACTTACGCCACATTTTTCGGATAGTTGTTGACGGCAGACCGGTTTCCTTGATCAATTGTCGGATAATCCGTTCCTCGGCTGCTTTGGGTACGGACAGGGCGTCGAGTGATTCCTCCAGCTCTCGCTGTAACGCATCAAGCGCAATCGATGAGATCTCCTTCATTCCTCGTGAGTACGGGTGAATCAGGATCTGGCAACGTGATGTCACGTAACGCCGAGCGGGTGGTACCGATAAGAAGATTGCTGTCCCCATAGAACCGACGAATGTTGCGCCGATGATGTCAATCGGAATAATCTTCGACGCAAGCTGAATGCGTTCGATTATTGCTTCGCCAAAGTTCACAAGCCCTCCGTTTGAGCTCAGAACGATAGTAGCTTTTTTAGGCCCTTCCTCGAGCTTCTTTGGATCAAGCAGTTCGGTTAAGGCGTTGTCGAGTTTGCCGAGCATATCGGGGCCAACCTCTCCCGAAAGAAAGATTGGTCTTCCCATGGTCGTTGAGTTAAAGGTCATACTTCCTCCTGTGTCGTTTGGGATTATATCTTAAACATAAGAAAAATCAACCAGTTGAGCCCTAATTCCAGGATTGGTATACTTGAACCTGATGTCAGGACTATCTGCCAGCGAAATCGATCATCTTGCTAAACTTGCCCGTCTAGCATTAAATGACGCTGAAAAAGAGAAGTTTTCTCGTGAGCTGCCGAAAATTGCTGAGTTTGTTGAAGCACTCCAGAAAAGCGAGATAACTACCGGCAGCCAAAAGAACGCCGTAAACCTCGAGATGTTGCGTGATGACGTTCCTGGCAACAATGGGCTAACACTCGATCAGCTGCAGCAGTTATCACCGCAGTGGGAGAAAAACCAGAACGTCGTCCCACCCGTTTTCGGAGTCAGTGACGATGTGTAAAGCTCACGATTATTTAGACACCATCAAGAGCAAGGGCTCGCACCTAAACGCGTTTCTCTTTACTCCAGAGGGTGCGGATGTGGAGATGTCAACAACAGGTCCGCTTAAAGATCTCGTTATCGCTGTTAAAGACAACATTTCGGTAAAGGACTGGCCGCTAACGGCCGGTTCAAAGATATTGGAAGGTTATATCGCCCCCTACGACGCGACCGTGATCAAAAAGCTAAGAGAAGCTAACGCAACGCTTATCGGTAAAACTAATCTCGATGAGTTTGCGATGGGCTCGAGTACCGAGAATTCAGCGTATGGTGTTACCAGAAACCCTTGGGGACAGGAAACTGTTCCCGGTGGCTCGTCCGGAGGTTCAGCTGCTGCAGTTGCTGCCGATCTCTGTGATGTCAGTCTTGGTTCGGATACCGGTGGCTCGATCCGTCAGCCGACGGCGTTTTGTGGGGTAACTGGCCTCAAACCGACGTACGGCGTTGTTTCCCGGTACGGATTAGTAGCGCTTGCTTCCTCGCTAGACGTAATCGGACCGTTTGCCCGAACAGCTGAGCAAGTTGAGCGGGTATTCTCGGTTATCGCGGGTAAAGATGAACACGATCAAAGTACTCTCGACTATCAGTATGAGACGAAGGATGTCGATATCGCGTCGTTAAAAATTGGGCTACCGAAAGAGCTTTGGGATCTTGAAATTGACCCAGAGGTCAAACAAACCAACCAGGATTTTGTCGAGTGGCTAAGACATCGCGGCGCTACGATTTCTGATGTCTCACTTCCGTCGTTACCGCTGGCGCTTCCAGCGTATTACATTATTTTGCCGGCCGAAGCTTCGGCAAATCTAGCACGATTTGATGGTATAAGATTTAGAGCGAGCGTCAGAACTAGTCAAGACCTTGCTGATACTTACCGAGATACTCGATATCTCTTTGGCCCAGAAGTTAAGCGACGTATTCTCCTTGGCACGTTCGCGCTCTCCGTTGGGCACTACGACGCCTACTACGAGCAAGCCGAAAAAGTCCGCCACCAGATTATTAACGAACATAAGGAAGTTTTCGCAAATGTCGATCTTTTAGTGAGTGCTACCACACCGACGTTGCCCTTTAAGATCGGTGAACGCGCCCAGGATCCGATTGCGATGTATCAATCAGATCTACTTACTGTTGGCGCCAACCTCGCCGGCATCCCAGCGCTGTCGCTGCCAGTTGGTTTCAGTGCAAGTAAGCTGCCTATCGGAGCGCAATTAATGGCAGACCGATTTAACGAAAACGTTATCCTATCGGTTGCTAAACAATATCAAGCCGATACCGATTGGCACCTGCGTAAACCAGAGGAGGATAATGGGTAGAAACGAACGAATCCGTAAAGAACAGCGCCTTGAGCAGGAGCTAGCCGAGAAAGCAGCGATCGAACAACGCCGTAAAGAGAAGACCGAGCCGGTGTATCGGGTTACAAAACGTCTCGTTGTTGCTGTTGTCGCCACAGTATTAATCCTCTATTTAGGCGTAATTGTTACAGCAAAACTTCCGGATATTCTTCAGAGAATTAGCCAGAGTATGAATTAATGGGAATTATCGATTTTCTTTTTGGTAGCAAGCAGACAAACAATAAAGCAACGTTTCGTTCGGTTAATTGGCACGCCGTAGAAGCTAAGTGGCAGTCGATCGATCAAATGGCCGGTAGTAGCGACCAAGCCCAGAAAAAGCAAGCTATCATCCAAGCTGATATGTTGGTAGACGATATTCTTAAACAAGCGGGTATCGCCGGTAACACAATGGGCGAGCGCTTGAAGTCGGTTGCGAGCGTTATGTCGAAAACCGTCTACAATCAACTCTGGCAGGCTCATAAGAAAAGGAACGAGCTAGTACACGAGAATGGCAGCTTCGTAGCTGATTGGGAACTAAGCCAATATCTCAGCAACTTCCGCTCAGCCACTAGTGAATTGCGAGGTAAGAAATGAGTTGGAAGCTAACTGTCGGGATGGAGATCCACGTCGAGCTTGAGACTAAAACAAAGATGTTTTGTTCGTGTAAGAACGACCCATTCCACTCCGAGCCAAATACGAACGTCTGCCCGGTTTGTTACGGCTTGCCTGGAGCGCTACCGCTAGCCAATAAGGAAGCGATCGCGATGGTAGTGAGATTTGGTCAAGTAATTAACGCCGAGATTCCAACAGAAACATTTTGGGCGCGCAAAAATTACTTTTACCCAGATTTACCGAAGGGTTACCAGATATCGCAGTCGGCGCTACCGCTGGTGCAGGGTGGAGTTATTACGATCGATGGAGAGCAGTATCATCTTGATCACGCTCACCTCGAGGAAGACGCCGGCAAGCTGACGCACTCGAGCGATAAAACGCATTCGCTAGTTGACTACAATCGAGCCGGTGTACCGCTTTTAGAAATCGTCACTAAGCCCGAGTTTCACAGCGCCGAAGCCGCTAAGAAGTTCTGTCAGGAGCTGCAACGAATTATGCGCTCGTTAAAGATTTCTTCAGCCGATATGGAAAAGGGTTATATGCGTTGCGAAGCCAATATCTCTGTATCAAAAACAGATGAATTCGGTACCAAAGTTGAAGTTAAAAATATTAACTCATTCCGATCGGTAGAACGAGCGATCAATTACGAGTTTGAGCGGCAAACAAAAGCGCTCGACGCAGGCGAATCACTTGTTCAAGAAACGCGAACCTGGAACGATCAAACAGGCGAAACGGTGTCGATGCGCACTAAAGAAACCAGCGCCGATTATCGCTACTTTCCAGAGCCAGATTTACCACGGGTCTCGATCGAGCTCGCAGAGCAATCTAACCATTTACTACCAGAACAGCAACGAGGTGAGCTGACGGCGATCGGTCTTTCGAAAGATATGATTCAGGCAGTACTCGATAAAGGTGGTTACAAATTAGTAACCGATCTTGCTGCGAAGAATCACGAGCTAGCAATCGACGCTGCCAAACTTCTTCTGGCGTTCCCAGAGTTTGGGGATCGCGAGCTCGAGTACCAAGAGTTACTGGTGACCAAGAAGAAAGAACTCGGGTTAGCCAATGATGTTATTAAAACGCTTATCGCCGAGAGTAGGGATTCAAATGAATTAAGGCAGCAGCTTGGTGCTATCGAAAAAGAAGTAGGTGATATAGATCTTAACTTAATTTCGCATGAAGTAATCGTTAGTTTTCCCGGTCAAGTTCAAGAATACAAATCGGGCAAAGAAGCAGTTCTAAACTTTTTAGTTGGTCAAGCGATGGCTAAAACTAAGGGTCGCGCGAACATCCAGCAAGTCCGCCAAGCGTTACTTGAAGAACTCGCAAAGTAAAATAGTAGGCGGTGTGTTAGCATAGAATTATGCAAACGTTATCGTTCACCGATCATATTTTTGAGATCGGCGTTAAAGCTTGGGATAAGCTTCCCGCGCTACTGCTGACGCTTATCGTTGGGTACCTTTTAATCAGACTCCTTAAAAGTATCGTTCACAGCCTAGTACGTGTTTCACGGGCAAACGCAGCGATGAAAGGCATTCTTATTAACGTTATCGATGTTGCGCTCTGGATTTTTCTGCTAGCTGCTATTTTGCAGCAGATTGGTCTAACGCAAGTCGCGTTCGCTCTCTCGAGTACCGTTGCCATCGCCGGTATTGCTATCTCAGTTGGCTCATCAGCGTTTATCCAAGATCTGGTGTCGGGAATTTTTCTGGCACAGGATCCAGACTTTAACCCTGGTGATGAAGTTAAAATTCAGGACGTTGTGGGGGTTATAGAACGGATGGACGCCCGGAAAATCCGGCTCCGAGATAGTAAAGGGCAGCTGCACGTATTTCCGAATTCTACGTTTGATAAAACTGCCTGGATTGTCATTAACAGAAAGTCTAAGCTAGGAGGTAAATGAATAGTATTGAGCTCATGAACGTTTTGTCAGTTATCGTCTTGATCGGTTTTATCGTTGCCCTTATATTTTTAATTGCGCTTTTGTATCGCGCCAATCGCCTTGTAGCTAAGCTCGATAATTTATCTGGTACGTTCAAGAGTTTTGTTGCCGATATCGTTCCGGCGATTGTTAACGTTGG
The DNA here is from genome assembly GCA_016861245.1 of Patescibacteria group bacterium. GTDB lineage: Bacteria > Patescibacteriota > UBA1384 > 2-12-FULL-50-11 > 2-12-FULL-50-11 > BOKZ01. The sequence goes on along the minus strand of BOKZ01000001.1, from coordinate 100,390 downwards.
GACAGTTGCAACAGCTGTTCAGGGGATAATGCGAGCGCTCCACGAACGCGAACAGCAGAGTAAATCTAAGAAAAAGTAGTTCATGCAACAACTTCAAAAAAACAAAGTGCTATTTATCGGCGGCGTCTTGCTCTCGTTTTTGGTTGTGAGCGTTATTGGTACGTTCGGTGTATTGTATTTTCTCTCGGCAACTCCGGCTGGTGAAACGCTACGCACAAAGCTCGGGCTAGATAACTTGCAGACCTTCAATATTCAAACCAGTAAAACTGAAAAGATTATCGTTGAGGAATCCTCAGCGATTATTGACGCAAACAAAAAAATTAACAGCTCAGTTGTTAGTATCGCTGGGACAGGCGCACCGATTAGAGATATTTTTGGGTTCCGAACGCCGCAGACCTCAGGTACCGGTTTTATCGTAACCAGCGACGGGTTAATTGCTACCAATAAACACGTCGTCGACGGCGGAAAAGATTTTACGATCACAACATCCGACAGCAAATCCTACCCAGGCGTAGTTGTTTCTAAAGACCCTGTTACAGATTTGGCTTTGATTAAAATCGAAGCCAGGGGGTTACCGGTGGCCGATCTTGGCGACTCCGACAAAATCCAAGTCGGACAATGGGTAATCGCAGTCGGTAACGCGCTTGGCGAACTCCAAAACAGCGTCACCGTTGGAGTAATCTCAGCGCTCGAGCGAAAAGCAACGCCGACCGACGCCAGCGGGAAAGTGGAGAATTTAGACGGGTTATTCCAGACCGATACCGCCATCAACCCCGGTAACTCCGGCGGTCCGCTAGTTAATCTAAAAGGACAAGTTATCGGTATTAACACTGCTATCGCTGGAAACGCGCAAAATATCGGTTTTGCGATTCAGGTTAACGAACTTAAAAAGGCGCTCGATAGTTACAGAGAGAACGGGAAAATTGTCCGCCCGTACATCGGTGTTCGGTATCAAGCGCTAACGAAAGCAGTCGCGTCTTCATTGAAACTCACTGTCGAGAAGGGGGCGCTTATTATCGGGTCTAGCACCGCACCGGCGATCGCGGCTGGCTCGCCAGCAGAAAAAGCCGGGCTAAAAGAGAACGACGTGATTACTCGAGTTGATAACCAGGAGATTACCGAGACGAATACGCTCGGTCGGATTACTCGCAAGTATAATCCGGGCGATAAGGTAACTCTAACAGTTTTACGAGACGGTAAGACAATCAGTGTTGAGCTGACTCTTGGTGAGTTAAGCTCTGATTAAATCGGCAAAAAGAGCGCGAACCGATCGAACCCGGCTAGGTCTTTTTCGATAATTACCTCGTGGTGCGGTAGATTTTTGGCTAATGCTATCACGGCGTCAGCGTGAGTGTGCCACATCTCGATCGCAGCGATACCGTGACTGGAAAGGTATTTCGGAAGATCGTTTAGAAACGGACGGATGTATCCGAGGCCGTCCTCGCCGGCTTCGATAGCTATCATCGGTTCCCAGTCGAGGATCTGCTCGGAGACAAATTCTAGCTTTTGTGTCGGAACGTACGGTAAGTTAGCAACGATAAGATCGTACTGTTCTTTTGGAACGGAGTTAAATAGGTCGCTCTCGATAAAATCAACGTCGACCTTTAGTCGAGCCCGATTCTCTTCGGCTAGCTCTAACGCTTCAGTCGAAACGTCTGTGGCAGTGACGTCTGCCTCTGGGAAATACTTTTTTAATGACAACGATATCGCACCAGTACCAGTTCCGATTTCTAAAAATTTTCCAGATTCTAGTTTAAAGTCACGAACCTGTTTGACGACTTGTTCGACAAGCTGCTCAGTCTCAGGGCGGGGGATAAGCGCTCGTTCGTCACAGGCAAGCTGCCAACCCATGAACTGTTGGGTGCCTAAAATGTAGGCAAGCGGTTTGCCGCTTATCCGTTGCTCGACGTGTTCAGTGAATTGCTCGATAGTCTCGTCTGCAACCTCATTTTCGCCGTGAGTTATAAACCAAGCCGTATCTTGGTCGAATAACGGCTGGAGCATTAGCATGGCTTCTCGTTCGCCGTGAACGTATCCGTTATCTTTAAGTTTATCGGTGGCTTCACGCAGCAATTGCTCAATCGTCATTGTTTATACCTAAATTGGCGTCACGCAGTGCGGTTATAATCGGTTCGATGTTACCGCCTAAAATCGACTCCAGATTATGCCAACTCTTATTAATGCGGTGATCAGTAATCCGGCTTTGAGGAAAGTTATAGGTACGGATCTTGTCAGATCGGTCGCCGCTTTTAATCATCTCTCGGCGTTGTGAGCCGATACTCTCAGATTGTTTCTGTTGCTCAAACTCCCAAAGTCGGCTCCGTAAGACGTTCATCGCCTTCTCTTTATTCTTAAGCTGCGATCGTTCGTCTTGGCAGGTTACAACGATACCAGTTGGTAAATGGGTTAGGCGAACAGCCGAGTCGGTGGTATTGACGCCCTGGCCGCCGTGACCGCCCGCTCGGTAAACATCAACTCGGAGTTGATCTGGTCGAATCTCCACGTCCACTTCTTTAGCCTCAGGTAGTACGGCCACACTAACCGCAGAAGTATGTATCCGCCCAGATTTCTCGGTTTTCGGAACGCGTTGTACCCTGTGAACACCGCCCTCAAAGCGAATCTCCGAGTACGCTTCGACACCCTTAATTGTTGCAACGGCTGATTTAACTCCACCAAGTTCCGACTGGTTAAGCTCGATTAGTTCAACCTTCCAGCCCTTGTTTTCTGCGTAGCGCTGGTACATCCGTAACAGCTCCCGGGCGAACAATTCCGCCTCGTCGCCGCCAGTGCCGGCACGAATCTCAAGTACGGCGTTCCGTTGGTTAATCGGGTTGCTCCGATCAAGTTCGCGCTTTATCGAAACGATCTCGTCCTTAGCGAGTTGTTGAATCTCTTTGTCTGTACTCTCTGCAAGCAGCTGCTCGGCTTCGGCCAAGCGGCGCTCTAACTCTTGTGACATTAGGGTAATTTTACTAGAAATAGCCGTAAACTTCGAGACTTTAAGGCTATTTTGTCGCAGCTCGCTCTCTTGTCGAGCCAAACCTGTTCTGGTACAATTTCTTGGTAAATACAAATGAAGAAAGATATCCACCCACAATACTATCCGAACGCTACGATCACTTGCTCATGTGGTAACAGTTTCGAAGTTGGCGCGACTGTGCCAGAGTTACGCTTAGACATCTGCCCAAATTGCCACCCGCTCTATACCGGTAAAACGAAATTAGTCGACACAGCGGGTCGTGTTGACCGCTTTAAAGAGCGTTTGCAAAAAGCTCAAGCCAAGAAAGGATCAAACAGCTAATGGCGGTTCCAACTCTTATAGAACTAGCTGAGGCTGGCGCACACTTCGGTCATCACCGTTCGCTTACTTTCCCTAAAGCAAAAGAGTTCGTCTATATGATTAAAAGCAACGTAGCGCTTATTAACCTTGAGCAAACGCAAGAAGCAATTAGCGCCGCTCAATCAATGCTTGCCGAGTACCGAGCTGCTAATAAAAATATCCTTTTTGTGGGGACGAAACGGTCGGTTCGCAACTCACTAAAAGAAGTAGCAGAGTCGATCGGCGCCTCATATATTACCGAGCGATGGTTCGGCGGAACGCTAACTAACTTCGAAACTATTCTGGCTAACATTAAAAAGATGAACGAGTTGGAAGAGTTTTTGTCTGACGATAAAAGCGGTAAGCTAACCAAGAAAGAGCGACTCCGACATCAGAATCAGCTGAACCGTTATCATCGGTTTCTCGGAGGGCTAAAAACCTTAAAACGCATGCCGGACTTAATTGTTCTCGCTAGCGCGACAGAAGATAAAATCGCAATCGATGAAGCTACTCAGCTTCATATTCCAATTATCGCTATTACTGATACCGATATGAACCCAGACCGTATCACTTGTCCTATCCCTGCTAACGACGACGCACCGAAAGCAGTTGATCTTATTTTGCGATCGATCGTCGAGGCGCCAACTAAAAAAGTAACGACAAAAACTGAAGAAACAGTAGTCGTAGAAGAGAAGCCAAAAAAGACTGTTAAAAAAGCGAAAGAAACTGTTGCGAAAAAAACGACCGCCAAGAAGGCCGCAAAAGTAAGCAAGAAGTAATCCTAGGGGAGAGTAGATATGAGTATTTCTGTTGAGCAAATTAAGAATCTGCGAGCCAAGACTGGCTTAGGAATTCATGACGTCAAAAAAGCACTTGAAGAAGCGAACGGTAACGAAGAGCAGGCGATAGCCTGGCTTAAAGAGAAGGGTCTCTCAACAGTTGCTAAAAAAGCCGATAGAGCGACATCGCAGGGCCTAATCGACACTTATATTCACGGCGGCGGCCGGATCGGCGCCATGGTTGAGGTTAACTGCGAAACAGACTTTGTGGCTCGAAACGACGATTTTAAGGCGTTTGTTCACGATATCGCGCTCCAAGTCGCATCGATGAATCCTGAAAACGTTGAGGAACTGCTAAAGCAGGAATTCTTTAAGGATCCGTCGAAGACGATCGAAGCTTACCTTAACGAAACGATCGCACGGATCGGCGAGAATATGCGAATTAACCGCATCTCCCGGTTCGAGCTCGGCGAGTAATTCTCGGCGCCGTAAGCGCTTACTCTAGGCTTTTTACCCTATTATTGATACATTCAAACAAATGCAAACATCTGCACAGGTTAAGCAAGCGATGCAACAAGCCCTTTCTCTGCTCGAGGACGATCTGCTAACGCTGCGTCCTGGTCGGGCATCGGCCGATTTAGTTGGCACATTACCTGTTTCTACCTATGGAAGTACGATGCAGTTAAACCAGGTCGCCGCGATCTCTAGTAACGAACAGGGGCAGCTATTGGTTCAGCCGTGGGATAAGGCTGTGATGGGGGCAGTTGAGTCGGCTATACGGGACAGCCAACTTGGCTTTTCCGTTATTAACGAGGGGACGCAGTTACGACTGAGTCTGCCGCCGCTCTCACAGGAGCGACGTCAGGAGTTTGTGAAGATTTTACATCAGAAAGGTGAGGCGGCTCGTATCCGCTTACGACAAATCCGAGGTGACGCTCATCAGGTTGCGACAAAGGCGAAATCGAACGGCGAGATCCGAGAAGACGATCTTAATCGTTTTACTAAAGATCTTAACGAACTCATCGACGAATTTAACCAAAAAGTAAAAGAGCTTGTTGATCGAAAAGAGAAAGAGCTCTTAACCGTTTAATGTTGTTAACCGCGGTTATCTTTATCGCTATCCTCGGGTTTCTCATCTTTATTCACGAGCTTGGGCACTTTTGGGCAGCTAAACGAGCTGGAGTACGCGTCGAAGAGTTTGCGTTTGGTTTTCGGCCGCGCCTGTTTGCCAAACAGATCGGCGAGACGACGTACGCGATTAACCTGATTCCGCTCGGTGGTTACGTTAAAATGTTTGGCGAAGACGCGACCGAGTCCGGTCCGCGCTCGTACCGAAATAAAACGATCGCTCAGCGATTTTGGATACTAATTGCAGGCGTTTTGATGAACTTTATCTTTGGTTGGTTCGTTTTCACGCTCCTATTTGCGACTGGCTTTACACCGCTTTACCCTGGAGTTGGATCGAACCCGTTCGTAACGAGTACGCAGGAAGTAAAAATCGGCGCAGTCGCCGTCGGTTCACCTGCTGAACAAGCAGGGTTGATGGCGGGCGATATCGTGAAGCAAATTAACGGTAAAACTATCGCTGTTGATCAAGAATTTTTAATGATAATTAACGCCAATCGCGGAAAAGAAGTTGAGCTGACGTATCTTCGCCAGGGCTACACTGGTGCGGATACGACGATACGGCTTATTCCTCGAGAAAACCCACCGGCCGGCCAAGGCGCGTTAGGTGTAACGATCGAATCGGCGGGTGAGGTGAGCTCCTCGATAATTGCTTCACCGCTAGCTGGGTTTTACGAGGCCGGGAAAATGGTTGGCGGCTCGGCCGTTGGCTTTTACCAGTTTGTGAAACGCCTTGTTGTTCAACAAGAAGTTTCGGAGGAAGTAACAGGGTTAATCGGCGTCGGCGCATTAACAGACGCGACAAGAAAACTCGGTATCGATTACCTAGCCCAACTAGTCGCGCTTGTGACGATTGGGTTGGCCACAATTAACTTAATGCCTATCTTACCGCTCGACGGCGGTCATATTGCAGCGCTTGCTTACGAGAAGGTCGCTCGTCGGCCACTTAGTGAGAAGCAACTTGGCGCGCTCGCAACGGCTGGGTTAGCGTTTGTACTTCTTATTTTCGTGGTTGTTACCTATAAAGATGTGGTTCGATTCGATATATTAGGTAGAATTTTCTAATGAAGTTCTCAGAATTCTACGCCCCAACTAAGCGAGACGCTGCCAAACAAGACAGCGTCAACGCCTACTTACTCGCGAAAGCCGGTTATATCAGCCAGGTTGCTGCCGGTGTCTACGCACTACTGCCGTTAGCGGTTCGATCACTTCAGAAGATCGAGCAAGTTGTACGCGAAGAAATGAACTCGATCGGTGGTAACGAAGTAGTTTTCTCCGCCTTGCAGCCGAAATCGACTTGGGAGAAATCCGGTCGTTGGGACGACGAGAACTTCCGTCAGATCGTCTACATCGATCAAGACGCTGATATGACGTTTGGTGCAACCCACGAAGAGCCAATGAGTATTGCTGTGAAGGAGAAAGTTCAGTCGTATCGCGATCTACCGGTTATTCTTTATCAATTTCAAACTAAATTCCGCAAAGAATTACGGGCAAAATCCGGGTTACTACGTGGTCGTGAATTCCGAATGAAAGATCTCTACAGTTTTCATCCCGATAACGAATCGCATCACGAGTTTTACGAGTCTGCGGCTACAGCTTATTTAAGAGTTTTTAAGCGGCTCGGTCTGGACGCGTATCGAGTTAAGGCCAGCGGCGGTGTCTTTAGTAAAGAATATTCTGACGAGTTTCAGGTTATCTGTCCGACCGGAGAGGATGAGATCCTTGTGAATCATAAGACGAAAACAGGTTTCAATAAGGAAGTCGAGGCCGATATCTCGGTAGCAGAAAAAGATAAGCTCGAACGCGTTAAAGCGATCGAAGTCGGTAATATCTTTCATTTGGGTAGCAAATACTCTGACGCGTTCGATTTAAAGTACTTAAATAAAGACGGAGTTCGGAAATCGATTGTTATGGGTAGCTATGGCATTGGTATCACGAGACTGCTTGGAACAATTTCCGAACTCTTTCACGATCAAAACGGACTAGTGCTACCAAAACAGGTGGCGCCGTTCCAGGCTTATCTTATCGATTTAACTAACTCGAAAGACGGGGTAGGGCTCTATAATACATTAACTAAAGCCGGTTTTGAGGTCTTGTTTGACGATCGTGAAATGCCAGCCGGCGCAAAATTTGTTGAAGCTGATCTGATCGGTATACCAGTTCGGTTAGTTCTTAGCCCGAAAACGAAAGCTGAAAACGCAGTCGAGCTTAAAGAGCGCTCAAGCGACACGAGTACGGTTGTTCTCCTGAAAGAAGTTAGTAAAGTACTCGAGAAGATCTTCTCTTGACACCCATTATTTACGGCTGTTACCCTAGTGTAAATAAGCGTCCGCAAGGACAGGCAGTTTTTCTGCCTAAAGAATTGGAGGTCCGCTATGGGTGACCAAATGATGGAAGGTATGGAAGAGAAAAAAGAAGAAGGCATGATGCCAGAGGCAGAGGCTGCTGAGGGCGAAGAGATGCCAATGGATGGTGAGAAGAAGCCAGAAGAGGCCGAAGAAGCCGCCATGTAAATCCCTTTGGGATAATAAAAAGACCCCGATCGGGGTCTTTTTTGTTAGTAGAGTGCCTGGTACCGTAGATAGAGATGCGGAAAATAATCGTTGGCAATTGGAAGATGTACCCGTCGCTATCTGATGCGGTGGTGTTAGCTGGTAGCTTGAGACAGTCGCTAGAATCTATCCATGGGGTAACGGCCGTTCTAGCACCACCTACCGCATGGCTGTTGCCAGTTCTCGAACACTGGAAACACAAGATGCCGCACGTGCATTTCGCCGCCCAAAACGTTTGGTCCGAGGATCAAGGCGCGTATACCGGAGAGATGTCGGCGTATTTGCTAAAAGATATCGTTTCGTACGCGATTATTGGGCACTCAGAGCGTCGTCGCTACCTAGGTGAAGATAACGAAACAATTAACGATAAACTATTATCATGTTTACGCTGGCGGATTAAGCCGATCCTTTGCGTTGGTGAGACAAAAAAAGCAGTTGATGCAAACGGTAATTTGGCGCAGGTGGAGTGGGGGAAGATCGTAGAGCAATTAGAACAAGGACTATCTGGAGTTAAGAGAGAGTATTTGGAAGACGTGATCATTGCGTACGAACCAGTTTGGGCGATCGGTAACGGGAACGAAGCTACAGCCGAGTACGCCGTTGCGATAATCGAGCGATTGCGCTCAGAACTGACGAAGCAATTCGGTACCGCGGCCGATACAGTGCACTTCCTCTACGGCGGCAGCGTCGACGCTACCAACGCTGGCGAATACTTACGGCACAAAGAAATATCAGGTCTGCTAGTGGGCACTGCCTCGGTTAAGGCGAAAGAGTTTGCATCGATCTGCCGGATCGCGGCCGATCTGGCAAAGTAATGTCCAAACAACTCCATGTTGTGCTTATCGGCAAATCACCACTCTCACTTTTTATCGCTAAGGCGCTCGACCGACACCTCGGACCATTAGTGCAGTACAAGCTAACGTGGTTAACTGACGACGACGAGCTCGTTACAGACCTTCTTTCTTTCGATCCGGTCGGAAAAATTAACGGAGTTAACCTAAAACAACAGTTCAACGATCTGCAGCTCAAAGTATCTTCGATAAAAAGTGTGAATTTGCGTCGCCAGGAGATTATAACTAGCCGATCGACTGTAACCTACGACTTTCTAATTTTGGATCAGCTTCCGTATTACTCGAAAAAAGAGTTATCTTTGATCTATCAGCAATTCGCAACGTTAATTGGCGCCTTAGCGGCAGCAAAGAAGGGCGAACGACCGATTAGTGCAGCCGTGAGTATTTCAGGAAGCTCGGCTCATAACGCCCAGTTGGCAGTTGCCTTGCGATCGTTCCAACTGCGGCATTACCCGAGTTTACTACGAAGTATCTCGCTACATATCAACGCCCAGCCAGCCGTTATTCAATCGTATCTGTCAGAGCACGCAATTACCAAAACTAGTGCAAAAAGCGCCGGGATGGTTATCGGCTCGCCGTCGGCTGCGGTTAGCTCTAGGTTTATCAAGGGCGCACGGGTTGCCGGCGACGGGCACGTCGTCACCGATCCGTTTATGCGAATTAAAGGCTACGACAACGTACTCTGCTTCGACAGTCCCGAGTGGTTACGCTCAAACGTTTTACGAGTCTATAAGTCGTTTAGCCAGCACGTTGCTGAGTTTATTACACACTTTTTCGAGAATCGATCACTTAAAAAACTTCACTTTCCTAAAACCAGCGTCTTACTTCGGTCGGACCGAGGCCACTTGGCGCTAATTGGCGAAATGAAAAGCAAAAATTTTCGAGCGAAACTGATTGCAAGATTAGAAGAGTCGCTTCGGCGTTAAATTTTTTGAGATTGCTCTTTCGGTCGGTGGAACCAATGCACGATCGCTAGCACCAGAAACATTACGCCAATACCGAGAGTGACGATACTAATGTTACCGAGCGTTGTTTTTAGTATCTCAAGGACGGTCGCCACGATATCGGCAATTATCGGCGCTACTGCCGCGGCGTCGGAGCCGCTAAATAATTCTCCGACGGCTCTGGCGATCCAGTCCCAAGCGATCAGACTAAACCCGATTTGAAGTAATCCGACAATAATGAATGTTACAGCCAGCGGTCGGAACGCCTTGGCACGCAGTAGTAGTAGCATCAACGCAACGATCAACGCGGTTAGCCCCCAGACGATCGTTACGATTTGGTTTGTTTTTATGACGACATTTCGAGTTTTTTGCATGCTTTCGCTAGGGTTAGTTACAGAAATTGCTTCTGGCAAGTTCGCGACGCCTTCGGTAGCGCTTTTCTTAAAAATCCGTTCAATATCGTTATCCTTGACGTTCCCTTCAGGTAACTTACAGGTTGGAAACTCTTTTTCCGGATCCCAGGCGCTTAACTCTTTCTGTCCGCAAACTGGTAGCGCGGCGTACTTTGCAAGGGCTTTCTGAGTAATCTCATCGGCCGCCTTTTGCTTAATCGACGTCAAACTATACGAGAATTGAAGTCCGTCAGAAGAACCCTTCAAGTATCCCATCACAGCAGTAAGATACTCCTCTAAGACAGTGTAAAACGTCTCAGCATCGATAACCGTAATAATGATCTCGGTCATCTCTTCTTTACTTAAAGTGGTTGCTTCCTGAGTTTCTTTAGGGACTATAAGCTGGACTTGGTTAGTTAAGCGACCGTACAGGTTAGCTCTTCGAGACTGCTCAACCAAGAATTCAGGATTCTCCAGGCTTTTGGCGGTGTAGCCGAGCGTCGAAAGAAATAACAGAATTATCAAGAAAAAGCTCAGAGTACTTTTTAACATACTTGTATTGTAGCACTGTGGGCGTTTTGCCTGATGGTTGATACACTGAATTAAGATGAAAACACTCGAAGAAGCGAATATCTTCGGCAAAACTGTTTTAGTGCGGATCGGAGCCGACGTTCCGATGTCTAAAACAGCTCCGTCGAAAATAACAGACGATTCAAGGTTAAGAGTACTACTGCCGACTCTCCAATATCTAATTAACCGTAAATGTCGGATTGTCTTATGCGCTCATCTTGGCCGACCAGGGGGGAAAGTTGACCGGGACTACACTCTTCGCCCCGTCTATTTGCGCCTGTCAGCGTTACTGAAACGACCGATCATCTTCGCGCCGACGCTTTTCTCCGAAAAAACTAGAACATCGGTAGAAAGCCTGGGAGACGGGGAGCTGCTTGGTCTGGAAAACCTACGGTTTGATCCCGGCGAAGAGCGAAACTCCAGGACTTTTGCCCGGAAATTGGCCGAGTACGGTGAGGTTTTTGTGAATGAGGCGTTTAACGTCGCTCACCACGAAGGCGCTTCGTTTGTGGCCATCACCGAATTCCTACCAAGCTACGCCGGCTTACAATTCGAGAAAGAAGTCTCGATCATGCGACAATTAGTTCGGCATCCGGCGCGGCCATTTGTTGTAGTTGTTGGCGGCGTTAAAATCGACGATAAACTGCCGGTACTTAAGTACCTGGCTCAGCACGCCGACAAAATCTTAATCGGTGGTGGTGTCGCAAACACTTTCTTGGCGGCGCTCGGTAAGGATGTCGGTAGCTCAGTGGTTGACACAGATTATTTCGAACACGCCCGAACCATTTTCCGTCGGTCAAAGGGTAAAATCGTGTTACCAGTTGATTACGTAACTAAAAACGGCGCAATTCTCGATATCGGTCACGATACTACCATGCTTTTTCTAAAGCATCTAAAAACTGCCCAAACTATCTTTTGGAACGGCTCGCTCGGTAAAGCCGAAGAGGAAGAGTACGCGGTAGGTTCAGAAGTAGTTGCTCACTTTATCGCTGACTCAGCAGCTACTACGATTATTGGGGGCGGAAATACGGTTGAAATTTTCTCTCGGCTTAAACTGCTTGGCGATCTTACATTTGCTTCGACCGGCGGCGGCGCTACGTTAAAGCTGTTGAGTGGGGAGCGTCTGCCTGGACTGGTCGCCTTGGACTAGCGAATTGAGGCTACTAGATGTCTGGCCGTAAGCGTTCTCTAGCTTTTCCAGCTCCTGACGTCGGACTCTAATTTCTTCCTGAAGATGCCGAACCTCGTTAATTACTCGGTTTAATCGGTTTTTCTCTCGGTAATTTCTAATTAGGATAAGCAGCAACAGTAGCAAAAGAAAGATAGAAGAAATCACCGCAATATTAATCAGTGCTGGGTTACTGATAAGGCTGCGGTAGTTGATAGGGGCTAGTCGCTTCGATAAACGTCGTTGCTTCGCTGGAGTCGCCGGATTGGTTCATAACCCTGACCTCGTAGTAATCAACGCCACTGCCGCTATCGGTTGTGACGAACGAAAATATCCCACGTTCACCGGATCGTATGGCTAACGTATCGGCTTGAATTGTAAATTTGGCGGGTGGGGTGGTATCAACCCGAAGCACAAAATGCGTCGTTGCTCCCCAAACTTCGTTTTTCCTGGCACGAATATGAAAGTACCACTGTCCGTCTTCTTGTATCGCTTCAGTTATCGCAGTCGTCGTTGTTTCGGCTGTCTCATCCGGAGTTGTAGTTGGGAATTGGTCGAATAGATAGCTGTACTCACTGCCAACTGCCTCCCAGCTCGCCAGGAAAGTCCGATCGGCGTACCATTTGCCCGGATCTTCGTGGGAGGTCGAGCTTACAATCGGGCCTGCTGGCGGCGCGTTAGAAATATTAATAACCGCTTGCCCAAAGGTAATCGGTAAGCTTGTTCCGCTGACGTCGTTGGCTAAAATTTTAGATTTGGTTTGGTATGTAACGACCGCCCTACCAGAAGCTTTTGCCCTGAACTTAACAGTGCTAATAATCCCGGCGCTGGTGGTGATACCGGGGGTCGGTAACCCGCCCGAAAACGTTGCTGTACCGTCTGAGTTCGAGTAGCTTGGGCCGGCTATCCAAATCGAGATAAATGAGTTGCCAGTTGTCGGGCTAACAATTTGGAGCTTATCGGCCGGGTAACTCACATATACTTCCAAAGCGTTTATCGCTTGTCCGTTGGTATTTAGTACTAGCGAGACATCAAAGGTCGAATCGGTTAGATACTGGCCTTGATTCGGCGAGAACGATAAAGTAACTCCGGCTGCGTCGACCTCCGACCACGGTAGTACGGTTGCGATAAATAGTAAGCAGAGGCCAAACAGCCGTCTCATCAATTTTTCTCGATCTCGCTAATTATCTCTTCTTCTGTGCCGTCGATCTCGTCTTTAATAATGCTATCAGGGTCCTTAGTAGTACGGCTTATGCGACGCTCCAAGTCGTGCTGCAGTCCGTCCATTTTTTCTTTTACTATTCGTTCCAGTTCTTCGTTATTTTTTCTTCTTTTTATTACGACGCCTCTTACGCGACGGTAACCGATAACTATAAATGCGCCGGCAACTACTAGTACAATAAGTAGGAGAAAGACAACGAGTAATAGGGGAACACTAAACCCAAATACGTTCACCGAATCCGGCGCCACAAGAAACTTTATTTGGTTAGATTGGTTACTTTCAGCGCCGTCGGGCTTGGTTTGTGTGGCGTATAGTAACCGATAACCTGGCAGTTGCCCGTTTTTCATCTCATATGTCCACTCAACAGTGCGATCATCTGTGACAGTTGCGATCTCCGGAGACTCTTTCTGGTTATCGCTCAGGTGATCTTTAACGATAAATTCTTCTACCACGATACCGCCGATGTACAGTTGCACCTTCGCGCCGTATAAAGCTGTACCGGTTAGCTTAATCTTCTGAAAGATCGAAACGATTGAGGGGTAATCGGTAATAATCGGGCCGGCGAAACCATCGACGTTAAAACTGCCGACAGAGTCGGTGCTGTTACCTGCTTTGTCGATTGCTCTAACAATAATAGTATGTTTGCCTGGCCGCTGCTTCGGCAGTTTAAATGTGCTTTCAGTTGTTGAGATCGGTTCGTTATTATCAACGATAATTTCGTATCGCTCGATTCCAGATGGCGTGTCGGTAGTGGTAAAACTAATAACCGGGAACGGATCGGTGGAGCCGTTTTTGCGTTCAGTTGTAAACTCGAATTTTGCCGGCGGGGTGGTATCGACTCTAATCGTGTAGGAAGAGCTGGCAGTCTTGCCGTCTGAGAACGTTGTTACGAGCGAAAACGTCCAAATACCGTCGGATAATTCGGAGAAATTAGCCGACGTTGCAGATCCGGAGCCAGACTTACTCGGCTGGCCGCCGTCATGGCTGAGGGTATACGAGTAACTTGTTGCGCCGGTCGGTTTTGTCCATGCTAAACTAGCATCTTTTGCCTTGTACCACTTTGTCGGATCGGGGTGGGTTGTAGATGTGATCGCTGCACCGGTGACTACTCGAGTTACCGTCACGGTAGCCGATGACGCACCACTGAAGATGTTAGTCGAACCGGAATTATTGGCGAGGATCCGACCGCCAGAAATGGTAATTAACCCTGTTCCTTCCGCAACTCCTCTAATCGTAACGCTTAGAACCCTACCTGAAGTTCCCTGGTATCCAGGGGTTGGTAAACCGCCGGCAAATCTAATACTCGCTCCACTGATACCCGGCTCTTCGGGCCAGTTAGCAAAGATCGAGCCAGATTTACTAATTGAGCTCCCACTGACGTAAGAAGTCGGCAATACAATAGTTCCATCGCCAGCGTTAATAGCGGTGTCGGTGGAAAGGAAAAGCGACACAGTGGTCGACTGACCGACATTAAGCTTGATCGTACTCGGAGAAAAATAATACGAAGCGGCAGCCGCTTTTACCGGTTTAACTGTTAATAATACTGGCAGTATACCGAAGACTATCGCCCCAAAAACTAGTAGACCCCTCGCCTTCATCTACTTCATATTACACCAGAACCACTGAAAAAGCGGCGTCTATTTTACAGTCAGTGTAACCGGTTCGAATGTAGCTTCAATTTTCGTTCCGAGACCGTCGTTAGCCAGGATTCTACTTTTATTTTGATCGAGTGTTATTACACCATCACCGCGTTTTTTGGCTTTAAATTTTACTATTGCAATTAAACCGTTACGACCGACAAAGCCAGGTTTTGGCAGCCCGCCTGCCAACGATAGCTCGCCAAGAGCGTTGTTAAACGCCGGCTGGTCCTTAATCCAGAGCGAGTAAATCGAGCCGGTTTGATTAATCTCACTTACCTCAACCAATTCTGCCGGAAACGAGAAGTAGAATTCAGCGGCGTTCATCGCTGTGGTGGTAGAAATTCTCAGCGGGACATCGAAGGTCTCTGATTGTTTGATCGACTGCGGAACATCTAAAACGATCTTTGCTGGTATTTTTTCTCGAGTCAGCGAAAAATAGAGCAGAGCACCAGATCCGATAATGGCTAGGAGTAGGAGAGTATAACGAAGTCTATTCATCAACCTCCTGTCCAATAAAACATCTTAATTTTCTTCGAAAATTCTCGAACTTTCATTGTCCACTCAGTTGATTCCATCAACCTCCTGTCCAATAAAACATCATCACGGAGAAATCTACTAGGTCAACTTGGCCGCCGTTGTCGTTAATATCGGCAGCAGCGTTCGGCGGGTTCGAGAGGCCGTAATTAAACATCAGCATTGAAAAGTCGGTTAAACTCACCAAATTATCTACGTTTAGATCGGCCGAAAGTAGGATTTCAAAGTTCGATGCGGCGGTCAGTACGCTCTGGTTGCCGTTCCCGTCGTTGACGAGACCAGAGACGGTGTGCGCGCCCAAGTGAAGAACCAGGGGGACGTTAATCGTCCACTCGCCACTACTATTAGTTGTAGCTTGCTGATTGGTGTTGGTCGGACCGGCAGTAAAGGTTGTGATGGTGCTATTGTGTCTGGCTAAACCAGACTGGACGAAGGTTTTCGGCCGCTTTTCTTGACTAGGTACGGTTAAAATCGGCGGCAAGAGAATGCCGCTAATTGTTACGGTTGTGCCAGATATCACGTTTAAATTAAAACTAATCGTCAGTGTCTTTCGACCGTCGAGCGCCTGGCCGTAGATACTGAAAGTATGAACTCCTGGCACGAGACCGGTAATTGTTTTGTCAAAAAAGCTAACACTATTTGCTGTTCCTGTTCCAGCAACCGAGCCGCCATCCAGGATTGTGATTATAGCGTTCGGAAAGGCATCTCCGGTAAAGCGGACGTTACCCGTCGGGCTTGGGATCGTGAATGACAGGTTTACTCCCGTTGTGATAGCAACGGCTGCGCCTTGTGCCGAGTCGCCATACGTGCCAGCAGTTTCGACCACGTACACGCTAGAGGTAGACGGGTTGGTTATTTGTGTTGCGCCGGTACCAAGCACGATTGTGATTACGCTGCCCGTGGCGCTAGAGGAAAATCCGCTACAGGCGGTAAAAGTAACAACCTGGCCAGATACCCCTATACTGATGTTGTTTGCACCAGCAGAGCACGGGTTAACGACTGTTCGGGCAGAGCCGTCGTTAAAGGTAACGTCGGATGGAGTGAAGGCGGGGACGGTAAACGAGTTAGGAAAGGTTAAGGTAATTGTATCGGTCGCGTCGAACGACGTTGCTCCAGTTTGGTCGATCGTTATTGTGTGCCTTGAGGTAACCCCTGCCCGCGAGTCGCTGAGTAAATCTTCAACCCGATCCGGCTTGGCAGCCTGTGCGCTATACGGAAATAGTAAGCCTAAACAAATAATTAGCGCCGATAATAAGTTTTGGAGCCGACCCGCCCATGTCATGGGCTAATGTTTGCCAAATATTATACTCAGAGCTCGAGCCACTCGAGCACGTCTCGCTATTAGGAACCAGAGCAGTACCAATACCCCAACAATAATCGGCACACCGGTTTTCCATGGGAATACCGTAAACGATGTCGTTGCCGTAATCTGCTGGTTCTTATCGCCGTAATTTAATACCATCGTTGCTGTGTATCGACCCATCTTGGCGTCGTTCCACTCAACAACCTGAGCGCGATCCGACCCTGGTAGCACGTTTTTCGCCGGAACCTCGATATCAGCAACTTTTTTACCAAAAATGTTCGATATCGTAATAAAGCCCTTCGGTTTAATGTGGACTGTGCCGTTGTTATGTAGCCTGGTCAGGAAATAAACAGGTGATTTCTCGTAAAGGCTTTGAGGTGCCCTGTCTCTGATATCTTCAGTATTGTTAACTGTATAAAAGTCTCGGGCTGAGGCGTTATACTGAATAAAGCCTTGGACTGTCAGTAAGACGAGCGAACCGACTTTCTGAACTGTGACAGCACCTGTTTGCCCAATCTCGCCGCGTTCTGTTGAGGCAACTATAGCCCCGTATTTACCGCCTGGCTCGGCATTTTTGGGAACAACTGTCTTGAACGTAACTACCCGAGTCTCGCGAGGCTTAAGCGTAAAAGTTTTTGGCGAGATCGTTACCCATTGCTTTAACGAATAGGCAGGATCGTCCTCTTCTTCATCTAGCACCGTTACCTGGCCTGTTTCATCGCCACGAAACGGTTCTACTGCCATTGTGATCGTTTGTGTCTTCTCACTGTCTGGGTTCGTAACCTTAACTACGTCCTCACGAGTTTCACCCGGGTTAATAGTGAATTCAAAGTTTAAAGGAGAGATCGATAGCGCCACTTTCTCACCGGCTTCCTGTGCTTCAATTCTTGAACTATTTACCAAAAACACCAATCCAAGAGCGACCAAAACTAGTGATACTCTCCTCCCGAAGGAGAGGAGAGGTTTCACCTCGAACTCCATGTTTGTATTCTAGAACGTTGGCGTCGTTACGTAAATGATTACTGTGGTGTAAGTACCAGCAGCTTGTCCCGCTCCAACGGCAATTCGGTAACCTATTTCAGTTTGATCGTTGGTTGACGTTGCGACAGCACTTGCCATAATCGATTGGCCAGATTCGGTTGCATCTACTCGATTGATTGTCTTGAAATGTTGAGTACCGTCACCACATTCATTTGTACCGCTCCAGCCAGATGTAACAGCGCCGTCACCGACTTCATCTTTAAGACAGTAACCGTAACCGTTATTTGTCGCAGTAGCCCAAGCAGCTGCAACTGTATCACTACAACCGCCATCACATGTACCCTCTGAGATTGTGTTTGATCCTGAGGTTGGTCGGGCAGTCGTTTTTACGGTCGTCGAGTAACCACCAGCAGCGTTTGTTCCTACTGTTAGGTTCTGACAAGCGTCGTAAAATGCATCTGAGTTGATTGTGCCAAATGGAATTGTCGTAGCGCTACCAGATGTGTCAATTTCTGTACCGCCGGATACGCTACAGTTACCTGTTGTAACACCAGCTACTGTAAAGGTGAGTGTCTCGTCAATTGTAGCTGAAAGTGTTACTCCGCTGGTCACGGCAACAAGGGCGTCCTTTGCGTCTTCATCGGTACTGTCAACATTAAAGGTATAGGTGGCGGCAGTTGAGTTTACTGCCTGGGTATTTCCTGTACCACCGGCAGTAGCATGAGTACCTATCTCAATTACAATGATAGTGCCAGCTGCTTCTCCCACAAATCCCGAGCATGCGGTAAATGTAAACACGTCCGAAGCCACTGTAGTAATTTCAATCACATCTGTGGTGCAGGCATCTCCTGAGTCCACTATTGTTTCCTCCACGCCATTAATAGTGATGTCGTAGTCAAGTGCATCGGTACTTGCAAAACCAGAAGTATCGAACGCGGTAGGGAAGGTAACAACGATCGTGTCACCAGCGCTAAAGTCACCACCGGCTGCCTGATCGTACGTAATTGTTACGTTCGTAGCTGTCGAAGCTCGGGAATCGGAGAGTAGAATACTCAAATCTTCTACTGGTGCCGCGAGAGCTCTTGGCGCAATAAACTGAATTGCAATCAAGCCGACAACGAGCGATGTCCTGAATAGTTTCCCTAGCGTTTTACTCATAGATTCCCCTCCAAAGTTCTTCATATCTATTAATAACTATCCATAATCCTAAATTGTCTGTCAAGCACTATCGTAGGGTCGGTTGGCGCTTGCGCGGTGGGTGAAGCGGTTCCTTGCCGACTAGTACTCGATAGGCGTGTTTAAAGCGACGGCGGAAAGCAAAGAATAGAATAATAAACGTCCCGATAATTAACCCGATGGTAAATTGCCAGGGCATCGCTACGAACTTAGCGCTGGCCACCAATACCTTATCACCTTGTTTTAGCTCGACTGAGGCGGTATAGATGCCAGGCAAGAGGCGATTGCTATATGCGCTTACGAACTTTCTCACACCTTCTGGCAGTAGCAACACCCGACCGATTTCCTCGCTATCGTTTTTATTATTTAACCCACCACGAATAGTGGCCTTGGCGTCGGCTTGCACGTAAAAGTTGCTCGGGTTTTGGATTTGAGCGGTAACGGATAGCGGTGTACTTACAACGATTCTCGGTACTTGAATGCCGGTTATTTTTAAATCTTCTACGGTCGGTAACGTATCGCTCTCAACAGTTAAGAAGAAGAGTACGCTAATCGCCGGTAGAACCCTGGTGTCGCTGTCGAGGTCAAAGTAATACGACGGCAATTTTGCTTGGAAAATAATGCCAGCGTGATAGCTTCCTGGCGCTAAGTCTTGCGGCGGCTTGGCGGTAATTGTCACTTCCTGTTGTTCGCCTGGTTCGACAATAACATCTTTGTTTGCCACTTCGAGCCAGCTACTAGCCGAATGCGGTGTAACGTTGTTAGTAAATATTGGCACTCCTGTTTCTCCGATCGTCGAGATTCCTTGCGTTGAGCCGGCCAGGGGCAGCGAATCGCGACCATAATTACGCAGTCTAACAGTGAATGTCTGTTCTTTCCCGGGGGTGATGCTTTCGAGAACTTTCGTTGGAGATACGCCGATCGTCGGGCTAATCGCGCCGCCCTGAGCAGAGATATCACTTGGTACGTTTAAACTAAGGAGTATCAAGGCAGTAGTGGCCAGTAGTATTCTAAACCTCATACGTCTCATCATAGCTAGAAGGTAGTGGCAACGACATAGACCACTACTGTTGTATACGTACCGGCTTGCTGCCCCACGCCACCAGCTAGTCGATAGGTAATGGTGTTTTGCTCATTCACTACCGGTCCGCTGGTCCGATCGGCAACCGGATCGCCAGGACCGTTATGAATAAAACCGGCGTATTTGGCGCCGCCGTTCGTAAAGCGATCGGCTGTACCGCCAGTTAATGTACTGTCGTCGGTTGAGTAGCCGAAACCGAAGCTACCGTTTGGAAAACTAGTTGGCGAGGCGTTGGTACCGCTCCAATCCGGGATAGTATGCGCGCCCTTGGTCATTGCTTGAGTGCTCCAAGTGTAAACCACGTAGCCGGTAGCCGAGTTAGTAGTAACGGTTACGGTCGAAGTTTGGTTTGTTGGGTTATCACCTGGTTGTACGACGCCGAAGTTCTTCGATGTCGCATCTAGAGAGAAAACTAGCTCTTCGTCGATAATGACTTCAGGGTAGAAACTATACGTATCTAAGTCTGCTCCGGTTGATTTAACTGCCTTAAAACAATAGCGCTTACCGCCAACCGCTGAGTGATTAACAAGCGAGAAAGCCCAGACGCCGTCCTGACCAGAGTTTATCGCCGAAACTGAGTTAGTAAAGTTATTTGCCTCTTCGAAATCTTGATACTGCTTGGTGTGGCCAGAGTGATCTGGGTCGCCGGCAACGCTCGAAATATTATCGCCGTCTGCTGGCGCAGCATCGAGGTAGCGAATCACTCCCGAACTCGGGCTCACGTCAGCCCAGGAAACGCCGGTAGTACAGTTGGCTGCTGTTTTTTCGCCAAACTGCAACTTAAACGTCTCGCCGTTTTGGGCGAGGTTGCTGCCGCCAACGTGAATAAGCATTCGCAACCGGAAGCCGTCGCTTGTGCCCGGAGAAGTGTACGCTGTATTTTCAGCTGGCCCAGAGTAATCTATACCAGTGGAGCTATCTTCTGGATCTTCCCCAAATCGATAATCGGCTTGCTCGAACGTTGAGCCAAAGAGCCAACACGAGCCGTTGTTGCCGTCATTAACTGAGTTAGAAGTGCTAATTTGAGTACTGGCAACGTCACAGCCAGAGTCTACAACTTGGACGTAGCTAACTGATTCTGTTCCCTGGTGATTAATAAACCACTGGCTAGTCGGTGTTGTTGATTTAATCTGAATCTCGTTCGGGTCGGCTGCACCGGTAAGAGTAAGTAAGCCGCCTGTGTCGATGGTAAATGTTTGACCAGAAGTGAATTCGAGCGTTTTAGCGGCTGTTGTGGAGGTAAAATTGTAGAACGTTGTCGCACCGGCAAATGTTGCTGTTGTCGTAGTATCAAACGTTACCGTTCCGTTATTTGTCCAGTTGTCGCCGACGGTAAAGGAGGCGCTACTTGAGGGCTCTAATATACCAAGTGTTGTGATATCTACACTTCCGTTAACATCGAGTATTCGATCGTTCGTATCGAAATCAACGGTAACGGTGTTGGTATCCGTACCGCTTCCAAATGTAGCGGTTGCACCAACGATAATTTGTCCGCTGCCAGTAGGATTTACGGTGATTGAGTGATTGTTTGTGTCGGAATTTCTAAACAATAAGTTATTAAACGTCCAGTTATTAGTTCCGCTTGTACTACCAAAAGTCTCGTTGGCGTTAGCCGTTATTCTTTGAGTAAATGTACCGCCAGAAAGATTAATTGTTCCCGATCCAGTAACCGAGCCGTTAACAGTTACGTTTGTTGATCCCGATAATGTTCCGTTTACCGCTAAATCATTAGTAGCGTTTAGGGTTTGTCCGTTTAGCGCCAGCGTTCCGGCCGTAATTGTGACATCGCTGCTGAATGTTGCTGCTTCCAGGTTAAAGGTTTCTGAGCCGTTATTAACTTGAAGTATGTTGTACGTCTCGCTCTGGATAGTAGTGTCGCCGGAGCCGTTGTTGCCAGTGTAAGTAAATGTGGAAGTTTCTGGTGTTAGGTCACCGGCAGGGGAGGCAAGAATTTGGAACGGATCGCCGCTAGTCCCCGAGAGTGTCCAGGTTCGATTACCTGCATTGAGCGTTGTACTTTCACTGTCTCCGACCTTCCCGATCGTCATAGTCCCACTAACATTAATTCCCCCCGTACCACCGGTGTTGGTTGTGATAACTTTTGGATCAAACGGATGAGCTGATGAGAATGAGAGGTTGTTAAAGGTCCAAGCCGTAGATCCAGACGTAGTACCAAAATTGGGCGATACAGAATATGGCCGCATGTCAAATGTGCCACCGCTTAAGTTGATTATTCCCGCTGTTCCTACTGCGTTACCGGCAACGGTAATATCTTGTGCCCCAAGGAATGTCCCAGCCGTCATTGTTAAGTCGTTATCAATCTTCAGGGAGGCGTTTACTGTCCACTCGCCGCCAGTGCCATTAAATACAACGTTCCAAAATGCTGACGAACCGGTCATTGTTCCGCTGAGCGTATTGCCGGTATCGGTAGCATCAAACGTAACTGTGGCGGTAGTAGCCGTGAAAGTTCCAGAATTTGAATAATTACCACCGATAGTTAACCCACTAAAGTTGAGGTCATACGTTCCGGCGGTAACCGTGAAGTTGTTGTTTACATCAACGGCTGCCGTTGACTGGACAACTCCGCCGGAGGCATCAAGTTCCATGTTGTAGAGCGACTGTCCGTTGGGTGTGTACGTCTTGGTCCCGGAAGTGTGGGTCCATTTAAGAGTAGAAGTACCTGGCGTAACGCTTATACTGCCACTACCATCTAGGAATAAAACGTTACCCTTTACATCAACAGTCGATGATCCAAGATCTAAATTATACGTTCCTCCGGTATTTTCTGCGTCTATCGCATCTACTGTACTTGTGAAGGTAACAGCTGAGGCACCAAAATTTGCCGAGACTGTTTGGGTTGCGCCACCTGATCCAAGTCTGAAGCTACCAGAGGTAAAGTTATGCCCTTGGGTGTTCAGCGTTAAACCCGTCACGGCACCACCAGCATAAAAGCGGGAGTGGGCAGTTGTCGTGACATTACCGCCAAAGTTATGAGCAACATTATTAGCTGAGGCAAAGAAAAACAGGTTCCAGTTTCCGTAGTCGCCGCTGCCAATTGTTACTGTAATACTAGCTGTGTTTGCACCGTAACCGATAATGTTAAAGCCTGTACCGTTGAGGGTTGTGGGTGAATTGAAGGTGAGCGGTGTGTTTGTGGTCGTTGATGGAAACTCCAAAGAAGTACTGCTTCCGGTCATTGTTCCGCCGTTTAAGGTGGCGTCGTTACTAACCCGAGTTGATTTTGAGGTGCCCATAGTTGTTGTAAAGCCGGAGTAGGCGAGATTAAGGTTGTAGAATGCAAAGGCATTGGCGTGGTCGAGCGCACCCGTACCGTTCATAGTAAGCGTCGATGTTCCAGCCGAAAACTTACTGCCAAGATCGGTGTAATGACGTGAAACCGTAATGGTTGTAGTACCAGCCACATACGAAACACCCGACGTGTTAGCGAGCGTAAAGTCTCGGGTAACGGTAAGATTATTTCCGTTGGCGGTGACGGAGCCGTTGGTAACTGTAAAGTCGTTAGCAACATCAACGGCAGCGTTGAACGTCCAGGCGCCGCTAACACCATCAAAAACCAGATTATAAAAGTCGTCGTTTGAGCCGGTCATCTGACCGTTAAGGGTCTTACCACTTGTGGTAGAGGTAAACGTAACTGTTCCGTTTTGTGAGTTAAAATTACCGTTATTAGTGTATGATCCACCGATGTTTAAGGCGTAATTAGAGCCGGAAACGACATCTAGGGTATTTGAGCCAATCGCAGCTGTATTGATTGTTAAGTCTCCACAAGATGCCTCCGCAGTTGTGCTAGTCGCTCCCTCTAATACATACGTTTCGCCAGCTGTGGCGTTACCAACCACTAAATTACAATACGTTTCCGATTGCACTGTAACAGATCCGGTGTCGTTGTCGCCGATGTAACGAAATGTTGATGTGGCAGGCACTAAGTTGGGCGCCGGCCCAACTAATTGGAACGGATCGGCATGGTTTGCGTTGGTAAGATTCCAGGTTCGGTTACCGGCATCAAGTATCATATCATCACCATCGCCTGATTTACCAACCATTAAAATTCCAGATACATTGATGTCTCCATCCCCACCTGTTTGTGTTGTTATTTGGCCACCTGACCCACAGATACTGCAGCCGTTTGAGAAAATTAGGTCGTTAAAACTCCACGCGTTAGATCCAGACGTAGTACCGAAATTTTTGCTTGTACCGCCCGTTAGCACTCTTTGCTCGAAGGTTCCCCCGGTTAAATTGATTATCCCAGCCGTACCCTGAACTGTCCCGTTAACAGTGATGTTTTGTGTTCCTGAAAGAGTGCCAGCGGTCATCGTTAAGTCGTTAGCGATAATTACTGCCCCGTCTGGCGAAACGGTGGCGCCGCCGTTGACGATGACATTGTAGAGCGTCTCCCCATCTGGTGAGTACGTCGCGGTACCTGAAGATGGCGCAAAGGTGAAAGTGGAGCTGCCGTCGTCTACTGTGATTGTCCCGGTCCCGTTTCCAAATTTAACATTACCAGTGACGGTTGTGGACGACGTACTTAAGTTGAGGGTGTGCGCTCCGCCGTTCGAAGCAACGTAGAACCCATCTCCGGTACCGTTATTGAATGTTGTGTTGCTTGATCCGAAGTTAGCCGCGATAGCGGTGTTGTCCGTAGCGTCACCCAGTAGGAAATATTTGGCGCTGACAGCGTAGTTTTGGGTGTTGAAGTTCGAGCCCGTTCCACTGGTATTAGCTCGTACCCATAGGTAACCGCTGGTAGTGATAGCCCCGCCAACGTTAAACGTTACAACCCCAGTTGTATCCGCCTCTGCCAGAATATTCCACGTACCGTAGTTAGTCGCGCCTGCGATCGTGACCGTTGAGGCGCTCTGCTTGCGTAAGTGAAACGTCGCATTCGAACCAGTCAACGTAGCCGAAGTGTTAATAGAGAGATCTGCTCCAGAGGTTCTAAACAACTGGAATGTACAGGTAATACTACAGGTTAGGGTTCCCTCGTTCACCGTCAGGGTACCAAATACGTGCGTTGTTGAGGTCGCCATCGTCGTGGTCTTGCCAGAGTAGGCAACTACCAAATGCTCAAATTGTGTCTGTCCGCCGCCGACCGTCTGAATTTCACCATCGCCGTTCAACTGAACCGTTGAACTATCTCTAGTGAAGACGCCGCTCGAACCTTTTGACCAATGCCGCGAGACGGTGATCGTTGAGCCCCGAGCTCGAAAAGTGGCGGTTGCCGTATTAGCGATTAACACGTCTCTGGTGATACTCATACTGTGGTTACTTGTAGTGGTGTCAAGAGTGCCGTTGGTGATCATTAAATCATTGCCCACATTAGTTGTACCTTCGAGCACAAAGGTTTCGGCAGAGTTATTAATCGTTAGATTGTAGTACGTAGTTGATTGGATAGTCGTATTACCTAACCCATCGTTGCCGGTGTAGGAAAACGTAGAAGTGGCTGCCGTCAGGCTTCCGGCTGGTGAAGCTAATAGTTGGAACGGATCACCGGTAATACCAGAGAGGGTCCAGGTCCGGTCACCAGCGTTAAGTGTAGTAGTACAACCAACGCCGTCACCAGATTCGCCGACTCGTAGAATCCCAGACACGGTAATACCGCCGGTTCCGCCAGTTTGAGTGGTATAAGTGATACCCGTACAGATCCCGAGATCATTTGCGAAGGTGAGATCGCTAAACGTCCAAGCGGTAGTGCCGCTCGTTGTGCCGAAGTTCTTTGATGCTGTTGCCCCTTGTTTGAAAGTACCGCCGGTTCGGTTTATTACGCCGCTTGTACCTTGTGTGTGGCCGACGACAGTGACGTTATTAGTTCCGGCTAACGTTCCTGCTGTCATCGTTAAATCGTTCGCTACTTCTAGCGCCGCGGAATTTGTCCATTCACCGCCTGTGCCGTTAAATATTAAGTTGTAGAATTTGCCGGTGGTACCGCTAATGGTGCCAGCAATTGTTCGGCCGGTGGTCGTGGATGTGAAAGTTGTAGTGCTGGTCCCCGCGCTAAACGTTCCGTCGTTTTGCCAGTTGCCATTAATTGAGAATGCGTTGCCGTCGGCTGTAATAGTTCCGTCTATCTCCAGGTGCGTTACCGAAACGTTCCCACTGCTAGAAGAGTCAGGGCGATATATGTTTCCTGTCTTAATAAACAAATACTCGTCGGTGTATGTTCCAACCGCATCTACTATTAAGTCGTTATTTCCATCGACGTCAAAGAATATATCTTCATCGCCAGACACTGAGTTGTCGTAGCTAGCAAGGTTGGCGTTAGTAATTGTTTGATTATCGTCTGAACCGATCGTTAAGTGGCGTTGGTATAGAAGAACGCCAGTAATATCACCAGTACCGTCGTATTTAGTAACGGCTACCGCTTCGTTATTATCGGCGTTACCGTCGATGAAAACCGTAATGATGTCGCCGGTATTTGGCTGTGTGATACCAACCGACCACGAACCGTCGACGGTTGTATCTGCGCCGGGTTGGAGTGTTCCGTTAACAGCGACTTTTATTTGGTTCGATCCATCATCGACGCAGTCAGTCGTTCGGTCGTACTGATCACAGGTACCAGTAACATTGGTAACAGGGATATACTCGACCAAGAGCCACATCGTTGTTGTTCGAAATCCGTTCTCGTACGTGTCGTGTCGCATGCCGATCTGGGCGGTATCGAGATCAGATGGTGTCCATTTGGTTACGCTCGAGCCGGGCAGATCTAAGAGTGTGAGTGGGTAAAGGTTCGCATTCGCTGAGGCGCTATTTCGGTTTGTCGCGTAACCAGCGCCGTTATCGGCGTTAATCGATGCCGACTCTTCGACGGTTCCGCCACCCGTCGCCTTAAGCCGTGCTTTATAGTTGTCGCCCGCGCCTACAAGACAAGCGGGTCCTCCTGAATTGCAGGCCTGAAAACGTAAGCCGACGCTGACTGCGGTAATTGTATCGCTAGCGCCAATTCCAGCACTCGACGCAGATTCTAGATTAAGGTCTTCTAGGTTTCCTGCCGACGAGCTATGAATGTACGTTGAGTCGTCGTCGGGGGGTATCTCGTCAACTTCGTCATAGTCAATAGAGTTACCACCCGAATCGGCCCATGCGACGTTATCGCCATCGGCGTTCGGCTGCATATGGACAATCTTGCCTTCGCCAGGCCAGTTATTACTAGCACTTGACGGTCCGTTTATGGCGATATCATCAAAGTATAAGTCGGATGTTGAACTCGTATCCATCACACCAAACTGGATACGGTCAAATGCTGCAGCAAGGTTGGCAGTTCCGCTTGCAGTCGTTGAACCGTTTAACCGTAATTCTGCCGAAGTGGAGGATAGTGTTGTGGTATCGGCGTGCAGCTCGATTCTATACCAAGTTGCGGTAGAGAGGGCTGAGCTAGCGCTACCAATTTGCAAGTTATCTTCTTCATTCCACAGTTCTAATTGGTTGCTCGTATTTAACCGAACACCGATACGTCTAGCTGCGCCGTTTAGGTTAAGAATGTTGTGGCGAGCGCTCGGAGAAGTAGCGATATAAAGATATATTCTCACCCAATATTTACCTTGAGTTGGTGTATTAACGAAATACTTATTAAACGCCGAGAGCGATGAAGTAGTATTAACTCGCCATGACGCCTCACCGGATCGCTTGATGCTCGTACTAATTGATTGTGACGACCCGTCGTTAAAGTTAGTTTCCACTCCGGCCGTTGCTGATTGCAGTTCAGCGCCGCCTGACCAAAGGCGGTTAATCGGGAAGACCCAACAAGTATCGTTGTTACCGGCGCTGGTCGAATCCGTGCCGAGAAACACGTTGGCCGTACCGGTGTTACAGCCCCCGTCTCGAATATTGGCGTACGTGACACTGGTCTGGTTGCTATTGAAGTGAGCTTTCCACTGCGTACCATTAGTATCCGAATAGACGTTGATTAAGTTACCGCTGGTTCCGGTAATGGTGAACGTGCCGGCAAATGTGAACACTGGAGTGCCGGTGGTATGCTTCGTGAACTGAATTGTTTTAGTTGCCGCCGTTGAGGTGAAGTTATTAAAGGTTGTACCGCCGGACGCGCTCGTGATGGTGGCGGTGGTTGTTGTATCGAGAACGACTGTGCCGGAGTTGTGCGTAAATGTGCCGTTATTGGTAAAGTTGCGAGCAACTGTTAAATTTCCGCTCGGAGCGGTAACACTACCAGCAGTAATGATAAAGTCTCGATCGGTTTCTGCGGCTGCCGAGAAACTCCAGGCGCCGCCAGAACCGTTGAATGTTAAGTCGTAGAACGCAGAGCTTCCGGTCATCGCCCCGGCTAGCGTCCGGCCGGTCGAAGTTGAATTCATAGTAACCGTACTTGTGTTAGACGTGAACGTCCCATCATTTTGCCAATTACCGTTAATGTTCAGAGCATTACTATCAGCCTGCAGCGTACCGTCTATCTCGATATGCGTAGTATTAACGTTGGCACTACCACCAGAACCCGGTCGGTACGTTGTTCCAGATTTCACATACAAATACTCGTCTGTGTAGGTACTTACTGCATCAACGGTTAAGTCGTCGTTGGCGTCGACATCAAAAAAGATATCTTCGTCGCCCGACACCGAGTTATCGTAGGCATCGATGTCTGCGTTACTTAACGTTGGGTTGTCGTCCGAGCCAAGCGTCAAATGTCGTTGGTAAAGAACAATCCCGCTGATATCTCCCGTACCGTCGTATTTAGTTACGGCCACCGCTTCATTCGTATCGGCGTTGCCGTCAATAAAGACGGTAATAATATCGCCGCTTGATGGTTGGGTTACGCCGGAGATCGCCCAGGCACCGTCAACAGTGGTATCAACTTGCGCTTGTAGCGATCCGTTAACAGCTACTCGTATTTGATTCGAGCCGTCGTCGGTACAATCGGTTGTGCGGTTATACTGGTCGCAGGTGCCAGAAATAACGATCGTTGCTGGGGGGCTGTAATCAACGAGTAGCCACATTGCTGTTACCTGTACAGTTCCGGAGCTGCTTAATACATCGCGAATACCTATCTGTGCAGTGTCGAGCTGGGTATCAGTCCAAATAGTTGGGAGTTCTGGTCGAGTATATGCCGTGAGTGGGTAGAGTTTTGGATCGGCAGTGGCATTAGTCGTCCAAGTTGTAGAGGCTGGCGAGAGAGTATTACTTTCGATAGCTATACCAGTCGAAGCTTCTCTTAGGCGAACTCTGAAATCCTCCTGGGTGGCCGAACTGGTTCGGAATCGTACCCCAACTGAAACTAGGTTGACTACATCCGAACCAGATAGGGGTGAGTTGTCGATATTATAATCGTCAACATCATCAGAAGTAGTCTCGGAAACATAGTTTGTTCCGTCATTCGGGGTCACTTCTAATACACAACCGAAGTTACTCACCGCACACGACCCGTTTTGTGTCCAACTAGTCGAAACACCGACGGCGTCTGGTCGTAAATGGATAATCGAACCCGCGCCTGGCCAGGTGTTTTGTGTGGCGCCGATACCTTTATTTAAGGCAATATCGTCCCAAATTAAACTGCCTTGGGTATTGGCGCTTGCTTCCATATTGTCGCTAGCGTTTACGCCAAGACCGATCCTGGCTACACCGGTACCGACGTTTCGAGTACTACTACTAGCAAACGATACGCCGTCGATACGCCCATCAACAACATGCGAGCCACCACTAGGGACGGTGTTAAGACGAAGCTCGATCCGGTACCAAGTACTAGTGCTGAGCGCCGATGAAGCGGAGCCGATCTGGCCGTCTTCGTCCCATAATTCGAGCGTATTTGTGGTCGTAAGCTTCAGGTAGGCTCGCCGTAAGTTACTAGTATCAAGCAGCGACAGAACTGTTGCGGTTGAGTTGTTAAAGGAAGTGGCGATGTTTAGATACGCTCGTAAGTAATAGTCGCCGTTGGTGTTGGCTGATTCAAAGTAAAAGCGAGCGTATTCTTGACCGCCGCCGTTTTCAGTTTGAAGTGCGTAGGCGCCGCTTCTGAATGTGGTGCTGTTAATAGCTGGAGTGTTGGTAACTGCCGAAACTTCCATTCCGGCTGTTGCCGAGTTCAGCTCAAATCCGCTTGAAATAAGCCTCCCGCCGCTGCGGTCGACGTATTCGACTTGTAGCCACGTCGTACTGACTCGAAAACCGGTACCGCTGGAATCACGGTTAGCAACACCGATTTGAGCTGAATCGAGTTCTGCAACTGTCCACGGCGCTGTACTAGCACCAGGCAGATCGTAAAGTGTGATTTTGTTCAATTTTGCCGAATCATCGTCGTTTGTTATCCAGCCGCTCGCATCGGAGATAGCGATCGAACCGCTTTGTTCGGTGTTACCCCCACCAGTAATACGTGCCTCCCAGTTAATATCAATTTCTGCTGGAGGGCAGGCAGGTCCACCGCCTGAGGCGTTTCCACACGGACGAATACGAACTCCCACTGAGACAAGCTTAATGGCGTCGTTAGCGCCGATACCGGCACTCGTTGCAGCTTCTAGATTATTGTCGTCGAGTTGGTTGTTGGTTTGAGAGCGAATAAAATCTGTATCGTCGTTAGGCGTAACTTCGTCAACATCGTCGTAATCGTTGGTATCGCTCGGATCGCCGATCCAGGCGGTGTTGCTGCCGTCAGCGTTCGGGTGCATATGGACAATACGACCTTCACCCGGCCAGTTATCTACGGCCCGCCCGGTCGAGTCGTTGATCGCGATATCGTCAAAGTACAGATCTGTTGTGCCGGTTGCAGTTGAGCCCCAAGTTAGACGATCAATACCGGAAGCTAGGTTTTCTGCTGTTGAAGAGGAGATAGACGTACCGTCGAGCCGTAGTTCGGCATCGGTCGAAGAAAGTGTCGTTGTGTCAACGTAAACTTCAACACGGTACCAAGTATTAACCGAAAGAGCAGAAGAAGCGGAGCCAATATTGGTATTATCTTCCTCGTTGCGTAGCTGGAGCGTACTCGTAGTTGTTAGCCGAACGCTTATCTTGCCGCCGCCGCTATTACCAATACGAACGATATATGTATCGGCGCTTGGGTCATCAGCGATACGGACGTACGTTCGAAACCAAAATTTATTCGACTGGTTTGAGTTAGCAAATATCTTTGTAAAAATACCGGTACTTGATGTCGGATTAGCACGAAACGAATAGTCACCCGAACGCTTGGTTGAACTATTAATCGACACTGTACCGGAAGTGCTTGTTATTTCCACATTAGCTGTTGTTGTATTAAGCTCGGCGCCGCTGGACCATAAGCGGTTGGCCGAAGCGGAGCCGGTTTCACCAAGCGTAAATTGTGGCAGTGCAGCCGAAGTAACCAGCCCAAAAACTACCAGTAGTACCGTCGTAAATAATCCGGCACGTCCAACCCGTTGGCGGATAACAGGATCCGCTACCAATCGATAGACTCCATCAAGGCGATGAAAAGTTTTCCCCTCCATGTATATTTAAAATGCCAAAATAACAGAAGGAAATCAACTCTTCAGAGGGTTCCTTTTTCTCTGTTAAATCGTTATACTTGGTTGTAATGGAAATAACTCACAAAACTCTCTCAAAAACTCGTATTCAGTATCAGGTTAAACTAACCGGGGTCGAAACCGGCGATTTCTTTACTGATGCCTTGCAGCGGCTATCTAAAAACGTAAAAATTTCAGGTTTCAGACCAGGAAAGGCTCCAGCGGAGCTTATTCGAAAACAAATCGACGCCGCTGCTCTACGCGAAGAGGCGTATTCGCTTGCGGTTCACGACGCTTGGCATGCGATTGTTAAGGAATTAAAAGTTGTGCCGATCCAAGATCCAGAAGTTGAGATTATCGACTTTGAGGAAGATAAGCCTTCTACCCTCCAGTTCTCATTTGATATTCGTCCTGAAATTACGGTGAAAGGCTGGGAAAAGATTAAGCTTGGCAAAGCGAAACTTGAACCAGTTACCGATGCCGACATTGATAAGGTTCTTGAATCGCTCGGGAAAGGTCACGCCCAGCAAGCGGTAACGTTAGAGAAAGCGCAAAAAGGCGATCGCGTCGATATTACGTTCGAAGGATCGATCGGTGGAGTACGTAAAGATAAACTCAGCGCTGCTAAGTTTCCGGTGATGCTCGGCGAAGCTAGTGTTTTGCCCGGATTTGAAAAAGAGCTGCCGGGGGTGAAGAAGGGTGATGAAAAGAAATTTTCCGTACCATTTCCCAAAGATCACTACGATGAAGAGCTGGCCGGTAAGACTGTAGATTTTTCTTTGAAAGTCGACGAAGTTTATAAAGTCACATTGCCGAAATTGGACGACGAATTTGGTAAAAAGTTTGGTCACGATACGCTTGAGCAACTAAAGCAAGCGATTCGTTCTGAGCTAGAAACAGAACGCCTGACCGAATACGAACAATCGCGTCGCGCCGAATGGCTAGCCGAGTTTGATAAATGTATTACGGTTGAAGTGCCGGAGACGCTACTCCACTCGGAGATCGAACGTTCTAAAAACGCTTGGCAGACGTTTCTAGAAGAGCGGCATCTCTCGGCTGAAGATTGGTTAAAGCGCCGAAAAATCACGATGGAACAGATGGAAAAAGACTGGCGTAAAGCCGCGGAAGCTTCCGTTCGTGTTGGGCTGGGCTTGTCGCAACTTGCGAAAGAGCAAGGCAGGGAACTCTCAACTAACGACGACTTTCAAGAGTATCTTGGTGAGTTGATCGAAAAGACAAAGTAGTTACATTGACTTTTTGTAAAGCAAACTTTACATTACTCATATGCAAAAAGAACCTCAGAACAATTACCTAGTTCCGATGGTGGTTGAAAAATCGCAGTTCGGCGAGCGAGCTTTTGATATTTACTCACGATTACTGCGTGATCGTATTATTTTCTTAGGCGGTCCGATCGACGACAACGTTGCTAACTTAATTATGGCGCAACTACTATTCTTGGAATCCGAAAACTCAGCAAAAGATATCCAGATGTATATCAATAGTCCCGGCGGCTCTGTCTCTGCCGGTCTCGCAATATACGACACCATGAAGCACATCAAGCCGAATGTCTCGACGATTTGTATCGGTATGGCGGCGTCGATGGGCGCATTTCTTTTGGCCGGAGGCGAGAAAGGCAAGCGCTTCGCGCTGCCAAACGCCCGGGTAATGCTTCATCAGTTAATGGGCGGCGCTGAGGGGCAAGCAACCGATATCGAAATTCAAGCCAAAGAGATTCTTCGGCTCAAGAAACTTATGAACGAGATTTTAGCCGAAAACACCGGCCAGAGATTCGACAAAGTCCAAGCCGATACCGAGCGAGATTTCTGGATGAACCCAGAAGAAGCTAAGAACTACGGTTTAGTCGACAAAGTGCTGTAGCTGTGTGGCTGCCGCGCGAAGGGGTAAAAGTAAGTTTTTACAGTCAGATAGATTGTATTAATTATCAGTTTCGGCTTGACTGGTTTTGGACATGACTATTTTCCTGCTTAAGCTTGGTCTTTGGAATCTAGGTGTATTAGCGCTATATCTATTAATCTCAAGCTTTGGTAAACACGAGAACTCATCTACTGTCGGTTTTGTTATATTTGCGTTTTATTTATTTTACGTCGCACCAATTACCATAGCTAGTTTGTTTGGTCACTTTCTTCTAAATCATGCGATAGACCCAGAAGTTAAGCGCTACCTGTTGTACCATTTATACTTTTGGATATTCTTTTGTATAGGGGCTTACGTCTTGACGTGGTTAGTATCGATCATCCCGGGGACTGATAAATGGTTTGGCGGGTCTGGATAATACGTATTATTGCCGCCGAGTATAAATAGTGTATCCTTAATTGTAAGAATGATGGCTAGGAAATGGGTCGTAGTTGCTGTCGCGATTGCGTTTATAACAGGCATGGTCGTTGGTAACCTTGCTAAGGTTGCTGATTATCGCGCATTTGACGAAAGTGGCTCGGTTGATTTAGAGACGTTTGCTGACCGTCTTGGCGAGGAATTTCTTAGTGAATATGTAGAAAAACAAGTCCAAGAAAGTGCAGTAACTACTTCCTTGAATCGTTCTAAATATAATAGACTTATGGGCTACCTTTTTCCCAGCGCACACGCCCAACTTGGCTCATCGTTACCAAGGGTGGGAATACCCTACCAGCTTGCTACTTACCAGATGGAAGCGGGATCCTAGGTCAAATACTGGCAGAAGGTGATGAGCAGCTAGAGATTTTTTGCGTTAAGTACGAACTTGATGGCACGATTAACTCAGAGGTATTTTCCGCCGAACCGAAATATGATGAGCAATACTTTAGGGATAACGGATTTCACCATCTTATTGGTGCAACTGATTTTTGGGTTGGTTCCTGGGATTTTACCGTTACCATAGAGAGGTTCAAC
Source organism: Patescibacteria group bacterium (assembly GCA_016861245.1). GTDB lineage: Bacteria > Patescibacteriota > UBA1384 > 2-12-FULL-50-11 > 2-12-FULL-50-11 > BOKZ01. The sequence continues at coordinate 66,435 of BOKZ01000001.1, read as the reverse complement.
CCTGATGACGACTGCAATAGCACAGTTAGCTACTCCAAAAGATTCAAGGGGAGCGGTATATTCATGTTCGGTAACGAGACTGTTGAACGACTTGAGGAAAGTATTGACGAGATCAAGAGTTTATTCAACTTAGAGTTGTACTGTCAGTCAAATAAGGTGTTAGACGTTAGCTCGGGTCTCCTGATTAAAAACCGTTGCCCGTATTGCAACTAGACCGTTTACTAAACTGAAGGGTGGACATGCTCTTAAAAAAGCACTATTACAAAGCAATGCTCGTCGGCTTAATAGGCGCAGTCCTTGCGGCTTTTGTTTGGTTTAGCGGTGGATTCAACGCAAGTGGGGTGGGCCCGGTATTCTTTGTTTCTCCGACGGGGAGCGATAGTAACACAGGCACGATCGACGCACCGTTTAGAACTATCGAAAAAGCTCGCGATTCGGTACGCGCTGCTGGTTTGCCCGGCTCAAAGATCCTGGTGCGTGGCGGCGAATATAATTTAACTAATTCGTTGTCGTTTTCAGCCGAGGACAGTGGTACCGTCGAGGCGCCGAACATGGTTACCAACTTCCCTGGTGAGAAGCCGATTATCACTGGAAGCTTGGCGCTGAAAGATTTAACACTTGAATCCGGCACGACGTACCAAACCAGTTTAGTCGGCACTCCAGCAGAGAACGCTACGTTTGACTTTATTTATCACAACAACACCCGTCTCGTACCTGCCCGTTATCCAAACTGGACTCCACCAACAAAGAATGTAGCCGATCCGTACGCGGGGCGGTTTATGTACGTAGCAGCCGATCAAGCGGCGGTCAAAGACGTTATTAAATATCGCGTCGAAGACGCTAGTGCGATTAACCAACTTGCAGGAGAAACGGGACTTAAGGTATCGATTTATGATAAAGCAGGTCTTTGGCGCTGGTTGGAAAATAAGGATGTATTATCTATCGATACAGATTCGCGCGAAATTCGCCTTTCGACGCCATTACCAAACAACGTCGCCGCTGGCGAGCTCTTTTGGATCCAGGGTTCGAGTAAACTTCTATCTGAAAAAGAGTTCCATTTTGACAAGACCACTAAGCAGCTAAAAGTTAATTTAGGTGCGGCGCTTAACTCCTCCGATACAATTTACATTCCCGTTGTTAATGAAGTTGTATTGGCCGGGGCAAGTAATTTTATCTGGCAAGGTTTTACGATGGAGAAATTTCAAAGTCGAGCCTTCCACGTCAATCTTACTGTTAGTAACGTCGTATTTCGTGGTAATGAAGTTCGCTGGGGAGGTAACGCCTTTACTACCGAATACCGACCGAATACAAAACTACAAATTCTCGACAACTATCTACATGATTTAGACGCGCCAGTGGCGTCGTCAGCGATCGCGATCAACGGCGGTAATTTTATGAAGACGCTCGCACCAACTAATAATGTTATTAAAAATAATTTAATCGAAAATATCGACCTGTACGCCGGACGAGGGCGAACCACCTTGTGGCTAGATAAAGAGCAGGTCGGGATACTGGTTGAGGGAAATACAATTAGGGATTTTGCTGGTCATGGCGTAATTGTAAGCGGTAACGATCACATCATCCGAAAAAATACTATCTACAATTCGGGCTGGCTTCACCGAGATACGGGTTTGATTAACCTTGGTGGAAGGAGCGTTTTGCAAAGCGGCCACATCATCGAGGAGAACTATCTCCACAGTCCGCAGATGTATTTTGAGCGCTCTTACGGTATTTGGGAGTTGGTAACAAAAAATTCTACAGTGCCGGCATTCTCCCCGTTTATGGGAATTATGGCGGACGATTGGGTTTCGGGTTTGCAGGTGCGTAATAACGTTATAGAAAACCCGGTAGGTACCTGTATCTCTAACCACGGTGGTATGTATAATCGCTACACCAATAACTACTTAACCTGTCGAGAGTCGGTGTTCTTTGACGAACCGATCACGACATCAGGCTTTTTCGCTCCGCTTTATGATCAGATGTACCAACAGGTACAGAACATGGCTGCTCAGGGCTACGACGTTGCGTTGTACAACCAACGGTATCCGCACATTGTAGAGCTTAAAGAGAATCCAGTTGAGGGTGAGACGATGATTAAAAATGTCTTTGAAAAAAACATCATTGCTCCGAAAACCACTACAGGCGGTACAGTGCGTGCGTATAAGTTTCATCGCGGTGGCACCCAAGTGTTCACTCAGAATGTTATAAAATACCTGCCCGGTCAGACGTTTAAAGTAACATACGAGCCTCCAGATCCGAACTCATCGGCTTTTTCTGATCTGGATTTAACAGCTTGGCAAGCGCTCGGCTACGACGCTGATTTACTCCAGATTTCAGCCACCGAACCGCTTTTTGAACCTAATAGTTACACAATTTCTTCGTCATCGGCGGCCGCCTCAAGCGGTATCGTCCAACTTAACCCATCTGCTGCAGGTGTTCGTACGATCAAAGCAACACAACCGACCGTGCTTGCCAGCACCGATTCTGTAATAACTCCCGAGCTCTCAGTAACGATTACTACGAATACCGACTACTTTAGCTATCAGGCAGCGCTACAGTATCAACTGCGAAGCGTTAGTTCCACTGGGGCGCAAACAGCAATTGGGGGCTGGACAGATACTCAAACACTAAGCCCAACGATTGGAATTAGCTCTCCGGTAAATAACACGAAGTATATTGTCTGCGTCAGATCGATGCTGGATAGTTTAAATCTTGAGTCGCTCGCGAGTGAGGCGTTGTGGAGTAATGAGAGCTGTACGACTCCAGTCACCTACGCTGTCGCCACAAATAACGATCCTGGTTCTGGTAATTCCCAGGCCGATCAGACCGCCCCGACGCTTACGATTTCACAACCAGTGGCCGGTTCGATTTACTCGGGTAACACTATTAAGGTTATTAGCGCCGTCGCTGATAATGTCGGTGTAACCAGAGCTGACTATTATGTTGACGGTGTTCGATTTGGTGGTTGCACATACAGCAGTGCGATCACAAGCGGTACCTGTACGGTAAATATGAACACAAAAAACTTGAAACTCACTAACGGCAGTCACAATCTCAAAGCTGAAGCTCGTGACGCTGCCGGCAATGTTGTCGAAAAACAGCTAACATTTACTTTCCAAAAAAACACGGGTGGCGGTGGATCGGGCAACCAAGGCGGGAATCAGGGCGGCGGGCCGAGCTGGAAGCTGAACGGTAGCGTCGTTTCCAGCGTGACAGACTTAATTATTAAGAATACTACAAAAGAAGAGACGGCAGCTGAACAAAAAAAGGTTGATCTTTGGGTTCGGATCGGGATTCTCGCAACGCTTCTTACGGTTACTAGTGTCTCACTCTGGCTAATACTACGTCGAAAACCAGAAGTCCTACAATAAAAAAAGCGCCCGGGTGGGCGCAAGAGAGGACGAGGCGGAAAGCTAGCCGCAGTTTTCGGACAACTTGACGGTGGAATCGAATTCTCGAACCAGTGCTTCGTTGTCGTTACCGTCGAATTCGCACTCGATGATGGCGCCCTTTGCCCAACAGATCTTCACACCGCCCTGTAAAGAAAGTTGGGGTCCGTCGTGTCGAGTGTCGAGCGTGATTGCTCGGATTTTCGAAGCGGGAATAACGTTGACGACGTCCGTGAGCGTGAACGGCAAGGCTCCCTCCGAGAATCTGAGCTCGGCATTGTTGTTGTAGGAATCGGGAACGGCTTTGAGGCGTTCGGCGAGTTCGTTGGTGAGTTGAGCCTTCTCTTCGGCGGTAACAGAGTTGGCGAAGATGATCGACCAGCGTTTCTTCATATCGTAAGGTACTCCTTGAGTCTCGAGAATTGTACCGAAGATTCCTCGGTAAGTCGAGAGATTTGACAGAAGGAAAAAATGAGCAACAATCGCTCTGACGGAGGAATACCGATGCACGTTACAACAGTTTGTTCTCTGGTCTATCTTTTCAGTGGCAACGTCGTCTGTCTGCCGAAATCGTTATCGGGCCCAACGAAGGGTAGGCGGAGCGGTTACGGCGGCAAGCAAGAGTCGGGCGAGACAATTCGCGAGTGCGCAATCCGAGAAACGAAAGAAGAGTCGGGTGGGATTCGGGTTTTAGAGCTCGATAAACGAGGAGTAGTAACCTTCCACTGGGGCAGCAAACAGGATGTTCCTGGTCTTAGCGTCGAGCGCTGTACGGATGTGGAAGTTCACGTCTACCGCTCTGACCTATGGGAAGGAATCCCGATCGCCACAGATGTTTTCAGCGATCCGAGTTTCTTCCCCGTCGACGAGATCCCGTATCACGAAATGATGCCGTGCGAAGAGTTGTGGTTCGCTCAGTTGCTGGCTGGAAATGAGTTCACGGCCGAGATGCACTTTCGCAAATGCGACGGCAAGATTTTCTGTCGAGAAGGACACTTGCACAAACGAGCCCGCCACGACCTATTCGCCAAGCCCTAGGAAACTAGGGCTTTTTTTGATGCAGTTCTCGGCGCAATCGAAGCCAACTAATAACAACCGTAACGAAGAGAAGTGCAACAATTAAGATTGTCGCAAACAGATTTTTACTTACAGCTAAGTTTTTCGTCAGCTGGATCTCGTTGTCTTTCAGCTCGAATCCGGTACTATCCGTCTCTGTTTCAGTCTGACCGGTCTGGTTCGGCTGATCATTCGCCTTGCCGGAATTCTTGGTAGTAGATTGTTTGGTTGTTGAGTTAGTAGTGGAATTCGAAGTTGTACTAGAGTTTGAACCGCTATTTAGTGCGACTGGATCGCTAATTCTCAGTAGCGTGATTTTATCTGGTACAGAGATTGAGAGTGTCGTAATACTGCTCTCGGTTTTGTACGCGGCTGTACTAGCTGGTGAGTAGTACTCAACGTTCTTTGGAGAAGCGAAGGTAATAGTTGCCGCAGTTGTGGCGTCAGCGTCAGTTGTGTTGCTTTTGTCGTATTGGAGAGCCAGCCAGTGGCTGCCGTCGCTTTTTTGAAGCAGGGAGTGACGCAAGCCATTACCGCTAATTTGCATCGATAACGCTTTTAAACCAACGCTGCCACTATCTTTTAGTAATGCGATCGTGTTTTTAAGCCACACATACGCCGGCTTCTCACGACCGTCTTCGTTTAGTAGGCCGAAATTCTGTTCTTTAAGTGTTGCTGCCGATGGCTCGTCAAGAAAAGCGTAAATGTACGTTCGCGGAATTCCGCGCTCAAAAAAATCGAAAAGGATACGAAGAAGATACTTTGCCTGCTGAGTTTCTGAATATTCATGAGTTGAATGTCCGGTTTCGGTAACGAAAACCGGCTTAGGTGCGTAGCGATTGACGGCGTGTTGAACGGTGTTAGCAAAACAAGTTGAAACAGAGTTAAGGCCGCAATAGGGGTGTGAATTCCCGTACGAGATATTAGCGTTAATGGGGTTGAGGTACGTCCGTAAGTTTGTGCCGTTGTACGTCTCATTTTGGTGATACTGTAACCAAACGAACGACGGTGCCACGGTGATGATATTGGCAGTTGCCGGATCTGAGAGCAGCTTACTTTTAGCGTTTGAAGCCGCACCGAGCACGTCATCTGGCCAATCGGAGTTTTGCTGTAGTGAGTACTTGTACCAGTTGGATGGTGATGGCGAGTAGTTACAGACGAAACTGAAGCAGTGATCGGGCTCATTTGGGTTTTCAATATTTGAGAGTTTGACGGACACACTCACTGGTTGTCCGACCTCGTTACCACAAGGAACGACCCCTGGAACCAGGTGCAATTTAACTTTCGGCAAAAAACAGGTGTTCATCGGGCTGGTCGAGTCGGTAGGATTAATTGTGGCGCTAAGCGAGAACTGAATTGGTGGGTAATTATTCGGAGGGTTACTCAGCTCGTGTAGTTTCTGTAAATAGCTAACAAACCCAGCACCGCCGTGAGCGAGATTTTGTCGGACGTGGTGAACGCCGAGCTCGCGAATTTTCGGCTTAACTAGACTATTATAGACGTCGGCAAAGTGGGCGTTAGATTTGTAGTCGTTATAGGTTAAGTGGGTTACAACCCCGATACTTTCAACAAAGCTCTGAGCGGTTTTGGGCTGGTATTGTGTGAAGTCATTTTCGGCCTGAAATTCAGCGTTATTACTGTATGTTGCTACGTAGAACGCCGCGGAAAGCACAAGAAATCCAAGGAGTAAGAACGCTTGTCGAGGGTTCTCAAAGAGTTTCATAATCTTCTTCTAGCCTACCCGCTGCGCAGCCGTTGACGCAAGGAAACCTAATAGGTACAATTACAGACGTACTTTGCTGCTTTAACAAGCGGGACCTTTGTTTTACCTACCACGGGAACAAAGGAGCGTAATCGCGAACATTTCGCGGTTACAAGAACAAACCAGCCGATGGACTGGCAAATTTCCATCCCTTTCTCGGTAAAACGAGAGAGTGCCAAACAATTCCAAAAAAACAAAACAGTATGTCAGCTGAAATGATTTATCATTTCGCTCGTAAGGTTCAGTAGGCTTTTATGTGAGTTAAATCTCAAAGAGTTTGACGAAGACGGTTTCGGCCGTCGGACACAAATTTCTTACCAAAAGGTAAGAGTTTGATCTGAGCACAATTCTTCTGAAGAGTGCGAAGACAAACTCTCATAAAAATCCCTACAGGAATTTTTATGAGAGTTTGATCCTGGCTCAGGATTAATGCTGGCGGCGTGCCTAATACATGCAAGTCGAATGGGTTTAGACCCATGGCGAACGGGTGAGTAACGCGTAGGAAGCTGCTCCGAAGTCTGGTATAACTCGCCGAAAGGCGAGATAACACCGGATATGCCGCAAGGTGAAAGTTTACGCTTCGGAAGGCGCCTGCGTCCTATCAGCTTGTTGGTGAGGTAACGGCTCACCAAGGCTATGACGGGTAACTGGTCTGAGAGGACGACCAGTCACAGTGGGACTGAGACACGGCCCACACTCCTACGGGAGGCAGCAGTAGGGAATCGTCGGCAATGGGCGAAAGCCTGACCGCGCGACGCCGCGTGGAGGAAGAAGGCCTTCGGGTTGTAAACTTCTTTTATGGGGGACGATTATGACGGTACCCCACGAATAAGGGCCTGCTAACTACGTGCCAGCAGCAGCGGTAATACGTAGGGCCCGAGCATTATCCGGAATTACTGGGCGTAAAGAGCGTGTAGGTGTTCGTACAAGTTGGTCGTTAAATCTCACCGCCTAACGGTGAGGCCGCGAGCAAAACTGTACGAATTGAGGTTTGCAGGGGCTAGCAGAATTTCTGGAGTAGGGGTGAAATCCGTTGATACCAGAAGGAATACCAATGGCGAAGGCAGCTAGCTGGGCAATACCTGACACTGAGACGCGAAAGCGTGGGGAGCAAACGGGATTAGATACCCCGGTAGTCCACGCCGTAAACTCTGTCAACTAGCAATAGGGAGAGTCGACCCTCTCTGTTGCGAAGCTAACGCGTCAAGTTGACCGCCTGGGAAGTACGATCGCAAGATTAAAACTCAAAGGAATTGGCGGGGGCTCGCACAAGTGGTGGAGCATGTGGTTTAATTCGACAATAACCGAGGAACCTTATCCAGGGCTTGACATCTTGGGAATCTCTCAGAAACGAGAGAGTGCCGCAAGGAGCCCAAAGACAGGTGCTGCACGGTCGTCGTCAGTTCGTGGCGTGAGCTGTGAGGTTAAGTCCTTGAACGAACGAAACCCTCGTCCTATGTTGTATGTTCATAGGAGACAGCCCTGGTAACAGGGAGGAAGGCGGGGATGACGTCAGATCCGCGTGGCCTTTATGCCCTGGGCAACACACGTGCTACAATCCGTCCTACAAAGGGTCGCCAAACCGCAAGGTGGAGCTAATCCCAGAAAAGGTCGGTAAGTTCGGATTGAGGGCTGCAACTCGCCCTCATGAAGCCGGAATCACTAGTAATCGTGGATCAGCATGCCACGGTGAATACGTTCTCGAGCCTTGCACACACCGCCCGTCAAGTTGGCCGAGTCGGTAACACCAGAAGCGTCGGGATTACCCGGCACCAAGGTGGGATCGGTAAGGAAAGCTAAGTCGTAACAAGGTATCCGTAGGGGAATCTGCGGATGGATCACCTCCTTTCTAGAGGAATCTAGATGTCGACTCCGATCTATATCGGAGAGATGCTACCAATATAGGTAGCGAAAACGTTCTTGTAACCGCAAAGTGTTTGAAAACAAAAAAGAGGCTAAAGCCTCTTTTTTGTTGCATATTCGTGGGCGATACTGGACTCGAACCAGTGACCTCGTCATTATCAGTGACGCGCTCTAACCAGCTGAGCTAATCGCCCTCGCTTCGCTCGGTTGTAACGCTGTCCGCGTTATCGCCCTAACCTGCTGCTGGTGGCAAGTTACCAAACAATTGTACCGAATAATTGTCGTTCTATCCAGGTTCAGTTGGGGTAAATAATATGGCATACTACCGATATGGTTGCCGAAGACGCCAAGAAAAAATTTTCACATAAACAGGCGCTACAGTTGGTCGGATTTATTCTGTTGTTTGGTCTTTTTGTTGGTGGAATCTCGGCAATTATGAATAAGTTTCTTGCGCCACACATCGAACCGTTAACCGATATTATTTCGTACCATCCGTTCCGAGCGTTGGCCGGATACTTTCTATTTGTCATGATCGCCTCGGTGTTTGTACCGATTCCAACACTGCCGGTAGATTTGTTGTTTTTTGAATACGTTGACCCGACAAGCGTTATTGTCGCTCGAGTTCTCGGTGGGGTGGCTGGAGGGAGTATTAGCTATTATTTGGCCTATAACTACGGCCGACCGCTATTAAAGCGATGGCTATCGAGAAAAAATTACGATTTTGTCGAGGGTGTCTCGAACGCCGTGAGCTGGAAACAATTTTTCATTATCACTATGATTCCGATCATCAACGCAGAACTAATGGCGTTCGTTGGAGGTGTTGGGAAAATTGGCTATCGAAAAACTATCGGAACATTGCTACTTGCGATCGCGTACCGAGTCCTGTTCGTTTACGCTGTCATCCAACGTTAGCGGCGTTTAATAATAATGGCGTTAGGCAAGCTCCGGCCCGGGCCAATTTTGTAACTACTATTAAACATCATCGCACTCGATCCGCCACCGTCGACGTTGAGCGCGTAATCGACGTCGAGTGCGTCCATAACCGCCGCTAAATCAGGGACAGTAGCGCTAGTAGCGATAACTAAATAAAGGGTTTGCCCCCTTAGCCCGATCGCGCCGCGATTCGATTTGGTTGTGCGTTGTTTATCGTCAAGCGAGCCTTCGTCGAGAATGTTGTTGCCGTTACTAATTAACGCTGGTTTACAGTTGATACCGGCGACTCCAGCAAACCCCGAACCGGCGTAGCTGCTCCAGGATGAAAAATATCTAGCGGTACCGGCGGAGTTAAAAGCGATAAACGGGTCGTTTTCGCCTAAGCCGTTGTTAGCGTTAATCATTTTACTGAGACGAGTATTGAGCACTTTCCAGAAGAACGAGCCGACTTGGCCGGCGCACGCTGAGTAATCGGCGGGGCAAAAATAGGTACCGTTCATGCCGGCAAAGCCGCCGTTACCACTGACGTAACTACTTAAGCTTTTGGTCGGGCAGTTATCGGTGCAATCGTTGTCGTTAGCGGTATCGGTGCTAACAGCAAACTGACCGCTAGCTAAGTTAAAGGTTGAGAGATGGATACTGAAGCTACCGCGACTGGTTGCGATCGATATTTTCTCATACTTACTGTCGCCGTTAGTGGTGGAGGTCGTGGTGGTCGTACTGGTTTTTGCTTGCGTCTTTGTAAGTGCCAAATTAAGCGTTGTTGTTTGCTGAGCTGTAATACTAACGCCGGTTTTTTTAACCGAATTGTAACCGCTCTTTGATGCTGTGAGTGTGTATGTCCCGGCCGTAATCGTAAAAGTATAAGCGCCGTCGGCGGCGCTTGTTGTGCTAGTCGTTGCTGTGCCATCTGTAAGTGTTAGTGACACTCCTGAGAGGAGTTGTTCGCCTTCTTTTACCACTCCAATAAGAATTCCCGATTGGCGCTGTAACTCAGCGACTCGATTTATCTCCGTTTGCGTAGTAATGAGCGTCTCAACCACGGCGACTTGATCGCGAATAGTGTTAAAATTTTCAATCGTTTTAGTCGGATCAGAAATCCGTGATTTAATTTCAACAATTACTTTCTCAAGCGCCGTGGTGTCAGCTCCGATTGCCTTAGCAGCGTCAACTTTTTCCTGAAGTGTCTTGATTGCGGCGACTAATTGTAATTGTGAGTTATGCTCCAGCTCAACAGCCAACTGCTGATCGAGGCGATCGCTTTGCTGTTTCTGCAGCACGCTCTGAGCTTGCAGTGAAGCGATAATTATTAAAAACGTTACGATCAGCGATATGCCACGCCACTTATGGCTATGAAGCTCGTTCGAAATTGGTTGGAATAACCGATGCATGATCGTATTGTAACCGAAACGATGCGTTGCTACGGTTGGTCTGATGAATATTCAGGAGAACGTCTCACTTGCTAACTACACAACGTTTAAAGTGGGTGGTCCGGCAAGATATTTCTGTAATGTCGAAACGATCGAAGAGTTGCGTTCGGCGCGTGATTTTGCCAATTCTAAAAACTGCCCGATCTTTGTTCTTGGCGCCGGGAGTAACGTGATTGCCTCGACAGCTGGTTTCGATGGGCTTGTTATTCACATCGATTTCAACTCAATTGAAGTAGACGGCAGGGTTATCCGCGCTGGTTCTGGAAGCCAGATGTACGATTTAGTTGACACGGCAGTTACGGCTGGGTTAGTTGGCCTGGAATGGGCGGGAGGACTGCCCGGAACGTTTGGCGGAGCGATTCGCGGTAACGCCGGCGCATTTAAGGGTGAAATTAAGGATACTATCCAATTCGTAACAGCGTTCTCTACTGCAACTGGCGAGATAAAGATTTTCGATAACCCCGCGTGCGAGTTTGAGTATCGGGAAAGTTACTTTAAACGTCATCCGGTATGGGTGATTCTTAACGCAGAGTTATTGTTGAGTTCTGGTAACACTGAACAACTACGATCGATCGCTGACGAACATATCGAGTTTCGTAAAACCAGACACCCACTCGAATATCCTAACGCTGGGTCGATGTTCAAGAATGTTCCGATCCAGACGATCCCAACAGCAACGATGGAATTATTCAAAGACTTTGTAAAAATCGATCCGTTTCCAGTAGTCCCGACGGGCAAGATTATTCAAGACGCGGGGCTGAAAGGCTACCAAGTTGGGGGAGCGCAAGTTTCAGAAAAACACTGTAATTACATCGTTAACCGCGGTAACGCCAGTGGAGAGGATATACACCAGTTGGTGCTCGAGATTAAAAAACAAGTACACGATAAATTTGGGATAACGCTCGAGACTGAGCCGGAATTTCTCGGGTTTGACACTTGATTCTTAGGTTCATCTGTGATAGTATTGCTCTCGTTTCGCGCACATCAAATCAAGGACGACACTATGAACACAGCATTTCTGCTTCTCGCGTTGCTTGGCGTTGGCCAAGCCCAACCCGTCTCGGCGTCGGTTTACCAGAAACGAATTCTGGTGATCCTCGACCTGCAGAAGGTCTACGCCTTCGAAGGCGACAAGCTTGTCTTCGAGTTAAAGTGCTCGACTGGCCGCAAGGGACTCGAGACGCCGATCTCCACGGGCGAGCCGTACAAGATCACCGCGAAGATTCCGGTCGGCAAAGCCTTGCCGGAGCTCGGCGGCGCCACGTTGTACTGGCAGATGAGGGTGCCGATGTACGACCCGAAACAAAAACGGGTCCGTCGAATCGGCTTTCACGCCTATCACGACGTGCCGGACTTTCCGGCATCGAGCGGCTGTATCCGGCTCAAAAAGCCTGATGCCAAGAAGCTGTTCGATTGGGCTGAAGTCGGTGTCCCAGTTTGGGTGCACGACACGGTGCCGATCTGTTGATTTCCGTCCTCCGTTCCACCTCCACCCGGGCTTCGGCCCGGGCTTTTTTATTGCCAATACTTGACGAGAGGGTGTATTATTTTCTCACGGTTCACGACATGAACTGTGTTCTTTCACCGATGCGGGAGTCGAGGGTATGATAGCGACTTTAACTGTTGCAGTGGCGATTCAGTTCGTCGTACCGGCAGCATTGCCGAATCTCACCACTTCCGCACCTCGTCAAGTGATCGCGACCAGAAACAGTACGGAGGCTGTTCTACCAAGCGGCTCGAGTGCACTTTCGAGCGACCGGCGTCCACAAAACGCCGCCGTTATCGGACCTCGCCGCCAGATCCGTGCTTCGACTATTCCCAGGACGAGACCGTCTCAGGGAAGAGTGATCACCTACGAGGTGCCCGGCACTTGACGGTGCCCCCAGAAGTCCAGGAATGGGCACGCTGGGGGCACCCCTTCCAAAGCTTGAACCTCCTTGTGGAGCCGAGCTCCCCCCGAACCATCCGGTCTCGGGGGATTTTTTATAGTAAGATACGGATATGCTTACCGTTCCCCACGCGCTTACTGGAGCTGCGATTGGCGCGCTAGTAAAAGACGCTACAGTTGCGCCGCTTATTGCCTTTAGTGTCGGCTGGGCGTCACATTATGTGCTCGATACAATCCCGCACTGGGAGCGTTTGTACCGACCGCACGACGAAATTAAATTTGATACGGATCAATCGGCGCGCGATTGGCCAAAGCACATCTTCGTCCAAGCAGTCTTAGACGTACTCATAGCTACTGGGCTAATTATGTGGATTTATCAAAGTAGAACTGAAGTTGGGAGCGTGATGCTTTGGGGCGCGGTGGGTGCTGTGTTACCGGATTTGCTGGACAACGTACCGTTTTGGAATAGAACGCTTCGCCGTTTACCGTTTTTCTCGCAAGAACAGAAATTTCACGACTCGATTCATATTAACGAAGAAACGCAGCGACAAGTGCCAAAAATTTTAGGGCTGCTAACACAAGTAGCAGTTGTTGTTATTAGTCTGTTTATTATTTTCGCCGCGTAATCGGCGCTTCTGCTAGACTGACGATATGGGGATAATTCTCAAAATAATTGTACTGATTGTCGGGCTGGCAGCGGGAGTAGCGATGCTGACACATAGTTATCAACTAACACATCTATTCGGTTATAACTCGCTCGCTGAACGCTACCTTGGTACGGGTGGAACTTACTCGATGTGGAAGATCCTCGGCGCGCTGACGATAATAGGAGCCGTTTTATATGTTTTTTAGAAGAGTACTGACTTGGATAGTATTTGTAGCGTTCATTACGTTCGTCTTATTGATGTTTGTGACTCCTGTTTTCCCAATTTTTAGCTGGGCACTGCCGTTAACAACTGGGGATGGACCGTACATTATTTTCTTCGTCCTTGTATTGTTAATCTCGTTGCTCTCGCTTGCTCAAAAAATTGATTTTTGGCACGAAGCAAAGACCCCAAAGATCTGGGACGGTACAGAGGTTCCAAACAGCGCTAAGCCCATGATGTCCAAAATATTTTCGGCTGCAATTTGGTACAACATTGGTGTATCGGTGCTTTTTATACTGATCGCCATTGTTGGATTAGGTATTGTAATCACTCGATAATCTCCTTCGGATTAGATATAATACATAAGACTTTTGGGCCGTTTGATCATCGCGAGCATAAGCGAGCGAGAGTAACGGCCCGAGTGCTAGCTCGGGAGTTAGCTCATATCGAAACTTTATGTTGAGATAGAGCAAGGCCCGAACGAAGTGAGGGCCGTTAGCTCATTTGGTAGAGCGCCGCATTTGCACTGCGGAGGTGTGGGGTTCGAATCCCCAACGGTCCACTGATAAATACCCACCTGATGGTGGGTAATTTTACTCAATTTTTTTAGACTTGATCCTTTTTTGACTCAAACATACATTAGGCTTAATGCCACTACCAATTGACTTAGTGTTAGTACGTCACGGCGAGTCCGAAGGCAATATTGCTAATAAACGAGACCGAAACGGTGATCCGAGCCTACTAACTCCCGAACATCGCAACCGGCATAACTCAACATGGCGATTAACCGATCTCGGAGTCAAACAGGCAAAATCTGCTGGCAACTGGATACTAGAGAACATTCACGGCCAGTTCGATCATTGCTTGGTTTCTGCCTATGTTAGGGCCAGAGAAACCGCCGGATATCTTGGATTGCCTGGAGCCGAATGGGAAATCGACCCGTATTTGATCGAACGTGATCATGGTGATCTAGACGGGATGACCCAAGCTCAAAAAGACAAGAAGTTTGGCGATAATCTAGCGCGAAGAGCAATGCAGGAGTTCTATTGGCGACCACCTAACGGCGAAACCCGCCTTGATGCGGGGCTGCGGTGGGATCGGATAATGCACTCGTTATCTGACCGACATCACGATCATCGGGTTATTATCGTAGCGCACGAAACGCTAATTGAAGCTGGGATGATTAGACGATTACATTGGACCGTTGAGGAGTTTTGTAGATGGAAAGAAGCCAACGACGAAGCGACAAAAATCCACAACTGCCAAATAATTCACTTCTCCAGACGCGACCCAATTTCTGGGACTATTCATGAAGGCGTACGTTGGTGGCGTACAGTTTGTCCCTGGGATCTGTCGATCACGGACGGCAGCTGGCAACCGATCCTCAAGCGGCGGTTTACTAATGACGAGCTGTTGAAACAAGCAAGTGAATACGAGCGTCTCATAGCATAAACATTGCGGGTCACCCGCAAATTTTCTTGACGAAGTTAAAGATTCGATTAGGATACAACCAAGATGGCAAACCTTAGCGATGTCTTTGGACCCGGTGCAAATTTCGATAAGAAGTTTATTAAAAAACACGAGAAACTTGGTGAGATTACAGATGCGCTCAAGAAGCTTAATTTGAAAGTTGTATTAGTACTTGGAACGTACGATTTACTTCATATTGGTCACGCAAGATATATCGAAAAAGCAAAACAACAAGGAGACGTATTGATCGTCGCTGTTGACAGTGACAAATGGGTGCAAAGCCGCAAAGGGCCTCGACGTCCAATCGTTCCCGAGCAAGAGCGGATCGAAACACTCGCACATTTGCGCCACGTCGACTACGTTACGATCGCTGATGAGTATTATCAAGATGGGTTAATTAATGTTTTTAAGCCGGACATCCTAGTAGCAACTGAAAGAAGCTACTCACCAAAGCAAATTAAAGAAATTGAAAAACATGGAATAAAGGTAGTTGTACTGCCGAGTCAGGCCGAAACTTCGACTTCTGCCAAAATCCGTTTAATGACGCTCGATTTTGTTGAAAAAGCAAAGAAAACCCTAGAAGCGTTGGCTGAGTTAGAGTGAAAACGTTGTTGCTCTATATTCCAGTGCTTCATCAGGGCTATATAAGTTTATTTGATAAAGTTGCGTCGACCGTCGATCGTTTGGCAATTATTGATTTAGACATTATCAACGACTTTCCTGAACTCGCTAGAGAAGTTCGAGCGGTTAAACCAGCGTTAATAAAACAAATTATTGATTCCACGGCATTGTTTAAAGAAGTGGTACTTGTTAATAAGAAACAAATTAGGGGGCTAACCACGGACGATCTATTAATGGCTGACGAAGATATCTCTGACCAGCTGATAAAGACGTACTCATTCAAGAAGGTTAAAAAAGTTAGTCCGTTTTTGCGCTGGGACACAAAAAATGTGCAAACGGTAAACGAAGTTTCGCCGGATCGGACAATATCCAAGAAGAAATTTGACCAAGAGATGATAAGATCAGCCGAGCATGAAGCGAACCGTAGCTCTGATTGGTATCGGCAAGTTGGTGCAGTAGTAGTAAAGAATGGAACAAAGATATTGCAGTCGTTCAACCAACGTCAACCAACTGCTCATTCTCCATATATCGACGGAGATCCGCGAAATTTCTTGCCGTTAGGAGTTAATACAGAACTCAGAACCACACTTCATGCCGAACAAGCTGTAATAGTTGAGGCAGCAAAAGAGGGAATTTCGCTGGATGGTGCCAGTATCTACGTTACAACTTTTCCGTGTCCGGATTGCGCGCAGCTTATTGCTAACAGCGGCATAAAAAAATGCTATTACAGCTCTGGCTACTCGTCGTTAGACGGCGAGCGGGAGTTAAAGGCGTTTGGGGTTGAAGTAATTTTAGTGCAGTAAAATTGCAATTATAAATTAGGTTTTAGTTTGGTCTCTCCCATTCAGGAGCTCCGTTCCAGCCTCCGAAACGTACAGTTACAATTTTGGTATCGTTTTCTGATGATTCGGGAATAACATAATTGAAATGCAGATGGCAAACGGTGGCACCAGTTAATTCGGTCGCACCTTCGCGAACAAAAAGACTGCCACCGTCGTTGTTGATGTTCAGCTTAAGTAGCGCCTGCTCAATTAAAGGCATTAGGCTTGTCCACTCGGCTTCAGTCATTTCTCCCAGTCTAATTTTGTGTGTACGTAGAATACAAACTAAGTGAACGGCGCTGTTAGCGTACGGAGCTTTACTCTGTTTAACTAACCATTGCTCATTGTCAGTAATAAACATATCGGATTCATCTATAAACGTTTGTCCACCTGGGCAGAATGGGCATTTTCCAGATTTTTCAATTTCTAATAGTTGTTGCTGGTACTCGGGATTGCGAGCATTCCTTGGATCAACTATCTTAGGTTTGTCGATATTTTCGTGAGTATTCATTTTACTTATTGCCATACTACTATTGGGCTAACATTAGTTGTAGATAGCTTTGTTGTAAATAAAGAGCCGGCGTGAGCCGGCTAGATTTGGATTCTGACATACGTCTCGAAGATGTAGTCGTAGCTGTTAAGCTTGTCAGCTTGAAACGGAACTGATCGAATCAACTCCCACTCCGTAATAAGGAGCTCTGGAAAGTAGATGTTGCCTTCGAATTCGGCATTGACCTTCGTTCGTAGAACTCGGTCAACCTGTTCGTTATGAAGCGACTGCTCGTAGAGCATGCCTCCGCCAGCAATCATCAATTCTTTCGCTCCGAATTCGCGAAATAGTTGTTCCGTTGAGTTGACAACGACACAGCCGTCTTCTGTGAAGTCGTGACGGGTTGTGAGGACAACGTTGGTTCGGCCACGAAGCGGACGGAACTTCTTTGGAATCGTCAGGTAAGTCGGTCGGGTCATCGCCACAACCTTTCCCATTGTTTGATCCATGAAATATTCCATATCCGCCGGCAGTTGGCCTTGCCAAGGTGTCCGGCCGATAAGTTGACCGTCTGGCCGATCTCCGATCAGCCAGTTGCGGTCAGTAGCGACGATAATTGTTGCGCTCATAGTTCTCCTAGATAGGGGTTGGGATGTTGAAGTAGGGGTGGGGGTCGTATTCTTCAACAACAAAGTGCTCGGGTCTGAGATCTTTGATGCTGGCGATTTCGCCCACTAGCGTAACCGTAGGGAACGCTCTAGGACTTCGACCAAGCACTTCTTTCGTCCCCTCGAGTTGGTTCTCGTAGATGTGGGGTTGAACCATGTAGTGGATGTATTCCACGAAGGTGTAGCCCAGTATCTTGGCGGCTGCGAGACCGAAGATGGCGGCGTACTGGCAAATGTTGCCGATTCCACCAACTAAGATGTCGCAGCTACGCTGAACGTGAACGAGTGTGAGCTCTTTGCGCTCTTCGTCTAGCTGAAACTGAACGACCGTACCGTGGCACGGCGCGACAACGACTTTGCGGTTGTCTCCGGCGTAAGTATACGGCGGGCACCAAGTCGTGATCACGTGTGTTCGGTATCCAGGGTAGCGCTTCATCTCTTCGAACACCGCATCAATTTGGTCGAACGGCTTGCCGTTGTGCGGCTCGCCTTGATGCGTCGGGAAGTTGGTTAGCACCGCGCCGTACGAGCCGACGCCGTTGTCGCCCTCTTCCAGGTGGTTGTATTCGCATTTGGCTTTTGTGAGCCAGCGTCGCCACCAGAAACATCCGTGAGCCTCGTACTCATCTTGAGTTCGGGCGCCGTTAACGAATGCGACCATTTCAGCGATTGACTGTGAAAAGATCGATGGCCAGTCTTCCTTTCCCTTTCGGGGAATCGGACAAATCATGTCGCGCTCGGTCATCAAAGGAAAACCGTTCGACATGTTGAACCGGAGTTCGGCGCCAGCGATCTGACAGCTGGCCACGCCTTGTACGGGCATGTTCCAACGGTCGGCGAAAAGGATCCTTCTTACCAGATCTTGAAACTGAGTGTCGGCGACCCGCTCTGAAAGCGGTTTATATTTAACAACAGGCACGGAATTTGTCATGGTCATCTCCTAGTTGTGATGTGCGACTGCACTGCCGACAGTATATCTGTTAGTAGCTGAATATCAATGAGTATAAAAGAAACCGCCCTTACGGGCGGTGGGTCTGGTCTGGCACGTTTGTGAGATCTTGCAGTTCACGAACATACCAGAGATGGTCGTCGTTGGGAGGCTTGACCTCCGATGCCGCGTAAACGAGGCGGTAGTCGTTCAGTATTGCTCTGATCTCGGCCTGCTCGCTGAAGCTAATTTCGCGACAGCCCGAACTTAAGATTGAGTAGAGCCTTGTCAGCTGCGCGTCAATCAGTTTCAGGAAATTGAAGAGGATGACCGCGTCTTGGCCTCTTAACCCCCTGCCTCGCTGTTCGAGCTCGGTGCGCATATTGATGAGCGCGTGGCAGGCGCCGCACAGGTGTTGCCCGAGTTTGTCGGTTCGAGTCAGTTCGCGCACAAGGATGTCGCTGTGATTAACTGACTGCGCCGCTTGTTGGGGTACTGCGGCGAACAAGTTCTGAAAGAATCTCAAGATGCAAAGGAGCATTTTTTACCTCACGCCGAAGCGTTGTGCATAGTTTACCTAATTCTAGTCGGTATGTCACCGGTTTTACACTAAATACTCTGGATTTTCTTGTTAGTTCTCGCTAGAATGCCTGAGCACATTAATAGGAGTGGAATGAACAATCTCACGCTGACTCATTCAGTAACCATCAAGGGTCGAAACTTGTTCGGCTTGCCGTCAAGCATTACCTTTCATCCGGGACCGCTCGATAACCCGGGCTGGTATTGGCTAGATTGCGGCCGACTTGTGCCGATTACTAGCGTCATGGCGACGACGAAAAAACGCCGGATCGTGTTGGAGATGAGCTTTACCAAGCAGCTCCACGTGTTCGAGCATATCGGATTTCTGCGCTGGATGGGGTTTAATAACCTCGTGATTGAAGCCAATGGTTGGCCGCCGTTTTGCGGCGGAGCGCTATTCTATTACGAACGGCTGCGAGGAGCAGCGGTTGTAAAATCCGAGAAAGTTTCACACCGCACGGTTACCGGTCTTTGTGACTGGATTTACCCTCAAAAAAGGCAAGAGCGATGGGGGGTTGAGATCTGGCCCGGGGATAGCTCGATGCTACAGATCAACATCGAGTGCGACTTTCCTGGGGAACTCGGCAAGTTCAGTAAAGAGCTCTCACTGCCAAACGATGATTTGCTGATGGAAATTCTACAGGCAAACACCGTCGGGTTGCCACACTGGCTCTACTGGCCAGCGCGAGCTTTGCTTCCAAGAAAGTCTCAATCGATCGGCTGGGTTAAGCAACTCGGTGTTGAGCAGTTTCGAGAACGAATGCTGCTGCACCGGGCGCAAGATCTGCTTGGCGCGCTGAGTTTTCTCTGCGACGGCACCCATCTATTCGCCGGGAGCGTTAAATCTCGGTGCGCTGGTCATGAGGCAGATATCTACGCCGTTCGCGACGCTTCGACGAAGCTCCGTGCGCTTTCCGTTCAGTTGCGCTAGGCATCGCCTAGCGCTTTTTTTGACAGCTCGGGCAAAAATGACTTGATCGGCCGGCGATTTTAATCCGTTCGATCGGTGTACCACAGACGGTGCAAGGCATCCCTTCTCTTTTATAAACGTTGGCGACGGCTAGGTAGGTTCCCATTTTGCCGTCTGCTTGTCGGTAGTGTTGGCTGCTGGTGCCGCCGTGTTTTAGGGCTTTGTTAAATATTGTTGGGATATTTTTGAAAATTATTTGGATTTCGTTCGGTTTTAATTCATTTACTTTCGTTTGGGGATGAACTTTCGATAAGAATAGCGTTTCGTCGGCGTATATATTTCCGATCCCAGCCACGATCGTTTGATCTAGAAGTAATTGTTTGACGGTGATTGCTTTTTTGCGAGCCAGTTTTTTCGTAAAATACTCAAGTGAAAACTCAGGCCAGTTGTACTCTGGTCCTAGCGTATGAACGTGCGGCTCAATTTGTTCGGCAGATTCCACCACTTTGATCCAACCGAACTTACGGAGATCGTTGAAATAAAGTTTGCCGTGATCTAATTCAAAAATTACGTGTGTGTGTTTATGTGGTAGGGAAAACGAGTACGCCGGGTCTGGGTGACCGCCGACTACCATATCTTGTTCGGTAGCGCCGTTAGGAACAAATATCAGCTGCCCAGTCATTTTTAAGTGGATAAGTAGGTATGAGCGTTCAAGCCTAATAATAAGAATTTTGGCGCGCCGCGCGATCTCGATAACAGCTTGATTTTTAATGGTTTCAGGATCGCCAATGAATAGTTTTTTGTCCCGAACATTTATCGAACAAATTCGATGTCCGATTAGCATCCTTTTTAAACCAGCTCGGATTGTTTCAACCTCTGGTAGTTCTGGCATTTGAGGGGATTGTGGCAAAAACGAGGGTAAAAAAATAGGGCGGCTCGCAGTTGTCTGCGTGCCGCCCATGCGCCGAAGCGCTAGTTGATGGTGATCTCGACCCTGACGGTGTGGAGCCAGTGGTCCGCGATCGCCGACCAAACGTCGTAGCCGGCGAACGCCCAGTTGTAGAAACCGGGTTCGAGCGTCATCGTCTCGTTGTTGGCGAAGGTCAGTGTGATGTTGGTCTCGTGCCATCCCGGGTTGCCGCTGTCGAACATCAACTGTGCCACACTATCGAGCCCGTTGGCTACGAATAGCGATTGGAAGTTCATGTCGTCGAGACGACAAACACGGTGAGTTGTCGAGCGCCCATTGGCGTTGACGACGAGGTTGATCCACTGCGTTTCGCGAGTTCGCTCGACGAGGATGCCCGTGTTCCGATCTTGAGCGATACCGCCCTGAAATTCCCCAGCCGGGACTGCCAACTTGAAGCTACCCCAGAACGGATCTCTGACGAAGGCAACCACGCGGGCTGGTGAAACCGGCATACCGTTGAACGGTGAGCCGTCCCAGTTGAGCGGATGACCAAAGCCAAGCGATTCGTTCTTGTTGGGATCGTGCGTCAGTGTTCCGATCGCGAACATCTTCACTAGCGGGCCGTCGAACGGCACAACTGCCATTGATCTGCCGGCGATCAGCTCAAAACCCGGTCCGCCACGAGTGGCTGCATGAGCTTGACTGGTCGGACCAGCGTCGATGAAGTGGATGTTGCTCTCCTTGAACTCGTTGATTGCGCGATCCGACACCCCAACACCGAACCATGCCAACTTCGTCTGGAAGGACTGGTTCGAAGCGCTGGCTTGACGGCCGACTGCGTTGAGCATCTTGTCTATCGGCGTGATGAGGACGTTGTCCCCACCGTAGGAGCCGGAGAGGGCTCCGATAGTGTGGCCGTCTGGCGTCAGGATCGGAGATCCCGAATCGCCGAAGCCGAACTTGGCGTCTGAGTCCTTGAAGGTCAGGTAGTCGTTGGCGCCCGCTGTGTAGCGGTTGCCGAGCGTGATCGGAACGAAGACGATCCCGCTCTCACGTTCGACCATGGCGAACGCGCGATCGCCGGCCTTGAGGGCGTTGATCTGGGTAATGGTGAGGGGGACGTCGCGAAAGGCGACGTTGGTGTTGGAACCGCTTCCGGTACCAGCACCGTTGCCTCCGCAGCCGACGACGAGCAGGGCAATAAGAATTGCCGCGACGGATTGCGTAACTTTCTTCATGTTCAGGTTCGATCCTCCCGACGAGTCGGGTCAACTCTTTTTGAGTCGCGGGGAATAATACCTTAACCGCAACAGAAAATCAATAGGTTGAGGCGTTATTTTAAGGTAAAAAAATACCCCCGAAGGGGTTAGTTGATCCGAGTCATGAGAACAGTCGTTTTCTGCGGCCGCTTTTCGTCGGGGTCGGTGGTGTTGTACTCGTAGCGAGCGTCGTCTGAGCGAAGTTCTTTGCCATCGGCGCTCAATGTGAACGTGCCAAGGATTTGGGCAAACGACGGATTGCTACCGTACTTGAGCAGGAATTTGAATTTCCCGTCTTTACTGGCGTTACCGTGAACTTTGCCTTTGCGCCAATCCCCGTCGTCGTAGGTGCCAAGAATCCGATACTTGTCGCTGATCGTGAACTCGATCGGGTGATCGGTGCCTGTTAATACGTACTTACCTTTCCAGGCAGCAATAAACGACAGTTGAGCCAAAAATTTCTCCTTGGCGGTAGCGCGATCCCCGACACAGTCGAGACTTGCTTGATACTGCCTCGAACCGTGGACGAACACCATCGTGCAAGCTGGCCAGCCGCTGTCGTCTCGAACAACTTCGCCGGTCGCAATAATCTCGCCGTCGGCGAACTTTAGAACCGGTTGGAGCGTGGACCCGACCGATCTTCCGCTGAGTGCGAACGGTTTTAAGCCGTCTTTTGTCCAAAGCGCCCCGCGGCCGTCTAACCGATACACGATCTTGCCGTTTTCACGTTCAGACTCCTGCACGAATCGCAGATCGTCGAACTGCCCGGCAAAGCCGTTAGTAACCCAGTGTCCGTTGATCGGACTAAAGGCGACCAACTGCTTGATCAGCGCCTCGTCAGACGACGCCGAACTGGTCTTTGGAGTGGCGCATCCGCATAGAAGGAGAAGGAGCGCAAAGCGCGCGGTTGTTGCTAATACTGAGAAGTGCATACTGTCACCTCGCCCAATAGGGCGTTGCTCTATTCAAGCATTCTTGAACAAAACGAGCAAATACTTCTATATAGAACGATGGAAATAAAAATTGCCCGAATCCGTGATGGTATAGATATGCCAAAATATGTGCCCGAATCAGCAGCTTGTTTTGACTTACAGGCAGCGGTTGCGACGACCATTCAGCCAAACGAAGTAGCAAAAATTCCCTCTGGATTAATTGTTCATGTCCCGCCAGGTTATATGTTAGGGATCGCCCCGCGTTCGAGCGCTCCAAAATACGGCATTAGCATGCCGCACTCGTTTGGGATTATCGACCCAACCTATTGCGGACCCGAGGACGAGATCTTAATTCAAGTTCAAAACCGAACCGAGAAACCGATTGAAATTGAACAAGGACAAAGAATAGCGCAAGGATTCTTTGTAGAGGTACCGCGAGTGGTCTGGAAAGAAGTCTCAAAAGACGAGCTCGCACCCGAATCTCGCGGCGGTTTCGGCTCAACTGGCGCATCATAATTATTGCTCTTCAAGCGCTCAGGCAGAGTCTTGACGCAATATGCGCAAATATGGGACAATCACCAGGTACATGTTAGGAAAAACACAAGGAGGCGTCGGTTTATAAGAGACCACTATTTTGGGGTCACCTTAGAAGCCGCTCGCCAAAGCGGTTTTTTCTTACCTCTGATGAATGCTTAACAACTAGGTTTCCAAGCTGAAGTCGAAGACAATTCGACGACAGCACAACTTCAAATATGGTTCCTTAATCATATTTGAAGCAAGTAACAGCAACGCGAAAGCGTTTGCTGGTGTAAGTAATTCACCAAAGAGCACACGGAGGATGTCTTGGTAGATAAAGCTGATGAAGGACGTAGTAGTCTGCGATAAGCGTCGGGTAGCTGACAACAAGCGATGATCCGGCGATTTCCGAATGGGGAAACCCGCTATGGCAAACCCATAGCATCCATCACATTTATGTGAGGAAAGGCACCCGGGGAACTGAAACATCTTAGTACCCGGAGGAATAGAAAGCAGTAGCGATTCCCTCAGTAGCGGCGAGCGAAAGGGGAACAGCCCAAACTCCTGCACCGAATCTTGGGCGTAAGCATAAAGCAGGCGATTCTTTAAAATATATGGATCTGGCCTCCTAATAATATGTTTTTGCTTGCGTCCGGGACTTGGTGTAGGAGGGTTATAGGGCAGACTTAGACGTATGTCGAGTGAGTGATGTTGCGTTAGTGGAAGGACCTTGGAAAAGGCCACCATAGGGGGTGAAAGTCCCGTACATTAAAACGCATATTCCACTTGGAGTTTGTTCCTGAGTACGACTGGACACGTGTAATCCAGTCGGAAGGTCCGGTGATCGTGCCGGAAGGCTAAATACTTTATCTGACCGATAGTGAACGAGTACCGTGAGGGAAAGATGAAAAGTACCCAGAGTATGGGAGTGAAATAGTACCTGAAACCGTGTGCTTACAAGGAGTCGGAGCACGATTTATCGTGTGACGGCGTGCCTTTTGAAGAATGAGCCAACGAGTTACTTTTTGCCGCGAGTGTAAGGGCCTTTGGTCCGTACGCGAAGCGAAAGCGAGTGTTAATAGCGCGATTTTTAGCGGCTGAAAGTAGACCCGAAACCGGGTGATCTTGCCATGAGCAGGCTGAACTCTAGAGAAATCTAGCAGGGAGGGCCGAACCCACCATTGTGGCAAAAATGGGGGATGACTTGTGGTAAGCGGTAAAATACCAATCGAACCCGGAGATAGCTGGTTCTCCTCGAAATATATTTAGGTATAGCCTGGATTCGCATGATGCGGGGTAGAGCACTGAAAGGTGCATTGGGGACGAAAGTTCTCAACACCTATCAAACTCCGAATACGCGTCGTTAGGAATCCAGAGTCAGACTGTGCGGGCTAAGCTGCATGGTCAAAAGGGAAAGAGCCCAGACCTACAAATAAGGTCCCTAAATTCTAGCTAAGTGGAAAACGAAGTGATAAGGCGTAGACAACTAGGATGTTGGCTTAGAAGCAGCCATCATTTAAAGAAAGCGTAACAGCTCACTAGTCGATTCTACGGTTCTCTACAACGCTTTGGCGAAAGCCTTAGTTGCGTAGAAACCCTCTAGGCCTTTTTGCGCGGAAAATGTAACGGGGCTTAAGCTAGGTACCGAATTTTAGGATTCGTGCTATACACCTTGAATACTTACTTGGAAAATTTTGGAAGGTAGAAAACCTGCCTGTGAGGTGCGTAATGTATCAGTGGCTACAGCTACTTAAATTAATTATTCTTGTCGGGCTCCTAACGCTCTTCGTCATGTGCCTTGTGGTGGGAGCGTGGATACCTAAAGGCGACCCACACGAGCGATGGATAGTAATTTTAGCTCTCCTGTGTCTAGTCGCCGTATCTCTCATTATAAGGTTCTGTTGACTTTGCATTCACTCCTAGGACGGAGCACTGTCCTGTCCTAGGCCTTCCAAAATTTTCCAAGTCAACTAAGTATTTAGCGTGTATAGCACGAGTGGTAGAGGAGCGTTCGTATTGGGGTGAAGCGGGAGCGTAAGCGACCGTGGACTGATACGAAGTGCGAATGTTGGCATGAGTAACGAAAACCAGGTGAAAACCCTGGTCACCGTATATCTAAGGTTTCCACAGCAACGCCAATCGACTGTGGGTTAGTCGGTCCTAAGGAGTAAGACTTCGATGGACACACGGTTAATATTCCGTGACTACCAAATAACTACCTTGAGAAGACACGGGATAGTCTGCGAAACGCGATTATTGGATTTTGCGTCCGTTGGCTTCCTGGCGAGAAAATTCTCAAATTAACTATGTTTGGTAACCGTACCGTAAACCGACACAGGTGGATGAGGCGAGTAGCCTCAGGTGGTCGAGTGAACCCTCTTTAAGGAACTCGGCAAAAAAGCGGCCGTAACTTAGGGATATGGCCTGCCCGCAGCAATGCGGGCCGCAGCGAAAGAATATCAAGCGACTGTTTAACAAAAACTTAGGTCTCTGCTAACCCAATGTGGGATGTATAGGGGCTGATGCCTGCCCAGTGCTCGTAGGTTACGAGGAGGGCTGATCCGCACTTCGGTGTGGTGAGGCTTGAATTTAAGCCCGAGTGAACGGCAGCGGTAACTATAACCGTTCTATGGTAGCGAAATTCCTTGTCGGGTAAGTTCCGACCCGCACGAATGGCATAACGACTTGATAACTGTCTCAAAGAGGGACTCGGTGAAATTACACTACCGGTGAAGATGCCGGTTACTTGCAGCAAGACGGAAAGACCCCGTGGAGCTTTACTACAGCTTGACATTGAATCAGGGTTTGACTTGTGTAGCATAGGTGGGAGACTTCGGTCATCAGTGAAATACCACCCTTGTTTCATTTTGGTTCTAACTGGTAACAACTAAGACAGTGTCAGGCAGGTAGTTTGACTGGGGCGGTCGCCTCCTAAAAGGTAACGGAGGCGTGCAAAGGTTCGCTAGGTACGGGTGGAAATCGTACCGATAGGGTATACCCATAAGCGAGCTTGACTGTGAGGCCTACAAGCCGAGCAGGTGCGAAAGCAGGCGTAAGTGATCCAGCCGGTTTCAGAACGAGACGGCCGGCGCTCAACGGATAAAAGCTACCCCGGGGATAACAGGCTGATTGCGCCCAATCGTCCACAGAGACGGCGCAGTTTGGCACCTCGATGTCGGCTCATCCTATCCTGGGGCTGGAGAAGGTCCCAAGGGTTTGGCTGTTCGCCAATTAAAAGGGTACGCGAGCTGGGTTCAGAACGTCGCGAGACAGTTCGGTCCTAATCTGCTGTAAGCGTGGAAGATTGAGGGAGGCGGCTCCTAGTATGAGAAGACCGGAGCGGATGATCCTCTGGTGTATCGGCTGTCCTGCCAAGGGCAATGTCGAGTAGCTACGATCATAACTGATAACCGCTGAAAGCATCTAAGCGGGAAGCAGGTCCCAAGATTAATCTTCGTTATGAGACCCCGAGTAGACCACTCGGTTGATAGGCGCTACGTGTAAGGCCGGTAACGGCTTGAGCGAAGGTGTACTAATAGGTCCATGAATTACTACTTCTTTTCTGCGCGTAATTTCTACGCAGGAAAGAAGGAACGTCGCCTGAATTGTCTTCGACTTTGGTTTGGAAACCACAACAATATAACGTTCTCGGATGGAGGTGAGCAATGGCGAAGTATATCGTGAAATGCTCAGCATCAGACAACCAACACAAATCCAAGCGGGTGAACAGCCCGGAATTCGACGCGAAAAACGATGCCGATGCGATCAAACTCGCCGGCGGTCATGTTGACGCATTAATCTCTGCACACTCACTCACCGATGGTCAGTACAAGGTCTATCGCTGTAAGCGACTGTTCTCATCGGAGAAATGTATTGCCGAGGGTTCGATCACCCCTCAGCGCTACTAGACCTACCTCGGCGAGCTCGCTCGCCACTCTATCCGAGCACGTTATAATCAGATTTGTAATTGAAGTTAAGCGTTTGAACTTTTTATCTTGGTGTCTCGAGCGACAGGGGTACACCTCTTCCCATTTCGAACAGAGAAGTTAAGCCTGCCAGCGCCGATGATACTCAGGGCTAACAGCCCTCGGGAAAGTAGGCCGACGCCAAGATAAAGAGTTTAAATAAAAAAAGACCCCCATGGGTCTTTTTTGTTTGAGGCAATTTTGAGATATTCATTGTATGAACAAACGTACACGGGTAATTAGCGCTACCGTGTTTATGGTACTAGGGGGATTTCTGATGATTACTTCGTTTGTAGGTGGTACCGACCTTAAAGCTGGTGGCGTCGCGGAAGCGGGTTTTGACGTTAGTAAATTTTTAATCTGGAGCGGTGTCGGCGCGCTCGTTGTTAGCGCCTTTTTGTTTATTAGTGCGTCAGCGGAGTAGCACTAAACGAACGTAATGAGTATCTCTGCTAGCGCAGAGTAGCTATCGACCAAGTCGGCCAGTAACTAAGTAATTAACGTCTGCGGCGATATCGCCGCCGTAGTTGTCGACAGCAGTGTAGTACGCACCAAGAAATGTTCGGTTACCGATAACGAGCGGATTGTCTTGGGGTAAGATTTGATCGGCTGTAGTCGGACGCTCGAGGTGTGCCATCAATGCAAAGGCAGTCGCTGGCCGTTTCGGCCCCGTTGTCTCAGACGGGCCGCTTAAGTAGTAATAGCGATCAGTTTGGCTTTCGAGAAATTCAACGTCACAAGGATGGGTTCGAAAGTTGACGGATTGGCGCATGTCCTCTGGTATTTTCTCGAGGTATGTCGGCGTTAGACGTCGGGCTAAATCAGAATTGGTGTGCTGGCACGAACCGGCCTGAGCGCTCGCGCTAAGTTGCCAAACAGCGCTGTACATCCTGGTGCCGGCACTGCCGCCGTAGACATAATCGAAATTCGGATACTGTCGGTTATCGACGTAGTATTGTTGCAGTGCGTTGCTGATCCGGGCGAGATCGGTTTTGCGGGTGTTGTCTCGCGATTTGGCGCCAGCAGCGCCGAAGGTGTATGTTCCAATTCCGGCTAATATGCCTAATATAGCGATGACGACTAAAAGTTCTATCAACGAATATCCAGCGCGACGCATTATAAGTAAAATACTAAAGTAACTATGAATTCTAGCAAGTAATGATTAAGACGCTCGGCCTAATTTTAAAAAAACAGAGCATCGGTGAAACCGATCGAATTATTACGATCCTCAGCCCGAGCTTGGGGAAAAAACGAGTAGTAGCTCGAGCTGTTAGAAAGCCACTCTCGAAACTATCGGGCCATCTCGATACGTTTATGATTTCCCAGTTAATACTAACCGACGAGAACGAGCTGCCGAAGGTAACAAGCGCGGTACTAGTCGAGTCGTTTGAGTCGCTTCGCGCCTCGTTGCCGCTAGTTGAGCAGGCGTACGCAATTTCTAAGATTACCGAGCGCGTCATCCTCGAAGATGTGCCGCAGCAAACGATGTTTCGTATTACTGTTGATGCGTTATCGCGAATCGACGAAGGTGTGGCGTGGCCAAACGTTTGGCTTCGTTACCTCGGTGAGGTTACGAAGCAGCTGGGTTTACAGTTAGGCGATTTTACGTGTCGAATCTGTGGCAAGAAAATTACTGACACGGCCTATTGGGATCAGCTAGAGCGAGGTTTCACCTGCACGAGTTGCCCGGCAAAGATTGGGCGGCAGCTGAGTGTCCAGGCTATCAAGGTGCTGTTTCTACTTTCAAAGCAGCAGTACGTGGTTGTTCAGCGAGCAAAGTTGAACCAGCAAGTCGCAAGCGAAGTTGAAGAAGTGCTGTTAAGAGAAATTACGGAATGGTTTAATCGTCCCTGGACAAGCTACCGCGGACTCGGTAATCAAAGCTAATGCAGGCGTGGATTGAAGTTGATTTAGGCGCGATTAGCCGAAATGTTGATCGTGTTAAGCAGAAGATCGGCAAAACCGTTGGAGTGATCGCTGTGGTAAAAAGCAACGCATACGGTCACGGGTTAGAAAAAGTGGTCGAGACGCTCGATAAAAAAGATGTTGAGATGTTTGCAGTGATATCCATTGAAGAAGCCGATCGCGTCCGTCGAGTTTCGAAAAAGCCGATCTTAATTTTGGGTTACCTCGATACGAAAGAATTAATCGACGCAATCGAGGAAGGTTACCGAGTTAGTTTATACGACGTTGAACAGATTGCGCTCTACCAGCGCGCAGCGGAACGTCTTGGAAAAACAATCTCAGTTCACTTAAAAGTGGAGACTGGTTTAAACCGGCTGGGTTTTAGCGCTGAACAAACCGTCGATTTTCTTCTTGGCCAGCGACGTTATCCGAACATCCGGGTCGAGGCGCTTTTTTCGCATTTGGCGGACGCATCAAGCGCCGAGAAGAACGAGCAGCAACTGCGGGTTATTCAAGATATCTTGATCGATATCGAAGGCAAGATCCCGCTTCTGCCAATTCACTTCGATAGCAGTTACGCGCTGACAAACTTCCCGCAAGGCTATTTAGATGCCGTTCGGATCGGCTTAGCGTTGTACGGTATCGACGAAGTTCTGCCTGGTTTAGAAAGTTCGTTTACTTGTAAGTCGGTGGTGATGCAAGTTAAAGATGTGGCAGCTGGTGAAGGCGTAAGTTACGGCCATCTATATAAGACGAAACGCGACACAAAAATTGCGGTGATAGCGATCGGGTACGCAGACGGCTTGTCTCAAGTGATGCGCGATAAACTGACGGTTTTAATTCAGGGCAGCGAGGTACCGGTGATCGGGCAGATTTGCATGAATATGATAATCGCCGATGTTACTGGCATTACGGCAAAACGCGGCGACGAAGTCGTAATTATCGGCTCACAGAAAAACAGCGCCGGTGAAACTAAAACAATTAAAATTACCGATATCGCTAAGCGCTGTGCGTTACGACATCATGAGATCATTACTCGGTTGGGTACGGCACTGCCGAAGCGCTATTATGGGTAATGAATCGCGATATTAAAGCGATATTTTGGGTGAGATTAGACTTTTTGTTACACTGAATAAAATGGCAGACGATACAAAAACACCAGCAGAAGCAATCAACGACAAAACAGTCTCACCGAAAGAGGCTAATCAAACAGATAAAACAGACGCAGTATCGGTTGAAGTTAAAACCGATCAAAAGCCAGAAGCTGATCCTGCAACGCTTGAGACGACAACGGCAAACGACGGCAATATTTCCATTAATAAACCAGCCGAACAAGTTGATGCGCCGACAGTCGAAGAGAGCGTTAAACCAGATCTATCCGCAGTATCCACGCCCGAGACTCCTGCCGGGTCTTCGAGCGAACCAGTAGTGCTCAAGCCAGAAGACGTACAGACAGCTACACCAGATACAGAGCGTCTACAGGAACAGATCGAGTCACTGACGGGCGAGATTCAGGCACTGGAAGCAAAAATTGAGCGACTAACTAGCGGTTCAAGCGCAGCGTCTAACGAGCAGACTCAACCAACACCTACTCCAGATAAACCAGCCGAGCCAGAGATCCAGAAAGGAACAGAAATAACAAAACCAGAAGAAAAACCCGCACCAAAGGTTGAACCAGCCGCATTTACACCAACACCAATTCCGTCGACGCCCACGCCCGCTAGTCCAGTAACGGATATCTACAGCTCAATTGGCAAGCCGCGCCCGCCGATGGATCCGGCTGTCCAAGAGCAAGCGCCGCATCCGTCTGCCGTAGCAGTAATTGGTGAAGTGTTGGTTATTCTAGGCACAATTTTATTCGTAATCTTAGCTAGCACGCCGCTCTTTAGAGAAATGATCGGCGAAGATCTATACCAGGTAATTCGCTCGGTCGGTTGGTTAACAACTGCTGCCACATTACTACTCGGAACGGTAATGGCGATATTTGGTAAAGCCAAGAGCGCGATTACTTTGATTGGTTTTGTATTTCTGCTCTTATCCGCGTTTATGTATATTGGCATGAATTATTCGAGTTTACTCGGACCGCTCGAGAGCAGTCTCTCGACAGTATTCGATTTCTATCGTTAAGTAGGGCTTTGATACAGACTCTTTGAGCTGTATCATGTAACAGAGTATGTCAGACAAATCGGCGGTTAAATCCATGGAGGAATTTGTTGCTTGGGCGAAACGCCGAGGAGTTATTTGGCAATCCAGCGAGATATACGGCGGATTAGGTTCTAGCTACGATTACGGTCCGGTTGGAGTGGAGATGAAAAACCGGCTCAAAGCGGCGTGGTGGAAGACGATGGTGCAGGAGCGCGACGATATCGTTGGACTCGACTCAGCTATTATTTTAAATCCAAAAGTTTGGGAAGCATCAGGACACACCGATAGTTTTACCGATCCGCTTGTTGAAGACCTTGTTACCCAAAAGCGCTACCGTCTTGATCAGCTTAAAGATCAGACAAAAAGCCCTGATGGTAATCCGCTCAGCGAACCGAAAAGTTTCAACCTACTTTTTAAAACGTTTATCGGTCCAGTCGAAGATTCGCAATCGGTGGCGTATCTGCGCGGCGAGACGTGCCAAGGAATTTTTGTTAATTTTAAACAGATTTACGAAGTCTCACGCCAAAAAATTCCGTTCGGTATCGCTCAAATCGGTAAGAGCTTCCGCAACGAAATAACCCCGGGTAACTTCACCTATCGAACACGTGAGTTCGAGCAAATGGAGATGGAATTTTTTGTTAAGCCGGACGAGGCGGACAAGTGGTACCAAAAATGGATCGACGCTCGATTGGAGTGGTACGTTAGTTTAGGTGTTAAGAGAGAGAATCTGCGTCTCTATAAACATCCAAAGGCTGATTTAGCTCATTATTCAAAAGGAACCACCGATATCGAGTACAAATTTCCATGGGGGTGGGGCGAGCTCGAAGGTATCGCTAATCGCGGCGACTTTGATTTAGCTGCTCATCAAAAACACTCCGGCAAAGACATGTCGGTGTTTGACGAAGAAACAAAAACAAAATTTATTCCATGGGTGATCGAGCCGGCAGGCGGTGTTGATCGAGCGTTGTTAGCGATCTTACTCGATTCGTGGCAGCACTTTGAGAAAGGTCGCAAGGCTGATGGTGAGGCGGAGACGTTACTATCAATTACTCCTAAGTTGGCCGCTTACGACGCGGCGGTTTTACCGTTAGTTAAAAAAGAACCGCTCGTAAAGGTTGCTAAAGAGTTAGTACAGAAACTGCGCAGTCAGGGTAAGAATGTTTTTTACGACGAATCGGGATCAATCGGCCGTCGCTACCGTCGACAAGACGAGATCGGAACGCCGTTTTGCTACACGG
The DNA here is from genome assembly GCA_016861245.1 of Patescibacteria group bacterium. Taxonomy (GTDB): domain Bacteria; phylum Patescibacteriota; class UBA1384; order 2-12-FULL-50-11; family 2-12-FULL-50-11; genus BOKZ01. The sequence continues at coordinate 33,891 of BOKZ01000001.1, read as the reverse complement.
TGGACTTTGAAACAGTTGAAGTCGGCGACAATAAAAACACCGTTACCGTCCGTCACCGCGACACAATGGAACAAGAGCGAATAGCGCTCGAATCGTTGTAATATCTCGGTTGGTTTACGGCAATCCCTGAAAGGGGGTTATTTAAAAAAATGCGCGGCAGTGCCGCGCGGGTCGTTAGAGCGCCATCCGTTGGAGAAGCGCAGTGGTTTGGTTGGAGCCGACGGCGAGCGCGACGATGAATTTTCTCTGGTGCGCCGGAATGGCTGCAAGTTCAGCTCGCAGCTCACCGCTAGCTTGCGAGAAGTCAGCGTCGTCGTGGCTCTGGATGATGTGACGTACTAGCGATTCGATTCTTTCGAGGCCAGCAACGATGCTAGCGCCCGCAGACTCCATTGTCATACGAGGTCCTCCATACCTGTATATTATCCCATATTTTTCGGTCTTTATCGACAGATTTTAGTGGGGCTTGACAACGCTCCTGGCTAGCCGTAGTGTAATTCCAGTCCGTGGAGAAAAGTGGAGAAAAGTGGGGAAAAGTGGAAAACCCCTGTGGAAACTTCACGGCAACATGAATACACAACTTACTTTCATAAACAAACAGAAACAGAATGTTCATCGGCGAATATCATCACAATTTGGACCAAAAAGGTCGGATTGCTGTGCCGGTGAAATTCCGCGCGGAACTGGGCTCTTCGGCGATTATTACCAAGGGTCTGGATCCGTGTCTGTTTGTTTATCCGAAGGAAGAGTGGATTAAGATGACCGATAAATTAGCAAATTTGCCGGTCTCCAGTTCCAGCGCTCGAGCATTTAGTCGTTTAATGCTATCGGGAGCGATGGAGGTGGAGATCGACAAGCAGGGACGAGCGTTACTACCCGGGTATCTTCGGGAATACGCTGGACTGAAAGACGCCGTTGTAATGACTGGTGTCTTGAATCGTGTCGAGATCTGGGACAAACAAGGCTGGGCGCGTTACAGCAAGGATGCTGAAGCGAACGCGTCCGATAACGCCGAAAAACTCACAGAATGGGAGATCTGATGTCGAGTTTGTTTCAAAATCAATTTTGTGTGACCAGATGCGGGGGAAATCGTGATTGGGTTGCCCGCCAGGTTAAGTTTATTAACAAGGTATTGGGGCCCTAAACTTCGGTTTTAGGGAGGGATGTTGGGTTTTTGTCCTACTCTTCTTTTTAAGAGGGGACGCGTTGCCCGGCAGACGAGCCGTATTACGGTCCCCTGCATCTCGGCCAAAAAATGTACCTAACAATTTATTTCGACCACAAACAAATCGTAAGAGTGTAAACAATCTAAAGCTATGGAAAATCTGTCAAAGCACATACCAGTACTCGTCAACGAAGTGATCGCAGCGCTCCAGCCAGAAACCGGCAAAACGTATCTAGACGGAACGTTCGGCGGCGGCGGGCATGCGCGAGCGATACTGGATACATCGGCGCCCAACGGGAGGGTGGTGGCGGTGGATCGCGACGAAAATGTAACGGTTTTTGCTGAAGCAGTTGCGAAGCAATACGGCGATCGGTTTGAGTTCCACGTTTTAAAATACGCCGATTGCGATCAATTAGAGCGCGAATTCGACGGTGCAGTGTTGGATCTTGGTATGTCGACTGATCAACTAACTGGCTCGTGGCGTGGGTTTAGCTTTCAGCGCAACGAACCATTAGATCTTCGATTTGAAACTACCGGTCAGACTGCCGCTCAGTTTCTTCAACAAAGCAGCGCTTCAGCGATCGAGCAAGTGTTTCGCGAATATGCTCAAGATCGGTACGCTAAAAAGCTTGCGGCTAAGATCGTCAACGAACGACGTGTCCGACCGATTAGAACCACGACAGATTTCGTTGAATACGTCGGGACTAACAATCCGAAAGTACTAGCACCGTTGTTTCAGGCATTGCGTATCCACGTTAACGACGAGTTGGTTAATATCAAGCGCGGACTCGAAGTTGTGTCATCGGTATTGCGACCAGGATCGGTGCTGGCTGTCATTAGTTTCCATTCGCTTGAAGATAAGATTGTTAAAGAATTCTTTCGTGGCAGCGATTACGAATTGTTAACCAAAAAGCCGGTCGAACCGACTCAGGAAGAGATTAAAAATAACCCAAGCTCGCGGAGCGCAAAGTTACGCACAGGGCGCAAGAGACTGACAGACACGAGTATCGAATAATCGATATTGGTGCCTGGCAATCAGGGAAATTCAAGGAGGAAAATGCAACACAACCGAATTCAGCGCAGACAAGTCTACAAATCAGGAGGAGTTTTTAGTATTGGTCCAACAGCGGCTCGGTATTTTATTTTAACGCTCCTGGCAGTTTTTTCGTTATTTTATTTAATCCAATCCGCTCAGGGATCTGACGGCTTAATCGAGCTTCGCAAACTTGAAGACACGAAGGACTCGCTAACAAAAGAAATGACGACGTTGAAGGTTAACGATAGTCGTATTCGTTCGCTGCAGAACCTCCAGCAGTCTGCGTCGTCGCAAGGGTTGGTGCCGATTTCCGGCGCGACTGAATCAATTACTGTAACACCGACACCGTGACGCAGATGGGCGATCGGGTGCTGCATATCCGAACAACGCTTCTACTGTTATTGGCGGCGTTTGCAGGTGGATATTTTTTATTCAAGTTATTCAATTATCAAGTTCTCGACCACGAGCAGTACGTTGAAGCGGCGGAGCTTCAGTCGACCAGTACCGCAACCGAACAAGCTCAGCGCGGCGTTATCCTAGCCAAGGATCGAGACGGAAAACTTTATACACTAGCGGCTAGCGAGGAGCGTTACCAATTATTTATCGCGCCTCGCCAAGTCAAGAATAAACAAAAACTAGCCGAGTTAATTGCAGAAGAAAAAATTGGGCTAAAAAAGGAAGAAATTTTTGAAAAAATTAATAACGACAAAGTGTATATTCCCGCGCTCGCACGCAATCTCACTCCGGCTCAAGCGGACGCATTACTTAAAAAGAACTACGTCGGCGTGTACGTCCGCCCAGAATTTGTACGAGTGTATCCGGAAGGATCGGCGATCGCGCCGCAACTTTTGGGATTCGTTGGTTCAGATGGGCAAGGTAAATACGGCGTTGAAGCAACAAACGATCAGGTGTTGCGTGGTGTCTCTGGATCGGAAAAAGCTAAGAAGGATTCACTCGGAAGATTGATCGATATATTAGGTGCAAAGCGTGCTGAGCCCGGTGCCGATATCGTGTTAACGATCGATTACAATTTACAATTTACCGTTGAAGCCAAGCTAAAGGAGGCGACCGAACGTTTTCAAGCCGAAGGCGGCTCGATCGTTATTCTCGATCCCAAAACTGGTGCAATACTGGCGATGGCCGGCTACCCGACGTTTGATCCAAACATCTTCAACGAGGTTACTGGCGAGGCTCAACGTAATTTCTTACCAGCAGGCGCTAGTTTACCGTACGAACCGGGTAGTGTAATGAAACCAATTACTATGGCGATGGCGATTGAGATGGGTCTAGTACAACCAGACACTACGGAAGTCTTTGGCGGATCGGTAAAAGTCGGTGGGTTTGAGATCCGTAATGCGGAGGATAAGGTATACGGGAGAGAGACGATGACCCAAGTACTGGAAAACTCCGATAACGTTGCGATGGTCTGGCTCTCGCAAAAAATCGGCAAAGAAAAACAGCGTGAATTTTTGGAAAAATTTGGTTACGGCGCCAAAACCGGTGTCGAATTAGTGGGCGAACAGCCAGGGGTGCTTCGTGACGCTAAGGAATGGAACGACACACTGAGCGCGACTGCCGCGTACGGTCAAGGCATCTCAGTCACGCCGCTGCAATTAGCTACGGCGTACGCAGTTATCGCTAATAACGGAGTAACTGTCTCGCCGCATTTAATTGCGCAAACGATTCGTGGCACAGCTGTAACGCCGTACAGTGCGAAAGCGGGCACTCGGGTAATCAGTGAAGAAACAGCTAAGAAAATTAGAGAAATGTTAGTGTCTGTAGTGGAGCTTGGGCACGGTAAGAGAGCAAAAGTCGAGGGTATTAGGGTTGGAGGTAAGACCGGTACGGCCCAAGTGGCCGACCCACAAGGCGGTTACGCTGAAGATAGACATATCGGTAACTTCGCTGGACTATTCCCGGCGGACGACCCAAAGTTCGTTATGGTCGTACGTCTCGACAACCCAAAAACTGTAAAGTTCGCCGAATCTTCAGCCGCTCCGATCTTCGGTGAGCTAGCTAACTGGATTACGAACTACTACAAACTGCGATAACTGATACACTATGCCCATGAAAGCTTGGAGAGACGAATTTTTGTGGCGCTGCGCGCTGCGCCGAGTTCAAAGCACGGATACGACCGTTATTGCTATCGGTGGCGGGATCGCTAAAACCTCGACTAAATACGCGATCGGAGCGGTACTGTCTGACCATTTCAAGAATAACGTATTAATCGGGTTTGGAAACTTGAATACGTATCTCGGCGTGCCGCTTTCGATTCTGGAATTCAAGATAGATTTTCACCGCCAATCAATTAGTTGGCAGTGGCCGATTATCCTTATACAAGCTTGGGTACGTTCATTTACGTCCCTGCCGAAGTACGTCGTGTTGGAGTACGGCACCGATCAGCCAGATGATATAAAGAAACTAACCAATAAGCTACCGCCTCACATTGCGGTTTTGACAACTGTTGCACCGGCGCACGTAATGAATTACGGCTCGCTCGACGCGGTAGCTGAAGACGAAGGGGCGCTTGTCGCAGCCGTGCCTAAAGATGGAGTTGTGTTTTTGAACAAGCGAGATCCGTATTACGCTCAACATAGAAAGCGTACTATCGCCCAAACAGTTATTGAAGCTGACTTACCAAACGAAGAGCTCTCAGTTGGCTTTGCTCGATTAGTTGGAAAATTTTTCGATGTTCCAAGTGAGAACATCGAAACTTCGCTTACGCAGATGAAATTGCCGCCGCAGCGGTTTTCCGAGCGACGGATCGGCGATTGGCTAGTATTAGACGATACGTATAACGCGAACCCCGCCTCAATGGAAGCGGCGCTTAATCGATTAAAAAAGATGCCGGGTCGTAAAGTGGCGATTCTTGGGACGATGCGCGAGCTCGGTGATACTGAGAAAATCCTTCACAGGCACACAGGGGATTTGGCTCACACAATTGCGGACGTTGTGATCGGCATTGGTGAACATACCGATCAATACCAACCAGCCGCGCGATTTGAAACCAGTGAACAGGCCGCTAAAGAGATCTTTTCTTATCTGAAAAAAGGAGATAGTATCTTGGTGAAGGGGTCACGATCAATTCATATGGAAAAGATAATTTCAGCTTTGGAACATGTCTCTGCTTGAAGCCTCGCATTTTGCGTTAGCGAAAACTTTCTGGCTGGCGAGTCTATCATTTTTGGTCGCGTTTCTTTGGACGCCGTTGTTTACCGATTTCTTATACAAAAACCGTTTAGGTAAAAAAATTAGACAGACGGGTTTTGACGAGAAGAAAGCGCCAATTTTTTACGCGCTGCATAAGCATAAGGAAAACACTCCAACGATGGGAGGGCTGTTAATTTGGATAACGACAGCAGTAGTAACATTATTAATGAACTTATCGCGCGCTCAAACATGGTTGCCGCTCTTTGCTCTTGTCGCCACCGGCATTGTTGGGGCGATCGACGATATTATGAATATTAACGGCATCGGGCCGAATCGCGGCGGGCTACGGTTTCGTTGGAAGCTGATTATTTACGCGTTAATCGCGATGGTTGGTGCTTGGTGGTTTTATTACAAGCTTGGCTGGAACGTGCTCTCTATCCCCGGAATCGGACCGGTCGAGATCGGCGCCTGGTATATTCCGTTATTTATTCTGGTAATTGTCTTTACAACCTTCAGCGCCAACGAAGCAGACGGTCTGGACGGACTACTCGCTGGTATGATGGCGAGCTCGTTTGCGGCGTTCGGGATGATCGCGCTTATACAAGGTAAGACAGAATTAGCAGCGTTTTGTGGAACGATTCTTGGATCGTTACTGGCGTTTTTGTGGTTCAATATTTATCCGGCCCGATTCTTTATGGGGGATACTGGTGCGATGGCGCTCGGCATGACGCTTGGAATTTTAGCATTTCTTACCGACACAGTTTTGATCTTGCCGATAATCGCACTGATGTTGTACGTCGAAGGTTTTTCGGCCGTTATCCAAATCGCTTCCAAGAAGCTGCGAAACGGTAAAAAAGTATTTTTGTCTGCCCCGATCCATCACCACTATCAGGCAATCGGTTGGGAAGAGCCGAAAATCACAATGCGTTTTTGGGTAGTCTCGGCGGTAGCGGCGATGCTCGGACTGTTTGTCTATCTCGTAAGCCGCTAGAAAATCTCCAGGTGTTGCGGCATACTTAAGGTATGTCGCGGATAGATTGGGAGAAATTTCGCTCGAAGAAAATTGGTTTGCTCGGTGCCGGTAAAGAAAACCTAAGCCTCATTCCGTTTTTTGTGAAACACGGTGCCGATGTGGTGATTTGCGAGCAAAATAGTGAGCCGTCAAACATCGAGCGACTTGAGCGGATAGAAGGGGTCGGATTGCGGATCGGCGAGGATGCGTTAAGCGAGCTAACTCAATTTGATTACGTCTTCAGGACGCCGGGGATGCCAGTAATTGACGTGGAGCGCGCGATCGGTTCGTCGCAACCATCTCCGATTAGATCGTCAGCCGTCGATCTGTTTCTAGAATATTACGGTAAACAGGTAATCGGCGTCACCGGAACCAAAGGCAAAGGCACGACCTCCACGATGATTCATTCGATACTTAAAGCTGGTTCAAAAAAGGTACAGCTGGCAGGTAATATCGGCAATTCAATTTTTGAGAGCATCGATCAGATCGACGACGAGACGTGGGTAGTTATGGAATTATCCAGCTTTCAGCTCGAAGATATCTCACACAGTCCGCACGTCGCCGTGTTACTGCCAGTGACGTCCGAACATCTGCAGCCGCTCTCGGCGCGTAGCCCTAACTACCATCGATCGCTGGAAGATTATATCGAAGCTAAACGACAGTTAGTGGCATTTCAGACTGCTGACGATGTTGTTGTGTACGCTGCTGATAGCCCGACTTCAACAAAGATGGCGGAGAGCTCAAAAGCGACACAATACGGCGTTGGGAGATCGGCCGAATTTGCAGTTCTTACGGGTGATGAACTTGTGTTTCAAGGCCGGAAAATCTCATTAGCTAAAGCCGGAATTAAAGGGGATCACTTACTTCTCGATGCGGCACTTGCAGCAGTGACAGCCGTACAGTGCGGTATTAAGTCGGAAGATGTTATTCCCGGCCTAAAAACCTTCAAGCCGCTGCCGCACCGAATGGAAAATATCGGAGTCTTTAACGGTATAACAGTTATCGACGACAGCTACGCAACCGCACCCGACGCGACAATTGCGGCGCTCTCCGCTTTTGATCAGCCGACAATCCTACTAGCAGGGGGCTCGTCTAAAGGCATGGACTTTACCGAACTCGCTCATGCAATTATCCGTCGGAAAGTAAAGGCCGTGCTGTTAATTGGTCAAGAAGCGCCGCGGATTGAGAAATCGTTACAAGAAATAAACTATTCGGGAATTGTCGAGAAATTGGACACCTTGGAGCAAGTAGTTAATCGAGCTACTGAGATTGCTGTCTCAGGCGACACGATTTTACTTTCGCCAGCCTGTGCGAGTAAGGATATGTTCATCGATGCCGCCGACCGTGGGACACAATTCACTCTATTAACTAGAAGTCGCCTTCAAGATGTCGCAAAGCGGTAACTATAAACTTCGAAAAAAGATTGATCCGATTATTCCGATCATCGGTTTCGGCCTCTCAGTTCTTGGGTTAGTGATGGTGCTTTCCGCCTCACAGATAACCGCAGCAGATAAATACGCCGATGCGTATCATTTTTTTATCCGACAGTTGATCGCATTCGGAATTGGTCTGGTTGGGTTCTTTTATTTTTTACGATTACCGCTGGAGCGACTTTACGAAAGGCGCGCTTCTTTTTTGTGGGCAACGTTGATACTACTTATTCTGGTTTTCCTGCCGGGTATCGGCGGCGAAACGGCTGGTGTATACCGATGGGTCGGGTTCGGTGGTTTTTCATTCCAGCCGTCTGAAGTTGCTAAGCTTTTTCTTGTTATTTATTTTTCGGCTTGGTTTGCCTCGAAAGGCGACGCCGTTAGCAGCGTCCAGAAAGGATTCATCCCCTTTCTGCTATTGCTGGCCATGATCGCGTTACTAGTTGGAGCGCTCGGCCGAGATCTCGATACGGCTGTAGTACTGCTTGTTAGTGCTGTAGTCATTTTCTTTGTCGCCAAAGCCAAAGTCTGGCAGGTTGGGGCGATTACATTACTGGCGATTGGGGCGGTGCTGCTGCTAATTTTTGCCACACCGTACCGACTAAACCGATTACAGTCGTATCAGGATCAACGACAAAATAACGCCGAGTTTGATTCGCAGAATCGAGGCTATCACAGCCAGCAAGCCTTGATCGCCGTAGGAAGCGGCGGCTTGTGGGGTGTGGGTTTCGGCCAAGGGACTAGTAAGTATTCGTATTTACCCGAGGCGCACACCGATTCTATTTTCGCAGTTATCGCTGAGGAGCTCGGCTTTATCCGCGCAGCGGCGCTATTGCTTGCGTACGTATTGTTGGCTTGGCGTGGTCTAGTAATCGCTCAAAGGGCCAATAGCCGGTTCGTTTGTTACTTGGCAGTAGGTATTTCTACCTTGATTATTCTTCAGACCCTGATAAATATAGGAGGGATGCTCGCGCTGTTACCGCTCGCCGGAATTCCGCTTCCGTTTGTAAGTTACGGTGGCACTTCGTTAATTGTGAGCTTAGCAATGTTGGGTGTTTTAACTAATGCTTCAAGAGAAACAAAATAATAACGTAATTGCGCTGGTCGGTGGTGGCACGGGTGGTCACGTTTTTCCGCTTGTTGCTGTCGCTGAGGAATTGGCTCAACAGAAGCGAGAGTTTATATTCATCGGCTCTGCCGAGAGTCTCGAAGAACGGGTAGTAACTAATTTGGGATGGAAACTCGAAACGATTCAAGCTGGAAAATGGAGACGATACTCAACATTTAAATCGCTTGTCTCAAATATTGTTGATACTGTGAAGGTTGTGATCGGTTTTTTTCAGTCAATCAAAGTTATTCGGCGTAATAAAGTTGGGACAGTATTTAGTAAGGGCGGTTACGTTGCCCTTCCGGTTGTCTTCGCCGCGAAGTTACTGGGTTGTCGAATTATTGTTCACGAATCCGACGCAGTTATGGGAATGACAAATCGTTTAAGCGCCGCGGTTGCCGATCGAGTACTAACTGCGTTTGGGCTCGAGAGCTATCCGAATAGAAACGATCGTTACCGTCAGGTCGGTATTCCAGTTCGTGCTGTTTTACGACGGGCAGCCACGTTAAAAGCACCGAAAAAATCACGACCACTACTACTCGTGTTGCCTGGAAGCCAGGGTTCCGCGGCCATAAATTCGTTTATTCGAAGCTCTCTGCCTAAATTATTAGAAACGTTGGATGTGGTTCACTTAACCGGAGAACGCGAGTACCAAGAGTTTATAAAGATTAAAGAGTCTCTAAACACCTCACAACGTTCGCATTATAAGCCGTATAGTTTTATCGATAGAGAATTGCCGCTGTACTTCCAGAGCGCTGATTTGGTTGTTGCGCGTTCTAGCGCTACCACAATCGCTGAGGCAGCACTCTTTGCGAAAGCGATGTATCTCGTGCCGCTACCAACTGCAGCGGCTAATCACCAGTACGAAAACGCGCTGAGGTTAGACTCGGCTAACGCAGCAATTGTGAGACAGGAGTATCAACTCTCGACGGAAGTTTTTGTTCAAGACATACTTAAACTAATCTCAAACCCAGAGAAACTCCAGGAAATCGGCAATCGACTAAAGGAGTACTTTAAAACACAAGCAACAATTTCAGAAATAATTAAGGAGATCGATGGCAAAAACTAAAGGCGAGCCGAAGTCGTTGTATTTTATCGGTATTAAAGGTGTGGCGATGACTGGGTTGGCGGTAATCGCAAAGCAGTTAGGCTACGAAGTGACTGGCAGCGACGTTGAAGAAGTCTTTATTACGGACTCGCTTTTAGCCGAGCACGGTATTGAGTATTTCTCAGGCTTTGACGCGAACCATATCACTCAAACTAAACCAGAGTTGGTGATCGTTAGCGCGGCGTACGGGCTACAAAACCCAGAAGTAAAAGCCGCCAAATCTGCTCGAATCTCGACGATCCCACAATCTGAAATGTTAGGTAAAATTATCAGTCGCTACGAGGGCGTTGGAGTGGCGGGCGTTCACGGTAAAACAACCACTACCTCGATGCTAGCGTTCGCATTAAAAGAAGCCGGATTTTCACCGAGCTACGCGATCGGCACAAGCGATATTCCTGGTCTTGAAGGTAGCTCGCACCTTGGCGACGGCAGTCATTTCATCGTTGAAGCCGACGAGTATAAAAAATCGGATACCGAACTCCAACCAAAATTCTTAGACTATCCTCTCCAACACGTTATTATTACTAGTATTGAGCTGGATCATCCCGACGTGTTTCAAAGCGCCACCCAAGTCTATGATGCCTTCTACAAACTAACTACCAAATTGCCGCGCAACGGAACGATCGTTGCTTGCGTCGACTGGCCGCTTGTTCGTCGGTTGGTTGGGCGTTTAGTTGACCGGGGGTGTGAAACCTACGGATTTCTACCAGGAGCGAGTTACCAGGTAATCGATTACTCTGAGACTGATACTCAATCGGAGTTCTGGCTGAAAACTGAAGATCACAAGATCGGACCATTTCATTGTAAGATGCCCGGCAAACACAACGCCCTCAATACAACTGCGGCGTTCGTTATGGCGGTAAAACTTGGCGTCTCAGAAAAAATCGCGATTAAAGCGCTTGGTAAATTTTCCGGACCGAAACGTCGGTTTGAGTTGCTTGGAACCTTCAACGGCGCTCAGATTTTCGACGATTACGCGCATCATCCAAGCGCGCTTGAGTACTTATTTGAGGCGACGCGAGCACGGTTTCCCGGAAAGCGCTTAGTGGCCGTCTTTCAGCCGCATACCTATAGTCGAACTGGAAAGTTATTACACGAGTTTGCGAAGAGCTTACAGTCACCTGATAAACTAATTCTCCTGAATATTTGGGCGTCCGCTCGCGAGAAGAGCGGCTACGTTACGATTAAGGATTTAATCGATGCAGTGAAAAAGAGTAAGCCAGATGTCGAGTACCGCTCCTCACTAGATGAAGCAGCGACGTTCCTGCGGAGCTTGATAACGCCGGACGATGTTGTACTACTAGTTGGAGCTGGGGATGTCTACAAAATTTACGACAAACTCACTAGCGACAGCTGAGCATCGGCGGCGATTTTCTGAGATCGTCGGCGATCAGCACGTGGCGGTGAACCGCTCGTTAGCAGAACTACTGCCAATCGGAATCGGGGGAGTGGTTGAGTATTTTGTGACAACTACTACCAGCCAGCAACTCGTCGACGTTGCAAAGTTGGCGATCGAACTAAAAATGCCGTACCAAGTGGTTGCCGGCGCTACGGCTTGCTTGCCGAGCGACGTCGGATTTCCAGGACTGATTATCAGTAACCAAGCCGACTCGATATTTTTTGCGGAGGAGTCGCGACAAGTTGTCGTTGATAGCGGTGTTAGTAACTCGACGTTGGTAATGTCGGCGGCGAACCGCTCGTACGGTGGGATCGAATTTCTAACAGCAATTCCAGGCTCAATAGGCGGTGCGCTAGCAACTAACGCCGCGTACGACGGCAAGACGCTTCGTAACCAATGCCTAAAGGAAATTGTGGTATTTATTCCTGACACTGACGGCGGTAAAACGATGACCGTACCGATTACCGAACTACCCGATACGCCGTATCAGCGCATTTTTACCTCTGAGGCAGGTTTCCAGCCGATCATTCTAACCGCACGGTTACAGCTTGCTCAATTATCTCAATATGAGATATTTCAACGTCTTAAGCAGCTTCGATCGGTAGTTAACGCAAACCGAGGAGTGACATTTTCGAATTTCATCTCTGACATTCCTCTATTTGAGCGCAGAGACTTGCGCTTACCGAAGCCGCCGGACGGCGTTAGATACTCACTGAAAAACCCAAATATTCTCACAATCCAACGAAAAAAAGACGTTAATGGTTCGGCGATAAGGAGTTTTATCGAACAAGTTTCGAGAACTCTCAGTAACGGATCTAACACGCTTGATGTTCGACTAACCTATCTGGGATACTGGCCTGAGGATGATGAGAAACACAGCACCAACGCCGAAAGTCTTTAATGCAATCTATAAACCGCCGAAGGCCTCACAACCGAACGGCAGCAATCGGCCGATCCGGCCGTTATTATTTGTAGGTGTTGTGCTTGTTGGCGGACTGTTAATTAGCCGTTTACCTTTTTTCCAGATAAAACACGTTGACGTACGCAATAGTCCGTCCATTGCAATTACAGAACTAGCACAGTCACTAATTGGCCAGTCAATATTTTCAAATAAAATACAGACACTAGCGCGAAAGGCACTCGAGGAATATCCGATACTTGAGTCGTTTAGTTGCACTCGTGGGTTGCCGGCTACAGTACGGTGCGAAGCAAAAGCTCGTGAGGCGCGGTTCGTGTGGAAAACAGGCGATAAATCGTACTTATTAGATAAATCTGGTTACATCTTTACTGAGTTTACTAACGAAAAACTGCCGATACTGGAAGACCGAGCAGGCAAGGCGGTTTCGATCGGCGAAGAAGTTACGAGCGAGGAGACGGTTGCGGCTTACGACCAGCTGGTAGCGTTGCTATTGAAAGACGGCATTACCGTTTCTCAACTTTTTATTACAGAGTCGTTCTATCAATTTGGGGCTGTAATTAGCGCTCGTGCTGATAAAACGTTCCCAGGAAGTCCGATAACTGTGCTATTTACTACAAGCTATCCTGTTGAGTCTCAGGTAACGGTTCTGAGTAAGGTACTCGATGAACGGTCAGCACAAATAAAAGAGCGAATTGATCTAAGAGTCCCAGGCAATGTCTATTTCTACTAGTTCACGCCCGCGTTGGCAGGTGAGACAACGTGAGAGCAATGACATCGTCGAGCATTTATGCGCCATTAGATCCATTCGCCCCGAAGAATTATCGCCCGATTTTGAGCGTCATCTCCACGATCCGTTTCTATTACCTGATATGGAAAAAGCTTGTCGGGTTTTCTCTGAAGTAGTACGAGCAAAAAAACACGTTACAATATTCGGCGATTACGACGCCGACGGAACACCGGCAGCGGCGCTCCTCTCACTCTCATTCGACCGACTCGGTGTACCGCACACGGTCGTGCTGCCGACACGTGAAACCGGGTACGGTTTACGACTCGAGGATGTTGAACAGGCAGCAAAGCACTCAGATGTACTCGTAACTGTTGATACCGGCATCACATCAACGAAAGAAGTTTTAAGAGCAAAAGAGTTAGGTTTACAAGTAATTATTCTAGATCATCACTTGCCAGCAGCTGAAATCCCCCCGGCCGATGCGGTTGTCGATCCGTTCGTCCCGGCATCGAAGTACCCGTTCCCACATATCTGCGGCTGCGCCGTTGCTTACAAGTTTATCCAAGCACTCTCGAAGGATTTTCCAGACAGTCTCCCAGAATCGTTTCGTAAATGGTTACTCGATATCGTTGCCATCTCGACGGTAGCCGACATGATGGTAATGCGAGACGAAAATCGAACACTGGTTCATTACGGCCTGATTGTGTTGCAAAAAAATCGGCGAGTTGGGTTAAAGGCATTATTAGAAGTAGCGGGGATCGAACCGAAAAACGTCGATGCGTCATCGATCGGGTATGCGATCGGTCCTAGATTTAACGCTGGCGGCAGGCTCAGTGATAACCGAATTGTTTACGATTTACTCAGGACCGAGGATCCACGCGAAGCACTTAAGCTTGCTCGAACGATCGAACGCTTCAATAAAGAGCGGCAAGACCTAGTTAATGAGTTGTATCTCTTAGTTGAGAAGGAGTTATTCCTTCAAAACGACCCAAGCGATAAATTTTTTGTCGTAAGCGGTGAGTCTTGGCCCACCGGGCTACTTGGACTTACCGCTGGTAAAATCTGCCAACAACACAACCGTCCGGTAGTTGTATTGAGTTATAGCGACGGACAGTATTCCGGTAGTGGCCGCTCAGGCGATAACTACTCATTAATCGACGGCCTAACTTCACAAGCGTCGCTGCTCGAACGCTTCGGCGGTCATCGGACCGCAGCTGGGCTTGCGTTAAAAAAGGAGAACTACACGAAGTTTGTTGACGCGATCAAAGAACACGCAAGCCAACAGCTTTCCGAGCAAGACTTATTGGCAAGTTTCAGCGCCGATGCGATCTTGCAGTCAGATGAAGTAACGTTAGAAACGGCGCGTCGTATTAAACAACTTGAACCGTTTGGCTTGCAGAACCCACAACCGTTGTTCATTATCCAGAATGTGCAGATAGAGCCTCTCAAAAAACTCGGTCGCAAACAAAATCATATTAAAACGATCGGAAGGATCGGCGAGGTCAGTTTTGATATTATCGGTTTTAACATGATCAACACTCACGAACTTTTTGGCGACGTACCAGTAATCGATTGTCTCGGGTCTTTAGAAGAGAACGTTTGGAATAACCGTCGTTCATTGCAAGTGCGGCTAGTCGACTATCATCCAGCCGGCAAAGAAATAATTGAATTCCATGGCAAAAAATAAAGTCACATACTCTTGCTCTAACTGCGGCGCAAAGTTTACCAGCTGGTCGGGCCGGTGTGGCACTTGCGGTGAGTGGAACACCATTACCGAAGAACATGAAGCTATTGCGCTTAGTGAGAAGAACGCCGAATCAGTCGAGTTGTCTCCAATCGCATCACTCGCGATCTCAAAACAGGAGCGAATCCTCTCAAAATTAGCTGAATTCGATCGTGTTCTCGGCGGTGAAGACCCAGGGATCGTACCAGGTTCAGTACTGCTGTTAGCCGGCACGCCAGGAGTTGGTAAGAGCACGCTGCTGTTACAGGTTGCTAGCTCAATTAAAGGAACGCTCTATTTTTCGGCTGAAGAATCAACGAATCAAATCTACCTTCGTGCGTCTCGCTTAGGATTAACAAAAAGTCAGTTATCGATCGCAGCTGAACGCGATATCAATCGGATTATCGCGACAATTAAGCAACACCGACCGCCATTAGTGGTTATCGACTCGATTCAAACGGTGTTTGACGATACGGTCGCTGGTACTCCCGGCTCGCTAGTGCAGGTTCGCGAGAATACGTGGCGACTCCAGCAATTAGCCAAGCAGCTTGGCACCGCGATATTGGTAGTCGGTCACGTTACTAAAGAAGGCGTAGTTGCCGGCCCGAAAGTCTTAGAGCACCTCGTCGACGTCGTTCTCTACTTAGAAGGTGATAAACAAACCGGATTGAGGGTGCTTCGAGCAGAAAAGAATCGATACGGATCGACCGATGAAGTCGGTATTTGGCAGATTACCCAAAGCGGTCTCGACCCAGTTAAAGACCCTGGGGCGCTGTTTGAGCAGCTGATTGGCGAAGAGATTCCGGGGCGCTCGTTAACCATCACTCAAGAAGGTACTCGCGCCTTCGTTGTTGAGATCCAGGCCTTACTTACCAAAACAAGTTACGGTTATCCCAAACGAACGGCGCAAGGAATCGAAGCCAACCGTTTAATGGTGCTATTAGCAGTACTGGAGAACCGCCTAGAGTTGCCGCTCTCACAATACGACGTTTACTTAAATGTAGTCGGGGGATTTAGCTTGAAAGACCCGGGAATCGATTTGGCGATCGCGGCAGCGATTATCTCTGGATTAACTAAAAAAGTTCTCCAGCCGAAGATGGTTTTCTTGGGTGAGATCGGTCTGCTTGGCGAAGTTAGGCCACCGTTCGATAACGAACGTCGCATCAAGGAAGCGAAGCGTCTTGGCTATATAGTCAATCCAAAACTCCGCTCGGTCCGAGCAATACCAGTACTGATTGAGAAGTAATCTTAAGGCGGGGTGATTACAACGAACGGGTTGTTGGTGTTATTCTCGTTACCGACTTCGTCAACGGTTTTAGCAACGAATCGGTGAGCAATTAGACTTGTTAGCCCGCTAATTACCACCGATTTATTTGGCTTATTTACTTCGACAGTTCGAAGTAAGGTGTTACTCGCGTCAAGATATACGTAAATCCGAACTAGTTTGAAGTCGCTTTGCGGCGGGTTTGATGCCCAGAGGAGCGAGACTTTTCCGGACCCTGGTCCAGGTGAGCCGGTAAAGCCGGTAACGTTGTCCGGGGGCGTCGTGTCGTTACTTACAGTAACCGTAACTTGCGTCGAGGCGGTCGCGCCGTTGTTACTTGTTACGATCGCGCCGATCGTATGAGAACCGTTCGATAAATTGGCTGCGTTATAACTGGTTTCGTACGGCGCGCCGGTATCGATTCCGATCGAAGTGTTATCGATAAGGAACTCAACTTGGCGTACGCCGCTCAGTGCGCTCGCTGACGCGGCGATGGCGAACACCCCAGTAACTTCTGTACCGTTTCCGGGGGTAGTAATGGAAATAGTTGGTTTGACGTCGCCAGCACCAGAACATTTCTCGGTCGGTGGTTTGTTATTGTAGCCATTTGCGATCGCCCAAGCGCGAACAGGATTCTCCCAATTCGGGTTCTCCGGCTTTTCTGATTTAACGTATGAAAACGTCCGTTCTTCAGCTAATTCGTTAGGGATACTGGCGTCGGCGAGTAAGCCGTTTTCCTTACAGACTCGTACTCGCGCGTGAACGTCGTCTTTTTCGGTCGGAATCTGCCATTTAGCGAAAATATCTTTAATCGGCTCTGAGCCTTCGATGGGTAGCTTATTTGAGAGCCGATCGACAGTTATCTCTTCGATCCCAGCTGGTCGTTCGAACTGCTCGACAGGTAGATCGGCGTGAACCCGTTCCATAAAATCGTCCCAAATTGGGGCAGCCGCAGTTGAGCCGCCGGCGCGGTTCATAGCTGTCTGGTCGTTATTGCCGGCCCAAACGGCAGTAGCGTACTGCGGCGTGTAACCGACCGTCCAAGCGTCGCGATAGGCGTTGGTCGTACCAGTCTTGGAAGCGACTGGTCGGTTTCTCAGCGTTAACACGTTCATCACGCCCGAGAACACCGGACGCTTCGCCTCAACATCAGCTAATATACTTGTAACTTGGTAGGCGGCTTGTGGGTTGAGCACTTCTCGACTGTCTTTCGGCTGATCGTGGTTATATAACTCCTTTTCTGAAGAATCGGTAATCTTAAGAATCGGTGTCGTTGGTACCAGCGTACCTTTATTGGCGAACACTCCGTAGGCGGTTGCCATATCGAGCAGTCGTACCTCGCCGCCACCGAGCGCTACCGAAAGCCCGTACCGGTCTTTATCGGTAAGTGTTGTAATGCCAAGATCGCTCGCAGTACTGAGCACCTTCTCTAAACCGACCATCCCGGCCATCTTGACTGCTGGGATATTCAGGGAGTTTCCGAGCGCTTGTCGAATTGTAACCGGACCACGGAAACGGTTATCGAAGTTATCGGGTTCGTAATTACCAAAATCAGTCTTTAAGTCGTAGAGCACGTACGCCGGGTTATACTTTTCTTTAAAACCAGCGGCGTACACGATCGGTTTAAACGACGATCCTGGCTGTCGTTTAGCAGTAGCGATATTAAACGCGCCAAACTGCTCTTGGAAATAATCGACCGAGCCGACCATGGCGATAACCTCGCCGCGTTTCGGATCGATCGACACTAATGCGGCGTTACTAGCGCCGGCGCGTTTGAGTGTGGTGTCACGGACTTTAGCGATAGCGTCTTCGGCGATTCGTTGTTTGTCTAAATCTAACGTTGTAATAACAGTTAAGCCGCCGCTTTCAACTTTCTGCTCTGCTAGCTGCTTGTCGCCTAATTCTTCTTCAAAGTGAGTAACAAGCCAGTCTTTAACGTAAATAACAAAGTGCGGCGCAGTTATCGATTCGCGTTTAGCTACAAATTTAGGAACCTCATTTTTAGCGGCCTCAGCCTGTTCCTTTGTGATAAACCCAAGGTCAGTCATCTCATCTAACGCGAAATTACGCCTGGCTAGTAACTTATCTTGGTTTGGTCCGTACGGTGAGAGCGTTGACGGCTGTTGGGGGAGCGCCGCGAGCGTCGCTGCCTCTGAGAGCGTTAACTCCATCGCCGATTTTCCGAAAAACGAGCGAGCTGCCGCCTCGATTCCGTAATTATTACCGCCGTACGGAATCTCATTAAGGTACATAGTAAGAATCTTGTCTTTGTCGTAAAGCGCCTCAAGCTCTACTGCAAGAATTGCTTCTTTGATTTTACGAACAATCGTCCGCTTTTTATCGAGCAAACTATTACTAATAAACTGTTGGGTAATCGTCGAGCCGCCGCCACGCGAGCCGCCGTAAATTACCGCTCTGGCTAAACCTTTGGCGTCGATGCCGATATGTTCGTAAAAATTATGATCTTCAAGCGCGATTGTTGCTTGACGAACGACGTCGGGAATTTCGTTACTCTCAACTAGTATCCGCTTCTTCTCCCCCGAGATGGTGTAAAGAGGCTTCATATTGCGATCAAATAGCCGTGTTGAGCTCTCAGATGTAAGCGCTCGGATTTTACCGGGCGTCGGTAAATCCTTAGCAAACCAAGCAAACAGTAAAACAATTCCGAGGATTACCGTTCCTAAGCCCCATAAAAAGACAACTCCGACGCGCTTCCACGTTAGTTTTCGTCGGTTCTTCCCGAAAAGCTTCTGGTGCAATTTTGTGACTTGGACAGGATTTGACAGTGGCCAGCGGAACTTCGGCAAACTAATGCGAAACTTTTTCATAGTAGATGTCGTTCAATTATACACGCTTTAACGCTATAAGAGCAGTTGCGTTTCTCGAGAGCGTATCGCATACTAACGCTATAACAATGGAAGAAAAGTTAGAGACTGTACTAACGCAGGGCGTCGCAGAAGTCGTTGTCAAAGACGAGGTAAAGAGCTTATTGATGGCCGACAAACCACTAATAGTAAAACTCGGCGTTGACCCAACGAGCCCGGACATGCACCTCGGACATGCGCTGCCACTTCGGAAGCTGCGTCAGCTCCAAGACCTTGGGCATCAGGCAGTACTGGTGATCGGCGATTTCACTGCTGGGATCGGCGACCCGGCCGGTAGTAACAAAACCCGACCGGTACTTTCCGAGGATGAGATAAAGTCCAATATGGCAGGCTACCTCGACCAGGCTGCTAAGATTATCGATATCGACAAGGCAACCGTCGTCAACAACTCCGAATGGCTTAGTTCGATGACGATCAAGGAGTTAGTTGGCTACACGATGCAAATCTCAGTTAACTCACTGATCGAACGCGAAGACTTCGCTAACCGCTTAGCACAGAGTAATCCGGTCTCGCTCCACGAACTACTTTATCCGCTGTTTCAGGGGATCGATTCAGTTCATTTAAAAGCGGATATCGAATTAGGCGGATGGGATCAACGATTAAATTTCTTGACGGCCAGAGAACTACAAAAGAAGCTCGGCCAAGCACCCCAAGGCGTAATAATGATGAAGCCGTTGCTTGGATTGGATGGTACTCGGAAGATGAGTAAATCGTACGATAATTACATCGCCATCAACGAAACAGCTGATCAAATGTTCGGTAAGGTTATGAGTATTCCAGACGAGCTGATCGCAAATTTTGGCGAATTAGCGGCGTGGATGGATCAAGAACAGATTCGTCTTCTGAATCATCGACATCCACGCGAAGCGAAAGCAGACGTCGCGGAAGCGATCGTTGCCCGCTACTACAGTAAGGAACAAGCGATCCAATGCCGAAAACGATTCGACGGAACATTTAAAGATAAAAAGATTGATCAGGCCGAACGAACAACGATAACGTTTAGCGATCCCGAGATTACGCTCATCCAAGCTGTAACGCAGTCGCTCAAAGAAAGTAGTTCGCACGCTCAGCGTTTAATCTCGCAAAATGGTGTAAGAATCGCAGGTGTGATTAAAAGCGATCCACGCGAAAAAATTGTCTTGGCAGAAAAAAATGTAACTCTTCAAATTGGCAAGCACCGTTTCTTTGAGTTACGCTATGAAAAGTAATGACAACTAGACGAGGCTTCACCCTAATTGAGGCGTTATCCGTGATCTCAATCATTAGTATTCTGGCTAGCCTTGCTGCTTTTGTGTATCTTCAAGCCCTGAGACAGTCACGAGATTCGAAGCGAAAGTCAGACGTTGCTACGATCGCTCAGGGATTTGAGGCGCGGTTTCTAGATTTAACCTGCGTGAATCCTTCAGCTGTCGGACAGTATCCTGGGACAAGAGAAGCAAAAAATGGTACCGGTCGTTGGGACTGGAAAACGGTCGACAGCTTGTCGGCACTGCCCGACGACTGCAACGGCTTCGATTACTATTTATCCGCTATTCCGACCGATCCGCAATCGAACCCTTACTATTACAACATCTCATCAGCGACAGGACTGTCTGGTAAGCATTATCGAATTACCGCTAGTTTAGAGCGTTCGTTATCAGCAGACGAAAACACGAATCGCTGCCGGTTAGGCAATACTTGGGAAACTACGTTCGGCGGCACGCACTACGACGGCTGTAGAAACGGCAATACTGTAGACACACCTGAAAAGTTGTATAATTACGTTATCGGTCGGTAATTCTTGCAAAACTCGAAACGTAGTATAATTTTCTTACCAGGCCAGCAGAATTTTTATGGTTTTAGGACAAGTCCATCAATTGATTAGGCAGTCGTTCAAAAAAATCGTCTCTCAAGAGCCGCCTCCTTTTGTTGTTGAACCGGCAAAACGAGCGATGTTCGGCGACTTTTCCACGAATATTGCTTTAGTTGCCAGTAAGGATCTTAACGAAAACCCAGTCGCACTTGCTCAAAAAATCGTCACACAAATGGAGCAGTCAGAGGTATTTAAAAATATTTCTGTCGCTACGCCAGGGTTTATTAACTTTACCGTAACCGATGAATACTTGTTGGAGATGGTGGCGTCGATTATTAAATCGCCCGAGTCGTTCGGTCGAAGCGACTTCGGTAAAGAGACTCGCGTGTTGATCGAGTTTGTATCTGCTAACCCGACTGGTCCTTTAACGCTCGCCAATGGTCGTGGCGCGTTCGTCGGTGAGGCGATCGCACGGGTTCTTGAGCTTTACGGTTGTACGGTGATGCGCGAATACTACGTTAACGATCGTGGTACCCAGTTGGAAAATCTTGGTCACGCAATCTTGCACCCTGAGGATCCAGAGCGACAGTATAGCGGCGCCTACATCGACGAGCTGCGAAAGAAGGTGAAAGAAAAAACCGAGCCAGATGCGGGGGAGCAAGCCGGTTTTATAATTATGGAGCAGATGATCAAACCGATACTAAAAGAGATCGGGATCGACTTCCATCAGTTCTTCTCAGAAAAATCGCTGTATCAAACCGGCGTCTACAAAAAGACGTTTGAGCTGCTTAAAGCTCGTGGTCTAACGTACGATGCCGACGGCGCGACGTGGCTTTCAACAACTAAATTTGGTGATAGCGAAGACCGCGTTCTTGTGCGAAGCGACGGTCGTGAGACGTATTTTGCCTCAGATATCGCTTACCATAGTTATAAACTTCAACGCGGTTATCATCGTTTAATTAATGTGCTCGGCGCTGACCACTTTGTGTACTCGCGGCAAATGAATATGATCATCGAGGGCGTATTACGTGATCACTATATGTGGGGCGGTAAAGTTGATTGGGTTATCACCCAGATCGTTCGTCTGTTCGAACATGGGCAAGAAGTAAAAATGTCGAAGCGAGCTGGTACGTACGTTCCGCTCGATGAAGTTATCGATAAAGTCGGGCCGGATGTCGCGCGCTTCTTCTTTCTTAATAAAAGCGTCGATACTCACCTCGATTTTAACTTCGACGTCGCCACTTCAACCTCAGCACAGAATCCCGTCTACTACATTCAATACGCCTACGCCCGTATCAGTTCGATCTTCCGACAGTTCTCAAAGGAAGAAGAATTTATTATTCCTGAGAAAATTACTATTACTCATCCGATCGAGCGCAAGCTCTTGTTGCGCTTAATTCAATTTCCCGATCTTGTAGCCGAAATCGCCGGCGACTTACAAGTACACAAGCTAACCCACTACGCGAGCGCGCTTGCCACCGACTTACACGCATTTTACGAACAGCTACGAGTTCAAGGAGAGAGCCCAGAAGTTGCGCAGTCGCGATTAGCAATTCTTAAAGCGACAAGTATCACCATAAAGAAAACTTTGGATTTAATTGGAATTAGCGCGCCTTCGCGAATGGTTCGATCGGGAACCGAAAACTAATTTCCTAGTCGGTATAATGTATTACCGGCTCCGACTACTGTCACGGTATCACTTTGCAGCACCGGCACTTCTGGTGTTTCGGGTGTTAGGAGAAAGCTCGTTTTAGTGACTGTAAGTTCGGGCGAGTACGTAGTCATGAACCGCCCGTTAAGATGAATAGATCCGGTAGCGCTCGAAATTATCCGGGCAGTTTCGGAGGCGGCAGCCGTTACTTCTTTACTAGTAACATTGCGCGAGAAAATTTTAATTTTACCGCTAGTATCAAGCGCTACGGCATCACCGATGATCCACAAATCTCGAAGCAGTCCGAACCCTAAGGTTTCAGTATTAGCGTACGTGCTTGGGTTAATAATGTCGCGATCAAAACCGCTAATTCTGGAAATCACCTTTGTCTGACTGTTGTAGATGTAAATATTATTATTATATTTGGTGACTAGCTTCGTACCACTTGATAGCGATTGAGGTAGTGGCAAGCTAATTGGTTGTGTGGCCGCCCCGTCGTACAACCAAATGTTTCCGGCCTTATCGGTAACAAGAATTCGATCTTCCTTTAACGCTAGTACTCGTTGTGGCTCAACGATTAAACCAGATTGCTCAACTTTACGTAGCGTCGTATCGTAGCGCCATAACTGCCCGCTAGCGTCGAGAATATACAGATTCGAACCAAGTGATGATACGTCTAGTATTTTTTCCGGCAACGCTTGCTGGACTGTTGCTGTCAGCGGCTCGATCGAACGTTGCTGCAAGGTTTCATGAAAAGTAGATTTTTCAGACTCGGTTAAAGATTGATATTTCGAAAATTCGAATTCCGTTGTTAAGAATGCGACCGTGTCGGCGGTAGCGGTCTGCTGAAGAAGTGTTAACAGCGTTTTCGGTGGTTGCTCTGCTTGTCGAGCGATCTTGAACCGTTCCGATAGCACCGTTCCGGCAAAGTAAATTCCCCCCACAAATATCAGGACAGCGATAATTGTAACCGGGCGAGAAAGCGAACTGATGCGAAACTTAAATTTTGGCAACTTCTTTGGCAGCTTCAAGCGCAGCTTAGGCAGTTTTGGTAATCGAACACTTTTTAACGCTGTCAAGATATTGCTAGTAATCTTTGCTGCGCGCTCGGCTACGGTTTGTTGCGTCCGTGTTGCGTGACGATCCTCACTTTCGTCGAACTCGTTCGGGGTTTGTGGCTCTGTACTCGAAGCGGTTAGTACTAATGTTTTTTCATTTAAACAAAGTTCTTCAAATATCTCGGGCGTTAATCTTGTTCGCTTCCTTAGCTCAGGAGCTAGAAACGACGGAGAGAGTATTAGCAGATCTCCGGGTTCGACTTCGCCGCTAGTAACGGCTGTAAATTCTTGTCCGCGCTGGATGGCTGAAACACACGAGGTCGAGTTGCCATCTGATAGAATTACTTCACTCTCACCAACTGTTGAGAAATGTACTTTTAGTTCTTCTGTTACTAGTACTGCTCCTTGTAACGAGATAGATGATTCTTTAATTGTTGCGTTAATCGCTGTTAGTATCTTCTCAATCAGCTCTTCGCCAGGTAATGAGCGATTAATAAACGCAGCGCTCGTTGCTGCTTCCCAGGCTTTCTCAAGCCCTTTTAAGTGGTATGGTTCTTGATCTGGAGACTCAAATAACGCAGATAACGACACGGTTTTTTCGCCGAACGAAAAAACCGTACTCTGACCGAAGATCGAACCTGCCCAAACTCCGTTTGTGATGGGGTATCGAACAATATTCATTTAGTCTGCCTCACAGGTTCAGACAAATTGGCACCCAACTTATGCGCTCGTGTTCGACTAGTCGCCAGTGTTCCAGCGAATAGTTACGGTGAGCAAGTGGGTTTCCTACCGACTCGTCCCGACGAGTCCGGATCGACCACGCCGTTGGCGCGACCGCCCAGAGGGTGGAAAGCATCGATAAATGTTTGAGGACCAATTGTCTTCCCCTGTAAGACTAGCCACATAATAACTTCAAAGCGAAGTTGTGCAAGTCTACTAGCCGCCGATTAGCAAAATTGTTAGTTGCTGGCTGTAAATAACCAAGTAATCGAGCAGGTAGTAAAGCACTAAGAAGAAAATGCCAAAAAATAGAAAAGGATTATTAGCGAGCGCGAAGTACGTCTGCTCGGGTAGAAATAGTCGCAAAATCCTTGAGCCATCTAGTGGCGGGATCGGTAATAGATTGAAAAACATCAGAAAAATATTTAGATATACAGCGATCTCTAGAAGAGAGCTAATCGTTTGAGATATTGGCAGAAAGCGGATACCGATCGCCAATACAACGGCCAATACAAAGTTACTCATCGGACCAGCCAACGCGGTTTGGAGGCCGTACGTCTTGGGGTTTTCGAAGTTACGCTCGTCAACCGGCACAGGCTTGCCCCAGCCGAACACCGGTACTGAAACACCGACCATCCGTATTAGAAGTAAACCAACAAGCAATGTCGTTCCGATCGGATCCCAGTGTCGCAGCGGATTAAGCGACAAGCGACCCTCTAGTTTTGCTGTTGGATCACCAAACAGGTTCGCGACAAACGCGTGCGCAAATTCGTGAATCGTTAAGCTAAATAAAACAATAAAGATAATAAACAGTCCGAGCAGTAACTGTGAGCCGAGCGCGGTAGAAATATCCATGAGCGTAGTATACCCGAGAATACAAGAGTTGTATTTGAGTGATTTGTGGCTTGAAATATTTGTCGTCAACAGGTAATATTTACTAACTAATGATCAAAAATCCAACGATTCTCATGTGCCAACTGTGCGGAAAGACAACGCAGTACGGCTTTAATCGTCCGAAGTCGCAACACAAGACAAAGCGGCTCGTTCACCCAAACGTTCAGAACTGGAACGGTATCGTAATTTGTAATCGCTGCCGACGCACCGTAGCGAAGCTCTCAAAATAAATTAAGCTTTTTTGCTAAGGAATCGCTCCTCAAAGCAATTCTTGCAGAAAATTTCGGCGTCAGGATTAGACGGTTTAAACAGCGCTTCACCGATTTGTTTGCACGACGAGCAAGTGATCTTGAAGTATTCGGACTCGACTTTGGCGCGATTCACTTTGCGACAGTCTTTGCAGCGCGTTGGTCGATTTTTAAATCCCTTTTGTGAGAAAAACTCTTGCTCACCGGCAGTCCAAATAAAGTCTTTCCCGCATTCTTTACACTTTAGTGTTTTGTCTTCAAACATTTTCTTCACTTTACCAGTTACTACGTCTACTCGCAATTTCTTGCCCTCTGGTGAACTGGCGGTACAATGTCTGCACTATGGATACGCAATTTAAGCCAGGCAACTCGTATCTCGTAGAAAGCCTTGAGAGTATTAGTAGTTTCGTCGAACAGACGTCGCATATCGATCGATCGACACTTGCGCCGGAAATAACCGTTAAGGAAGTACGCGATCTATTGCGAATAATTACAGAGCGATCGTTCGGGTTACATCGGTTGCTACTTATTCCGAACGCCGATCAGCTCTCAGCAATTATTCAAACGACGCTCTTAAAGGTTATCGAAGAACCGCCCACACACCTAGTTATTATTGTACAAACCCGTAACCCCGACCGCTTACTCGCAACCGTGCGTTCTCGATTGCACCGATCTAGTAGATCCGTTGCTCCGATGGCAACAGGGGCAAGTTATAAGATCGAGGATCTTGAGGGAGCGACTCGGGAGAAGGCAATCGAGATATTAACTGCAATTGAACGAGAAGAGCTTTCTTCAGAGAAAATCAATCCGGAAAAGCTGTCGCTGCTAACTTCAGCGATCCAACGATTGTCGCTAAATTGCAACGTTAAACTAACAATAGATTGGTTTCTCTTGCGTTGGCAGGTAGTATCAGGTACAGAATAATCAATAATGATTGCAGAAATTATTTTTTTCTCAGCTTTAGCGCTCTTTATTATTCTTTTGGCGCGTAAGTACCATATGCTTGACCGTTTTCCGTCAGTTATCCGCACGGCTTTTTCTTGGCTAAAACGGCGTAGCTCTGGTGCGAGTTCGATAAGCAAATTAGGTAGCGGCATCCGACAGCGACTCGTTCGTGAACGCGCTTCAGGGAACGAAATTCATTCTGAGCAGGGATTCTGGAGCGAAGAATCACCCGAATCGAAACACGACCTACCAAACCAATACGAGCACGGCGACTCACTACTAAAAGCAGGTAAATTACAGCAAGCGGAACAGTTCTTCTTGAAAGCCGCGGCGAATCACCCGAGTGATCCGAAGATTTATGCTCGGTTGGGGCTACTCTATTTGCAACAAAAAAATCACTCTGACGCGATCGAGTCATTAAAGGTTGCTGCTAAGCTCGATCGCTACAACCCGAGTAGACATTACAATCTGGCATTGGCGTACTGGGGTAATAAAGACGTTCAACGAGCAATTATGAGTGTTCGTGAAGCAATTAGTCTCGACCCAGTTACGCCGAAGTACCGGCAGTTACTCGAACAACTTCTGGACGGTAAATAGATCGTCGATTATCTGGATAATCGTTGCCACAGATGGTAAAATTTTGTGGTTACGCCACCTTAGCTCAGCGGCAGAGCAGCTGTTTTGTAAACAGCAGGTCGTCGGTTCAAATCCGACAGGTGGCTCGAAGAGCAACCGCTCTGCACATTATTATGCTGGGTTAGCGAAGTGGTCAAACGCATCTGACTGTAAATCAGACGCCCTCGTGGCTTCGTAGGTTCGACTCCTACACCCAGCACTGTTCAAGTGTGGCCAACGGCCAAATTTGAACAATATTAGGTTTTCGTCGAACCGACTGCGCAAGCAGCAGGTGCGATAGCGACCGAGCGAAGTGAGGGAGCTTTCTGAGGCGTTAGCCGATGACTCCTACACCCAGCACTGCCGTCTTAGCTCAGTGGTAGAGCACTTCCATGGTAAGGAAGGGGTCTCGGGTTCAATCCCCGAAGACGGCTCTGGAGGAGACGACTAGGGGATTACACCGTTGGATGTATCCCCGAAGACGGCTCTGAAAGAGTCTCAACAAATCAGAAAAAATAAGGTAGAATAACGAAACAATGGCAAAGAAAAAGACCCGAGAACAAATTAATCTTGAATGCACCGTCTGCAAAGAACGGAATTATTACACAGAAAAGAATAAGACGAACACGACTGTTCGTTTAGAACTCAAAAAATTCTGTGATCGTTGCCGCAAAGTTACGGCACACAAAGAAACAAAATAACTCGTCGACGCATAGCGATTCCCCTGGTAAAATTGGGAAGTCGTTTAGGGGTGTAGCTCAGTTGGTAGAGCAACGGTCTCCAAAACCGTGTGTCGCAGGTTCGAATCCTGTCACCCCTGCCAAGCAGGAAACGGCTCGCCCGCTTCGCGGGCTCGCCAACCTTTTTCCGGTTCGAAAGCAACGGTTTTAGCTCGAAGAATGAAGTTCGAGCCGATGGTTTTTAGAAATTCTCGAATTTCGGAAATGTTATCGGATTTTTCCAGAGTTTTGGCTTGGCGACTCTGCAAAATAATTTCCCGCATCGGTTCGAGCCAATTATTTTTTCTTTGCCCAAAATCATCAATTTGTTGCTGAAGTTCGGCTCTTTCGTCAAGCAGTTTTTGTTTCTTATTGCGGTAGTCATCTGACGAAACCGATCCGTCGATGTGCAAGTCCAACAACTTGTCTAGTTTCCGATCAATTTCGACTTTTTGAAGCAAGAGATTTTGGGCAAAGGGTTCTGCCGCGGAGTTGGCCTCAACTTTCTCTTGATCTAGCCGCGTCAACATTTTATCTGCCCAACTCCTCGGCAAAGAAACTTTTCGCAAGATGTTTCGGCAAAGTTCAACAAGTGTTTCTTCGCGAACATATTTCTCGTTACATGGCTGCTTTTTCTTGGTGCAACGGTAGTAGTTGTGTCCTTTCTGTTGCTCGGCAGTAATGGCGCAACCGCAACTCCCACATTTGAGAAAACCGGAAAAAACAAATTCGTGTTTGCGTCGGCGATTTTTCTTGCCACGGTTGCTCATTACTTGTTGAACTTTGTCAAAAAGTTTCTTGGGAATAATTGGCTCGTGATTGCCTTGATGCAACTCGCCCGTAAACCAAAACTGGCCGTAGTAGAAAGGATTTTTCAGAATTGACTGGACACTGGAAATTGAGAGGACGAACCCTCGATTGCTGCGAATTCCCGACCTTGCCAAAAATTGCTGAATCGAAATCAGGGTATGTTCACCGGAGGCGTAAAGCTCGAAGACTTTTGCAATGAGTGGAGCTTGATGGGGGTCTACGTCTATCTTTTTGGTGCGCAGGTTGTTGACGTAGCCTGTTGGCGCGCCCCGGGGAAAAGTTCCCTCACGCAATTTTTGGCGGATACCTCGTTTGACATTCTCGCTTAAATTATCGACGTAGTATTTGCTTTGACCGAAAGCGAGATTGAGCATAAATTTTCCTTGCGGCGTATTGTCAAACCAGAAGGTCGGGAATTTCAGGTTTTCGATCTTGCCGATATCGAGAAGGTAGATGATTCGTCCACCGTCAACGGAATTACGGGCGAGCCGATCTGGATGCCAAGCCAAAATACCTTCCGCTTCTCCATGCTCCATGCGATCCAACATTTCGGCGAATTTCATTCGCCCCGGTTCTTTGGCGGTTTTCGCCTCCTCAAAGGAGGCAATGATTTCCAGTTTTTCTTTGGCGGCAAATTCTTTGAGTTCGGAAAGTTGCGCTTCGATTGACAAAATCTGCCTTTCTTCCGAGTCGGACGATTTACGAGCATAAAGAAAATATCTCATGGGTAGAAAAAGTTTGCTTTTGGCTTTTTGCTTCGCAAAACAGAGCTAAAATCGTTGCTTTCGAACCGGAAAAAGGTTGGCGAGCCCGCGAAGCGGGCGAGCCGTTTCCTGCTTGGCAGACATTGTACGAAAAAATTCGAACAGAGTTGAAGGGCTGAACCTGTCCGCTCGCGCGGGCGCACCGGCGGGGGTGTGGGGGAGACGGAGTGCGCCCGCGCTCGCGTTTCGGCAAGTGGGGTGAAATTAAACCGCCAAAGAACCGGAAAAACCATCGGCTCAAACTTCATTCGGTCAAAAGCAAACTTTTTCTTGATTTTCTGAAATATGCTGTCCATATGCTAACTGTAGTATGTAGAACTATAGTTAGCAACTGCATATACTCCAATCAGTTAAATGGAAGAAAATATCCTAATCAAATTCGGAAAACGTGTCCGAGAAGAAAGAGTCAAGCAGAATCTCTCGCAGGAAGAACTGGCTGAAAAAGCCGGAGTCCACCGAACGTATATTGGGATGATTGAACGGGCGGAGAAGAATATAACACTTGAAAATATAGAGAGGATTTCCAGGGCGTTAAACTTATCGCCAAAGGACCTCGTGGACTAATATGCACCCAAGAAAAGAGCTCATTACGATAACTGATAATATAAAACAGATTAACCAGCTACTAACGGAGCTGGTACTTCAGCCAAGAATTAATGCAATAAAATGGGCATCAATAACAAAGCAAACTCCAAATATTAAAATTGGTTACCCTGGGCAGCATTTAGCATCATTGATCACTGGCATGGAAGGCGAGAGAACCGGAGCAAGGGGTAATGACCTAATAGACGGAACGGAAGTTAAGTCATGCTCCCGCATTGATCAACTAGATGTTTGTAGAAATTGCGGGGGACCAGTAGCTAGACTAGAAAATGATTGTTCTAGCTGTGGGTCAACGGAAATCGTAAGGAAAAATGATTCGAAGTGGCTATTCAGCATTCGAAGCGAAGCCGAGCTAGAAACTTTAGTACATGAGGTAAAGCGAGTATTGCTTATTATTGGTGACTATCCAAATTTCAATGATGGAGACTATAGTACGCTTCGTTTTCAAGCATTCGAAATTTGGCCGGAAAGTAATCGTAATTACCGATTTACCGAGTTAATGACGAATTATTACAATAACATATATCTTGCCCATAAGAAGCAGAATCAGGCAAAGTCTCCGGCGCCAAAAAACTTCTGGCCATACCAATATCAATTCTATATTTGTAACCCAATCCCAACTCTCACTTGCATGATTCGAAATGCAAACTCTCTGCCAGAGATTGAGGTACTGCACTTCGTTGAACCCGATAAAGATAGGTCGTCTCTGCCTTCTGTTCTAATGCCGACGGAGATTTTGAAAGATAGCGAGCTTACTCAGGTGTTGAGAAAAGCTAGGGAAGATGAGATCGCGCAAGTTGTTAAGCCGGCATTTAGGGCTAACTTGAGTAAATTTAAAAAAGCAACGACCGCAGAGCAGCGTGAAATGTTAATCGGGGTAAATGAGACATTGCGATCATACCTGCCCCTCAGGAATACAGATAAGATTTCTCAGTCAGCAAATAGATACAGAAGAAGAGCCCATTAAAATAGCTTAAGTTTATTCTGTTGCTCACTAATTCTTTGTTTAGATATTCCAATATATTTTTCGTCAATATCAATCCCGATATAGTGCCTTCCCAAATTTGCACACGCTATGGCAGTTGAGCCGGCGCCAAGGAAAGGGTCAAGTACTATCATCCCCTCATTACTACTCGCTTTAATAATGCGCTCAATAAGTTTGAGAGGTTTCTGTGTGGGATGAAAACGTTTCTCTTTATAGAAATCTATATCGTCCCACACATCGGTGAAGCCCATTTGGGCATTAAAAATGAAATTTACCTCTGAGTAGGGCTTTTTAAAGTTTAAAATTTTTTCCAGTTTTTCCCATTGTTCACGCGTTGGAACCTGTGCCAAGATATTTTCACCGGTGTATAGCGACCATAACCCCCCACCATTGCTTTTAACTCCCATAGCATCATTTATCTGCTTAGCGCTAAGTCCACTTTCTCTCTGTTTTTTCAGTAAGAACTGCTTAATTTCGGGCTGAAAGAAATAGTTAAAGAATAAAATACTCTCAGTGACGTTAGGAAACATCTTATAATTTTTTGTTGCACGCCCACTCACCGACTTAATACCTTTATTAATTATTATTTGTTGACGGAGAGCAAAGTTTTCACTCTCAATTTCCGGTAGTAGATAAGAAAGAATTCTAAAATAACCGAATAGATAGAGAGACCCTGTTTTTTTAATTACTCGCGAAATCTCCTTAATCCATTGCTTCATCCAATAAATGTAGTCAGCTTCGGTTCTCCACTGATAATCCCATTTCTCGTTTACAACCTTCCAGTATGGAGGGTCAGCGATAACTAAGTCGATAGAGTTATTTGGTAGCTTTTTAAGCTCTTCGATAGCATCGCCACAGATCAACGTGTCTATTGGGATGGATTGATGTTTATAAGCCACTTTCTCTGGTTCATACTTCTCGAGAATTTGTGGTGAGATTATTTCGTTCTGAATAATATCTAGCACCACCCCCTGTATAGCTAGATCTTTCTGCTCGCCTTTAATAATTATTGGTTCGTAATTTTTATTTGCGGGTTGTAGGCGCACCTGTCCTTGTTCTTTAAAAAATGTTTTCAGCGTGACCGCGCTATTATCGATTAGTGCAACTACCTTTTCTCCATTTGTTGCAGTCGATTGTTGCTTTACCAAAATAATGTCACCATCTCGAATGTTTTCATCAATCATACTGTGTCCAACAACCCGAAGAGCGTAAACTTGCGAACCTCGAGGAAGCTTGGTTTTAGGTACCGCAATTGTTTCTCGTTCCTGAACAGCTTCGATCGGTTGACCTGCAGCGATTTTCCCTAGTAAGGGGATATTAACAAGAGAGCTCTCGTCCGCGACACTAATTGCACGTGGTTGGTTATTTTCTTTTTTTAGATATCCCAGCTCTTCAAGCGACTTCACATGATGATGGGCCGTAGAAACAGAGGAAAGATTAAGGTGATGCTTTATCTCTTCTAGGGAGGGTGCGTAACCCAGCTCGTCGCTAAAGTCCTTAATAAAGTCGAGAACCTCCTTCTGTCGCTTGGTTATCATATCTTGCCCCTCTTGATTTTCGATTTATTTTCGATATTTTTAATGTATATCTTTGCTCCTGAACGTGTCAACAGCACTTTTGACTCCTTCGAGACCGTCTCCGCCTTGTGTGTTGCGGAGCGGTTGACCACTCGCTGCAAAGCAGCGGGCAAGAAGTCGTCGAACTTGCTTTGGAAATTCTGAAAGGACACCCAATGGGAAAACAGAGATTCAGACCCGGCCAAATTGCCGAAGACTCCGGACAATACGAAATTGTAGGACCGCGAGGCGGAGAAACCGGTGAAGAACGGACCGTCACCGACGGTGAACCGTTCCCACCGACTCCTAAGGCTGGCCAGGGTTACATTCTAGTAGACCGAACACGTCACTAGCACAAACATAACAAAGCGCGGAGGCGGTCTCAAATATAGTTAAAAGAAAGGCGGCGACATGATCAATACGATCAAATGTACTAAGTGCGGGAACGAGCTTGAGGTTACTCAGGCATTACGCCAAGAAATCGAGAGTCAGGTGTTAATTGAGGAGCGAAAGAAAAACAAAGACGAACTAGACAAAGCTGTCGCGGAAGCAGAAGAGAGAGCTGCCAGCAAAAAGACAAGAGAATTCGAGCTGAAACTTAAAAAGTTTGAAGAGGATAGTGTTGCCGAAAAAGATCGCAACCAAAAACTACTCACCGAGCTATCCGAATCGCTAAAAGAAATACGGGAACTTAAGTACGAAAAAGACAGGATTAATGTTGAGTGGTCAAAAAAGACAGTCGAAATAGAGGAGAAAGCGACCCAAAAAGCAAAGAAGGAAGCTGATGATGAACACCGGCTAAAAGACTTAGAAAAAGATAAACAAAACGCTGATCTTAAAAAACAAGTCGAGGAACTAAAGCGCAAAATTGAACAAGGGTCTCAGCAAAACCAAGGGGAAGTGTTGGAGCTGGAGCTTGAAGAAATATTAAAATCCACATTTACGGCGGATTTAATTACACCAGTTGCAAAAGGAGTGAGAGGGGCAGATCTTATTCAAGAAGTTTGTGATAAGTATGGTAATAAGTGTGGAACGATCTTATGGGAATCAAAAAACGCTCGATGGAGTGATGCGTGGCTCACGAAGCTAAGAGAAGATCAGCGTTCCACGAAAGCTCAGATCGCTGTTCTAGTGTCTGTTGATCTTCCAAAAAATATTACGACCTTTTCATTTCAAAATGGCGTATGGATAACTTGTCGTGATTGCCTTATCCCACTCGCACAAAGTTTGCGCATGAATATTGGTCAAGTTTTTCATGCGCGAAAAGCGAGTGAAGGCAAGAATGAGAAAATGGAAGTTTTGTATAATTACCTAACGAGTACAGATTTTCAACACCGCGTAGAAGCTATCGTTGAGGCGTTTAGTGAGAGACAGCAAGAACTCGAAAGAGAAAAGAGATGGTTTGCTAGTAAGTGGGCAAAGGAAGAAAAAAGTATTCGTGCGATTGTTGATAACACTTATGGTATGTACGGTGATCTTCAGGGGATAGTCGGGAACGAGAAACTTCCTCAGCTTGAGTCGCTGAAAATGATTGGAGATGGTGAGAGCTCGGAATAGTGATTTGCCGCTAAAGAAAAACTGAAGATATTTCACCCCACTTGCCGA